>JBBDSY010000078.1:0-104336 GCA_040904705.1 Nitrospirales bacterium | reverse complement strand
GCTCGCGCTTCGGTCATGTCATCCATGACACTTCCGAAGGCTGGGCGCACTGTAGCAGATGTCGCTTGCCCAGACCTGATTGGGTCGGTCAATAGTCAATCCTCTCAATCGATAAGGATCAATCTTGTGCCCCATGCCAGGCTGACTCGTTCGAGGCTTTGGATAGATGGCCTGAATCCCCATTTTCCGCATCAGCCGCTGGACGCGCTTCCGATTCACTCCCTAGCCTTGATGCTGCAGCTCGACGCACAGTCGCCGACTCCCGTAGAAGGGCCTTTGTAGATAAAGTGCGTCCAGCAAGCGCATCAGGGTCAGATCGTCAGCCGAGACCGGCTGCGAGCGGGGTGCACGCACTTGAGCGAGGGACCGCCAACAGGGAACACTGACGCATTACGGAGAGTTCTTGCCTGGCCTTGATCATGGCTTTGCGCTCGCTCATCGGCCGGGTCTGAGCGAGTCGGCTAAAAAATCCTTCTCCATCGTTCATTGCCCAATCTTCGCCTGCAACTCTGCTGCACCTGTCGCTGGTCGCTCACGTCGACCATCCCACCTCCCAATACGTGTTCGGCTTTCGCGACGAGTTGTTTCTTCCAGTCTTGGATCTGATGCGGATGGACATCAAACTGTTCGGCAAGCTCGGCAAGAGTCCGGTCACTCTTCACCGCCGCTAAGGCCACCTTTCTGAATCCCAGGGGAATGATTCCGTCGGGATCGTCGTGCCATCTTCTGCTCCTTTCGTTGAACGAAAATATACCGCAGAAGATTTCACTGAGCATCTACAAATTCTTGTCCAATGAATGGGGTCCACTTCTGAATGCCGCCTCAAATGAAAGAAGTCTGGGAGGGGGTTCAATTCATTTTACTAAATGAATGGCCATGTAGGATCTCAGCCTCATTTTTTATGACCGCCCACCTGACTCATCTCAACATGAAGATTGTTTTATCATTCCTTAAAACAAATAGGGCAAATAGGAAAAACATACCACTCATAGGAAATGAGGGGAAGGAAATACCTCCATGATGCAGTTGATCCCATACAGCATTAATACTTATTTATAGGTCAGAACCCTGGCCGAATGGCGATCAGAGAAAAATTAAAATCATGATTGATATTTGGTCTTGTTCTTTATTTTTAGGAACTTAAATAAAACGCAATCTTTTAATTCTCTTCTGCCCTATCAATTCTCCTCTCTCGGCACTCATCTTGCTTAGCCTAACCAGCATTCATTGTTTTTCAATTGACCGCCCCCACAATTTTCACCCTTTTTCTTTTTTTAATTAATTTTCAAGAGACGGCGCTCGAAGAATTTTTCCACAATCGGCATTTTTCTTTCATAGCCATACGAACATATTCGGTCTTATAGGCAAGAGAAACACAGGCTCATTCCTGGCGTGGCAAATTGTCCTGTTCGAAATATCCAGAAAGACCAGCGAAAGAAGGGGCGCAATCTATGAGAATTTCATCGGATAAGATAGGGAAAATTTTTGCCCACTTCCCCGATCGGCAAGAATTTCCTCCCACCTAGAAAGTACTTCCTGCCCCATTGACAGGGCCGATCCAAAAAACATCGCGATTTACTCACTACCAATTCTTTTGGGAGATTTTCACACATGCCCTTTTTCTGCTTGACCAAAACCTTTTCTGTGCTATGTGCTTGTGTCGCCTTTGCCGCCGTCATCATGACTGTGGAAGCCGCCCACGCCACCATCTATTATGTGGCCACGACGGGCAACGATAGGAATCCCGGAACCAATGCTCAACCGCTTCGTACGATAGCAGAAGGTGTTCGGAGCCTTTCTGCGGGGGACACTCTCTACGTCAAATCAGGGACTTATGCCGAATCCATTCGGCACTGGCAAGTACCCATACCGAATGGAACTTCCTGGAGCAATCCTATTACTGTCGCAGTGAATCCAGGCGATACGGTAACCATCAAGCCCCTCACAGATAATGCGTTTTTTTGGATTGCGGATGGCCAGAGCAAGTATCTCATTATTAAAGGTTTTAATGTGGACGGAGCCAATAGGGCTTTGCACGGGTTTAAATTTTCGGGAGGAACCAAGTACATTCGGGTTATCGACTGCCAGATAAAATACACCAAAAATACTGGCATTCTAGTGACAACTAGCAGCACCGCTTCTAGCCAAATCAATACCTATCATGAATTTATTAATTTAGATGTGCATCATAACGGATCTCAGATCCTTGATCATGGGTTTTATATCGAGACCAGTCATAACATAGTCCGAAACAGTAAATTTCATCATAATAAAGGCAATGGTGGGAAATTCTTTCATGGAAACTATTCCAACGTTTCCAACAACAATATCGCCCGAAACAATATTTTTTATGACAATGGTACTGCAGGAGGTTGGACTTTTGGGCTCTTGATCAGTTCAGGAAATGGGAATGCGGCATATAACAATGTGGCCTATGGCAATTTTGGCGGATTTGGTATTGCCTATCGAGTGACCAATACCCGCCTCTACAACAATATTACCTATGCCAATGACTATTATGGAATTTATGTTGGTAAAGACAGCACGAGTGGATCTCGAGTGGAAAATAACACGGTTTATAACAACAGTACCCATGGGATTTTTGTGGGCGAAGGGGCCACGACAACAACCGTCAAAAACAATATCTCCTTTGCCAATGCATCCAATCTCAGTCTCACCAATGCCACGAACCAAAATAATTTGACCTCGAACCCCTTATTTGTCAATGCGTCGGGCAAAGATTTCCATCTTCAATCGACCAGCCTAGCCATCGATAAGGGGAAATCTATCAGTGGAATTAGTACAGACAAGGATGAGAAGCCAAGGCCTAAAGGTGCTGCGTTTGATATTGGAGCCTATGAACATCAAGGCTCTGGCTCGACTGGCAGCACTTCCGGCGAGACAACCACCACGACGAGCAGTTTTCCACCATCCGTCTCGTCACCAGCTCCAGGCTCCACCTTGACCAGCTCCTCGGTGACCTTTACGGGCGGCCATAGCAGTGAAAATGCTCAACATTGGGTGTATGTGGGTTCCACCTCGGGGGGCTCCAATTATTACAGCGGCGGGGTGAATGGGAGCCACCAGTTCTCCGTGTCCGGCTTACCGTCCAGCGGAACCATTTACGTCCGATACCTGTCGCGAACCAGTAGCACCAGTGCCTGGCAGTCCAAGACCCATGCCTATACGATGAGTGTCGGCAGTTCTTCCGGCGGGACAACCACCACGACGAGCAGTTTTCCACCATCCGTCTCGTCACCAGCTCCAGGCTCCACCTTGACCAGCTCCTCGGTGACCTTTACGGGCGGCCATAGCAGTGAAAATGCTCAACATTGGGTGTATGTGGGTTCCACCTCGGGGGGCTCCAATTATTACAGCGGCGGGGTGAATGGGAGCCACCAGTTCTCCGTGTCCGGCTTACCGTCCAGCGGAACCATTTACGTCCGATACCTGTCGCGAACCAGTAGCACCAGTGCCTGGCAGTCCAAGACCCATTCCTATAGGATGTCTAGATAGTAGGAAGCTTGAAGATTTCAGCAAGAATTTTGATTACCCCGCCCTTACAGGGCGGGGTTTTTTACCATTCATCCAGCAATGGACCTGACCCAGGACAACCATCCTAGGCACTATCGCAGTTGATTGCTTAAAGATTTAATCAAGACCGTTGTGCTGTGCACCTTACATAATTCAAAAAAATTATGCCGCGAAAAATGCCGCAATGATCGAGTGTTTGACTGTTCAACTATTGCTATTATTCCAGGCACTTGTCGCCTCTCAGCTTCTTCTATCAAAAGTTTGGTTAAAGAATCTGCAATTCGATATTTTCTATGTTGTTCCTCAACCACTACTGGACGGTAAGTGTACCAATTTATCAAATCAGCAGAGCATTGCCAGCTTCTCGTTTCTTTGGACCCAGGGTTTATCAAACGCTTTAACAATCTTACCAATATTTTTGGCTTATATAGTATTTGCCGAAAGGCCCAATACAATATTAAAAAGGGAAACCTTTTAACCAACCTTTCTTGAAGAAAATGTGCGTTTCCTACCGCACAGGCAAACCCTACGGTCGTTCCATTTAGAACGGCGGCGATTCCAAAAGCACTACTTTCCTCAGATAGCACACGGTAGTAAAGTTCCAACAATTTACTTCCAGGACTTCCAGAAAACGGTGTGGGAAGATATCTAAGATGTAAAGAAGCCAACTCAGATTTTTGGACTTCTTTGATATTGATAAAATCCAAATCCAGTTTGTTCATCATATTAAATTAACGAGTGTCCACTTTTATTAGAGAGATGAGGGAAGAAATTACATATTAAAAGACGTTATACTTGCATCTGACAAGAGGAACCACTATTCGTTTTTGAAACTCGCTAATAATAAAAATAGAATGAATTAGTCGTTCCCTTTACCCCCTGGTCATTTTTGAAATACCTTCCTTGGGAGCCCCCATGCACGCCCATACAAACCCTAAAGCATACGAAAAATGCAATATAAAAACTGCCACTGGAAACCAAAGACCCACACCGATCCCTTTTTTGATCCCAACAGAAACTCCTCCCAAACCCAAAATCAACCCATAGATAACTGGCAAAACGAATCCTGCCAGGTTCAACCAACCTTTAAACATAAAAGAACCCAAAAATAATGCTCCCATGGCTGAGAAAAATACGACAGGGATAAAATGACGAAGCGCAATAGGAAGACGGTGTTTTTTCAAGACAAGCACCCGATAAAATCCATATTGAAAATATTGCCAGAATAACTGGCGAGGGCTTTCCCTGACATAGTAGTTAGATTGGGCCCGAGGTGACAAAAAAATTTTCCCTCCCCTGAGAGCAATCCGAAAATTAAACTCATCGTCTTGATTGCGTATTAACTCTTCATCAAAGAGCCCCACTTCATCGAATACTTCTCGACGGAACACAGGAAAACAAGCCTCTTCTGCATAACCTTCATAGTTGGGAAACCGATGTTTGGCATTTCCCACCCCTAACGGGCTCGACATGGCCACTGCTGTGGCTCGACCGAAGGCTCCCTTGGCTACACTGGTTATAGGGCCTCCAGCACAACAAATCTCAGGATGCTCGTCTAAAAGATCAACACACGTATGAAGATACGTCGGTGCAAACACGGTGTGAGCATCCAGGATCGCAATGTACTGTCCACGTGCCGCACGAATTCCTAAATTCCTGGCAGAAGGGGTAATCCGTTTTACATTGTCAATGACTTTGAAGCGAGAATCCTCCCCTTTTAATCGGGTAAGGATCTCGCGTGTTCCATCGTCTGACATACCATCAACCACTATAATCTCTATGCCTCCCTTTAGAGATTCTTGAGCTAAAACCGAACGAAGGCAGGCCTCAATATGATCTTTTTCGTTACGACAAGGAATGACGACAGAGACCATTGGTGATAATATGCTCATCGGGCAATTCACTTTTAAAGCATTCAAAATACAGTTAGGCTTGAGTATTTATTGGAAAACCATTTTCTATATCCAATTATTGCTTAAGAGGCTGATGTGCATTTAGCATAATAGCAAGGGTTCCAACCGCCTTTTTTAATATTCGATTGCGCGGCGCCAATTTAAGCAAAAATCTTGCTAACCTAAGAACGGTCATATTCCGAATGGGGCACAGGAATGGATGAAGCTCAAATGCCCTATGAACCTTTCGAGCTTCAAATCCAACTTTTGTCTTAAAAAGATGTAACGTTTCTAGATTGCTGCTTTCTTGAATCGAACTAGTACCGTAACTTACAATGTCGATTTTTTTTTTGGTTAGGTAATGGGAAAGAACAGAAAAAAATAAAGTGTCATTTGGCCTCAAATTAAGCATCGCATCGGCAGAAAAGCAGCCTTCAATTTCTGCCCAGCCATCAACTTCCGTAACAGATAAGAAGGCTGCTAACTTGTCCCTATTCCAAGCTCCCCAAAAAACATGGGCAGAACATTTCGCTCTCTGGAGAAATCGCCGCTGAAATTGAGTTGCCGTCCCATCACTTACACCAACCCGTCGCCGCGTATCGCAAAAAGCCTCGACTCCGTGAAGTAGCAGTTGTTCAACAGTGATCAGCTTGATTTCAAGTTCCCTGAGCCCCCGACGTACATTGCGCCGCATTGGTGAAGAAAGTTTTTCTAAACTGTAATTATGGTCATTACAAACATACAACCAGGCATTTTCAGTATGAGACTCATCTGGGGATAGCAAATAGGTTGCTACCGCCTTTCCACTCTTCCAAAGTATCTGTCGGACTTCTCCAGGTGCCGGAGTTCCTACAAAAAACGAGGGAACACGCACTAGTGAGCCCAATTCATATCCAACCCAAAAATTTTCAGATTTCACGGAGACAACCCGTATTCCTGAATTTTTCAATTCTTTTGCATATTCTGAAATAGACATTGCTTGATCCGATGATGAAATTGATTGCATATCCATCAAATAATTTATTGTGGAACTGTTAAGGTACTCTCTTTATAACGTCCCTATGAATAAAGCCATGCAGTCACAGGACAGAAACCTTGAGGATGAATTAGATTTTTGCCGTTTTACGCACATTCTGTTTAGAATTTCCGACTTCAATACGTTCGGTCACGTCCTTTTCTTCTCTGAACCGCCCTTATGGCATTCAAGATAAGTAGTGGGCATATGGCAAACTTTTCCTTTAATTAGTCAAATAATTGATCCTTGAGCCCTAATGTTTCCAAGTAAGAATTCCATACGCGCTTGGCCACGTTATCCAGACTAAGGTGGGCTACACACAATCTTCCATTGCTTCGGATTTTTTGTCGTAAGATTTTCGTCAGAGCATCTGCAACTATCTTTGGATCTGAAGGGGCCACAGCCGAAGGATGAACCCCAGCCAATCTTTGAGGAATGTCCCCAACTGGAGTTGAAACCACAGGCAGATTACAAGCAAGTGCTTCTTTAACCGTGTTGTTAGATCCCTCATGACGTGAGGTAATCAACAAAACGTCTGCAGCATTCATGAAAATGGGCATCCTCTCTGGAGGTTCCGTTTCGACAACCTGAAACCTTAAGGACGGTATATTCTTTTTAGCTTCTTCGTAGGAAGCATTTGCAAGATTACGATTCTTCACCCACGCCCCTTTCCGATCCATAAACAGAACCACTGGGTCTTCGTGTGACCAACCTAATAACGCTCGCGCCTCTGAACGTGGCATTGCTACAAATAGATCTAGATTTACTCCATTCGGAATGACTACGCATTTTTTTTTGCAAGTGGAAAACCAGAGAGTTTGTTTTAGTTCTTCGGTTTTCGCAATACATCGTTGTGCCCCAAGTGCTGCCAATTGAGAAAGCCACCCTGAAAGATAACCTGACCAAGTTTTTCGACCACTTGAATCATAATTTCCCAAAAGATCGCTTCCGCAGAATGAAATCACTACTGGTTTGGAAGAAACCATCACAGCTATCACAGCCTGTGCCGCACCAAAGTGCACATGCACCAAATCTGCTTTAAATTCATATATTTTCTTCCTCAGAGCTAGTGCCCCATTTAATAATCCTAGCAAGGAGCGTCGATTTGAAAATCCATAAGTCTCAATGACGCAACCCAATTCTAAAAGAGAATTTGCCTGCCTGTCTGCCCACACCCATGCTGCTGGATTAGTCTCATCGGCTCCTTTTGCTTGAACCATAAGTATATGAATTTTTTCACTCATTTTTTCTTTGAAAATTGTGAGAATTTTTCAATAGGTTGGCCGCTATTACTTATTATTTAGATTCTAAACTACACGACACCTTGATGTGCTAAATGCACAGCCAACAACATAATTGCACGCTGATACAATCCTTGCCGTGAAACACCAGGCAAAGGACGTCCCTCACAAAACGAACCGATAATCGGGCGGTATGCTTCCGGATGGAAATATTCGGGAAGGCAACTGTGGGATCCCAGTAACGTTTCTTTTAAATTACGCTTGAAATCAGAATCAACCCAGTTATCCACTGGTATTCCAAAACCCATCTTCGGTTTATTGGCAACTTTAAGGGGTAGGCACCGCCTGGAAACCTCGCGCAAGACCCTCTTGCATTCCCGACTGTTGGCTTTAAGATTGTGGGGTAAAGAAAGACCAAACGCGAAGAGATCCTCATCCAACATGGGAACTCGAATTTCCAGGCTTTCTTTCATGCTTGCTGTATCCACCTTGAAAAGAAAATCATTCGCCAACGTCATTCTTATGTTGACTTCCGTTGCATGTGCGGACAGCCGTTCTAGTCGTGAAGCACTTGGGGACAGATGATTATCCCAATGTGGCGCAAGCAACCTCCGAACAGGAAGAAGATCTATGTCACGGCAAAGCCTGCGGTGTTCTTTTTCTCTAATCCAGCAAAATAAGTTCTGCATTATGGCTGTATTATCATCCTTAGCTAGAACCCCCAACCGTTCCGATAACTGTCCAAAAGAGCTTCCGAAGTAGGTTAATGGTTCCATAGCGTGAGAAGCACTGCTCCAGATCCATGATGGGAAAACTAGGCATCGCGAGATTTTTGCAAGCTGCCAATAAAAATTGTAGCCTCCAAATCCTTCGTCCCCCCCATCTCCGGAGAGCGCTACCGTTACATGCCTGCGGAGGAGACGACAAACTCCATTCACGGCAAAAAGTGATGTATCCGCAAAGGGCTGCCCAGCATGCAAAAGAAGACGCGTGACATGGTCCCAGGTTCCCTGGCCATCACTCATATCAAGAGTTTCATGATGACTTCCGATATGTTTAGCCATTGCAACCGCAGCCCATGTTTCATCAAATGCTTCATCTTGAAACCGCACATTAAATGTTTGAAGTCCCCCATGAAGGGCCTCTTGTGCAGCAAAACTGACAAGAGATGAATCAATCCCCCCGCTTAACAAGCAACCAAGTGGAACGTCGCTTTCCATTTCCCGACGAACAGCAGTCCTAAGCAGCTCTTCCGCCTTATCTGCGGCCTCCGATATATTCAATAAGGGATTGGGAGTAATTGCCCATTGATGATGAGAACGCAAGTTGTACGTTACCTTTTTCTCCGCATCCAGTTGCCCGACAAGAACTTCCCCTGGTTGAAGAGCTCGGATACCCTTATAAAAGGTTTCTGGTGCAGGAATGTAACTCAGAGCAGCAAAATCATAAACGGCCTGTCTGTCTGGTTGGAGATCGATGTCCGGCAACATCAAAAGCGCCCGTATTTCGCTGGAAAAGGCTAAAAAATTATTCTCAGGGGCGTAAAAAAGTGGTTTTATCCCAAAGCGATCACGGGCAAGGACCAACGTCTTGGTTTGCGTATCATAAATTGCAAGAGCGAACATACCTCGTAAGCGTTTGACAAATTCCCAACCCTCTTCTTCATAGAGATGGGGTAAAATCTCAGAATCTGATCGCCCCTTCAATATATGCCCTTTGGCTTCTAATTCACTTCTAATCTCCCGGTGATTGTAAATTTCTCCATTAAAGACAGTCCAAACGGTGTCTCTTTCGTTTGCCAGAGGCTGCGCTCCTGCTTGGGACAGATCGATGATGCTGAGCCTGGTGTGAATGAGAGTTGCATGAAACCAGGACTGTATACCCCTGCCATCGGGACCTCGATGATGCAAAGCCTTAGCTAGTCTTTGGGCATAATATTCACTATTAGGAAGGATACCTAGCCAACCTGCTAGTCCACACATATTAAAAACTCTCCCAATGGGCTGCACGGTAAACAGCCAGTGTTTCAGAAACAAGTCGATTCAATCCAAACTCCTTTTCTGCCTTCGCTCTGCCGGCTTCACCCATGCGACGAGATAATTCAAAATTCGTAATAAGCTCTGAAATGGATTCGACAAGTGTCGAGTCATCCCCACGGCGCACCAAATACCCAGTCTTCTCATGTTCAACTAGGCATGGAACGTCTCCAGCGTCAGTAGCCACAACTGCTCGTCCACATGCCATCGCTTCCATTACCACATTAGGGCAACCTTCATCGTCAGCCGTATGGACGAGAAAAGTTGCGTCTTGCAATAAGGTTGGTATGTCGCACCTTGTTCCCAAAAAATTGACTTTATCGTCTATTCCAAGATGACTTGCTTGCATTTCAAGTCTCTTACGAAGAGGCCCATCACCAACAAGATTCAATTCAAATTTCAGGCCTTTCTTAGAAACCAACTCAAGGCAATGCAGGAGTCTGTCCCAACGCTTTTCCGGGAAAAGCCTCCCAATAGCAAGGAGCTTTGCCTGTCCCATTGCCATTGGAAATACCTGAAACTGATCAAGATCAAGACCGTTTCTCACTGAAAAAACGAATTGTGGTTTCCAGTAGCTCCGCATACTTTCCACCGTATTTTTGGCAGCTACACTATTACAAATGTTAAATGCTGGCCAACGAGCACTTAGGCAACCTAGCAATTTCCCAGCTTTCTTTCGTTCTGAAATGAAGTTCTGTCGAATTGATCCGATCGGGATTGCAGATAAGCCCAGCGTGGCATACCAAGCAGCAAAATTTGTATAAAAACTATAGGAATGCACTATTTCGGGAGATAGTGACTTTACCAATTGCCGGAATGCTCTAATTTTTCCTAAACGGAAAAGCCTATCTGGAAGACCGTAAAGAGGTACACCAAGTTCGCCGAACAGTCGCGCATATGAATCCTCGCATTTATAGTTCCACACCACAACAGTCGGATGAAAACGATTTCGATCCATTGCATACAATAGATAATAGAGTTGGCGCTCTAAACCACCAAGACCTAACTGACCAACAAGATAGAGCAGGCGGCATTTCAATTTGTCCTCTCCTCATGAGCAGCCAAATTCTGGCATGTTGCAAAAATACGCATTTCTTCAAATCATCGCATTTTTCGGCTACACATATTTGAGAAAAAGCATAGCCCTAATTCTCAGGATAGGTTTGATTCCCCTCGATTCGACCTAAACCGAAGATAGTTTTGCTCAGAAAGTATCGTTGCAAATACGACCATCACCCATGGATTCATAAAGGTCCAATCAAGAATCATCATTTCCAACATAGCAAATGAAAACATAGGAAGCAGGAATGGAGCATACCCGGATCTTTCTTTCCTCAATTGAAATGCTCTACGTGCTGTTTCCCATAAATAGCTCATGTAGAGGACTAACGGAATCACGCCTGAGGAGAATCCTATATTAATTAGAGAATTGTGAGGGCCAGACCCACCCTCCGTCCCACCATATTTAGTTATTTTAGCATTTGAAAAGCCGACACCACCCCACCAGGAATCCAGAAATTGTGCAAAACCGCGTTCCCAAAGATAAATCCGTCCCGTTTCTACTGTCCCACGTTCAATATAATAACCAATGATATTATCTAGTAGCCCTGCTATATAAACAAACCAACTGATAATCAAAAACCCGATAACAGGCAGAAAACTTCTTTTGAGAACCCTTTTGAAGGCCAACGCCCCTGCGATAGCAGCCCCTAAGAGTGGGCCACGACTTACGGTCATTCCCATTAACATAAAACAAAACAATCCTCCTGCCCATGAACTCCCGCGCACGAAATTATTCTTAGCCTCTAACCCTGAAATCAAGAAATAAATAAAACAAAATCCATACCACATAGCTACAGCATTAGCACTACCCAAATCTTCTGACCCAGCCCGCACTAACTCTGTAGGATCACCGGAAAGCCGCAGAGACAAGAACGCATCAAGACCGACAAGAAAAGCAAAAATTGCAAAACGTTGTAAAAATCCTTTCCGCATTGCGAGTGATTGGACCACTATTAAGCAAACAGCCCAAGTGATATATTCACGCATCTGTTCTTGCCCTATGCCCTCCTCATGCAAAACAAAATTTAGCAGAACAGCGAAAAAGGCACAGCCAAGCGCAAGTGCGATGGGTCTATAAACGAATAGCGCAAATTTTCCAAAATGCATAACACACAGAACAGCAATGATTAAATAGCCTCCAATCCCTAGAAAAGGAATGGAAACTAACCCAAAGATCCCATTAAAAACCAGGGCATAGTAGGCATACTCCAAAATTATAGGCGGAGCCTTTAGGAAATTTTTAGCCCCTATACCACTTGTACTGCTTTCAACAGTGTTTTGTTGCGCCCTCATCGGTGGATTTCCAGAAATGAGATGAAATTGTGCCTAACCTTTAGAAAGTTGGCTGCTTAGTCCGCTCTTCATCAAGAAGTCGGTTCTTGACAATCATTAGATCTGAATTAAAAGTTAATCCTGACATTTGACATTTTTCCAATTCTTGTCGTGCTTCTTGTAATTCGCCTGTATGTAAAAAAACCATAATTTTGGCTGCAGCAACGTTAGGATGCTTCTCCTTGGATATTAGACTAAAAGAATAATTGAACGCTGCCTCTATCTCATCTCTGGTAAATGAAGAAAATGATAAAGGTGGGCTTAAGAGTTCAGGTGGTATGGCCTTGACCAGCTTAAACACAACACTGCCAGACCGTGGCACTTCGTACACGAATTCAAAATAGTCTCGCATACGATAGTTGGTAAGATGAATCCAGGGAGTAAACCAATGAGCAAAATCCTGGTGGAGGATCAAACTCATTCCTGGCCTGAGAGCTGGAAAGAATGTTTTCATGATGTTGGTCGTTAATTCCCACGATTTCATGGCATCAATCAATAAAAATTCTATCATCTCACCTTCCCACTTAATGTGAGACAAATCTGCTGGATTCACAACAATGTGCTTTTTCCACAGAGCAATGCGATTATTGAACTCTTGAACAAAACTTTCTCCAATTTGAATCTTACCTTGAAGAGAAGTACCTTCCACCCCCTGGTCCATGTAGTCTCGCCAAATAAATTCATCATAGGCATGAAGCACTTTCTCGGAGGAGCCACAGTTTTCGTTCTTGGTTAGTCCTATTGCTAAGGCAATGGTCGTAGAGCCTAACCAAGATCCAAGATCCACAATCACACCAGATCTTGTATAAAGATGTTGTGCATACCATAGAAAATAAGCCCGTTCGGTCATTGTGGTCATACCTGGTAGCCTTCTAAGGCCTGGCGAAAAAACGAATAACTGAGAAAAATCATGTCGTAAATATGCAAATAATTTTCCCGAAGACACGACATATACGCAGTAGCGAAAAAAGAGGAACGGCAACGGAAGGGCAATGAGAAGCGCCCTTTTCAATCTACCTAATAATCTGTACAGCATAAACATGCACCCCTTCTATCGTGTAATGACTGATTCAATCACTCGAATTGCCGCTTCATCACTATGTGCTTCCTTGACGTGTTGCCGAGCTCGAAGAGACATCTCTTCACGCCGGTCTCGTGACTGCATAAGTGTTGCAATATCTCTGACTGCTATTTCAACAGTTCCCGATAGAGTCCCAAGGTTCTTGCGCTGTATCACACCATCAGGATCAATTTTGAGACTGACAACCGGTGTCCCGGCGGCCCAGGCTTCAAGGAAAACGCTAGGAAATCCCTCTAGTTGAGATGTGGAGAGAAGCATAGCGGCATTTCCAATAATTTCCAAAGTCTTTCGAGGGGCCACTTGCCCAAGATATTGGACATTTGACAATGCTTTAAGCTTTTCTACAATAGGTTCGGCAAATCCTTCTGGTGTCATAAAAGTGCTGAATCCGCCGCACACTACAAAAGGAACATCCGGCAGACGTTTCGCAATTTCTAGAAGTAAGTCAGGTCGTTTTGGTTGACGTAATACTCCAACCCAAGCCACATAGTTTCGCCCTGCGGCATGGGGTTTTACCTCTAATGTTTGACCGACAATCCCAGGTAATATGGAAGCTTTAGATCGCAAACTTGGAGCAAGCTGGTTCAACTGATCTCCATGCTGAACGACAATCCTATTGGATCGCCTAAGTCCCCACGCATATAAAGGCCACAAGCTTGGACGGCGGACAAGAGCTCGATGGGGAATGACATCAAGATCCACCATTGCTGAAAAAATAAATCGCACGCCGTTAAGTTTGGCAATTTCAACAGCTAACCCTAACCAGTGGTCCGCGCACTGCCAAAACCACCAGTCAGGTTGCTCCGTCTTAAGGAATCTATTCCAAGATCGAAGAATATGATCGTCTCCAATACCCACAAATTCTACACCCTCTATGGTTCGACGCTCTTGTTCGGCTAATCCTTTTCTGACCCCGACAACTGCTGACCAACCCCTATGAGCCATAGCACGAGCCAATAGCCATTGATACCGTTCGGCCCCACCATTTACGGTGGGGTCACCTGCGGCATATCCATAGACAACATCATTCATATGTAAAAACTTCATTGACTAATGTCCTCTCTTAGGCTTGAGGGAATTTTCACGGTGCCAGGGAAAAAGGTCTTTTTCTGGACCTTCCCTTCCAAAGCACCAATCAAAGCAACCCCCTGCTGCTCAATAGAATACGCTTCACATTTGACCGGATCAGGCAAAAGTGCTTCGAGGCTGCCATTTATCCATGTTTCTAAAACCCGTTGAAAGACGAGGGCAATTTCATATGGAGACTCTACATCAGCTATTGTCGATACCCCGACATTTGCAAGAATATTTCTGGTTTCATCTCGTGGAAGAACTCCAATAATTGGTCGCCTAGCTTTAAGATATCCAAAAAGTTTTGCACCAGCCACAAGTTCATGCCCTTTAACCTCAGAGGGGCGTCCAAGAATAAGAAAAGCATGTGATTCACGATGAATACATTGAATCTCTTTGTAGGGAACCACCCCTATGGTCTCAATTATATCATTGAGGCCAACCATAGTAGCCTCCCGCAGGAGTGGTTCATTGCCATCGCCAACGAAAAGCAATCGCAATCGCTTCCCCACAGCAGGCTGTCGTTGTTTGAGAAATTTCAGCCCTTGAAGAAGGGTGTCATACCGATACGTCCCCAAGGTTCCTGCATATAATATGGTTAATCTTTCACCAAAAGGTAAGGTAAAATCATCAAGTGATCCCTCAAATCCATTCGGAATAATGTGTATTTTTTTTTCATTGATAAACCCAGGGTATGCTTGCAGATAACATTCAGCGACTGAATCAAAAAGAAACACAATTGATTCTGCCTGCTCAAAAATTTGTCTCATGATGCTTCTAACCCGACAACTGGCAAATTTTGGTCGAATCAAATCATCCGGGTAATAATTTAAACCCCACGGATCACGAAAATCTAAGACATAGGGAACATGGATCTGTTGGGACAGTTGAAAAGCCACCAGTCCCGAAGAAATGGGTCCCACTGTGGCCCAAATCACATCCGGCTTCTTCATTAAGCACGTATCCACTGCTGCTTTAAAGGCTGGCCGGATCCATGGCATCGCCCTATCAGGAAGATAATAGGCAGCCTCGATCTTTCTCACTGCACTTCGAAGTCGGGAACGGAATGGCGCCCACTGGGCAGAATGAATTTTTTTTGCCTGTTCAATCGATGCTTGAGCCAGCACAGCTTTTTCTTTTTTCCCTCTCCAAGCCTGAATTGCCTGCCACCAGTCTCGGCCTTGCACTCGTATGATCTCTATTTCCGGAGGTACTGAATTGAGAAGCAGGGGATCATATCGATCATAAGAATAGGGATTGACCGATATAACCCGCACATCCCAGCCTAACGTCGCTAAGGCCCGAACAAACCGGAGTGGCCGATATGAGCCTGCATTGCCCTCCGGCGGAAAAAAATATGCGATCATCAGTACAGATTTCATTGCCTTCTGCATTCAAACAACCATACCGTTAATAACGCTGAACAAAGATATTGCTTTACTTTCGTCCCGTCATGGGCTGTCACAGGAACCGATTTAACTTCCAGTAAAAAAAAGAGCTGCCGGAATTGACCCAGCACACATGCACCAAGAATCGAACGCCAAGAGGGCCCACTAAATATCCTAGAAGTACACTAAATTCACAACACAACATCCCTGCTTTCAAGTCGGAGCCCCATTGGTCATTTTGCATCAAGGGGTAGCCGAACTTATTATAATAACCAGCGAGCTAGTTTCGCTAAAAATCGGAAGGATCGAGCACGGGAAACATCTCCCAATTCTTCTCCAGGATTCTAATCTTTCCCTCCAATGACAGTTCCTTTGATTTGGAATTAGTATGATGAAGGCGCCTTCTACCTCAACCCACTGGACGGCGCGCTATTGGAGAATACGCTGAGATCCGTCCACACAAATCTCTTTCTTCGATTGACCATAAAATCTCGTCAAACATCAATTTTTTCTCAACATTAACGTTGGTGTCAGCTCTTAGCCTGTTTCGAATCACTCATGATCGAAACATAAAAGGGCCATGACCTGATGTCGCTCCCTAAACTTAAGCGGCGCAACAAGCTTGTCGGCACCAAAAAATCATCCTGATACCAAAAACAAAGATACTCTCCCATAGCGACTTTAAGCCCAGCATCCTTAACAGCGGAAGGACCTCGATTTTCTTGAATGAGCCAGTGGACTTGCACATCGAATCACTGCAAGTTCTCTTGCATCTTTCACTAGAAACACCAGCAACCACTATTAATTCAAAATTTGGGAGGCCTAGGTCAACCCACTTTCCACAGCCTTAACAATAAACTTCTCTGAATTATAGGGGGAATCATGGCATTGCTGAGGGGAAGTCTTTAAAAAATTGGGAGCTGATAAAATTCTTTTGTCGTGCGACAAAATTGCACTTATTATTAAAATCATGACCAAAATTTTCCGGCATTTTCTAGGGTAAAGACCACAATACTACGTGCAACAGACTGGGCATACCAGTACGCGTGTCGATACCGACGATGCCTTTGTCCTGCAAGAATGCCACAAAACCACAAACTGCCATCCGTTGGAAAAAATTAGAAAATCATAAGGACAGATTTCATCGTCACGGAAATCCACTCAAACCATATTTCGCCCATTCTCGTTCACCATAACGTCTCAACGAAAAGTCGGCTGTAGGCCAGCAACTCCGCATTCCGATCTAAACACGGCCGGTTCTGAAAAGATAGAATACTCGTCTAGGCATGCCTCCGTATAAAGTTCACTCTTTCGAACAAATATAGATGTTCTCTTTTTCAGGTAAGGCAAAGCGTTGGACGATGTCAGCGCCAAGTTCTCTTACTGCTTCATATTCCTTGACACCAAATCCCACGCATTCTAAACGATCTTTATAATCCCTCGCATAGATTCTCAAATGATTTTTTTGACCAAACATCCTTTCCCGATCTTCTGGTGATGTAATGGTTGCGTCTTCATACGTTGCGTCAAGTGAGAGAGACAAAGGCACTTGTAATAACGCCCAACCGTTTGGCTTCAATACTCTGTGGAGTTCAGCCATAGCTTTTTTGTCGTCGGGAACATGCTCCAGGACATGATTACAAATCACAACATCGAACATATGATCATTGAATTGAATGTCCATGACATCCATCTTAATCATTGCGGATGGTGCATCAAGGTCAGCACTGAGGTAGTCAATATTCTTTTGGTTCAAAAATATTTTCTGTAGGTTTCTCTCAGGAGCAACATGGAGCAATTTCACTCTTGCAGAAAAAATACTCGTCTTCTCTTTGAGGAAAAGGTATAATAATCGCTCGCGATCCAAAGACTGGCAGCTGCGAGTAGGACATCGCGCATTCAGACGATACCCTCCCCCTACCATATTCTTTTCTTTCCAAACTGCAACATTAGTCCCCGTGGGCAGCATTTTGCCAAAATGCCCCCCACAAAACGGACATGCAAAACGATTTCCACGGAAATCCCATTTTAGATATAGATCCTCAAGGTCATCATGATATTTTTCCGGTACAACAGACTTAACAAAAGATTTAATCAAATTTTTCACTTGCCTGGGTCCATTTTTCTAGGCTAACTACAAATAAAATTTTGTTGTTTTCTACTTAGTCGGACCAATAAAATCATTGTAAAGAGAGCCTATTCATCTCAAGACTTCTATGGCGTACGAGGCTCTCGTGAAAGAAAATGCTCAATAGCGTATTGATAGATTTCACGATCAGGCGCGCAGAGTTCATTTACTTTTTCCTGACGTTCCCTGGTCATGATTGAATCTCGAAATGAGGTTGGCTTAGGACTTGCGTTTGTTTTCGCCACTCGCAACGAAACCCCAAACCGTTTCTTGTAACAGGCTCTAAAAGAATCAAGATGCTCCAGTAATCCTACAACATCAAACTTATGTAAATTCTGTTTAGCTTGATCAATGGCTTCTTTTGACGAATAGTCACAGCTTATCCTTCTACCGCCAATGAATTTCACGAATTCATGACCTTGTGCCCGGCCAAGCTCGGAATCCAAATACGCGTCAATCTCCATGTTGATCTTTCGGTGCTCGGAGGTTTTGTACCTATTGTAGAAGTAAGTAGAAATGTATCTTTTCACAGGATCGCGTAGCATGGTCACAAAGGCAAATTTGCCTCGAAACGCTTCATAAGCCAGGCCGCTAAATGCAAAATGGCCTGTAATCAGTCTTGAAGGGGCTCGGCCCATAAGGTAAAGTAGCAAGTTCTCCCGCAATTCCAATATTGCATCTTCGTGTGCAATATACGCTGCTTCACTAACATTCTTACGTATCTTTACAACATTGTCCGACGAGACGGCATCTAGGGTAATGGGGTTAGAATACCCGCTCAGCGTAATATATTGAGAAACAATGGCATTTGCTACAGCATCTCCTCCACATTTAGGGACATGGATGAAGATGATCTTATCTTGAGGTCTCCTCATGATCATATTGTTTATTCTCAGAAGAAGGGATTGCAACTTTGCCATAGATAACCTTTCCGGGTCGTGATCAGAGGAACTGACTAAAATCTATCAGTGTAAAAACTTGATGAAAGCGTATCGGGCCAGACCGTTTTGGCTTTTTGTGATAGTGTGAATATCCTCATTGACGACCAGACGGACACATAGGCTGGATTTCACCATGATTCGCGAGAATAGAATTCATCGCACAATACTATCAGGGCAGGCCAACCGCACAAAATATATCATGGAGAACGAATAGATTTCTTATCGGTTTCTATACCAATTCGCTTAATCGCCACCCAAGGAGGATAGCCATAATAAGCCAAAGTCCCATTAGCGACCAAAACCTGCCATACTTAGCTAATTGGGTGACAGCATGCGCGGGGTTTGCAAATCCAGATCTGTTCGGTTCCCATTTTTATAACATTTCCTTGATTCCAAGATACAAAAATTTGTTACAGATCATAGTTTTTCCCGCAATTAACTTCCCGTCTCGCTAGGTACTAGGTATAAAAGTATTAGCCTTTTACTTTTCATCCAGCTCTAGAAAAATGGCAAATTCTATAAAGGAGCCAATACAGTCCACCATGACATTTACGCCGAAAGATATAGTGACAATGACAACACTTTCCAAAAATCGAATCCTGGATGCCCAAGCTTG
Organism: Nitrospirales bacterium; assembly: GCA_040904705.1. GTDB lineage: Bacteria > Nitrospirota > Nitrospiria > Nitrospirales > UBA8639 > Nitrospira_E. The sequence goes on along the minus strand of JBBDSY010000078.1, from coordinate 84,999 downwards.
TCGGACAATTCCTGTATTAAATAGTTGCCTAAACTAAAGGACGGCCGTGAAGATGTCACCCGGCTTATTCTTTTATTCTACTTGAAATGCTAGAGGTTCCAGATAAAATTACTCATTTTTAGAGTTTTGGTCATCCATTTTTTCGCAAATCTTTCGATAGTCTACGGAGAGAGCTTTCGGCGTCCTGGAAGATCGCGCTCTTTCAATATTGAGGACCTGTTGATGATAGCGGGTTCTATCCACCTCCTGAATGATACGTTCAACGATGGATTTCAATTCCAAATCAGTTGTAAACAAATAACCAATATCGCCGTACTTAACAAACATGTTTTCGAATAATGCTATTCTTCTCGCTATCAGTGGTTTTGCCCAAGCCAAAGCATCCAGCAGGGTCCCACTTGATTTGAGTTCATAACCTAAACCCTCATGAGGAAGGATGATAAAGTGGAGGTGGTGAACCTTATTGATGTAGTCTCGTCTACTCAGTCGTTCCATTCCCGGTTTTGTTGCTAAGGCTTCCATCTCCAATACAACGGATCCGTCAGAAGACACCCGTCCAATGGCATGAAATTCCGCTTGAACGGGACTTTGCATGACGATTTCCTGTGCAAGCTTCACAAATACGGGAAACCCTTTTGGTTTATTCGCAAGTCCCAAAAATCCAAATTGAATTGGGGCCTTCAAGTTATCAGCGTTTGATTCGGACTCATTTGGAGGCAGGGGATGGGGAAGTATTGCCACCTTTTTCTCCAAGACAGGAAGATTTTTCAATAGGACAGTTTTCAAACTCTCTTCCAACACTATGTACTGAAGGTTGTCATTTCCAAGGATGGTGAGGGCTGTTTTCATATCCTGAAACCTACGAATCGGGTGACAATGACGCCTCCCAATTACTCCACCAAGTGGTCCATGTAACACAAACTGTACCTTGATTTTTCTGAATTGCAAGCGTCGCAACAATTTCAAGGCAACAAGCGTCGCTGGTTTTGCATGAGTTAAAAGAAACGGCCCAGTGGTCCCTTCAGGAATGATTCGAAAAAGAGTGCGTAGAGTTTTCATCTCACGCAGAAGTCGTACAAAATACGAAGTATCTGCTGGTAAAAGGTCAATCTCTCTCCATTCAATCGATTTAGCCAAGGCTTCATCGGCTTGTTCTTTGAGCTCTCGTATATATCCTGATGCCCCAGCGAAACAGATGCGTTCAAGAGGAAAAGCAGTCCGTATAACCGCTAGGAGTCCCGCGTTGAAGGGAACATGGGCACCACCACTGAAAACAAGCTCAGAGACAACAATCATCCTTTTTCAATCCTTTACAAATTATCGCCAAGCCTGGTTAAAGATTAATTTTGTATAAAAGACCCCCTGTCGCCGGACCGCTACTTCGATAGTCCTTGTCTCGGCTGCCCACAGAATCCCCACAATTTGTTCCTCAGAAAACCGTGGCTTTTTCATACAGCTCCTCCTCAAGTTGAGGGAATCTTAACATGCCTGCTGGTCCCATTTGCGAGGGGTACCCCAGCATGAAATTACCACTACCTTCTTTCGATGTTTTCCCAAATCTCATAAAAAATATTGGCATTAACTGGCACAAAATCTGGTGTTTACCACCGAGCAATGGTACCTTTATATATGTTTATGGTGGTCAAAAATAGAGTACCACGGGCTTACCCCTGTGGGAATGAGCCCGGGGATGTTAATGATGCCAGGACTGATTATACTGGTATAGCCCATAGTCTAATGGTGTCAGGGTTATGTGGTGTGGATGAGTAAGTACCGCGCCGGACCATGAATCCGTGGAGTTGTTGCTACCTCCAAAAGATGTTGGTCCAGCAGCTGAGAAGTATGGCCGGCGTTGAGCATGATGCCGGTGCCACAATGATGGGCAAGCAAAAAACCAACCGCCGCCCCAGATAAATAATCATTTACGCTTATCTCTTAGATATCTTGAATACTACAGGTAGCACTCCTAAGCGCCTTTTATAAAATCCAGCAATCGTTTAATCTCACTAAAGCACTTTATAAGAGAAAAAAAAGGGGACGTCTATGCGAGTTTTGATTACAGGTGGAGCTGGATTTCTTGGCAGCCATATATCCGACCTTCTCATTCAGCAGGGCCATACAGTCATTGGCATGGATAACTTTATTACCGGTCGGCCGGAAAACATTGCGCATCTCATAGGGCATGAACGCTTTTCCTTTATTCAATATAACGTCTGCGATTACTTACACGTAAATGGAACATTGGATGCGGTCATGCACTTTGCGTCTCCGGCAAGCCCACAGGATTACTTGGAATATCCCATTGCCACGTTGAAAGTTGGAGCGCTGGGAACCCACAAAGCTCTAGGCCTGGCCAAAGCCAAAGGAGCCAGATTTTTGCTGGCCAGTACCTCTGAGGTCTATGGCGATCCACTCGTTAACCCTCAACCGGAATCATACTGGGGAAACGTGAATCCCATTAGTCCACGAGGCGTGTATGATGAGGCAAAACGGTTTGGGGAGGCCCTCACCACCGCATACCATACCTACCATGGACTCGACACCAGAATTGTGCGAATTTTTAATACCTTTGGACCTCGGATGCGGCCGAAAGATGGTCGGGTCGTTTCGAACTTTATTGTGCAAGCACTACAGAAAAATTCCTTAACTATTTATGGTGACGGATCTCAAACCCGTAGTTTTTGCTATGCCGATGACCTCGTACGAGGAATAGTTGCTTTGCTTTTGGCCCCATCAGAGAGTGTAGAAAATGGCCGGAACATTCACTATCCCGTCAACCTTGGCAATCCTCGAGAGCTTACCGTCCTCGAAATTGCTAAGATGGTGCTGAGTCAGACTAACTCAACAAGTACCATTGAGTATCATCCTTTACCCACAGATGACCCCAAAGTACGCCGACCGGATATTCAACGGGCAAAAACGCTTTTGAATTGGGAGCCTCAGGTCACACTAGAGGATGGACTCACACAAACAATTGCCTATTTCCAAGATCTCGTCTAGCCCTCATTAACAGAGTACAACGATTGGGGAAACAGTAGTTGGGGAGATCCGAATATCCTTGACTGCCCTCCAGGTCACTTGACCAGGTGAAATAATAACATCCTTCTGGAAGGATACGTCGAGGATACCACAGTTCCCAAGGTCTCTTTGGCAGGGAACGTATCGTGGAGTACACCAAAAAAATTAGACTAATGCTCTGTTGAATTTCCCTCAACCGGCAGAAGACCGCCATGAAAAAGGAATTCACGACAAACCAGATCATGTGCCTTTCACGGAATGCAAAATGGCTCAAGTTCTCAGGATACACGCCAACGGATTTACCCAATAAATGAGTGCAATCTCTGTAACGGCTTCCTGTTATCCAGACGGATTTCCTCCATCCCCTTTTTTATTTATTGGAACGTCCCTAAGCCCTGGCGCTCTCCCCCACGCACCTCGAACCCATAAGGTTACAGGGGTGAGGCCTTTTCATCTCATCTATAGTTGGCAAGGTCGTGTTCCCCTCGCTCTACAACTATCGATGCATTGACCTTCTACGCATTCATGCTTTCATGAAATCAGCGCTATCGTCTCCTGAGTTTTTCCATATCTTACAAAACGAAATAGTTTTTTGCAGAAATGGAATCTGGTGTTTACTAGCAAGTAATGGTACTTTTTCTATTGAAGCTATTCCGGAGTGAAGCAGCCCCTCTATCAAAATACTCGGTCCCCACGGATCCGTATATCTGCCCAACCCGCTCGTCGCTGAATGCTGTTTAATTCTTACATCTTCATCTTTCTCTTCTGCCCGATTACCTTCATCGTGTTTTATGCTATTGGGGTTCGCGGTCATCATCGCCTAGCCCTGTCCTGGCTAGTCATAGCTTCTCTGTTTTTTTACGGATGGTGGAACCCTGCACATCTGCCTCTCCTCCTTGCTTCCATCTTTTTGAATTATGGAATCGGTCTAACTCTTGGAGGACGGAACCGGACAACGTTATCAAAATGGTTACTCGGTTTTGGAGTCACTCTTAATCTCTGCCTTATTGGTTATTACAAATATGCCAATTTTTTTCTGGATAATATGAACTTTGCGTTAAGCTCGCAATATCACCTAGAAAAAATCATTCTTCCCTTGGGCATTTCATTTTTCACCTTTCAACAAATAGCCTATCTCATGGATGCCTATAGAGGCGAAACGAAGGAACATCGTTTTCTCCACTACAGCTTATTTGTCACATTTTTCCCTCAGTTGATTGCCGGGCCAATTGTGCATCACAAAGAAATGTTACCGCAGTTTGCGCAGGAGATGCTCTACAAGTTTAACCTTGAAAATCTTTCCATTGGCTTGACAATCTTCGCATTTGGTCTTTTCAAGAAAGTGAACATTGCCGACACGTTGGCCGCCTATGCCTCACCTGTTTTTGCAGCCGCGAGCCAAGGAACCACGCTCACATTTTTTGAGGCTTGGTGCGGAGCGCTTGCCTATACCTTTCAGCTTTATTTTGACTTCTCTGGCTATTCAGACATGGCCATTGGCCTCGGACAAATGATTGGAATTCGCCTACCCCTCAATTTCAACTCACCCTATAAAGCCGTGAACATTATTGACTTTTGGCAACGATGGCACATCACTCTTTCTCGCTTTCTGCGTGACTATCTCTATATTCCCCTTGGGGGTAATCGTAAAGGTCAATTGCGCCAATACAGCAATCTTATGATAACCATGTTACTCGGCGGCTTATGGCATGGTGCGGGTTGGACTTTTGTTGCGTGGGGGGCATTACACGGGTTTTTCCTGGCAACCAATCATGCCTGGCACCAGGTTCGAGGCACCTGCCTTGATTTTGCTTTTTCAAAAGAGACATGGTTCGGCAAGGTATCTGCGCAACTTCTTACTTTCCTCGCTGTCGTCATGGCGTGGGTGGTCTTTCGATCCGATAGTTTCGAGACCGCCACAAGCATTTGGCAATCAATGTCCGGCTTTCACGGCATTGCGCTTCCCCAGTTCATGAAGAATATCATTATTGAATATGATATATGGCTACCATTTCAATTCATCAATTTTGACGGCATGTTTAAGAATAATACCGCTCCTTGGGCCTACCGAGGCATCATATTCCTCGTGTTTGCTGGACTGATTGCTTGGTGTATGCCCAATGTGACACAGATTTTGAGCAACCATAATCCTGTCATGACCCATCAACCTCATCCAGCAAGAATCGTCTGGCGCAACTCAACTTATTGGGCAACCGGAGTCGGAATACTTTTTGGCCTATCAATCCTCGGGTTAGGTTCAGCCACAGAGTTTCTGTACTTTCAATTTTGATTCACAACAGAATGACCATACACACGGCTTGGATGCGCGAGAGATAGACTCATCCCCTTCTTGCTGCATTCTCACTCAGCCCTCACAGATGACACAAAACATCAAATACTTAATCATTTTTCTTGGTTGCTCCATGGCAATATGCCTGACGGTTTTTTGTATTAATCTTTTTTTTGATCCCCTGTGGTATAGGAGTGGCAATCAATTCGAAGGCCTTAATTATATGTTCGATGAACGGCTTTCAAAAACCAATCAATACATCAAACGACGTTCGTCACAACAATATAATTGCATCATTTTCGGAAGTTCGAGAACCACGCTGCTCAATGAGTCTCTCTTGAGAGATCCTTATCGGTGCTTCAATTTTTCTTTTTCAGGAGGTCGAATCCAAGAATTTATTGCTTATGCAAAATGGCTGAAGAACAGGGGGGTCAATCCAGAATATGTCATTGTAGGCATTGACGACTTCAATTTTGTGCAATCTAGCAAAGAACTCAATATCCCCGACTTTATCAAGCAGAATTCCGATCCACCAAATATTTTCTATAGTTATTTTTCGCTTGATGCCTTCGATATGTCATTCCGCCTTTTTTTTCACGAGGGATCAGACCCTCGAATATACGATCAAAATTTCCTGGGAACTGTGGTAAAAAATCCACCAAAATATCGTCCGACCTTACGTACCAACAAACAGACTCTTCGTAAGGAGGCAGTCAAGGACTATCAAGATTTTCAAGCGGTTTTTCCTCATTCCATTTTCATCGGATATATCCCACCAGTTTCCTCTTGGGTCACAGCATCGAAATCGCAGAAAGAACTCGAATTCTTTTTACAGTCTGCTTTCACGATATCGAGTTTCTTTGATGAAATGTATGATTTCTCCATTCCGAGTGATGTGACAAGTAATCCTGAAAATACTTTTGATGGGAGTCATTATTTTTCTTTTATCCAACGCAAGATCACTCAGTCGCTAAACGGTGAAGGAATGGCGTTTGGCATCAACGTGAAGGCATTCTCCAGAGAGTCCTACATCCAAATCTATCGCGATCACGTACAGAGTTTTCAGTCAGCTTTGTCAGAACAGTGAATGAAATATGTACCAAGAAGTGAATAAGAACGATTCGATGCAAGGCCCGCAGTAGAGGGTTCTACTTTTCTTTTAACAAAATCAGAGATTGTAATACGTTTCTCGTAGTCATTGCAGGGCAAGCTATGCACGGACTTAAAGCATCGTTTTTTTTAGCCCATGCTCGACAAAATACGGCCTTCAGGCTAGTGAATTGTATTTCAATTGATGACTTATAAGTTTTTCAACCCGCTTTATCCGTATAGGCCAAGAATTCTCCAACGCCTTGCTTTTTCTCTTTAGAATCGATTCCTCTTGTTGGTGGCATAGGGCCTTCTCTAATTTTTCCAAAAAGGCTGAAGGGCTATTTGCTAACGAAACCAATTCTTGTAAATCACTAGCACCTCCAATATCGGTACTCACTACAGGCTTGCCCATTGCTAGGAAATCATGAAATTTCAACAGGTCGTTTCCTTTCGTATGGTCATTGGTTAAAAACGGGACCATGGCGACATCAAAATATCGTATATAGCAGGGAAGATCTTGATAACTCACTGCCTCGATCATGTGCACATTTTGATATTTGGCATATCGTTCCACAAAATTCTGATGAGCAGGTCCAACAAAAACATACTGCCACAAGGGCCTCTTCTCAATAAGGAAATCGAGAAGGCCAGTATCAATCCTACTAAAACTGGCGATACCGCTGTATCCGATTATGAAATTATTCCCTTGCTTAATCTTTTCAAGAACCTCTATTGGCGTGAAATGTTCTCGATCGAAATTACTATAATTTGTCGCGTTTCTAATCACTTGGATATTGGAATTAAGATGGGCGTATTTTTCCTTTATATGCTCGTTTACCGCCAGCACCACGTCTGCCGCCTTCGCGTATTTCTCTGAGTTGTGACGAAATAACGCTTTCGTCGATTCCTCAAAACCCAATTCGGAAAAATCATCCGAAAAGTCAAAGAAACTTACCTCAGCCTTTTCCAATAAGGTATCAATTACCCATGGTGAACGAATATTGGGACAGTTCATAAACAGTATGTACGGCAAACCACGATTGAGGTGTCGAATGATCCTTAAAAAAATGTCATCCTCAATTTTTTTTAATATGGGTAATCTTGTTTTACACGGGAGAAAGGTCACCGGCTGGTATACTGTAACTTTTGGAAAGACTTTCCGCGGAAAAACATGACTGCTTGTCCCGAAAGAAATTGCTTTTTTTGATTGCGTTGAAACAAAATGGTCGCGAATAGATATAGTCGGATTCACAAAAATCACCTGCCGAATAAAGTCACATTTCGACATTTCGGCCATCATACTTTGATTCCGCTTCCACATATTTCCCCACGGCATGAATCCAAAACAAATAATATTAAAAGTGGACGGGTTTTTCCGTGTGAGGTCTATCATGTACCTAAAATTGCCCCCCCTTGAACCTGGATTACCCAACAGAAAAATATCGGGTGTGGAGTCAGGCCTCGAAAGCCGGAAGGGCGAGTGGCAGAGAAAGTCCAATCTTTCATTTTTTATGAAATTAATTTTTGGTATAAACCAAAAAGTTGATTGTTCAATTTATTAACATCATACCGCTGCATAATAATATCCCTGCCACAACGTCCCATCTCCTCACATTTCTCCGGATTCTTAAGCAAATACGTGCATTTCTCCGCAAGCAAGGCTGAATTACCACTAGGAACGAGAAAGCCCGACTTGCCTTCAGCAACGATTTGATCGGCACTCCCAACTTGTGTGGCCACCACGGGAAGACCGATCGCTTGTGCTTCCATCAAGGATACCGGCAAGGCCTCAGCGATGCTCGGGAACAAAAAGAGCTGACTGCGCAATAACTCTTGGACGATGTCCTTTTGTTCCATGGCCCCTCGAAAACTCACCACCTCTTCCAGATTTAACTTCTTGACCAAGGACTCCAACTCTCCCCTCAGAGGTCCCTCTCCTATGATCGTATACTCTATACTTACTTCCGGTAGTGAATGCTTCAATAGGGCAACGGCCTCAATTCCAAATCGCAGTCCTTTTTCCTTGACCAATCGGGCAATCGTCACGATACGGCATGGTGCCTGGTGTTCCCGGATCGTATTCGTCCTTTTGAGGGGAAATTTTCTGAGATCAATGCCAATCGGGAGGGTAACAATTTTTTTTCTGTTTACCCCTAACTGACAAAGACTTTGAAAATTGTAATTCGAAATGGAAATAAAACAATCGCCTTTCTCAAAGAGTTTTTGGTAAATATGTCCCCCTTGTTCCAAGCCCAATCGTATGTCAAAGCCATGGAAGGTCGTCACCACTTTTGCGTGAATACCGAATTCCTTCAGAAAAACCCCCCAATTGCCTGATGGCCCAAAATGGCATTGCACAATATCATAATCCCTCAAAAACGGACCTACCCGATGTAGTAGTTGGAGGGTCCACGCAAGATTGCCATATTTAATGACGTTTAAGGCATTAAGAATGCCGATGGGGTTTTTTCGTACATGCTTACGGACAATTCGAAAAGCGGACACCAGACGCTGAATCTTGTTCAACGGCACGTCCCAATAATAATAGGTGCGATCCAGTAAACGATATTTTTCGACGTCTTCATGTACGATTCTTTCTTCATTTCGTCTCCGGGCAAAGATCTCGACATGATGGCCATGGTCCAACAACCATGTCAGTTGATTCAAAATGAATGTTTCCGAAATGACCGGGAAGAATGGCAGGAGAAATGCGATTCTCATAATCCAAAAAGGCTTTCGAAGAGCGGTAACATTCTCACACCAGAGGTGCACCAACGCTATTGATGTAACTTTTCGTCAAACATTCACTCAATTTCCCTTGACGATCCCGTTGGGGCATTTTAGAGCGCTAAGACCGTTACCTGGCGAGACTTCTTCTGATCATTCCTTTGCCCGATTCAATAAGGCTCAAAGTTCTTGGAGAAAATACATAGGCGTAGGGGGGATAACTGTACTGAAAAATTTTATAGACCATAAAATAGGTCATCATCCGTTTGGGATAGGAGCGAATCGCTTTGGCTCGATTGTAGTTGAGCCGACAAAAGAACTGCATACCTCGTCTTCTGACTTCCGGATCGTCGCCGGTCACTTCACACATTTTTTCTAATAAAAATAGATAATCGTGGCACCAATCCATCACTTTGACTGAAAAAGTTAATTCCCCTGAATGCTTACGAAAACTGGCCTTGACCTCCTCGACGATCACCTGTCCATGTCGCGCCGCCAACATGACGATGGCGACGCCGTCGCCGACATGATTGCATTTCGATCGAAACCCACCCAACTCTTTTAATCGCCCGGTATTGTACAGGGTATTACAGAGATACCAGGCCGAACGGTTGGCAAACCAATCCAGAAAGTAGGCCTTTGTGGAATCGCCGGTGCCTTGATTGACTTGGGCATGGAGTTCATGGCCATGATCGTTGATGACTCGAACCCCCGTCTGGATGATCCCGACTTCCCCTGCAGCCGGGGCCGCATTCATACAGGTTTCGATGAAATCTTCGTCGATCAGGTCATCATCGTGCAAAAGTAAAAAATACTCCCCCTTGGCCTGCTCTAAACAAAAATTATAGTTCCTGATAGCCCCGATGTTTTGAGGGTGCTTCACATAGACGATCCGTGGATCGTCATAACTTTTCACCACGGCCTCGGTATGATCGCTGGAGCAATTATCGGACACTCGTATTTCGATATTCCGATAGGTCTGCCGTAGCGCGCTTTCCAGCGCTTGCCGTAGATATCCGTCGGCCCGGTTATAGGTGGGAATGCCTATGGTAACTAATCTGGGCATATATATTTTTTGTTTTTGCTTACCCTAGACGAGAGGTAATTAATGGCGTGAGCGAAGAGAAACGTCACAATCCCGCCGATTCTTCTTCATTCAACAATTTTCTGAAAACTTCAGGTGAGACTTAGCCAGGAACCCTTCCATCGAAATCCTAATTTTATTGATCAGACAATGACTGATGTCTTCTCTGCTTAGAATACCCGCAATCCAGGGCTGAGAGGCCACGTCATCCTGAGTGAAAGGAAGGATCTGAGACCAACACATGCCGCAACCGTGCAGCCAGAGGCTTTACGTTGCTCAGTATGACACAGGTTGTGGGTTCCCCGGGTTCAATGGTTCCTCCACTGACTGAATTGCGAAATCCAACATTTTTCACTTTATTCTTCTGTGTGCAAACGAAAAATCAAACAGACGTAGCCATCAATTCTTTCAATTCAATTAACGGCCGGAGAGCCAAACTCCCTCAGCACATCTGGCGTAAAGAAATTCAAAGGCAAGCGGTCGGCTTTATTGATTACCCCGTTTCTTTCCTCATCATAAATATTATGAAATTCCCAAACCAACTCCCCCCTGGGGCTCAATTCGAATGCCCGACCATGTTCTGAGTCCGTGACAAGGAAATTGCCATTTTCCAGATGCTGTTGACATCCTCTCTGCCAGGTATAAAAAGGTACGCCACTTCCTTCCACACCGACCGTTTCCACCATGCCCGTTCGCGGGAACACCTTCATGATATGAGATTTTCCAAATCCCATGTTGTTGTTCAGCAACGCAATCGATCCATCTGCAAGGAAATCCGCATCATGCTGCCGGAACCAAGGTCCAATCGTTGACCATTTCACTTTATAATCCCGTGAATCAAGAACCGCCACAAGGTTTAATTCCCGTAGACTGATTAATAAATCCCCTGCCGCAAATGCTGGAAATGCCTTAGCCATAGGCGGATACAGAACTTCTATATCATTGGCATGAAAAGGGTCATGAAACCACTTCAGTCCATTTTCACTTTTATATGTCCGTATAGCAAATTGGCCTTGAAGATCTTGAGGAATAATCACATCATCAATAAGTGAAATCCGTCGAATCACTTGTCCATTCTCAGGGTTGACCTGTGTCATAAATTGGTGACGGCCTTCTCCTTCCCATGTCCAAATGCTCCCGTCAAAAGACTTGCTGATCTGATGATGAAAATGGCCGGGGGTCTTCCACATGATATCCCCGTTTAAACTCAACTTGACCAATACGTTGCCATCGTCAAAACTCACAATAAGGGACCCGTCCTCATAAATGACGACACCGTGCATATAGACATTTTGGGGCGGTGGGCCATCAGGATCCAATTGATCATAGTCGATAGGCCAATAATGCACCTCCCTGCCCGTTCGATCATACAACACAACTCCAAGCCACGCTTTTTTTCCCGGAGTTAGACCTGCGATTAACGTATAGCCTTCTGCAAAATGAGGCTCATCGATAATCGTAAACTTCTTTCTCCCTGGCGCTGCGGCAAACAGATGACGAGTCGGGGTCAACCCAAGATCATTCTCCCAATATTGTGTTATCTCAGGCAAAGCCTTATAAGCCTTCATTAATAACTCATAAGGAGGAAGCTTCATGACAGCCGTCAAAAAACCACCCCCAAAGAATACAAAGAACAGGGAGAATATAAACAAAGCAAAAGAAAGTTTTTGTCTCATAACTCAGCTATAAAAATCTGAACTTTATCGGACAGACTAAGACTCATATATTCTCTGCTTGGAATACACGTAATCCAAGGCTGAGAGGCAACGTCATCCTGAGTGCAACGAAGAATCTAAGCCCAGCACATGCTGCAACCGTGCAGCCAGAGGCTTCGCGTTGTTCAGCATGACACAGGTGGTGGATTTCCCGGTTTCCAATTGTTCCTCCACTGACTGAATAGTGAAATCTAAGTTTTTACAATAAATCCAATATTGAGGCTAAAAATCGAACAGCATCTTAGCTCCTCTCCAATTTCCTAACCTGACTTGCTTACTAACTCCTTATAAATAGCCTCCACACGCGCAGGAAGGGAGCCATGTATTTTCTCAATTTGGTTCTTGTGCTTGGTAGGTTTTCGGAATCGCGTCGCCTGAGCAAGCAACTCTCCCGGATCTTCCAAAGACAATGCCATCGATAAATCCTTCAGTGCCGAGGCAGGATCTTCGCAAGCACGATCGTAGTTAAAAAAGTACATGTTGGAGCAGGTATCCGCGAGGATGCTTTCATAGGCTTTCACCCAATAGGTTGCCCAGAATGTTTCCTCCAGGGGATCAAGGAATTTCCCCTCCTCCATCCAGTCTCCGAAATCGATAGGACGAAGCCCTGCACCAAATTCAAAATGCCCCAGCCACTCCATATATTCCTGACTAAACCGGTCCAGGCCATGAAGCTTGGAAAATCGCCTGTGTTGATCAAGAAGAGACTTCACATGATCCCAGGGATTCCGTATGGGAATAATGATACGACAATTCGGGAATAACGCCGGAAGGAGTGCCAACCGAGCAACATTGGCGTTATTTTTTGAAATGTACCGTTTCGGTTGTCCATCCTCAATGGGCTTTGAACGTAGGGCAATAATCTTCCGGATATGATTTCGAAAAAAATGCTCGAAATCCTTTCGACGGTCGTGTTGTGACCAGGGGTGTATGCGATCCTTGGAATACTTTTCCGGCCAGAAGGCCAACCAAAGGATTTCTTCAAAGGCTTCCGGACTGTCATAGCCAATTTCAATGCCGTCACCATGAGCCCTGTCCATCAAGGTAGCTTTTTTTTGAAACGCCCCGCTGATCTTATTCCAAAACATTGGACAGAACACAAATGGCAGATCCCGATACGTATGCGAGGCAAAGACCGATACTTTACTTAACACTTCAAGAAGGAGCGTGGTTCCCGCACGGGGAAGCGAAGTGATAAATACCGGATTTTCAGCGGAATCCGATGGCACCTGCTTCAAAAAGACGGCATCTTCAATATCCGCAATTTCCTTTTGCAGCCAAATCGCCTTGAAGGCAACCCGGTGAAGAATTTGATCAAGCCATGAGTAGGTGTCAGCCGTGTTCATTTAAAGATATACCAGCCAATACACATAGCCACGGTCGATCCACCAATGAAATACCAATCGCTTGTCGTAGCGATAACTTCCTCCGTTGTATAGAATCCCAATACGGTTCCCAGCATCGCACATCCAACTGAAATCCCCACACTGGCTCCAACGCGGCCGAGAATTGAAAAGAACGATCCCAGCATTTTTATGGATGCGGTTTGTATGATTCTCTCTTTTTTCTCATCGTTGATCAGGGTTGAAGACATGACTGAGAGGGATTCCCGTGCTTCCGAGATGACATGGCTCACCTTCGGAACAACCCCAAACCGCTTTATACAGCCCACAAATAGGATAATAGATAAGACAAGAAACACGTAAATCATTCGGATGGTCCTCGCGAGGATTTCAGCTTTGCCAGAATCCGCTTGACGGGGTACCAAATAAACCCCACGATAGCAAGAATGATAGCCACAATGAGGGCAACAATAGTGCCGATCACCGATAATCCGGCACCAGGGCCCACATAGGCAAAAACCGATTGTGGGGTCAACAATCCCATATTTAACGCGACAAATAAGATAGAAAAAGAATAGGTAATTTCTGAATGTGCTAATGAGAAACCTTTTGACACAACCCTACCGCGATTTAACGTCAATGCATTTTCAAAATACTTTCTCATATCGCACCTCCGAATGTATTAGTATTTCCATATGTTGAGATTTCGAGCAAGGATCTGCTCCAACGCCTGTTTTTCTTTCTGATACACGGACTGCAGGTAGTGCATATCTTCCTTCATAGCTTTTCCATTCTTTAAAAAATCGTTTCGATCGAAGATGTCACCCATCCACCCTCTTGCGATGGTTCTGGCCAATGGAGTATTCGATTGATTTATGGCACAGCGCGTCCAACTCCACCCCTCATGAACCCGTCCTTCAGCTTTTTTGGGGTGAAAGGTCGGGTTGATTCCCAGGAATTCGCAGATCTGACGAATACTGTTCTCAGGCGATTTCACCACATCTTCCTCAAAAATGAATACGCGCATGCGGTCGGCAGGGACATATTGCTTCCACACCTCCAAATATCTGGCGTAATAGCCCATCTCAAGGATTCTCAACATTGGAACCTGTTGCGCGGTTTCCCGGAGGCCAAACCCCGCTGGGACTCTCCCGGCTCTGACATGATGACGATAGGCCGATACGGCTCGGGTAACGGGATTGCGCAAGATAACCAATATTTTGACGTCCGGCAATTCCTTCGTCACCAACTCCGGAATGCACGGCAGAGAATCATCGTGTTTTAATTCCCCTGATGGACTCTCCCAGAAGGGCACGTAATCATACAGGTAGGTCGTCGACGCTTCCCCGGTCACCTTGGATGGGTCCAATCCATCGAAGTGCTTATAATACCAATCGGTTCCTTTTCTAAACATTTCCGAGCCGCCAAAAAAATGAATCTCTTTGGCTTTTGGCAACGCCACATCCGGATGTTGCTTCAGATTATTCCATAGCCACGTGGTTCCTGCCTTTTGTGCTCCAATCAGGATAAAACTCGGAATGGGATGATGCGCATTCGCCATATGTTTATTGCTCGTCTTTCCAGTCAACTGCGATAAACCCAACGCAAACCACTCACATCTGTTTCAACCAACAACAGGAGGAGCATGCCGGCCTTCAGCCTTGGCTCTCCGCCGAAACCCACGCTTCCTTCCGATCATCCCATATTTTCACCACCCGCGCCGGTGAACCGACGGCAATGCACCGATCCGGGAGACTTTTCGTGACAACGCTATTGGCGCCAACAATTGTCATCGATCCAATAGTCACCCCTGGGCACACAACCACATTTTGACCGATCCAACATCCCTGCCCAATGTTTATGGGTTGAATTCGGAACAGTTCCTGATATTTGTAGGCTTCCCTGGTATGGGTAAACCCATGAAATCCATCCGTCATATTCACGTTCGTGGCAAACATCACATCGTCTTCAATGGTAATACGGCTCATGGCCGCCACCTGGAGTTGCCCCGTACTCGTCACCCGACTGCCGATTGAAATATGGGAATCGAATGCCTGTTTCCGTTCACGCCGTTGGGGATGCTGCATCGTGGGTCCCGGATAGCCGGTCACGGCGATCAGCAAGGCATTCGGCCCCAAATTCACATCGTCCCCCATCGTGATTCTTTCCGGGTTCACAATTCGCCTGGGCAGTTCGATGCTGACATTTCGCGGGTTATTGGCAAATTGGGGCAACGTTTTCCGTGCCACCCTCCCTTCCAATTTTTGGCAATACGCACACCAGCGAATAGCCAGCTTTTGTATGAATTGTTCGGTCAACCGTTTGAGTGGCATGAGCAACTTCTCGTCTTCACCTTTCGACGCAACAGGAAACGACGCGGACAAGCAGTTGAAGAATAGCGCGATGGACCATTACCGACTCGGCGGAGCCTTCTTCATGGGCCGAATATGAATATCCGTGACCTCCGAGGTCCGTGGTAAGGAAAGCATAGTGAGCACCGTGGTTGCCACATCATCCGGTTGAATGAGATATTCCGGCTGGTAAGGGAGGCCTTCCTTGGTATGCACCGCCTCTTGCATTGGCGTGGCCGTACGACCAAGATAGACGCTCAGAATGCGGATGCCATCCGCATTCACCTCGTCCCGCACGCTATCGGCGATGGCTTTCAACGCATATTTGGTGGCCGCGTATTGGCCGATGCCTGCCCGGGCATGCTGCCAGATACTGGAATTGATAAATACCATTTGTCCCTTGCATGATTTCATGAGTGGCAGTAACGCCTTCGTAAGGGCATAGGGAGCTCGCACATTGATACGATATTGCTCATCCAGATCGTTGACGGCCGATTCTTCCATGCGGCCCAACATCAAGGCTCCGGCACAGTGAATCAATACATCAATATGATCGAGATTGGTCTTGAGTGTGTCCTCCAACGCGGTGAGGTCTGTATCGTTGGTCAAGTCAGCCTGATAATAAGACATTGGAGAGGAGGGGTTTTTAGGGTTTTCCCCCAATAATTGCAGCGAGCGTCGATTTCGACCGATCACATGAAGGGAAGCGCCTTCTTCAGAGAATCTCAGAGCCAATGCTTGCCCGATTCCTCCACTGGCTCCGGTCATGACGACAATTTTCTGGGAAAGTCCTTTCATTGCTTCAAACACTTATGTCGCAATTTCTCATACAATACATACACTCACTCTACGCAAATTCGTATTTGAGGCCAGTCTATGCGGAGCATTCCCGCAATAAGCCATTCTCCTCCAGAAGATCCGCTGTCTGTCTAATGAGGGTAAAGGGGATATTCGCACGTTCGGCAATATCCAACAGGGAAGACGTTCCATCCGACATATTCAAGATCCAAAACAGTGCCATCTCCTTTTGCCCGCGCTCGGCTTGTCCACTCAACGTCCGATATAGGCCTCGCTTCCCTAATTGCGGCTCGCATTTCGGGTTTAGGTTGACATAGGTCTTATTGCCTTCCAAGGTGTCCACGATCGACAGAAGCTTTGAAAAAGAATCCTCAAGGTATTGCGGTTGCACCAGATCCAGATTATCGGCCGACGTATGATATTCCGGGAAACATCCGTTGGGCGTTCTCATCAAACACCCGACAGGAAGATTAAATCCCGGCGAGCAGTACTGGCGCTCATCGTAGCCATAAGGGGAAAACTCCCTGATCTGAAATTCGCTTCCAGCCTGCAGGAGCACATGAGCAACCACCCGATCAATTTCTGCATGACCCCGGCGGCTTTTTTTATAGGTCGACGGGCCGGGATCTCCCACTAACGCGACCACAAGGCCATGCTTAATATGAGGCACACGTTCTTCATTGAGACTCAACCATGTTATCGGACCGATCGTTCCAGGAAGAAAAACAATACGATAGGAATATCGACGGTTTTTCTCTGCCAAATACTTCGCTAAAAATGTCACCACCGCGATACCGGATAAATTGTCGTTGCAGAGCGACGGATGACAAATATGACACGAAATGAGGACTTCATCCGGTACTTGTCCCTTCAGAAAAAGTTCCCCATACGTTAAGGACCCGTCTTCCAGCGTGGAATCGATGCAGACTTCGTACTCTTCTTCTTGAAGATTCAGCCATTGATTATGGGTGAGGCAAAATCCCCAATCTTCTTTATAGTATGAGGTCCTATAGGGAATCCAATCGGGATGATCGGGTAACGTAAATAAGTGCGACTTGAGTTCGTTGAATGAGAGCGTCTTTCGAATCGGGACACTGTACCCGACCACGTGAAGATTTGATTGATGAAAATCGACGACTCGTGTTCCCTGACGATTCTTGATGTAGGCATCCCGAATATTCCATTCTTGAGGAACCTTCCAATCAAACACCGGGGTGCCGGAAGGCACTTCATGGACGATCACAGGAATCTTTTCTTGTAGTTTCGCCAGGGTTTCACGTACCCCATTACCCGTAATACTCCGACAAAGAGGATACAATTCCTCTACCATCTTATACATATCGTGCCCCAACCCGTCTCCACGCATATATGTGCCTCGCATTCCACTTCCTTCAATGGATTAAGGATAGACTCTCACTTCAGGAATTGGCGTGACAAATTGGCCTCCCCAATCCCGAATATGGGCCATCTGCTCCATGACCTCGTCTTTAATATTCCAGGGAAGAATTAACACATAATCCGGTTTAGTCTCTTGAATTTTATCCGGATGAAAAATGGGAATATGCGTTCCCGGCAAACAACAATGTTGTTTTTGCGGGCTCCTGTCCACCGTGTAATCGATAAAATCCACCCCCACGCCGCAGTAATTCAAAAGCGTATTTCCTTTCGCAGGCGCTCCATACCCCACAATGACCTTCCCTTTCCGTTTGGCCCCGATGAGAAATTCCAAGAGTTGCCATTTTGTCTCTTTGACTTCGGTTTCAAAATTGAGATAGTGCGCAAGGCTGCCGAATCCTTTTCGGTCTTCCTCGTCCTTGAGTGCCCGAACATTCCGGGTAACCGCCAGCGCCTCATTCTCCCGATGACGACCATAAATTCTGAGGGATCCTCCGTGGGTAGTAAGCTCTTCCACATCGAACAGCGTAAGCCCATGCTTGGCAAAAACCTGTTCGACGGTTCGAAATGAAAAATACGAAAAATGTTCGTGATAAATCGTATCGAATTGCTTCTCTTCCATCAATCTGAGCAGATGAGGAAATTCCATGGTGACCACGCCATGGTCCTTGAGGATGATTTTGATCCCGGCGACAAAATCGTTCAGATTCGGCACATGGGCCAGCACATTATTTCCCACCAACAGGTCGACCCGTTTGCCGCCTTCGGCCAACTCATTGGCCGTATTCACATGAAAAAATTTCACAATCGTGGGAATCCCTTTTTTTATGGCCACATTCGCGACATTTTCGGCCGGTTCAATTCCGAGAATTGGTATGCCTTTCTTTTGAAAATACTGAAGTAAATAGCCGTCATTACTGGCAATTTCCATCACAGAGCTCTGCGGCCCTAGCTTAAAACGTTCAATACTCATTTCTGCATAATTTTTGGCATGCTGAAGCCAGCTGTCCGAATAAGAGGAAAAATAGGCATAATCCGAAAAAATATTGGCGGCTTTCTCAAATTCTTCGAGTTGGACCAACAGACACTTTTCACAGACATACACATGTAAGGGGTAAAACGGTTCCATGGCATTCAGTTGGTCTGGCTTGAGATAAGAATTGGCCAAAGGGGACATCCCAAGATTCACAAACGTATACCGCAATTCTGCATCACAAAATCTGCAATGACGGCTTGGGGAGTTCATACGAAAAAGTCTCCTACGCTAAGGTATAAGATTTTGCATCTGATGATCAGAAGCCCCTGTCTTCCCCGTTTATCAGTGACAGAGGTATTATCATAAAATCATCTTCACTCTTTTTGATCATGAAGGTTCTGCCCCATACTGCAACATGACCTTTTCTAAACCTTCGGGTGTGCCAATATCTAAAAATGGCATTGGGGATACCTTGATGCCTTGCACCTTCAACCCACCATGGATGCCTTCATTGATCACCTCATTCATCGACCATTCTGGCCGTCTACCGGCTTCCCCTCTGACCTTATTGATCAGCTCGTGCATAAATTGACTGAAATAAGAAGTCCAGACTGCAATCCCCCATGTATCGAGTAATTCCCGTTTGTGAGATGCCGCACATATCTCTCGAATCTGCCCATCGCTCTCCCTATAGACCCTATCGGCTTTTTGGCGGTGTCCAACAGGGAACAATCCCAACACCAGGTCAGCCCCACTATTGGCCTGACATTCGAGTAATTGAAGATAGGATTCCTCTTCCGGATACAGAATATCAGGAAATCCAAATGCCACCATTGTATCGACAACAAAGGGAAAAGCCTGATCCAGGGTAAATGGCACTCCATAAGGATCTCCCATAATCAAATACCCCAAATCCATCCCCATTATCGACCCGTTACCAAATACTCGGGAATATCCCACTTGCCTTTTCGTATAATGAAAAAGGCTTTTCGCACCCCAGCGTTCACTAATTTTTTTAGGAGAAAGCTCCCAGCAACCGTTGGACGAAATTCTTTACCAGGGACAGGCCGGCCCCATCCAAGTGGAAAGACCTCTTTACTACATGGAAGGGGGGAAATACGATTCGCTAAACCTGCCGCAGGCACAAGCCCGATTATCTCTTTCATCGTGATTGTATGGTTCTTGTTATGTCAGCCTAGGTTTCAGAGTTTTTCGCAGATCTGTTCTCAAGAAATGAATCTATTCCAGAATGTAATCCGGCCAATTCTGGTCTCGCTCCGAAATGATCCGGTGTCCGACTGTCGGCCATTCGATGGAAAAAGTCTGGTCATTCCACCGAACACCTCGAGCGGCATCGGGATGATAAAAGGCGGAAATCAGATAAAACACCTCTGTCTCATCCGCCAGAGTCTGAAAGCCATGAGCAAATCCTGGGGGTATCACGAGCATTTTTCGATTTTCGGCTGTGAGTTGGACCCCGTACCATTGAGTATACGTCGCCGACCCGGGTCGAAGATCAATGATCACATCAAAGATGCCCCCGTGAGTACAACGAACGATCTTCGTTTCTTCATAAGGAGGCATCTGGAAATGCATGCCTCTCAATGTTCCCTTCTTCCTATTAAACGATACGCTTCCTTGCACCATTTCTGTGGAAAGGCCATATTTTCCAAATTCCTCTTTGCACCAAACACGGGCAAAAAACCCTCGTTCATCCTCTACGTGCTCAACATCCAGCCAGTAGGCATTTTTAAGCGGTGTTTCGTGAAAGACCATACACGCGTTCGACCTTCCTTCCCTATCAGAAACAGTATTGTTTGGCTGTAATTCTTTCCACTACTTCCAGATTTTCCATTCTGCTTGCCCGCTGTTCCAAAGATCTTCAAGCATGGACTTTTCTTTTAAGGTATCCATACAAGACCAAAAGCCCTTATGTTTATACCCCATCAATTGCCCCGAACTGGCTAACCGCTCCACCGGCTCACGCTCCCAGGCTGAATCATCACTATCGATATAATCAATCACTTTTGGGTGAAGCACGAAGAATCCCCCATTGATCCAGCCCTCGTCACCTACCACCTTCTCGTTAAAACTTGAAATCGCCTCATCCTTAAAGACCATTCTTCCAAAGCGCGCCGGAGCATGAACGGTGGTGACCGTGGCCAGCTTGCCATGGCCATGATGAAATTTCACCAAGGCTCCCACATCAATATCTGCGACCCCATCCCCATAGGTAAACAAGAAGGGATCATCCTTCGGCAACCAGGCCTTGAGACGCTTGAGACGTCCTCCCGTATTGGTATGAAGTCCAGTATCCACGAGGTGAACCGTCCAGTTGGGTTGATTCCCGTCATGTATCGTCGTTTTTCCGGTACTTAAATCAATGGAGATGTTATTGTCATTGGCATAAAAATTTAGGAAATATTCTTTGATGAAATTCGCCTTATACCCCAATGCAATAATAAATTCGTTGATTCCATGGGCCGCATAAATATTCATGATGTGCCAGAGAATGGGTTTGCCCCCGATTTCGACCATAGGCTTGGGACGCACTACCGTTTCCTCCATCAAACGTGAACCTAACCCCCCTGCTAAAATGACAGCTTTCATTGTTTTTCCCCCTCAAGATGAGTGAACCTCCTGGTCCCCAGCCATTGCACTCCATACACCTCTTTCTTCCTTATCCAACTTAAGAACGAACGGTGAAACGCCACCCCCTGCCAGCCAGTCGGGTTCGTCAAGAAATCTTGGACATGAAAAGGGGATACTGGTGAATCGCCTACTTTTGCTCTTATCTCCCAATCGATCTCCTGTATCCAACTTCTCTTCTAGCCCCAAAACAGGTTCCTATTCTTTGCCTAACCCAACAAATTTTCTTAAGCGATTAATTTTTGATTGTGACCGAACGGACTGTAGAGGAAGAGGTGGCTTAACAATTAGATTGATAGGCAGCACCCTACCGTAGGGTATGCCCGGCATTTCCTGAGTGGTTTCCTTGAAAAATGTTTCTTCAGCTGGCCATTGCCAATCGTCATACCAGGTCCAACATTGGGTTTCTTGATAGATCGCCATGATTTTTTGGGCCAATTGCGGGTTTGTAGGCAACGTGACAACTTGAGAGGCCTTGGCAATGGACGCCATCAACCCAATGGTTCTTGTACTACCATAATTAGAAGTCCACAGGTTAAATCCCAAGCTCGCTTGAAGATCTTTGACGGCTCGGTATACCTGGACATGCTCCTCGTGACCATATTCACCCCAGGGATTATGCGTGACCACGTTGTGATATTTCCCTAATATATCGGCCAATTTATCCTTCAAAACAAGGTAATTTTTCTCATAATGTTCTTGAGCATTTTCAGGCAATTTACTGTCGGCAACCAATTCGATCCCGAAGGGAGAAAACTTGGGGGATACAAAGTTTTTCGGCCGTGAGACGCCAAGAGCCGTTAACGCAAGACAGGACATTTTCTCCGCAAGTGGAAACTGGGCAAGAGCCTCACTGCGAAATTGGCCAAACTCCGGATTGGCCAATTCTCCCAGATAGCACAGAACCACATGCTCGGCTTTTTCCAGCAAGGAACTGAACCACAAAATCTCATCATCCGGATGAGCCGCGACGATGACCGTTTTGGCTAAAATATCCACGTTATTCATTAAAATTTGGCCTTAACCAAGGTCAATCTCGCAATCTGGCTTCCATGCAAGCCAATCCAACGCCGCCCTGAATCATACCTTTCCTCATGGAATCTTAATCGTAATCCTCGTGGAACAACGCGCTGTTTCATTCTCCCGTCATGGCTGCGATACCACAAACTTCTCCATATTGACTCATCAAGCAGACTCCGAAGGCCAATCAAGCAATGAAAGCCTCTTCAAAGGCTTTGGCTAACCGAGAAATGGCAGCCTTGCTATCATCAGTGGTAATGGGTTCAGGGGGGCCTGCAGGATTTGTATTCACATCCACAATATAAATTTTCCCATCATTTCTGTTGCGGAGCACGTCAATTTCACCATAATCTAACCCAAGAGCTTCACAAAACTGAAGGGTCTTCTGTATTTCTTGCTCGGAAAGATACGCTGACACCTCAGAAAGTTTGACATTTTTTGCCGTATGTTTTCTATCGACTAAACGGTCATCAATGGCTCTCTGCTTGATATACACAAACGGAATTGTATCTTTGAAAATCGGCACTCGAATATCCTCGACCAAACCATCTCCGGTCTCGTTATCAATCAGTTTTTCAAAAACAAATTCACCATCAGGAATAGCCGTAGGGCACTCCAAAATTTTCCCCACATGAAGACCGTTCCAGTTGGATTTCATCACGCACTTTCCCCGATAGACTCGTGGATCGATCGATACGGAGTATCCAAACACCTTTTCAAACGCCGCACTTACCTGCCTCTTACTCACATCAGGGCAGTGCATATTGATAATAGGGATCTTGGATGGTGCTTGGCTCATTTTTTGAAAAATAGGCACATCGGGAAGAAAGGGACTGCCGTCAAACGCATTCAACCATTTCATACCCATATGAACCGTGTGAGAAGGATCGTCGGTAATCCGATACCCCAGAAATAATAGGATTTTATAAATCACAAAAATCGGCTTGGGGGGTTCAGGACAGAAGAGGATTTTTTTCTTTTGAATACACACTCGCCAAAATATCTGCAACCAGATAGTGACTTTATTCTTGAGGCCGGCGTGCTCCCCCAACCGCTCGCAGCGATAGCGGTAGACTCGCAAAAAATAACTATAGCCATCCCAGGCTCGAAAGAAAAAAGTCGGAAACAATTTTGTAGCCATCTATTGGCTCCTCAAGCGTTGACACCGGTAGCTTAAAATACACGCTGCGTTAGAAAAGAAAAAATAGGCTTTGGAGTAGACTTCCCTCTCGGCGGAAAGAGCAATGAAGCATTTCGGGTTCCCTGGCATGCTGTTAGCTACAGATACCCAAACAATTTCATGGTCTCCTGAAATTTCTGCTCAATTTTTTTAATAACATGGGCAGGCATTTCTTCTTTCCAGCTATCCACCTGACCTTTTCGGACGAACAGGCCTTTGGCACTCTTTTCCCCATGAAAAGATTCCGCGCCATGTTTTTTTTCACTCTTTTGCATGGCTTCAAATCCGCCTTTTTCCACCGCCAATGCAAACAATGAATTCGAGCAGGTTAACCCCGCAAAATCGACTATTTCCCTAAAAGTTTTACTCCGATCTTCAATTAAATCCTCATAACGGATGATTTTGACCGGCTGCTTCTTTTCCCGCTTTACCCAATCATTAACTTGCAGGTCCCACCGAACCAGCCAAGCTTCCCATCGTCGAATACACCCAAATTCCAACATTTCGTCCACAAACTCCTCAAGAGTTCCATGGGATTCCTGCTCAGAATGCAACCAATGATGATAATAGGATAACAACACCGCCCTGGGATCACGAACCAAATAAATGGTTTTGGGGTAATGATCCTGCCAAGTCGGATTTTCATTTCTAAATATCCGCGTAGAAGGCCATTTATTGAAATCCTTTATTTTTACCCCCGGAGAATGAAGATTGGGGACAAATTCAGACACATTGGCCATAGTCACATTCTTCCCTATTTTTTCATTCAAAATTATCGCCAACATATAGGCCACCCAGGTATTCCCAGACTTAGGATGTCCGACCAAAAACACATCTGTCGGTAAAAGATTCTTGGATACTTCAACTTTAGTTTCATGATTTTTCTTCATTTGAGACAACTTCTGCTTAAATGCTACGGGCAGTAGGGCTTTTAGCACTTCTCTCATTACGGTTCTCCTCTCTTCAATTACTATCTAGATAAATATTTTCAAGGTTGGTCCTTGGCTGACACCTTTCCTGGTTGATAGGGCTGGCACGGATTCGTCAGTCGTCCCTGCAATTGACCAATCAGCTCGCCGGTTTGTTGCGCCAAGGACTGACGCCAGTGGATTTTTGAGGGAATTGGTTGCCGGCTATTCCAAATGCCTTGCCTGAGGAGATTCACCCATTTCCGTAATGATCCCTTTAAGGAAGGGGGAGGAAGCATCCCGAATTTTCGATATCGTTTGTAACACCAATAATTCGAGGCAAACCGGTTTTTGCTCCGACGGTACAAAGACGAAGGGGTAGGATTGATTCGCCCCACCCGTATCTGAATGACCGCTTCTGGCTCATAATATAATGAAAATCCTTCCAATTGAAGGCGCCAATAATAATCCGCATCGTAAGCATGAGGAAGAGATTCATCAAATCCACCAATGGCTTCATGTATCCATTTTTTAATCCCTAGATTGCCGCTCCCCCCCCCAGGCAAAAACCGCCCTTTATAGAGGCCATCCTTCCACGCTCTTGCTGATCGTTCCGCAATATGTGGTTCATTGAATTTATCAAATGTAAATTTCCCGCATACCACGTCATGCTCAACTAAAGCGTTGCCTATGGCGGCAACCCATCCTGGCTGAACTTCATCATCCGCATCACAACACGCTAGGTTTTTCGATCTTGCTGCCCTGGCTCCCTGATTGATTGCATAAGGGCCTCCCTGACGGTCGGACGCATCAATGATTTGAAAATGGGGAAAGCTTTTCTCAAATTGCTTGGCTACGTCCACCGAGTTATCGGTGGAGCCATTATTCGAAACAATTACCTCCCACGACTCTGACCACGTTTGTGTAGATAACGCTTCAAGTTGAGTCGCAAGCGTAGCTCCACCGTTAAAGCAGGGAATGATGACACTCAGCTTAAGTTGCAAGTCCATCGACGTTTGTCACTCACTACCGTGCCATTCCGGACAGGCCTTACAATCGCACTCCAGATGACTCATAGGGGAAAATGGCTACACATCGGTCCGAGGCATTTCAATGTCCAGCCATGACAGAGAACGCAAAATCTGTGATCAAACCGGGTGAGCAAAGATGATGGAGAGAATTGTCCTAAAATTGGGGGAAGATGAAAATTACCAGGCCATAACACTTTACCTTTGCAAAATCTTACTACGTACTTCCGAAAGGATTTCTACCATGACCCGTGAATATTCTTTCGAAAAATTCTCCCTGGTATAATGTTGTCTGGCATATGCCCAGGCAGCCTGGGCCTTGCTTTCTACCTCATTGGGAGGAAGTTGGGCAAACTTCCTTACCACCAGTTTTATATTATCGACCGAACAATTCATTAGGGAATACCCATAGTCGTGAACATCAATACCCGATTCATAACTGACGATAGGCACTAACCCCGCATGCATACAGGTCTTCACCGAAGGAGCGCCCCCCTCGGAACAACTGAGATGAAGAGTCGCACCGCAAGTGGCCGCAATATTTTTAAAGTTCTCACTTTCAATATCCACCCACCCAATGGTCTGAATATTGGATGTCTCGTAAAGTTCTCGATAGTACGCACGAACAAACGCCTTTTCCTTCTCTACCGGCGCACAGACGGTTAGATGGCACTCCGGCATCTCTCTGAAGGCTTCCAATGCCAAATCAAGCCCCTTGTGGACCAGTCCACCACTGCTAAACCAGAGGAAGTTTTTTCGACATTGGCTCCAATCCCTCTTGATCCAGTCCAATGCCACCCCGCAGGGGCTTGGGAGTTTGAAGATTTTTTTATTCGCATAGGCAAAGGTGCCGACAACAAAATCGTTGCCGGTCGCTGTCCCATAATCCGCATGCTCAATGCCCTGGTTGGGCATCTCAAATCTTCTGGGATTCAGCGTAACTCCTCGTCTTTTCTGTAGGGCCAACAGTCTATTGGCCTCCGCAGCATTGTGAAATAATATGTGGGCAGTATCAATATGTAAAATCTTTATGCAGTCATGATTCAACAGTGGGGCAAGCCTCTCCAAATTCCGCCGAACGTCTACCAGGATCGCATAGTTTTTCTTGGGTATAAAATGGTGATTTGTCCAATGTATCACATCCACCTCGTACCCAAGCTGTACGAAGGTCTGAGCCATTTGCCATGATTGCCAAAAATTTGTATGACTTTTGGGAATCGGGGCACCAGGAGGCAAAAGAAAGGCATCAATGATATACGAAAAGAGCACTTTCCCTCGTACATCTCCTTCCGGTCGGAGTGTGACCACCGCATTTTCAGAAGATTTTCCCTCTTGGATCTCTCGCCGGATCTCCCGGACAATGCCCTTTATTTTACGAACGACACGGAATGTCGTGGAACTTCTGAAATCCTGGAAATTCATGCTTTTCCGCGTTTTTAGAACAACGATTTTCGTTGTACGATCAAATTTTAGAGGGATCGCACGTGTATTAGCACGGCTCTTTTCGGGTTGTGCGCGCCAATACAGGCCATGCGTAGAGCCCACGCTGTGGCAAGCACAACAAGGCTGAAACGTCTGCGTCGGGTATGTACGATTTCTCTTTCGTTACGTCAATCATGTCATGGATCTCATCCACGCTATTCGGTGACTCACAGTTCAATTTAGGATCGCCTCATATATTCGAAATGAAGCGAATGTGCCCGTGTTCGCGATTTACGGTTGGCGGGGTATCGGCCAGTGTGAAACTGGCTTTCCAGCCAATAGAAGTGTGGGAACCGTGACAAACTGAATATGTGGCTTCAAAACATATAGCGCTTTATCCAAACCCTGAATCATGGGCTCTCGATCGAAATCCGTTTCGGGTAACTTGCTATCGCAAATCGTATCGTGCAAAAGAAAAATATTCCCTGGCTTCAAGCGGTCAATCATTTTTTGGGCTATTTCGTCGGATGTTTGCGGCACCCAATCCTGGGCAGAGACATTCCACATAATAACCTTGTATCTCAATAATCTAGCATCAAAGAGAACCTGATCATTGTGTGCACCAAAGGGTGGCCTAAATAATCGTTGGCAGTATGGGGCAGTTGCCTTAGCACAGGCCCACATCTGTTTTAATCTCTTGAACCGTGAATGAACGCGAGGAAGATATGGATGGTCCCACGAGTGGTTTCCGATGGCATGGCCTGCCTCTCCCACCATCCGCACAATCTCCGGATGTTTTCTTGCGGCCTCCCCAACCATAAAGAAGGTGGCTTTGGCTTGATACTTCGCGAGAACTGTTAGCACACGAGGGGTATTCACGGGATGAGGGCCGTCATCAAATGTTAATGCTACAACAGGCTCTTTCGTTTCAACATTGGTAATGAGTTTCGGATAAATTGACATTATTGAGTTGTTTAGTGCTGGCCACTATTCCGAATTGATCACGTGAAATGGCCATTGAAACAAACCGCCATTGATTCGTTATTAAAGCAATCACTTAACATGTCAGCAGCTTCCCCAACTTCCAGCTATGGTTAGGATTGTGTACTTATACCGTTACGCCGGCTTGGACTCCCTGACACTTCTTGTTCCTCATGACGTGAAATCTGCCAATCAAGATACGGCGCAATGACTCCGGCTCGACGTTTAAATGGATATCCCACATCTGAAATACTGAAGTTCATAGCATCCCGCTTCTCCTCCTGGACCACATCTTTGGGTTTCCCCGTCATGCCGATGCCCACAAAATACCGTCCCGGCTTTAGCGTATTCGCTGGCAATTCACAAACAGAGTGGTAAATTCCAGGGTTCCGAATTTGTTCCGGATGAGCCGCCCCATCGTTGTCCTTTGAAATCCAAATCACATTTCCAAAAGTATCTCGGATCCAACAATAGACACCGAACTCTTTCACCTTACCCTTGATCTCGTATTCGATTTCCACCTTGGGTCTTTCGTTAAACTGAAATACTGTAGCCTCTGGACATCCAATTACCGATAAAATTCTGGCCTGCTTCAACCAGGCCAATCGATTAGTCACGCCTTCGTCCAGGGTCCTCGACCAGAACCCTACTTTGTCTTCACTCGAAGACAGATACCGCATCACAACATCAGAGGGTAAACCATCTTCCTTCAATCTGCCTCCCTCCAACCAAAGCACGCGAGTACACAGTTCGGCTATCGCCCCCATGTTATGGCTCACAAAGAGTACCGTCCTGCCCTCCTTAGCCACACTACTCATTTTCCCAAGGCATTTAGCCTGAAATTCCGCATCTCCCACAGCCAAGACTTCATCGATAATTAAGATTTCCGGTTCCAAATGGGCTGCGACCGCAAAAGCGAGACGTACCCTCATTCCACTGGAATACCGTTTAACCGGAGTATCCAGAAATTTTTCCACTCCTGAAAAATCCACAATTGCGTCGAACTTTCGTTCAATTTCCTTCTTTTTCATTCCCAACACGGTACCATTTAAATACACATTTTCTCTTCCCGTTAGCTCCGGATGAAACCCAGTGCCCACCTCAAGAAGGCTGGAGTTCCTGCCATGAATTTCCACCTGACCGAAAGTTGGGCGAGTAATTTTGGATAAGATTTTCAAAATGGTGGATTTCCCTGCTCCGTTTTTTCCTATGATCCCTAATACTTCACCTTGCTTCACGTCAAAATTCAGGTTGTTTAATGCCCAGAAAACATCGGAAGGATTAGCGGAATCATTGCCGGAATCTGCGGAAGGAACCGCGTCATCAAATGTGTAGAGAGAGCGGTATTTTTTGAAATTTCTCACCGGACTTTTGAGGAAACTCAGAAAACCCTTCCCCAGGGTATCGTGAACTTCTTCTTTCAGACCAATCCGATAGCATTTGCTGACATTTTCAACTCGAATAGCCACATCGTTTGATTTCATACTGATCCTTTAGAATTTCCGTGACAGATCTTTCATGATTTTTTCAAGGGAATGCATCCCACAGATCAAATGACATCAACCATTAAATATTCTGTTCGCTTAAAATATATGGCACCACTCACGAAAAGGAGCACCGCAATAATCATCCCGGGCCATATATGGAGCCATTCTATCGGCAGGCCCAGCAAACATGCCCGATATCCTTCAATCACTCCAACAATTGGATTAAGGGAATAAACCATACGATAAACATCGGGAATAGACGATGCCGAATACACAACGGGGGCTGAATACATGAGCATTTGCATTAAAAATTGCATAATAAACCTGACGTCACGGAACCTTAAGGCCAGCGATGAAAACCACAAACCCACGCCAGCAGGGATAAGAACCATCATAAAGAAAAATACCGGCAAATATACTAAATTCCATGTTGGAGACACGCGAAAATACAATAGCACACCTATTACGATAACCATCGAAATCACAAAATCCACTAATTTGGATAAGAGGGTACTTAATGGAAAGATCAACCTGGGAAAATAGATTTTTCCCAACATACTTTTCCCCGACACCAGGCTTTGGCTTGCGCCGGTCATGGCCTGGGACATATAGGTCCAAGGAATAACCCCTAATGTCGAAAACAGAACATAAGGAATTCCGTCGGTGGAAATTTTGGCAATATTCCCAAAAATAATCGTAAAAACAACTATCTGGACAAGCGGATTAAAAATAGCCCAGGCAAATCCAAAAATAGTCTGCGCGTAGATAACTTTGATGTCCCGCCACACAAGAAAAAAGAACAGGTCTTGATATTCAATTAATTCCTTAAAATCCGACGATTGCCATCCCACGGAAGGCTTAATAACCGTGATGGCATTCTTAGAATCCTGGAAACTCGTCATAGTTGCTTTCCCCTAATTTATCAACCGGCAAATCATGTCTTGTGGATTACACTATCAGTGTAAATCTTCATGGACATAGATTTACACACCAACAATCTGCCCAACCATTAAATTTTTTGAACAAAAATTCTTATTGGCATTTTTCAAACCTGAAAATGAAGCGCAACAATCGGACAAACTCGCCACTATTGGGATTCATTCCAAGAATTTTTGCGAGAAACCACCCAGATGAAAAATCTGGGATTCATGAACTGGCAGGTACTACTAATTGGCTGCAGGGCGATGCAGTAAAGTGTAAAAACTTAGATTTCACTATTCAGTCAGTGGAGGAACCATTGGCAACCAGGGAACCCACAACCTGTGTCATGTTGAGCAACGCGAAGCATCTGGCTGCACGGTTGCGGCATGTGTTGGTCTCAGATCCTTCCTTTCACTCAGGATGACGTTGCCTCTCAGCCCTGGATGGCGTGTATTCTAAGCAGAGGATACATCAGCCATTGTCTGTCAAATAAAGTTCAGATTTTTACAAGTAAAGTTTTAGAAAGTGCTAGAACCAGAATGTCCTCTAACCAAGAATAAATACTCAGTTAAAAAAAGGATTCATCTCATGATTTTTTGATCCACAACTTTCCAATTGCCTGATGTATCTTTATCGAAGCTCAATTGCAGGCTCATGAGGCTACCATCGGATCGACTCATATCCAGAATCAAACTTCCCGCTCCCTGCGCATTAGCCGTCTTCACAAATCCCTCGGATACTTTTCGCTCCAAAATAGTTGTTGTGTCCAGCACACGATTTTTCCCAAACTTTTCCCGTAAAAAGTTAGGATATTCCCGGTTATCCCTCAATAACGTCCCAAGAGTCACTGCCAACTGTCCATCGATCAGACGTTCCAAATTCTGAACATCTCCTGTTTGTAACGCCGTGACATACGGAATTGCGACCTCCCCAACAATCCGACTTACCTCCGCTTGATCGAGTTCAACCGAACCATCCTGCCCCAGCGCATTTTTGCCGGCAAGAGGACCGGAGAGGACAGCCAGCATCACGCAACATCCCGAAAATAGCTTTTTCACATATTCCATTTTTTACCTTTAAGGAGCCGAACAAGCCCCGGCTGAAATGGCCTCACACCACAAAGAACTCATTGACTTAAATCCTAATCCGTTGGGATGCGAAACATTATCGATCAGCTCATTTTGATGCGTTTCAAAATGGGTGTAAAAATCCGGTGGAACCACCGGAATCCCATTCGCAGTCACCAGTTCATTTATGGCCTGATTATAGCCTTGAATGGCAGGGTTATTTTCCAATGACTTAGAAAACGGAACTTTGGCCAAATATACTTCCCGGCCAAGGGCAGGATTGTTTACCAAATTTATAATTTTCTGCAGATTATCTTTAAATGTTCCCGGATTGGGAGGATTTTGTCCTGCGCCGCTTGGCACTAAACCTGAATCGGCATCATTGGTTCCCACTAACAGCAAAAACTTCGTGGCTTTGGGACGCTTCTTTATAAATCCCGGCACCCGGATCAATATGCCGGCAGAGGTCTCACCCTGAATGCCGTCATTATAAATATTGTGAGGATAATTCCTCTTTAACGTGAGAAGATCATTCAACTTTGGAATAAATCCTCGCTCTGTATTGGTATTTCGCCCGTCTTGAGAGGTTCCATCGGAAGGGTCGTCATCGCCTATTCCAACCGTAATACTATCTCCCAATGTGCCAAATACATCGCCAAGACCAATATTGGTCACTTTATCATATGTCGTACTTCCAGGAACGACCGTTCCCCCACTGTCAACGATAAATGCCTCCACCTGATGATTGTCGCCCGTTAATCCAGTGAAAGTCCATTGGAACGTATTCGGATGAATCACGCCATCGGCCGGCAAAATAATAGTCTTTTCCTGATCGCCATTATTTACCGAGTATTTTACTCCCCATCCGGCATGTGCGGGTTGCGTCAAGCATACACTTGAAGACACTTTCAGATACGGTAGCGCCTGAACTTCCTTGGTCAGAGGATCGACAATTTTCACAAAAGGATTTTGACATCTCCCCTCAATGTTGAGTTCGGCCATGGAAGCCCATCTTTCATTATTTACCTCGGATAGTGCAGCCAATCGGACAAACCGTCCTGTTTTTGGAGAAAACTGCACGCGTTGCTCGGCTTCAGAATTAGGAAATTCCCCAATGGCAACAGGTTGTCCCCAATCATTTCCATCTTGGCTGACATAAATATGATAATTTTTGATCCGCCCATTACTACTCCCACTGGGTCTGGGGAGATACCGTAGGGCGTCAATCTCAAAGGCAGCCCCCAAATCAATCTGGATTTCGTGCGGACCTTCGACATTTTTCCATTGAGTATGCCAAAGCGTATTGAAATTTCCATCCAGGGCATTGGTTGCGGCATTATTTGCAAGAATAACCTCTTCGCTATTGACATATTTTATTCCCCAATCCGCACGCGGCAAGACCGTGTTAGATCCTACTTTGACAGTAGTTTTTCCAGGGAAAGGATCCTGCTTGCCAAGGGAATCGGTCACTGTGAAGCTAACAGTATAAGTACCTACATTATTAAATGTAATCTGGCCGGGATTCTGTATTGTCGAATTTGAAATGGCCGGGTCGCCAAATGACCAGAGAAAACTCGACGCAGGATCTCCATTCGGATCTGAATAGGTTCCGGAAAAGAACACACTTTGCCCAACGTTAATCGTGACATTCCCCGTGGGAGAATCTATCGCTCCATCGGGATCATGATTGCCACTGAACGGCGCCCCAATCACATCAAGCTCCGGTAAATTGATAGCTCGATGCCCATGAAGAGACCCGCGTGCAATAAGTCGAACGTATCGTCCTGTAATCCTCGGAAAGGTCACAGTTTTGAGACTGGTGTCGTTGGCAAACTCTCCACTGGCAATCGGATCTCCCCACTTGACGCCATCTTTGCTGACAAAGAATTCATAGAATGAAATTCCCGAAGCCCCATAAGGTGTCAAGGGAGAAAGACGGAATCCTTCAATTTCAAATACATCCCCAAGATTAATCTGTATTTCATGAGGAGGGGAAACCGAGTTTACCGTTCTCCAGGCCGTAGCCGAATTGCCATCAAACGCATTGGTTGCGGGGCTTCCAGAGGCTTGACTATTGACAAAATGAACTGACCAAATCCCCTTGTCAAGAAAAGTTCCTGCAGCCGTCACCGTCACTCCGGCATCAGCGGTAAACGCTCCTGCATCGGTCACCCGAACGGTTGAGGTACCAGCACTAGGACCGGCAGTGTAGAGCCCCGATGAGGAATTGACATTCGCTCCTCCTGTGGTGTCGCCCGCCAAGCTGTAGCTATAGGGCATGGTTCCATTCACACCTGAAAAAGCTTGTTCCCCTCCAATCGCAACAATCGCATTCGACGGAGATATCCCAAGACTGCCACCCCCACCGACCAGGGATCCCAGCACATTGAATTCCCCGACATGGGTCACGGGCTTACCTATGTCCTGGGCTTCACTTAACGCCCGAAGCCATATATATCGGCTGGTTACCGGCCCAAACAGTTTCTCTTGTTCGGTTGGACTATTAGGAAAGGTCCCTGAGGCCACCAAGGACCATTCGGCCAACACCGGAGGCTTGGTAGGCGGCGTCCCCGAATTAGTCGCCACATACACCTCATACTGCCCAATCCGCCCATTGGCGCCCCCGACGGTTCTCGGGGCGTACCGGATGCCGCCGATGGAATAGACCCCGCCTAAGTCCACCTGCAGACTATGCGGATGGGGGGGTTTCACGGTTTGCCATTCGGTATGCCAAAAAGTGGAGGTAGTCCCATCGAAGGCTGCCTCGCCGGGAGTACCGGCTTCCTCGCTATCCACCCAGTATTTCGTGAAATTAGCTTGAGAAATAGCGGGGGGAGGACCACCGGAAGAGCCGCTGGTCACCGTAACTGTGGCTAAGGCTGCCAGTTCGGGGTTAGAACAATCAGCCATCCGGATCGTGGATGTGCCAGAATTGGGTCCAGCCGTGTACAGCCCTGACGAAAACCCTATGATGGCTCCACCAGTCGTATCGTCGGTAAGAGCAAACGCATAGTTGCCTGAGGGACAAAGGGTTCCACCACTCCCGATAAATTGCTGTTCTCCCAGGGCTGGAACCTCGGCTGTTGCAGGACTAATAGAAAGCGGTCCGCTGGTAGCCGTGCCCAGCACATTGAATTCTCCGACATGCGTCACAGGCTTATCTATGTCCTGCGCTTCACTTAGGGCCCGAAGCCAGATATAGCGGCTTGCCTCGGCATTGAAGAGGACCTCCTGCTCCGTTGACGTATTGGGGAAGGTCCCTGAGGCCACCAAGGACCATTCGGCCAACACCGGAGGCTTGGTAGGCGGCGTCCCCGAATTAGTCGCCACATACACCTCATACTGCCCAATCCGCCCATTGGCGCCCCCGACGGTTCTCGGGGCGTACCGGATGCCGCCGATGGAATAGACCCCGCCTAAGTCCACCTGCAGACTATGCGGATGGGGGGGTTTCACGGTTTGCCATTCGGTATGCCAAAACGTGTCAGTGGACCCGTCCCAGGCTGCCTCTCCGGGATTGCCGACTTCCTCACTATCTACCCAGAATTTTGTAAAATTAGCTTGAGAAATAGCGGGGGGAGTTTGCCCCCAGCTTGAGTGAACCGACCCGAGGAGGAAAAGCAACAGGGAAAAAATACCGAAACAAAGACTGCGATTTTTAGAACATTTGAAAGATTCCATTAATTCAACCAACTACTTGAATTTAAAAAAATTATTTTATTAAATCAGTTCATTAGGATGCTGAATCTGATTTTGGAATCCTATCCCCCCAAAGGGTGTAGTTGGGAGCGAGGCAATTTTGTTATTCGATGAATATCCGCCTGATATCTTGAGCAATTTCAACAAAAAAGTCAACCTTAAATGTCAAGTTCCCGTTTTTTGGTTTTGACAGGCAAGAAGGCGAGCAGTGGCAATGTCACGCAGGAGGCAAAAGCATAAACCTACTACTATTTACTTGCATGGACTAAACCCATCGTAATTGGGCATTGATCCGTCCGGCGCCCATAAGCTCATTTATATGGTCAATCCGATTGAATCTCGGCCCTGAAAACATGTCAAAGGTTAGGCCTGCCTTTTGGTAAGCCTCATAGATTTGAACCGCGCCGGCACGGGCATTCCATTGCGGTTTGAATTCAGGGATCATTCGACCCACTTTGCTGCAATCCACCCGGTAGCACCGCTTATCAGGCCCTGCATCCTCCGCATATTCGATTTCACAGCCCGGCACGGTGCTTTTCACAATGTCGGCCAACTCCCGGATTCGGTAGTTTTCCTGCGTCTGTCCGATGTTAAAGGCTTGATTGTGAACAACTTCTGACGGCGCGTTGAGGATGGCTATAAAGGCATTCGCCACATCTTCCACATGAACAATCGGGCGCCAAGGGGTTCCATCACTTTTAATCACCACCTTGCCACTGGTCAGAGCCCAGGCAATCAAGTTATTGAGAACCAGATCAATACGCAACCGAGGAGAGATGCCATATACCGTGGCGTTGCGCAGATAGGTCGGATGAAAAGTCGAATCGGCAAGTTTGGCAACATCTTTTTCGACTTTGACCTTGGAAACACCATAAGCGGTGACAGGATTAAGAGCAGCTTCCTCAGTCAGAAAGTCATCTCCCGATGCTCCATAGTTGCTGCAGGAGGATGAAAACAGAAAACGGGTCACACCCGCCGCTTTTGATTTTTCAGCAAGCCGGACAGAGGCGAGATGATTGATGTCAAAAGTGAGGTTCGAATCCAGATTCCCCAATGGGTCATTGGACAGACCCGCCAAATGCATAACGGCTTCAAAGCCTTCCAGCTTCAGGTTTGAAGTATCCCGTAAATCTACCTTGAGGGAGGGAATAGAGGCGATCTTTTCAGTTCCAAAAGTACAATCCGCAAATAAATCCGTATCCAATCCAACAACCTCATGTCCCTCTTTTAGAAGCAGATTCACAAGGACACTTCCGATATATCCAGTATGCCCAGTCACTAATACACGCATTTTTTACCTCCTAGAGTAAGTCTCCATACACCATCTGATTAACAGCTTTTCCAACTTGTTATTAAACAGACCAAAATTAAAAGTTCCCTTATGCCCCCCATTAGTCAAGTCATTGGCAAGAAAAAACATAGAAGAGGATTTCAGGAAAGGAACACCTAATACTTTCTTGCAATTCCAATAGGCATCAAAACTTTAACTATAGAAACACAGATTCTAGCTGTTGTTAAAATCACCATCAGGCTAAAAATTTATGGGCTGCCGCCATACCCAGTACACTGAGTTAGTGCCCGCCTCACCTTACCTTAGGGACTTTAGGAGACAGATACGCAGGAATGTCAAAGGGCAATGATGCCCTTCAGAGGATACGACTGTTTGGCCGCATCAATAGAACTTATTCAATAGCGCTTCACTTTACATTCGGCCAAACAGTGGACCTTCTTAAATTCGTTAATCCCTGGAACAGCTTGGCCAGCCTCATCATTAGGACCCACATAAGCGCTCAGCACTCCGCTACGAGGTAAAAATCACGGGCATGTATTCACACCTTGCGGAGCGACAAGAAACAAGTTTTGCATTTCAATAGGGATATCTCTTTCTCTCATCTCCCAATACCTCTGCCAGTCATCCCGCAATCGCGTAGCTAACAAAGAAACCGAGAATTTATTCAATCGGGCTCTAGAAATCTATTTCCGGTATGTGTCTACCTACCTCCCGCAATATATTTCCCCATTCTTTCCCGAGTAAACCATATTCATTGGAACATCTGCTCTTTTCAGCCATTTCCGATTGGAAGGACCACCAAACAATTTTGGTTCAACGCTAGTCATCAGAGTCCCGTTAAACTTGGGAATAGTGAAGGTGTGCTGGCCACGTCTTCTTGAATATTCCCAGCAATTTTCAGGGTGGTTACATACCAATGGAATGACGGTCAATGATTATCCTTCCCTGATAGGCCACCGCCTTCAATAGAAGAGCCACTCGCTGGGTTCCCGAAAACTCTTGCTCAAACACCGCGTCAACACCACTGAACGGACCTTTTTGCACACGAATAATTTGTCCAGGCTTCACTTTCAAGGGAGAATCAGGATTTACAAGGACGACACCATCATGCATCCGAGAGTGAATGGATTGAATGATGTCCTCACTAACCACCGCGGGCTTGGAACCAAAGGTTACAACCCTGAGAACGCCTCGGGCGTATGCTACTTTTCTGAATTCGGTTGAGGTATCCATCTTCACGAATAAATAGCCTGGGAAAATGGCCTCTTTCACATTTTGCAACTGCCCCCTGAATGTTTTCACCCGTGAAAGGCTGGGATAAAATACTTGAACTCCCAATCGTTGAAGATTGCTATGAGCCACATTTTCATGATGGACTTTGCTTTGGATGAGGTACCAACAAGGCTCAGATCTTCTCTCTTGGACATTCTTGATCATGCTCATTTTCAATTTTTCATATAGAGAATGGTAGACGAGGACGGCATGAAACTTATTATCTCTCCTAATGAGGCTCGTCTTTTTCAGAATTTAAAGCTTTACGATTGCCTTCCGGCTTAGGCATAGCTAAAAATCAAGCAATACTCATGCCGTTGCCAACAATCTCAAGTCATTTCATAGGGGACGGGGCAAGAACTAAAAATTTCTGATTAAGCTATAAAAAATGTAACACCCAATGGCAGGATGAAGGGGAGGTAAGATCATTGTACCGCGAATGGATGGTAATGACGATTAAAAAAATCTCTTCTCCACATCCATTGGAAATGCATCATGTAAAAAATGGAGGAAAAATTTTCCCCATTGAGACAAATCACCGTCTCCCACTCGCTGTACCACACTTGGCGAAGGTCCTGATCAAGGTAAAAATTAGGGGCTGGCGCAGAAGATTGCCTCAGTGCTTTCTGCTGCCAACCTTTGAGTTCCTTCAGCATGTGTTGAGGCGACGGTGTATTGAATCGCCACTCACATTCGCAGAGGAAATATGAGGAAAGTTGCGGGCATTCGTCTGCGCACTAGGGCTCAAAGTTCTTTTCAGAGTACTGTAGTGCTCTCCTGAAATCAAGCCACCTGTCAGTCTTGTTTCTGCGATATTGACGAGAACTCCGGTACGGCAACGCTTGATGGGGTCGCTCCTCGTTGTACCATCGCATCCAGTCGGTAATCTTATGCCGGGCCTCCTCGAAGCTGTCAAAATGATGTTGCCAGACGCACTCCTCTTTGAGACTCCGGAAAAACCGTTCAATGAGCCCGTTTTGTTGCGGCGTGTACGGAGTCATAAGCTCCTGAGCCAAACGATAGTCGCGCCAGGCTTGTCGAAAACGGCGGCTCTGAAAGATTCACCCGTGGTCACTGCCTGGGCTTGACCTCCCCGATAATTCAGCGGGATGCCCGATTGGCTCAAGGCCTCCGTGGTGTGGGTACGCGCTATCCCCACTGGGGCTACCGATTAGCCGGAAGTTTTCTCCAAAGCGGCGGCTGGCAGGTGAATCTCAAGCAGATTCACCGAGTATGGCAGCAACACGGTCTTGGTCTTCCAAGCCGCAAACGCCGGAGAAAATTTCATATTGGAGATACGATCCAGCCCAAGGCCAAAACCCAACACGATGTCTGGAGCTGGGATTTCGTCCATGACACTTATGGCCTAGGAGCACCATTCCGATGCTTAACTGTCAAAGACGAGGCTACGCGGTTTTGTTTGGCCATGAAATCTGACGCTCCTTGACGCATCACCATGTGATCGAGGTGTTACGCCAACTCATTGCCCGGTATGGACGCCCACGGGATCTTCGTAGCGATAACGGCCCAGAGCTGGTCGCGTATACCTGACAACATTTTTGAACGACCAGGGGATCATTCCGAGTCGGATTGAACCCGGAAAACCCTGGCAGAACGGCAGTATGGAAAGCTACAACGGCACGTTGCGCCGGGAAGGTCTTGATGCCGAGCTCTTCCGTAGCCAATTTGTGGAGGTCAGCATAATTTTTATCTCAACCCCAATCTAAAAAAGAGCCTCGGCAGAAATCGCTATGGTATTACTATAATAATCAAACCTGGTGTCGTTTGAAGATCTTTTCTCAATATAATAATTTACACCAAAACCGAGCCATTCAACGGTCCGATACCTCAACCCCACATTCCCTAGCCATCGATTATCAGTTCTACCGCCTGAAAATTTAGAATTTTGGTACCGCGCTTGCCCTAACAAAGAAAGACGTTGCGTAAGTTGATGAGTCCCTTGAAGGGAAAAACCTGTATCAACAAAGGTCGCCGCATTAAAAACGGCTGACTGCCGAATGCCTCGAAACGCGCGGAGGCTTACTCGCTGTCGTCCCGTTGGGGTCCAATTCAGAGTTCCATTTAAGGTCAAAGCTTTCTGTTCATTCCCTCCGAGGTTTAACCCTTTGGCCACAAGTCTATCGCCTGGATCGGTCATCGTGGGATCAGCGGGGTCATCTACGACATTCGGGTCCTGGCCTACTGGGGCACGATCAAATTTTAAAATTGAGTACCCCACTCTCACCTCTCCCGATAGCTGTCGAGTTGGCGCTAGCGCAAACCCTGTAAAGGCTCCGTATGAAAAACTATTGAGTTGCTTATTCTCATCAAAGGTATTATTACTTATAGCTGTACCCAATAAAGCAGAAATTCCTTGAGCCACATTTAAAAATCCCGTTAACTCCACCCTACCATTTTTCCTATCGCGAGGAGCGTCTTGCCCATTGTTTTTATAATGCAGCCGTGTATATAGCGTGCGGATTTGAATACTCGCACGAGTGCCCGTCAAGCGAGCCTGTCCCAAAAATCCGGTGGTACGCCACTTGGTAATGTCCCTGGTTTGAATATCAAAATCTGACCCTCTCGGGTCAAATCCCTCCACATGACTTCCCTGGAGATCGATTTTTAGCCCACCTGGAAAATTGAAATTCACTTGGCCCACTCCCTCTTGGGCAAGGACATTGTTGGGCGTAAATTC
Source organism: Nitrospirales bacterium (assembly GCA_040904705.1). Taxonomy (GTDB): domain Bacteria; phylum Nitrospirota; class Nitrospiria; order Nitrospirales; family UBA8639; genus Nitrospira_E. The sequence continues at coordinate 44,587 of JBBDSY010000078.1, read as the reverse complement.
AGCGTAGAGGAATTGCGCTGCTCGATAGTCAAGAAGAAACGAATGCTTTCCTGCAAACGGCAAATACGCTTGAATTCCAGGGGCTATCGTCGTCAGAAAATCACTCTGCCTTTGCTCGTTGGCTCTGAATACATTGTCTGTAAATACTTCAGCTACTCCCAAAAAAGGGTGGACCTGCACACGACCAACTTTCAGACCGTCCCCAGGAAGAAATTGGAGAAATTGAGGCATGCGTCGGGGATTAGCGCTACCGGAAAAAGAAAAGGTGCCGATGTCCGATAATGATTGAGCCCATCCATTAATCGGAACAACCATCTCACAACAAACCAGAAAGAGAAGGACCAGGCCTTGGCTTCTCTTCATTCGAACGCCATTGGTCAAAAGCAAAGAAATATTCACAGTATTCTCCCCGGAAATTTGAGAATGAAATCCGGACTACAACAATGTATTCCTGTCAGACTCTATTAGATAAAGCTATATTCTTGGGATTTTGCTTATTTGGGTAGTAACACCGATACCGTAAATAACAGCAAGACTGGAGCACTATAAATTTATCAGTAAGGCAAAACGTAACCAAAATAGATCTTCAACAATTGTTTGAACAGATTCTCCATTCGAGGATTAACCCGACATTCAATTTCTTTTAACTGCCTTGATTTGACCTGCGTGCGATATAAATGACAGTTAAAATAGGGAAAATAAGGAACAGTTCGTTATACGAAACGCAATTCGTTTCAATAAACTCCCAAGCAGTGAGCTTTTAATGACCGCTTCCAAATGATAAGAGCTTAAAGCATTAACGATGCTTGCAGTTCTGGGGGGAGTCAAAGGACAACTTTGATTTGAAAACTAAAATATTTCAGACATTATAGGGATAAAATACATTCTCAGTTAGAGGCAATGTTGGGAGTTTCGCCCCGCTTTCATCACAATGGGCGATATCCATAGTCATTCAAACTATGGATTCTGCCACATGGCTCCATCCGTAGACTGGTCTCCGCCTTGATGGGTAATTTTCACCATGTCCCCGTTTTTCACGTAAGCATCCAAGGTGGAAATCTTTTGATTTATCGTAAACATGAGTTGCTGTGATTGTAGAAATGGCATAATTTCTCGAAAATGTTCTTGATAAGAATCCAACAATTGGCGAAGCGAAACCGGTTGGTCTAAAGAAATTTCTATCTCTGGATCTTCCACCACCTCTCGCAGGGCATGCCCAAACATGAGCACTTTTACCATTGGTCTACCCTCATGCCTTCACCTCATCCCCGGCGGCGCTGAACTTTTCTGACATGGCTCAAGTGTAAGTAAGAAACATGAAAAGCGGCAAGAGATGGACAGGAGAGTATTCGCCTATTCAATGTCAGGCGGAAAGATCCGCAACACGGGATTCTTCTGGAGCCTCCTGAGAATCGAAAGGAAGCTCTAATGAGTATGACTCAGACGCACCGAGCTCTTTCAGCTCTTTCAACGGTGGGAGATCCCGAAGATCTCGCAATCCAAAGCGTTGAAGAAATTGTTTGCCCGTTCCATACAAAATGGGCCGCCCTGGAACTTCTTGCCGCCCCACGATTCGAATCAATTTTTGATCTAACAGGGTTCGCAGGACACCAGATGTTTCCACACCCCGAATTTTTTCAATCTCCCCACGCGTGATTGGCTGTTTATAGCTAATAATAGCCAAAGATTCTAAGGCTGAGCGTGATAGTTTTGTCGCAGTTTTGACTTTAGAAAGCTGTTTGATCGCTCCACTTTGTTCAGGCCGAGTCGCCATCACGAACCCACCTGCTACTTCCGTAATTTGCAGGCCTCGGCCGATCTGGTCATATTCCGCTTGAAGGGTTTGCATGGAGGTTTTGAGCGTCGATTTAGGAACTCCCTCAAGCACCGACGCCAGCTTTTCCATAGTAAGCGGATCATGGGAAACAAACAGCAAGGCTTCAAATGTTGCCTTGATATCATCCAGATCCCACTGCATATCGGGCGTAGGATCATCACCGATCGCAGACTCACAGACACCGTTTTCATTTACCTTCACATCAACGGAATCCTGGCTTTCATACGATTCTACTTCAACCACCTCTGGGGAGATATGTCCATTCGTTACGGTATCGATCATCATTATTCCTCCATCTATGGACTCAGCCAACACGACAGGTCATCCTTACGACAAATCCTCCGGTAGAAAGGAACCAGGAGTCTGTCCTTCGACCGCCGGCACAAACCGCCGGGTGACGTGAATTGGGCCAAACCATTCTCCTTGAAATAGCCGAACTAAATTCATCCGCACGAGTTCCAACAATCCTAAAAACGTCACGATAATTAAGGGGCGTGACCAATGTTGCTCAAACAGATCCTCAAAAGGGATCGTGGCTTCTGTTTCTAATCGTTCCATCACCACTTGAATACGTTCTTCAACCGTCCAACCTTCTCTTGAGACCTCAACATAGGAATTTGAAGGGGCTCGATCCAGCACACCCTGTAACGCACTGAGCAAGTCAAATATCTGTAAATCTTCTGTACAGACCTCGTCTTCCGCCTGCGGTTTTTGGGGAACTGGAAGTGGCTCACGCACAAAGGAATCCTGCCAGAGTCGCTCTCGTGCCACTAAGCTTCCCGCCGCGTCCTTAAAGCGCTCGTACTCAATAAGTTGGCGAACTAATTCGCTTCGTGGATCAATGACTTCTTCATCTTCAGCCTCAATGATCTCCTCTTTAGGGAGTAGCGTCCGAGATTTAATATACAGAAGCGTGGCAGCCATGACCAAAAAGTCCCCAGCCATGGAGAGATTCAGCGTCTTCATCAGCGAGAGATATTCCAAATATTGCTTGGCGATCAACGCAATCGGGATATCGTAGATATTGATCTTTTGTTTTCGAATCAGGTGAAGCAGGAGGTCCATGGGCCCGGTAAAGGCTTCAAGCTTCACCTCATAGGCCTGGTCGTCATCAAGATCGGAAAGATCGGAGAAATCAAGGGAAGGGGCAGAATCCAATCACAAGCCTTTCTGCAAGGACCAAGATAGCAGGATATAAAAAAATGTATACCATCTTTTGTGGGAAGCCGCAATACTCTATCAAAATATAGTGGTTTATGCCGAATCGCCTGAAACGCGCCTCTTGAATATCCACAGAGAGAAACCCACCACTATGAGCAACCCGCCAAAGAGCATCCATTGGGATTGCCGATTCAGCTTTCGCCCGGAAATGGGGACTTCAACTGAAATATTGCTGGCCGTAAATTGTGGTTGGACGGCAAACTCGGCCGCTGAAAAATCATGATCGCCTGCGAAGCGAGAATTGGAAAAATCGACCACGCTCTGAAATTGGCCCTGTCGAAAGGATACGCCTTCCTTAAATTCGGAAAATCGAAAATAGATCTCCTGCCTGGTTTTCATCTCTGAAAAATCCACGGGGCCATGAAAAACAGTCCCCGAGAAACCCGTCCCACTCAAAAAATGGACACGTGAAAAATTGGTGTCCTGGTAAAATTCGACTTCCAAAAATTCCGCCACCCCCTTAAACTGCACATCGGCAAACGTCACTGGCCCTCGAAAAACGGCTTTATGAAATCGGGAATGTGTTCCAAAAACTGTATGAGAAAAATCAACGGATTGCTCAAAGTGGGCCCCAATAAAAAACCCCTCATGCTCCACGTGAACGTTCGAAAAAACCAAAGGTTGCGCAAAAATAACTTTTGAAAAATCTACAGATTGCAAAAAAGTGGTTCCAGAAATCTTGACCTCTCCTAATATGATCAGCACATCATCAACCAAATTGGTCGCCAGGACTTTTTCAAACTGGCCATCACGAATAGTGATCGCCCCGGAAACGACTCGGACCTTTTCAATCCCCTGCTGGGAAAGTCGCGCTTGAATGTCGCGAGGGAGGTGTGGAATTTCTTCAACAGGTCGTAATGGCAATTGATCCAACAGCACATCGCCCACCACAAGGGCGCCGCGGATATCAAGATTCTTCCCAGCTGTCAGCGCCTCAAGAACATCTGCCCCTTTGACAGCCCATTCGCGTTGATCTGAGGAAAAGCAGAACCCATCCAGATGAACCCAAAGGGTATCCAGGCGATCAGAGGGAGACTCAAGCAGGCGACAAGCCCAGGAATTTTGGGGCAGTCCGTTTATGAAAAACAGGATCATCCCACAAAGCCATAACAGCCCTTTCCATCGTTCACGCATAGGGAACCTTTACGGGCAAAGACCAAGAATTGGCCTATGGCATGACCTGCCAGGAAGAACCCACCTAATTATGCAGAAGGGCTGGCCTCAGGAGAAGGCGGCACTTTCCCCTCGGCAGCTTTGGCCGCAGGAGGCTCAGGGGACTTTGGCGTGTCCACAACAGGAGCTTCGGAAGCTTCGGTTGCGGGCGAGGCGGGACTGGCTGCTTCAGGCGGTTGCGTAAGATCTTTGTAGGCCAGGTAAAAATCTTGGTGCTCATAAGTGGATTGCGCCATAACGTGGTCGACTTCCTGGAGGGTCTTTGGAGGAGGAACGACCACTTTGTCCCCTTCTTGCCAATTGGCTGGCGTCGCACAGGCAGAGCGCTGTGTAGTCTTCAAGGCCGTCACTAACCGAAGTATTTCCTGGACATTTCGTCCAACATTCAAGGGGTAATAGACTAACGCTCGAATCACACGTTTAGGATCGATAATAAATACGGCACGCACGGTCGCCGTAGAACTGGCATTGGGATGAATCATCCCATACAGCTTCGCGATCCTCATATCGGCATCAGCGATCAGTGGGAACGAAATACTGACACCCAACTTTTCTTGAATGTTTCGTACCCATGCCAAGTGCGCATGAATGCTATCCACGCTAAGCCCGAGAAGTTTCACATTCCGCTGACGAAAAAGATCATGTTGACGGGCAAACGCTACCAGCTCCGTCGTACACACCGGCGTAAAATCTGCCGGGTGTGAAAACAGCACCACCCAGTCCTGTTCTTGCCATGCGCTAAAATTGAAATCCGTGTGCTGAGTGGTGACGGCCGAAAAGTCCGGCGCAGGGTCTCCAATGCGAGGCAGTCCGTATTCTTCCGACATGCAATCTCCTTCAATTCAGTACCACAGTAACGTGTGGCTTTCGCTTTCCTTGTATCAGGAAGTCCCACCACCAGACAAGAACACCAGTGCGATAACCAATGGAATCTTAAGCAATGTGCAGGAGTTGTGAGCGACCCCTCTCTAGAATCTTGTCCACTGAACACCTTTACCAGGAACGTGGAATCTCATCTTCATCATCTCCAGTATTCCCTTCAGGCTCTCGAATAAACTTTCCGGGGCCAAGCTCCTCCGATAAATCTTCCGTTAAATCTAAGTCTTCATCAGCCTCATCGGCCAAGTCTTCGGCAAAGTCATCATCCGCAAAGTCATCGTCAAGATCATCCACATCCAAATCATCGGAATCATCCGTAAGATCAGATGTTAACGTCTCAAGGGTAATGTCTCCCTCACTCTCCACCACAACGTCCAATTCTGCATCAATGTCATTGGGTAACAGGGGTTCAACCCCGTCAATGACAGGTTTAGAAGCAGCTCCTTTCTTGACTGGAGAGGAATCAAGAATGGTGGAAGCTGACGATGCAGATCTGGCGGCTTCTTTTTTGGTGGCCTTTTTCTCCGAGGACGCGTTGTCAGGTGGCACACCTTTTTTTACGGTGCTCACCGGTTTTGTATTTTTAGCCCCTGTTGTCGCCTTGGGGGCGTGACCCGATTTTGTTACGTTCGAGCTATTGGCTTTTCCTGTTGAACCTAGGCTCCGGCTCTTCGTGCTGGGCTTCGTTGCCTTCCCCACGGCTTTGGTCTTTTTCGCTGGCGTCGCCTTCGTGGCATTTGCTTTGGTTTTGATCGTCTTCGTCTCTTTTGTCACGGTCTTTGATTTCCCTTTCGCCGCCTTTTTTTTGGGCGTTATTTTTGATCGTACAGAAGCTTTTTTTGTCACTGCCCTTTTCTTCGGCTTGGATTGAGCAGCAACCTTGGCCTTTTTAGGTTGGGCTTTGGACTTGGCCGTGCCCTTTTTGGATACGACTTTTTTCGCTTTGTCGGATTTTTTCGACACAGCCTTAGACTTCGTCGCCAACTTCTTCGGTTTGGGTCGGGGCGTGGCCTTTGACTTGGGCTTACCCTTAGCAGCCATGTGTCATCCTCCTAATAGAATGATCGACAACCGACCCGCCTGAAACGGATCGCCTCTTGGATGGCCACCCATCTACCATGGAGAGGGCCTTGCAATCAACAAAAGATTTACGGAAAGCACCATATCGGGTGTACGATAAACTTCCGACCATCCCCCATCCTTGCTAAAATACCCTCGCTCATGGAAATTATTACGACACATCTGGAAGCCGATTTTGATGGAATCGCATCCATGGTGGCGGCCAGCAAACTCTATCCCGAAGCCCGTTTGGTCTTACCAGGTGGAGCCCAATCTCGCGAGCGAGCCTATCTCAGTCATCACCCGATTCCGTTAACGCCAGTGGCCAATCTTCCTCTATCAGACATTTCCCGAGTCATTCTGGTTGATGCCGACCATCAGGATCGGTTAGGACCGCTAGAAAAAATCATTCAAAATCAAGCTGTTTCGATCCATATTTGGGATCATCACCCTTTGGAGCCAACCAACCCGTTGGCCAACCGTGCGGAACTTCTCAAGCTAGAACCCGTAGGCGCCACAATTACCTTATTAGTCGAAGCACTGCAACAACAATCCCAAATCTGGTCACCGGACGAGGCGACCCTCTTTGCCATTGCCCTGTATGAAGAAACCGGTCACTTTACTTATTTGCATACCACGCCTCGAGATCTGCAAGTCGGTGCACAATTAATCGAAACAGGAGCAAATCTTACGATCGTCACGGATGTCCTTCAACGCAAATGGACAGACCCACAGGCCGCGCTCTTCAATGCCCTGTTGCAGGCCACGCAACTCCTCACGTTGGGAAGACGCCGCGTCGCCCTGGCCACAGGAGCCTGGCCGGAATACGTCACCGATCTCGCGCCCCTCACCCAACAACTGGGTCAGATCTATAACGCGGATGCCGTCCTCACTGCCGTGGCCATGGAGGGAAAAATCCAATTGGTCGGACGGAGTCGACACGCAGACATGAATATGAACCAGATTGCCCAAGCGTTTGGAGGGGCAGGGCATACGATGGCAGCCGCCGCCAGCATTAAAGGACGGACGCTGGCCGAGGTGGATCAACGATTACACGAATTGCTTCAGGAACAGGCCAAGACCTGGCTCCCGATTGGCCGACTCATGACCACCCCGGTGCGAACAGTCGAACAAGGCACGACGATTAAACAGACGGAACGGGTCATGACCCAATATGAGGTCAATGCCCTCCCAGTGGTGGATGCTCAGGGAACATTCATCGGCCTGGTCACGCGTGAGGCCATTCAAAAAGGTCTCTATCATAAATTAGCCAGCCAACCGGTCGACCACATCATGCTGCAGGATATCTTCCTGGCAAACGCCAAGACGCCATTTGAAGACGTTCAACTACAAATGGTGGAACGCAATCAGCGGATTGTTCCCATCCTTGAGGGTGGAACGGTCATCGGGATTTTTAGCCGAACCGACCTGTTGCGCATGCTCCACCAGGAGCCAGGGCAGGGAACAACACCGGAACGACCTTCAGAGGTGGCTCCCACAATTCCCACTCCCTCCTCCTCATTGCCGTTGCATACGTGGAACGTCAATCACCTGCTCACCAAACACCTACCGCCTCCTCTCCTTTCTTTACTGAAAAAAGTTGCGGAATTAGCTGACAGGCTGGACGTCTCAACCTTTCTGGCCGGCGGGTTCGTTCGGGATCTGTTATTGGGCATCGCCAACTTCGATTTGGATTTCGTCGTGGAAGGGGACGGCATACAATTCGGAACAACGCTCGCCAAGGAATTATCCACCGAATGCACGACTCATGAACGCTTTGGCACGGTCTCGATACAGCTACCTCAAGCCCTCCATCTCCCACACATGCATCATCTCGATGTGGCCACCGCCCGGACGGAATATTACGAGTACCCCACAGCCCTACCCACCGTGGAACGGAGCTCCATTAAAAAGGACCTCTATCGGAGAGACTTTACGATCAACGCCCTGGCCATCCGCATCAATCGCACTCCTGGGGAACTCTTGGACTACTTCGGGGGACGGCGAGACCTTAAAGACAACGTCATTCGCGTCCTTCACAGTTTAAGTTTTGTTGAAGATCCTACACGCGTGTTTCGGGCCATCCGATTCGAACAACGGTTCGGATTCCGCATCAGCAAAGAAACCGAATCCTTCATCACACAAGCCCAAACAATGGAGCTCTTTCAACGATTATCCGGATCACGATTGGGCAATGAACTCATTCATATGCTAGAGGAACCCGCGCCCCTCAAGGGTATTAGGCGACTGGAAGAGTTCCGTCTCATACCTTGCATCCATCCCAAATTGCACACCAAACCACCGGTTCAGAGCCTGTTTGAAGCGGCAGAAAAGATCCTCACCTGGTTCACCGTTGAACATGCTAACACTCCAATCAAGCGATGGATTATCTATGGATTGGCGTGGTGTGAAATATTGGCCCAAGCCGAACTCACGAAAACCTGGAAACAGCTCGGCTTCCCCCAAGGGCACAGTAAAACTGCCGGAGATTACTTGGCCGCACAATCAACCCTCATCCGAACGTTGAACAGAAAAAGTCTGGCCCCATCTGAAGTCTTCGCATTACTCTCATCATGGTCGACCGAAATTCTTCTGTTTCTCATGGCCAAAACCCAACTCAAATCTTCCACTCACGTAGCTATGGAACGCATTCGCACATACGTCACCACATGGCAACATGCTTCAATGGCCTTGACTGGCCACGATCTTGAGGATATGGGTCTCCCTAAGGGTCCAGGATATCGCCGGGTCTTAGATGCCATCTTCAAAGCCAAACTCGACGGAATAGTAGCCACGGAACAGGACGAATACCGACTGGCGAAAACCCTTATTGCAAAAGAGTCCCGTGCAGGCCATTCCAAACGTCCGTAACATCGGTTTCGCGATTCTCCCTCTGTCATGACGCTCACTCCCTCCCAATCGACCCAACCTACTGGCGTCCGCTGGAGAATACTTTTCCTCCTGCTCCTCATCAGCATCGTCACCTACATCGACCGGGTGAACATTTCCGTTACCGCCCGCCACATGATGCCATCGTTAGGGTTAACCGATGTCCAAATGGGGTGGATCTTCTCAGCCTTCGTTTTCGGCTACGCACTTTTTCAAGTGCCGGGCGGCTGGATGGGCGACCGATGGGGACCACGCCGCGTATTGACGTTCGCCGTCATCTGGTGGTCAATTTTCACAGCACTCACCGCTATAGCCCCAACCCTCCCCCTCGCCAGTCTTATTGGCATCATGGGGTCCCTCATGGTCGTGCGGTTTCTCATCGGTATGGGGGAAGCCGCGGCCCTGCCCAACTTCAATCGGTCAGTTGCAAACTGGCATCCCCCACATGAACGAGGCTTGAGTATCGGCATCACCATCGGCGGCATCGGAATCGGCTCAGCCCTCACGCCACCGGTCACCGCGTGGATCATGGTGAACTATGGCTGGCAAACCGCCTTTTATGCCGCCGGATTGCTGGGCCTCGCCATCGCGCTCCTCTGGTATTGGTATGCCAGGGACTTTCCCCGTCAACATGCTCATGTCAACGACGCCGAAGCCACCATCATTGAAGGTAGGAATCAAGAAAGCGACGATATTCAAAAAACAGAACATGTTCCCTGGAAAGCCATCCTCACAACACCAACGGTCTGGTGGCTGATCATCAGTTACACCTGCCTGGGATACGTGGCCTACATCTACATGTCCTGGTTTTATTTGTACCTCGTCAATGTGAGAGGTTTCGCCATCCTTCAAGGCGCGTTCTTCGCCTCAGCCCCCTTTATCGCCATGACTATTTTTTGTCCCTTGGGCGGCTGGGTCACGGACCGATTGGCAGAGAAATACGGCATCAATTGGGGGCGGGCCAGCGTAGGTGGAACCGGAATGATTCTCGCGGCACTCTGTATCATCATCGGCGCCAACGTCGAAGCCCCTTATGGGGCCATCGGATTCTTGTCACTGGGAGCCGGCTGGCTCTACTTCACCGTCGGCCCCTTTTGGTCTTCCACTACGGATCTGTCGAAGCCGTACGCCGGAACACTTTCGGGCCTCATGAACACTGGCGCCAATTTAGGCGGCACCCTCTCACCAACGTTGACACCATGGATAGCCGACTCCTACGGCTGGCCCGTCGCCCTCGGCCTCGCCGCGGTCATAGCCTTGATGGGTGGACTTTGTTGGTTCTTTATTCGTCCTGGAATGGGATTGAAATCTTAAAACCGACTTAAATGCATCCTCACAAGTTTAACGACTTTTCATTATTACCCATACCTGGAGTCTAATTGGCATTTCTCGTATACTATAAAAATTAGAAACGATGTCAGTTAAAAAGAATAACGAAAAATTATTGTGCCAACTGTTCGAGGAATTGAAGGACCCTACCGGTTTTTCTTTTATAACTTGGACTGCAATGAACCCAAACCCGTCCATATTCAACGAGAGCGCAATATTTGTAAGTTTTGGTTAGACCCACTTGCCTTAGCGGGCAATGATGGATTTGCTCCACATGAACTCAATCGAATCAGAAAAATTCTCTTTGACCAGAGAAACAAAATGATTGAAGCCTGGAAGGAACATTGTGGTTAAGGCTGAACCCCGGATTGCCACGATGGAGGTCTCGGATGAGACCATCACCGCACACCTTACTGATGGACGGGTGATTAGTGTACCGTTTGTATGGTCTTGGCGATTGGCAAATGCCACTCCGGAGCAGCGCAAGAATTTTCAAATTATTGGCAATGGTTATGGTGTTCATTGGCCAGATGTGGATGAAGACATCAGCGCCATCGGAATGCTCGATGGCATTCCCGCAAAACCTACCAAGCAACCCGTCTGAGCTTGATTAGCAACCGCCGCTGCATTTCCATGAAAAAACTTTCCCCGCACCCGATCAGCAGCTCAGGGAATCAGAATAATTGGCTTCCTCGTAAGCAGTGAGTTTAGGCTGACTAAGAAATTAGAAGCCCGGGAATGGGTAGAGAAGCGGTCTAAACAGCCCCTTCATTTTTAGATCATACTAACCTGAAGCGCTGAGAAGGAATAGTTTAAAAATTAGCGGTCACCGCATTGGGTGCTTCACCACACCCTTCATCACTCGACAGTCAATCTTATCGGGAAAGGAGGAATACCATGGGAGACAAAGGCGGGAAAAAAGACAAAGACAAAGCGCAAAAACAGAAAGCCGAGCAACAGAAAAAAAAGGACAAAAAGAAATAGTCGAGGCGCTTTCTTCAGTGGTATTGGTGGGCTTCGCTTGAGCGAAGCCCACAATTTTTGAATAACCAGCTCCTAAAAATAAATCTCCCACTCAGTTAATTTGAAGCGATTCTTCCACCAATAATAGATTACCCATCAAGGCCAAATGCATTCGCAAAATGAATGTCACTAAAACAGACGTTGTCATCGACAAAAGTTTCCTTCAAGGAGCGCCAAAAGACAGCCTGGAATGTCTATTTAATACTCATCGAGTATTAATGCTCCAGGGAAACTTTTATGAACTTCTTACCACAACCAACCAACATCAGTGCTTCAAACGCATACCCGCCCTTGCAAATCCCGTTGCACGAGTTGAGGGTAAGGGAACAATACTTCGGTGGGAAATAAACAATCAGAGGCCATTACTCAATATCGACCCTGTGATCATTCAGGGCTCCTTTACTTTCAATCCGGGGTTAATTAATGAAAACTTTAAAATTAATGAAGACCAAACCCGGCATCTGGAAGATTGGGCAAGAGAGGTAAAAGATAATGTAAGAAACTTTGTAATACTAGGTAGTCAAGTACCAGTACGATTTCCGGAACTTACGGATTATCGTCCGGGGAATGACGCCAGAAAAATTGAAGAAATTAAGAAACGCATATGCACCGACAAAGAATTTGTCCGTGAATTATATAACGATGGAAGGAAATACACGTGGCCTTCAGCAGAACAAATTGATGAACGATGGGCAATATTTAAGTGGCGCCAGATTAAGTATTTGGCAGCCCTGGACTACTACCGGAAGTATGGAGAAATTGAGATGAGTTCAAATACACCCAAAATCGAGAACGAATATCTCGATTTGGAGTATTGCCTTGTTGGCTGCATTGCAGGAGCTATCGCCACGCACGATAATGGAATGAAGAAAAGATTCCTAGCCATATGTCCCACAGGCAAGGTAATTTCATAACAATATCTGTTATCTCTGCACCCTTTATTAATAAACACAATTCCCTGATAAACTTCTGGATATCCATCCCTTTTGGGGTTGCTCAATGATAATGTTTGATAAATTCTTTGATGCCGATGAAGTTGCAGAATAGAAGCCCATATGCAGCGCTATAAAATTCTTCATCGGACGTATTATAATTTTTCGGGTGCGGTCACACTCGGACCCCATTACTTGCGCCTGCGTCCGCGGGAAGACTATGACCTGCACATTGAATCTTCAACCCTGACCATCACACCGCCCGCGACCTTGCTGTGGCATCGTGACGTGGAAGGCAATTCCGTGGCCACCGCCACTTTCGATGAGCCTGCCAACCAGCTTGCCATTGAGAGCGAAGTCATCATCCAACAATTCAATGAGGCTCCACTCGACTTTCTCGTCGCCGATTACGCGGTCGCCTACCCGTTTGTGTATCAACCCGATGATCGGATCATGTTGTTACCCCATATGGCATTCCCCGAGGAAAAGACCAAAACGCAACTGACCGAATGGATTGAAAATTTCTGGCAACCAAAAGAGCCCATTCAAACGTACACTCTTTTGCAACGCCTAGCCTCCCACATCAACCACACCCTGTCGTATGCCATACGGGAAGAACCCGGCGTCCAAACCGTAGCACAAACATTGGAGTATGGGACCGGCTCATGCCGTGACTTTGCGTTGGTCTTTATGGAAGCGGCGCGATGCTTAGGACTCGCCTCGCGCTTTGTGAGCGGGTATCTCCACGCCCCCCCATCGGCGACCGATTATGGTGCCACCCATGCCTGGGCCGAAGTGTACCTGCCGGGCGCCGGGTGGAAAGGGTTCGATCCGACGGTCGGCGCCATAGCCGGGCCCGATCATTTTGCGGTGGCCGTGGCTAGATTGCCCGAATCCGTCCCGCCGGTAGAGGGAACCTTCGTCGGTCCTCCAGGATCGACGCTCCATGTCGGCGTCTGGGTCACGGAATGTGAGTGAAAAAACGACTCCGGTGCTTGTGCAACACAATCGCTCCTCTCTTCTTCTCGCGATCCAGGACGGGCGGCTGAAAAACTTGAAGAACCCACACAACGTTTAGCAACTGACACTTTCGTCGCAGCCTCCCAAGGCACAAGAATGATCAGATCCATTTGGCGTTCCTGTGCGGGCGAGTTCCCGCTCCAGTTCATCCCACCCGTGAGGGTTGGCATGGGGATTCCAGTGGAGTAAAAGTGGATTTTCTGCTATCGTATAAAAAATTTATGGATACTATTTTATGAAACACTACACTGCCGTTGTCGAGCGTGACCCTGATACGGGACTCTACATGGGGTATGTTCCAGGCTTTCCTGGAGCACACAGTCAAAGCGAGACCCTTGACGAGCTGAATCGCAACCTCCAGGAGGTGATTGCCATGCTGCTGGAGGATGGCGAACCGAAGTTGGAAGCCGAATTCGTCGGTATTCAAACGGTTCAGCTCGGCTGACCAATGGGCAAACCGCCTGTTCTCAAGCCCCGCGAAGTCGTGACCATTCTGGAACGACTGGGGTTTCGCGAGGTGCGACAGCGCGGCTCACATAAGCAGTTCCGGCATACCGACGGCCGTGTCACAACCGTTCCTTTTCATCCAGGGCGAGACATCTCGCCGTCCTTGCTTCGTCAGATTGCTCATGACATCGGCCTATCGGTGGAAGAGTTTCTTGCTCGACAATAGACCATCTTCCTTACCAGAGGCTCTACCGGATCACCTCAACCACCTGCAATAATCCGTCTTGCCAGCTAGAAAACCTAGCTCTTGAACCCGACCACTCCTTGCTTTCTCTTTACCTCATGAACGAATGAAGGTAGCCCATGCCAATTTGGGTTGATGCCGATGCCTGCCCCAGGGTGATTAAGGAAATATTGTTCCGGGCGGCGGAACGGACAGCCGTGCCGATGACACTCGTCGCGAATCGATTGCTGTATACGCCGCCCTCGCGCTATATTTTTGCGATCCAAGTGGCTGATGGCTTCGACGTGGCTGATTCCGAAATCGTCAAAAGAGTTGAAGTCGGTGACCTCGTGATTACCGCCGACATCCCCCTGGCCGCGGAGGTTATCACGAAGGGCGGGCATGCGCTTGATCCACGGGGTGAGATGCATTCGGCCGATACGATTCAAGCCAAACTGACAATGCGAGATTTCATGGAAACCCTTCGGGCTAGTGGCATCGAAACCGGTGGACCCTCTGCGTTCAGCCAGCGTGATCGGCAACAATTCGCCAAACACCTGGATCACTATCTCACTCACCTCGCCAAACAGTGGAATGAGGCGGAATAGAACCAGGTAAGCCTTTTGACTTTTTTGGCACAGACGACGTACAAGAGAACGCATCTACCAGAACTACTGACAAGGAGTGTGTATGAAATGTCCGTGTGACAGTGGAAAAACTTTCAAGAAATGTTGTGAGCCGATTATTAGTGGCACGAAAGAAGCCGAGACGGCAGAACAACTGATGCGGGCCCGGTACACGGCCTATACGCAAGTGGCCATGGACTTTATCGAGAAGACACACGACCCCAAGACCCGAGACGAAACGGACATGGAGGCCAACCGCAAATGGGCCGAGTCCACAAAATGGATGGGGTTAGAGATTTTGGAGACCAAACAGGGTGGCCTAGAAGATGAAGTGGGCACCGTAGCGTTCAAAGCCAAATTTGAGACCGACGAGGGCATTCAAGATCACCAGGAACTGAGTCTCTTCCGCAAGCACGACGGAAAATGGTACTTCGTTGACGCGAGTGATCCGGCAAAGAAGCCTGTGGTCCGCAATGAACCTAAAGTTGGCCGTAATGATCCCTGCCCGTGCGGCAGCGGCAAGAAATACAAGAAATGCTGCGGCGGCTAAGGCAGGCCGGATTCCCTAGATAGCCGGTGTCTACCTACCCCATAAATCAACAAGAGCTCTCCCTACCCTCACTCTCCCCAGAAAACCAAGATCCGCTGGTTTTTTGACACAATTTCATTTCCTTCATAACCTGATGTCGAGATTAATACCTTCACCCGGTTAACTCACTGGAGTTGACGTTTCATTCCTTTTCTCAGCTAGGTTAGATATTTATGCGATTTCTCAAAGGGGTAGCGATTGCGGAAATCTTCGTATTGTGGGTGGAATTTTTTACAAGTTTGGCATGTCTTTCAATCCCAAGGGCTTTTTCATCGCCATCCCCCTGTATTTTCTCTATCTTTGCGCCTTGCACTTGTTCTTTGGCCTCATAAAAAATCGACGTGGGTTCTGGCTCTTGGGGATTGTGATCGGCGGGTGTGCGGGACTCTTCATGGAATGGTTTCTCGTGGGGAATTCCCCCTGGCAACAACCGGCTGTTTTTCAGTCGGCCCAATTCCTGTTTCATGGTGCCTACCCCATTTTCGGGTGGCTGTTGGTGAATACTCCGGGCTCCCCAGCTGTGACGACATCGATTGGCTTATGAGATGGTGGGTGCTTCAGGAATGATTGCCATCGGTTTTTTCTTTGCCGATTCCAATTTGCGGAAGCTCTGGTTCCTGTTTTTCCCTCTGGTCGTGTTTGTCGGCTTGTATTACTTCATTTACCAACTGAGAACAGTCCACGCTCAAGACTCACCGGCCAAACACATGGCGCGCGGTAGTAAGCCCAAAGACTACGATCCGTTTTTCGCTTCGCCCTGCCAGAGCAATTCGTAGCCCAGCTCCATCGTGTCGGAACACAGGTCAGCCACGGCAGCAAAGGTCTTACGAAACACCTCGTCGGCGTGGGATCGTTCATGCTCTTCAAATGACTTCCAATACGTCACAATCGCATAATGGTCATCAGCCACCTGGGCAGTGTTCAGAGAACCTTGTTCTGAGACGAACCCGGAGAACCGGAACACCTGCCCGGCGAGGAATCCGCCCTGGTTTCCTCCATACGTTTGCTTCACCACCATGCACATTTCGCCTACGGCTATTTCCAACTGATCGAAATTCATGCCGGGTTTGAGCTTGACGGTATTCAAGAGCATTTTTGCCCCGAAGGGAATGGTAATAGGACCAAACATCGCAACCTCCTGATTGTGTGAAACCACCTGCATGACGACGTTTCACCGAAATAATGAAGAAAATGGTTTCTCATGAATGACTCAATATAGCACTGGCTCACCAGAAAATACCCATTCCAACTCCGACTCTCTGCAACCAGGGACTTTCGAACGACTCATCTCTTTTTGGTCGTCAACCCATTTGACGGGTTTGAGATCATTGCACAAAAATTCTGTTCGACCGGGAAAGGGCCTTGAAATCAAGAGGCGGTTTGGAGCGAGAGGAACAACACGACGCAGATACGTGAGGCCGGCGAATGGTATAAGAATCGAATCAACGCCTTCAGTTCGGAATTTAGGATGTTCAGGCATCTTCCTTTGAAAGTTTTTGAAATATTTTTTCCAGCTTTTCTTGAAGCGCTTGGCTCGAAAACGGCTTGACTAAATAATCCGACACACCCGTTTGTACCGCCTCCATGATATTGTCCATTTTGGCCTCAGCAGTAATCATGAGCACAGGAAGGGCTTGAAGACCTGGATCGGCCCGTATGATTCGCAACAGTTCAATCCCGCTCATGATGGGCATGTTCCAATCTAACAGCACCAACCCAAATCCGCCGGATTTCAGCTTTTCCAGGGCCTCTTCTCCATTCACGGCGTCATGGATATCCTTATACCCAATATCTAACAACGCTCGTTTGACGATATTGCGCATACTCATCATATCGTCCGCGACCAACACCTTGAGGGACCGGTTTAATTTGGCCATGAGCCCTCCGTGATTACAACCATCTTATCCGATAAAAACGCTTGTGCATAGAAAATGTGGAAATAGGTGGCTTTCTGCAGATACCGTGGCAGGACCACCCGCTTTCCCCACGGACTCTCTTGATCTATCTCATGGGAAACCCCTCTAGAATAGTCTCCGGATTCCGATACAGGTAGAATAAAGGAAACACTCAACCGACAGACCTGGGCTGAAACACATTCACGAAACAACTCACCACACTAGAGTCTGCCTCTCTGAGAGAAAGGAGGAGCTATGTTTGTCAGTAACATCGAAGAAATTCCCGGAAAGACCATTACCACCTGTTACGGCATTGTGTCCGGCAGCACCGTCAGAGCCAAACATGTGGGGCGAGATATTTTCGCCAGCATTAAAAATATTTTTGGAGGAGAACTGACCGCGTATACCGAATTGCTCGGTGAATCTCGGGATGAAGCTCTGACCCGGATGAAAGCCCAAGCCCAACAGTTGGGTGCCAATGCCATCGTCAATGTGCGTTTTTCAACATCATCGGTAGCCGCAGGAGCCGCAGAAATTTACGTGTACGGCACCGCTGTGACCGTGGAGTAGGCAGCATGGATAGCCTGATTATATTTCTGGTCTTATTATCGTTGGGATATGTTTTCGGGAAATTAGCCGAAAGCCGGCATTACCGGTCCATTCATACCAGAGAGGAAATGTTGGTTCGTCTTCCAGCCACTTCCTGTAAAAGCCCTATGGGACACCGCATTCCCATTAGCCACGCCGAGCTGGTTCATGGCCATGTGGTGATTTCCGTGGATTTCTTCAAACAAATGCTCGCCGGATTACGGACTATTTTTGGTGGCACCATTCAATCCTATGAAACCCTGCTGGATCGCGCCCGCCGCGAAGCCATCCTCCGCATGAAGGAACGGTGTCCCACCGCTAATCAAATACTCAATCTGCGCATTGAAACCTCGTCAATTTACAAAGGCGGGAGTGGGGAACAGATTGGAGCCGTAGAAGTGTTAGCCTATGGCACCGCTATCTATTTCCAGCAAGCCCCACCTCCACTTTTACATCCGTGAAGTATCAACCTTCCCTCCCCGAACACAACGATAATGTCTCGCATCAACACCCGGTGCGGGAATTTTTTATGCTCATCGCTGGCGTGTTGGCCTTCGTCCTCATCGGCTATTGGGTTCTCGGCTTGCTGGTAGATGTGGCAGTCGATCGCCTCTCCCCTGAACAGGAAACCCAACTCCATCAGACACTCGACCTTGATTGGGATATGGGAGAAGCAGCTAAGCCTGACGAACGCGCTAAACTCCAAAGCCTGGTGGACTCTCTCACACCCTGTCTCCCTCTGCCCTACCCGATTACCGTAAGCCTCGTGCAATCCGACGCAGTCAACGCCATGGCCATTCCCGGCGGGAAAATGGTGGTCTTCTCAGGGCTGTTAGATTCCATATCTTCCACCAACGGGCTCATGTTTGTCCTAGCCCACGAGTTGGGGCATTTTAAAAATCGTGATCACCTTCGGTTACTGGGAAGAGGCATTGTCCTGAGTATACTGGCCATGTTGGCCCTTGGAGGAGATTCAGGGTTTTCCGATATCCTCGCCTCGACCATAAACTTACGCACAGCCAAATATTCCCAAACCCGAGAAAGCGAGGCGGACCGCACGGCCTTGCAGGCACTTCAGTGTCACTTTGGACATGTCGGCGGCGCCACAGAACTGTTTGAAACCCTCAAATCCCGGGAAGAAGGATTGCGTTTCGAGATGCTTCACTATTTTTCCAGCCACCCGGAACTCCAACGGCGCATCGACGACCTCCACACGTTCGCCCGGGAATCGGGTTATGCTAGACAAGACACCCAAAAACTTTTTCAATAATAAGAAAAGCATCCCGTGGTCCCACGATAAAAGGGCCCTTACCCGATAGCCGCGACGCTCCTAAACAGGCTATCGTCATTCTCGACCTGGACAACTACACGTGGCCACATCCTGGAACAAAATCATCACGGATATGAACGACGAGTTGGGCCAGCTCACGTTCGAAGATCCAGTGCAGACGATCTATAATCCACTGGAGTATGCTCGCCGAGCTCACGACCAGTTCATCCGTCGATTTGGTGGTGGCACGAAAGAAGCGATTTTTTTGGGTATGAATCCTGGTCCTTACGGGATGGCTCAAACCGGCGTGCCATTCGGAGAAATCGCGCATGTCCGAGATTGGCTCGGGATTAAAGGCATTATCGATCGACCTCCTATAGAACATCCTAAGCGCCCGATTCAGGGATTTGAGTGTCCTCGAAGGGAAATAAGCGGACAACGTTTGTGGGGGTTCTTCAAAGAAAAGTTCGGCGAACCCGAAGCCTTCTTTGCGCGTTTCTTCGTGGTCAATTACTGCCCGTTAGTCTTCATGGAAGAAAGCGGTAAAAATCGAACTCCGGATAAACTTCCCACACATGAGCGGGAAGACCTTTTTTTGATCTGTGATCTGGCCCTTCAGCGCATTGTCGATCGTCTTCAGCCCGATCTGATCATTGGCGTGGGGCATTTCGCCACCGACCGCGCAAAAGCCGCGCTAGGGAACCGTCGCCTGTCTATTGGGACAGTCTTACATCCAAGCCCAGCCAGTCCAACCGCCAATCGTGGGTGGGCGGAAGCTGCAGAGAAACAACTTAAATCCCTGGGTATCCGCCTTCCCTAGCCGCTCATTGGCAGGAGAAATTTGCGGCCCCCAACCCTTGCGCCTGACGAGCAAATTATTCTTGTCTTGACCAGAAAACATGTTCGACCAATTGCCCGGCATCCATCATATTACTCAAGAACCTCATCCAGATATCTTCCGGTTGTAATAATAAAAAAGACCCTGTCTGTTTGAGACTTTTTCAAAGCTTTTGCCTTCGGCCAACCAACGACGACGTTTCAACCTGTCTCTTTATTGTCGTATAGCCCTCGGTTGAGAAATCATGCCGTGGACATGTGGAAAAGATTGACAAATATGAGCAAACGTTCGAAAATCGTCGAATAAACCTATTGCTGCTTTGTGCCGTTGGTGACGACGAAAACAACAGACCTCATCTATCTGGAATAATACACACCATGGGAAATTCGTATCGGGGTCGACCCAAATTACGACGGCTACAAAAACCTGCGGTGGACAAACCTGTTGAACAGATCCTCAAAGAACTGCGCCCCAAGCCTTCCTCCTCCAGCAACAGTAGCTACCGGGAACAATCACTGAAGATGCACGGGCTCATCTGCGCGAAGTGCGCCAGAGAGTTCGACATCAAAACGAGACACCTGCTCACGGTGCATCACAAAGACGGAAATCACCACAACAATCCCCCGGACGGGTCGAATTGGGAGAACCTCTGCACGTATTGCCACGATGATGAACACAGCCGTGGAATCCTTGGTGATTATGTACGGAAGGCCAAAGAAGACAAGGCCTAGAGAATCTGGCACAATCCTTCAACAGAACCGGACACATGATTTGATCACGAACCGATTTATTGGGAGGCGGACTATTCTATGCTGAGAAGAAAATCACTCGTAGGGATGCATGGCATCTATGTGGTCGTTGAGGACTTGGGACCGGAATTGAAGGGCGTGGTGACCCGACTTGCGTTACGAAAACGAGTGGAATTGCAACTTCTCACTGCGGGCATTCGCCTGGTCAAGAAATTCGAGGCTGCCAAATTGCCCGGTGAACCTTATTTATATCTCAATATGGCGGCTCTTCCTTTAGGCCCCAAGCGTTTCGCCTGTCGGATCGATCTTGAGGTCCACCAATTGGTAGCGCTCGCTCACCATACCGCCAGCGGACATGCCAGCACCTGGGAGCAAGGCGTTGTGACAACCGGTGGCGTCAATACCATTTACGACAATGTCGACGAACTCGTCTTCGATTTTATTTGTGATTATCTTGCGATGAATACGGATAAGTAACATCCCTGGCTATCATCCCCCTCTCGCCCCTCCCCAACACTTTTCTACTGAAATCACCTGCTTTCCCTTTTGGCTCCTCACCGGCGTTCTCTAACCTGTTCCATACAATGCGTGGGGAGCAACAGAAAATTTTATTCAGAAAACTGAACACCACTACTTCAAAAACCCATGGCTTCTTTCCCCCCAAAGTTAAACCGCGCTTCAAGCTCAGGACATGGTATGTGTTTTGACATCCGCCACCCATGACGCGCTAACCCCTTTGCCGAATTCACGTCCCCCTGCGTTCTGCGCACCAAAAGAATTGTGGACATTGTTTTTGAGAGAGTCAGAACTGGACGAGCCTGTGTAGGCACGCCTGAGATTTCCGAGGTTGTTCAGGTCATTCGACCTCCACCCACACCAAAATTTTTGCATGATTTGCCCGACTCAAAATCCATCATCCTACGCTTTTATCGGAAAATGAAATGCCCCATTCACTTCTGCAACTTCTCCATCACTGTTTTCGGCGTTAAATTGAAATGTGCCTTTGATTGTGGAGCCGGATAACTGGCCGGCATGTGAAGGAAATGAGTCCAAGGTGAGGCTTCCTTCAGTATTTGAACGAAAGGATACGGGCTGTGTGTCTACCATCCCTTCCAGTCGGGCTTCAAACTCTTCCCCCACATTCATGGGGTCAGCCGACACGAGTTGATAAGTGCCCGAATGGGTTCCGTCAGGGATTCTAAACGTCACCACCCAATCTCTTGCCACCAAAACATCATGAATGATATTCGAGACTAAATAGTAACCAGGACGTTTTCCTGAAACCTTATCTTGGGGAGCTATGTAAGTGACAATTCCTTGCCCTGATAAATTCCCCTTTACCACCCCGGAAACGGTTGCTGTAAATCCTGGTTGTTCAGTTTTTTCGGAGTCGGTCCTCGATGATTCTGGACATCCAAGGACAGGCAATAGCATGACCACTGTCATTAAACTGGCGAACTGGCGCAATGTTGTCATAGGTATTGTTCCCTCGTTGTCCATCTCAAGCACTGATTGATAAAAAAATTACATTCCCCATCTGTTTGGACTGCGAACCGTTTTACTTGGGGTCCACGGAGACAGCTCCTCTCCCGGCCATAGATGGGTATGAAGCCTCACCCAAGGAAAGCGGTGTCGAATCACCACCGCGGTGGTGATTCGGCACCGCTTTATTCTCTTATACTCGAACGCCCTTGATGCCCCCTGCCAACACACTGCCAATAACGGATTACTTGCCATCCACGGGATCAGGGTGCAGGTTCAAAATTTCCCTCACAACCAGACGGCGAAAATCTTCATTCGTTTTATAGGCTCTCAGCAACGTGTTGTACTCTGCAACCGTCAATCCTTGGGCTTCAATCGCGTGAATCGTGGGTATCCTTTTTTCTTTCGGAAGGTCATCGATTGGTGCATTCAGGTCGATGACCTCACTGCCGCCCTTCTTTGCGAATGCCGTCTGAATTTTTGCGACTTTCACATTGGCTTTTGCAAAGGCCTGAACCATTTCATTGTCATTAACGAGAGGCTTCGCCTCTCCACGACTTGATTCAGCTATGCCAGGAAAAGCCATCCAGAATCCGCCGACAAATATCACCCAGACAATCATCCGATAAACTGCCGATGTGCCCCTGAATAGCATACCTTCCCTCCTTCTGTAAGCAGCCCTTTCCCCCAAAACCCATTTCCAGAACACCCGGTGCTAACTACGGGTTTTGGGTTAAAACCTGAGTCAACTGTTGTTGAAGGCCTGGATCATTTTCAATCTTTTTATAGATGGCATTATAGTCCTCGATGGACAGTCCGCTATCTATGACAACTTGATTCATTTTTTTGTTTGCTTCCTGTTGCAAAGCCGTAGCCTGATCAGGTTCTTTCGACTTGGTAATGCGATTTTCATAGACAGTATAGATCTGAGCCACCTCTGTATAAGCCTCTGCAAAAGATTTGATGTCGCTCTGAGAAACTGCCTGCTGGGAAGTCTGGGAGAGGCTTTCCTCCGCATGGATCACAGATGGAACGAAGCCCATTAACCCGCTGACGAGCAAAAGACCGAAAGAAGCTTTAAGGCTGATTTGGATAAAATTCATATAATTTTCTCCTTCATTTGTTTGATTTTTAATTGGTGATACCATGGCCCCAAAAACTTTTTGAAATTTTTCTGACGGAATTTTTTTCTTTACCTCCTTTCGCATGGGTTATCGTCTTTCTCTTCAAATAGCTCACATCTGTTTGATCGATCCTTCATCGGATTCGCCGCATTTCATTTCGAGCCCTTTATGACCTTGGCAGCCTTATTTACAACTTGCATCATGCATGCCTAACGCAAACTCCCGTCGACATTGTGTGTTACAAAAAAGTATAGGAAATGGCCTGAAATGGTGATGAGGTCAAAATGTCCATAATTTCTTTGTTTTATGGGAAAGTCCAAAGGAAGACTCCTTGAACTATTGAAATCTGTTTGCACATCTTGAAAAGTATTGAGGAAAATAGAAAGGAAGATCTGTGTGTGTAATATTGGCACATGCGCCTTACGGTCACGTATAAAACGACACATTAAGAGAGAAAACTCTGACGAGGAGAAAATAAATGAGCCAGTCGTTAAGAGAAAAAATGTCCAGCTTGCGATGGGCAATCGTGGGATATGTTGTCCTGCCGCTCCTTGGAATCGCCACACTAGGGAGCTATCTCAGCCTCTCGAGTTTGGGCGCACAGATTGAACAAAGAATGGAAGAGGAAGTGGCTCTCATTGCCCGGGCTATCCGATTACCCGTGGCACACGCCCTTGAGCAAGGTCGGGCAAACAGCCTCCACTCCGCGCTGGAATCCGTTTTCCAGATCAATCGGGTTTACGGCGCCTATGTCTATGATGTGGCGGGCAATCCGATTTTGACATTAGGACGCACCAATCCCGTCCACACCAACACCCGTCTGGCCAGGGTCGCCTCCAAAGGACAGGATCAGGGAGAATACGGAAAAATGGGTGGACGGGAAGTCTTTTCGTATTTTGTTCCACTCCCAGATTCCTTAAACCGGATCAGTGGCTTGCTACAGGTCACCAGGCGGAAAAGCGAAATCGATGACTATCTTCATTCTTTACAGCTCCACACGTTGGGATGGTTGTTTGTGGCAGGCACCCTCATGACGGTGCTGATAGTATTCGGCCATGAGCGGGCAATTGGCCGGCACCTGAAACGCTTAGTGCAGAGCATGGCAAGGATTGGACAGGGAGATAAAACCTACCGCACTGCTCCCGAAGGACCTCATGAGATCCGATCGCTGGCTGTCGCCCTGAACACCATGTTGGATGATATGGCCCAAGCTGAAAGGGAAATCGAACAGCGGCGCGTTAAGGAAAGAACTCTGCAGCAACGCCTGATTCAGACTGAAAAGTTCGCGGTCATTGGGCAATTGGCTGCGGGAATGGCGCATGAATTGGGAGGACCACTCTCGGTGATCGGAGGAAAAGCACAACGTGCCTTGCGAAGCCTTGAAGAGAGCACGGAAGGATTGCCAGATCCGGACCCGTATTCAAAAAGGATCAAAAGAGGGCTAGACGATATCCGAACTGAAGTTGTCCGGATGGAGCACATCGTTTGGCAATTATTGGATTTTGGTCGCTGGGAGGAAGGTAAAAAAAGGGAGATGTCCGCCAATCAGCTTGCCCAGACTTCAGCGGCCGCGGTCAGAAATGAAGCCGACATGGCCGGAGCGCAAGTCACGGTGCGGGAATCCCCTTCTGCCCCATCCCTGAAAGCGGATCCGCACCGGCTCAAACAGGCCCTGGTCAATCTGCTTCGAAATGGCATACAGGCTGTGCACCAGGGACGAGTTGAATTAAGCGTAACCGAAACGGAACAAGAGATCTCATTCTTTGTGGACGATGACGGCCCGGGACTCCACGCCGATATTCGTACCCGATTGTTTGAACCCTTTGTGACCACCAAAAGACTTGGGCAAGGAACCGGTTTAGGCTTGGCATTGGTGAACAATATTGTTAATACACATTCAGGAAAAATCGAAGTCGGTCAAAGTCCTCTCGGTGGAGCCCGATTCCACATAACCCTGCCTCGCCTGAATCATAAGGTGAAAACTCTGGGAGATTCCTGAAACAGATGACGTATTCATTTACATCTCGACAAGAACGCGTCCTCATCGTCGAAGACGATCTTGGGTTAAATCAACTTTTGGCGGAAGAAGTCCAGGATCAAGGCTTCGAGGTCAAGACCGCCACTTCAATCGAAGAAGCGAGATCTCTAGTGATGACATGGGAGCCGGATCTCGTGGTGAGCGATCTGCGTCTGCCCGATGCAAGTGCCATTGACTTAATGCAAGAAATTCGATCGTTCCATGTGCCTCCGGGGTTCGTGGTCATTACAGCCTTTGGCACAATTCCGGAAGCAGTCCACGCCCTCAAGGCCGGAGCAGACGATTTCCTGACCAAGCCATTGGATCTTGATCATTTCATCATTAGTTTAACCCGCGTCCTGGAGACCCGCCGTCTTAAGCAGGAAGTCCGTCGTTTTCGGGAAATCCTGGGTGGCGAGCGATTTCATGGAATTTTGGGACGAAGTCGCCCTATCCGGATCCTCTTTGATCTTATCAAACAAATTGCACAGGCACGTGGCCCGGTATTGATTCTGGGAGAAAGCGGGGTCGGCAAAGAATTGGTCGCCCATGCCATTCATCGGGAAAGCCCACGAGCGTCCAAACCCTTTCTTGCCATTAATTGTGTGGCTATACCTGAAAACTTAATGGAAAGCGAGTTATTCGGCCATGTGGCAGGTGCATTTACCGGCGCCACACAGGCTCGCAAGGGATTGTTCGAAGAAGCGAATGGAGGAACGCTATTACTGGATGAAATTGCCGAAATGCCACTCCCGCTCCAGGGGAAACTCTTGCGGATATTGGAAGATGGCAATGTTCGGCCTTTAGGAAGCAGTCGAACCCAACATGTGGACGTTCGCATACTGGCAGCCACCAATCGAGACCTCAAAACCGCAATAGATGAAGGCCATTTTCGTGAAGACTTATATTATCGGCTGGAAACTTTTACCCTCCGAATTCCCCCGCTTCGGGAACGGGAGGAGGATATCGAGCTCCTTGCCGGGTATTTCCTGGGGCATTTCGGAATGCAGATGGGAAAATCCATTAACGGTCTCGCCCCTGAAGTTCTGCAGAGACTGAAGGCATACACCTATCCGGGAAATATCCGGGAGTTACAAAGCATGATTGAACGGGCGGTCACATTCTGCCAAGGCGAAACGGTTTTGCTGGAACATTTACCGCCTGGGCTTCGCCAGCCGCTCCCGATAGAAGATTTCTCCACATCCCAGAAGCAAAACGCTGGAATGCCCCATGGAGTCTTATCCCCTCACGGTCTTATCCCTTTGGCCGAAGTCGAACAGCGCTATATTCGCTATGTCCTCAAACATGTCCATGGGAACAAGCGACAGGCGGCGGGGTTGCTAGGAATCGGGCGCCGAACTCTTTACCGCCGGTTAGGAGAAGACGGGGAAGCAGAAGTGGAACAATCCGAAGAATGATGGCTCAAAGTGATCGAAATCCGGTTGAATGATTTCGAAGAGCCTACCCCACCAAGCACAACATGCTGAATACGATCCCTCTTCCCAACCTCTTATGCTCATGGCTTGAATAATGAGATGTAAAAATTCTGCCTTGACTTCTGAATAAATTCACGCTGATGCATGCCATGGCAATCGATGCCCTTTTCCCCCATTCTTCCTTATGATGGAGATTTGACGTATGTGCGCCAATCATGAGAAAAAGACCTTTGTTCATCTATCTAGCCTCAAAGGAGAACACTCATGGCGAAAGCGCGGGCCCGTCACATTTTGGTTTCAACAGAAGAAGCATGTAACACCTTGAAAACACAAATCGAAAGCGGCGGGGATTTTGCCGCTGTTGCTAAAGAACATTCCACCTGCCCCTCAGGCAAACAAGGTGGCGACTTAGGCGAGTTTGGTCCCGGGCAAATGGTGAAAGAATTCGATCAAGTCGTGTTTAACGGCGAACTTGGTAAAGTCCATGGACCTGTCAAAACACAGTTTGGGTATCATCTTCTGGAGATCACCAGTCGCACGCCATAAATCCCCTGACACTTTCGAAGGCAAGGCCGTCACCTCACCGTGATGCCCTTGCCTTTCGTTTTCTCGCCCACATATACCTTCCGATACATTCTCCCATTCTGTCATACGGGAATCGACCATTTGGCTTGAACGTTTGGCACGCGGATTCGCCTTCGTGTAGACTTGGGGCTGCTATTTTTACTCAAACAATCTATGAGCCCATGAGCATCATTCCGACACCACACAAAGCCTCTCAGTTCAAAAAACTTCTGTTGTCCCCTCAGATTGAATTTATATGTGAAGCGCACAATGGCCTAAGTGCCAAGATTGTAGAAGAGGCTGGATTTCATGGCATTTGGGCGAGTGGTCTCTCCATCTCTGCACAATTTGGCGTCCGCGACAATAACGAAGCCAGTTGGACGCAGGTTTTGGATAACTTAGAGTTTATGTCCGATGCCACGCAGATTCCCATTTTGCTCGACGGGGACACCGGTTATGGGAATTTCAATAATATGCAGCGTTTGATCAGGAAGTTGGAGCAACGACACATCGCCGCTGTGTGTATTGAGGACAAACTGTTCCCAAAAACAAACAGCTTTCTCAAAGGTGACACACAGCCCATGGCCGACATGGAGGAATTTTGCGGAAAAATTAAAGCCGGGAAAGATGCCCAAACCGATCCTGATTTTTGCCTCATTGCGCGAGTCGAAGCCTTTATTTGTGGATGGGGACTGGCGGAAGCCTTGCGTCGAGCGGAAGCCTATCGCCTAGCCGGGGCTGATGGCATCCTGATGCACAGTGCGCTAGCGATACCGGATGAAATCTTAGCCTTCAAACGAGAATGGGCGGATCGCAGCCCT
Source organism: Nitrospirales bacterium (assembly GCA_040904705.1). Taxonomy (GTDB): domain Bacteria; phylum Nitrospirota; class Nitrospiria; order Nitrospirales; family UBA8639; genus Nitrospira_E. Next base: position 16,556 of record JBBDSY010000078.1, on the reverse strand, counting down.
GTCGTGATTGTACCGACGAAATACTATGCCACCCCCACGGATGTGTTTCGGCAACATGGCATTTCGATGGTCATTTGGGCTAACCACATGCTCCGGGCCGCAGTCTCCACAATGCAAAATACCGCCCGCATACTTAAGGAGGAGGAAAATCTTCTGTCGATTGAAGACAAGATCGTTCCCGTGGCTGAAGTATTTCGCCTCCAAGGTGCGGCCGATCTGCAAGAAGCCGAACAACGCTATCTTCCGAAAAGTGCAGACCGCGCAGCAGCCATTGTGTTGGCTGCATCTCGCGGGGATGAACTGGGCGCACTCACCGAGGACAAGCCAAAAACCATGGTGCCGATTCGGGGCCTACCGATCCTTGCACATATCATGGACGCCTTTAACACGGTCGGCATCAAAGATATCAGCGTCGTTCGGGGTTACAAAAAGGAGGCGGTGAATCTGCCTCATTTGACTTACGTGGATAATGATGACTTTGCCGCAACGGGTGAGCTGGACTCCTTGCACAAAGCGCTTCAAGCCAAAGATCACCACCACCACGACATCATCGTTTCCTATGGGGACGTGTTGTTTAATTCCTATATTCCCCAAGCACTGCTTCAGGAAAAAGATGACCTGGTCATTTTTGTCGACAGCGATTGGCAGGAGAAAACCCGTTATACCCGGTTGGGAGGATTTGCGGAATGCACGGCGCCGAATTCTCGCAAGGCCTTTAATGCGCAGGTCCATCTCAAACAACTGGGAACAGACGTCCATCATGACAAGATCCACGGCGTGTGGATGGGATTCCTCAAAGTCTCCCCAACGGGAGTCACCCTCCTAAACAATCTGTTGTCCAACCTCCTTGCGGTTCCGGGAAACCGAAAGGCCGGAATGGCCACGTTGTTTCAAGAGTTACTGAAACAACAGCAACCCATTCGTGTGCTGTACACTGTCGGACATTGGCTCGACATCAACAGCCTGGAGGATGTCATACAGGCAGGAAGCTTCTGACCGTTGCTCCCGAAACTTTTTAAATCTCTCGTGACCATTTATACGTGACATACAACAGCACAATATCAACATGTTCGTCATATCCGCGCAGACGGGTATCCAGAAGACAAACACTAACCCTACCTTCCCGTTTTCACGGGAATGGCCTTATGTAGAGGATTCTTTTTTATGAACCTTGCAGATCTGTCGCAGGAACACTTCACCAAACTCGTGACGGCCCTCGTCGATGATCGTCTCTGCGAACTGTTAGGCGACCCTGACTTGGGCTTGCCGTTGGACGAAACCGTTCGCGCCCGCCTCAAAGAATCCTTGGCTTCATCAGAACGGATGACCGGAGATGAGATTGCCGAACAACTCGGTCTTCGCTGGTAGTCCACCATGCCCTGGTATCGTGTCGCCTATCTGCCTGCCGTACTCAATGACCTGCGCGCTGCCGATCCGCCCATGGCGCAGCGTCTGTTGGATAAAACCAAATGGCTGGCTTCCAATGCGGTGAACCTTCGCCACGACTCCATGCATCCCGACTTACCGGGCATGATCCAGTATGCCGTCGTGAACTGGCGCATCCTGTATTCCATCGATCAGGAAGATCATGTCGTGGCGATTCATCGAATCTGTACTCGTCGCGATTTGTATCGACGTCCTGCCACATGACAAGACTGATGCACTGGCAGGAGCAGATCGAGCAAGAACTTGCGAAGGCCTCCGAAGGGCTCCAAAGGAAGAACGATGGTTTGGCTCGCGTATGCGCGCGCCGAGCTGTGGCACTTGCCGCCCAACATTGGGCTAAGCAACGACACATGTCAGATTGGCAGGGAGATACCATACATCAACTTCGCAAAATCCAAGAACAGGCGACATTCCCCTTGTCTGTGAGAGAAGCCGCCCAACGACTCCTCACCAAAGTGACCGAACAGGCTCAGTTACCCATGACCACGGACCCCATTACTGATGCGCGCATTATCCTTGACCATCTGAATTCAGATACCTGAACTTTCAATTTTGGAAAACGACCTCGGTTTTTCAATTTTTTCATGGAAGCCATTCCTCTGGCCTGCCCAATGTCTTTAGGCAACATTCGAACAGGATTCTGCAACCCGCATTGTTCCAATTGGACGTCTGGCCTTCAGATCATTTTGGTCACGATTATCTTGATGATAGTCCACCCTCAAATACTCAGGGGAGGCGTCTCCCCACAATTCATCATGGAAGCTCCCGATGCCTTGCAACCATTAGCCGCCCACCTGGAAGAAATGAACCCAGCATTTTTTCAGCGCATCATGGCCTTTATGGGACTCCAACATCCGGGACCACCCATTCGAGTTATTCTCGCCCCAAACGGTTCGCCACTTGAGCAGGAAGCACCAGGATGGATGTCAGGTTACGCCATGGGTCACGCCTCAACCATTGTGCTCTTCACTGACCGCACATTGACCTACCCAAATGATTCACTCAGCCAGGTGTTTCTCCATGAGATTGCCCACATCCTGGCCCACCGAGCTGCAGGGGAACAGCCGCTGCCTCGATGGTTTGATGAAGGATTGGCCATGGTGGCCGCTCGACACTGGGATTTGGAAGATCGAGCTCGATTAGTCTGGGCCATGGTCTCAGGCACCCAAGTCTCCCTGGATGAACTGAATAGCCTCTTTGTCAGCGATGACACCTCGGTCCGACGCGCGTATGTCCTGGCGCACGCCTTCACATTGGATCTTTTAAAGCACACACAAGGGGATGTCCCCAAGCACATACTGGCCAACGTCAAACAAGGACTGCCCTTTCCTGAAGCCTTCGCGCAATCCACCTTCATGACGCTCACACAGGCAGAAGAAAACTTTTGGAGTCGCCAGACTCTGTGGAATCGTTGGATTCCCGTGGCAACCAGTTCGGGAATGGTCTGGCTGACGATCGCACTCCTGGCTATGTGGGCCTATACCAAACAGCGAAGACGATCCGCAGCCATTAAGAAAGAATGGCGGGAAGATGATTGGGATGTATAAAAGTTTGTTTCCAAACAATCCTATTTGCTAAAAAACATGATGCTATACATTTACCCGCACCTTGAAAGGAAGATCTCATGCCGTCGAAACTCAAAGACAAAGTTGCCATCATTACAGGGGGAAATAGCGGAATTGGGTTGGCCACGGCCAAATTGTTCCAGGCCGAGGGGGCGAGGGTCATTATCACGGGAAGACGGAAAGAGGCGGTGGAAGCTGCCGTCAAAGAAATCGGAGGACACTGCAAGGGAATCGTATCCGACACGGGGAATCTCAATGACATCACTCATCTCTACGAACAGATTCAACAATCAGGATTTAGGATTGATGTCCTCTTCCTCAACGCCGGCATTGCCATCTTTTGCCCTTTTGACACCATAGACGAAGCGGCATTCGATTCTATGGTGAATATCAACTTCAAAGGCCTCTTCTTTAACATCCAAAAAGCGGCCCCCCTCCTAAATGATGAGGCGTCCATAATTATCAACTCCTCCATCGCAGATCAAAAAGGGTTCCCCAATACCAACATTTACGCTGCCACCAAGGCGGCCGTTCGCAGTTTGGCCAGAACCCTATCGACCGAATTGCTCGAGAGAAAGATTCGCGTGAATTCGCTGGCACCCGGACCCATCGACACACCCATATTCAGCAAAGTTGGTGTTCCGGCGGAAGCGGTCCAAGGCATGACAGAAAGTTTTGCCGCTCAAAATCCCATGAAACGGATGGGAACCTCAGAAGAAATTGCCAAAGCCGCACTGTTTCTGGCATCCGATGATTCATCATATGTGACGGGAATTGATCTCACAGTGGATGGGGGTGTTACACAGCTATAAGTCACGGTATCCCGACAATGTCCCTGGAGGATTTGCGATGGGAATTTCACTCGAATCTGAATGTCATCGCCGCATTCGCTCGAACCAGAACCGTTCTCAGCCTCGAAGAGTCTCACTCTAAAACATGATGTCAGTCAGAAAGGTACACACTCCCCTGGTTCAACAATTCCAGGATTAAGGAATCACGTTCTTCCGACTGTCCCACCACATGTGAGAGCGTACGTTCAGCGCATAGGGTTTTCACAAGATCTGTCATGGCGTGGGGACACGTATACTGACGGCCATCTACAAACAACCACAGATTCTCCCCCTGCTCCTGATAGGCAAAGCGAGATCCTTCATTCTTGATAAGCATTCCTCCGGTCGCAAAATGGGTATGGACATCTTCCAAGACATAGGCTTCTTGCGTCGTTTCATCATCAGTATATTTTGGTGAGGTCATATAACGCCCAAACCATTGAGCGAGGGTTTCATGATCCTCAACATATTGGGTCAAAATCTTCTGGACATTTTTCACGACTTTAAACGTGATCTCACCAGGATTGGCCTGCGGAACAAGATCGGGATCGGCATAGCGAATGTCTTCACTCAACGTCTCACCAATGTACTCAGGGAAATCTAATAAAATATCCCGATGAGAGGGTGCGCGAAATCCTACCGAGCAGGTCATGCAATCCTCACCCACCGCCATACCGCTATGCCCGACACGCGGCGGCACATAGAGCATATCGCCTGGCTCTAATATCCACCGATGCTCCGGCTCCCATTCCGTTAAGATCTTGACTGGGACATCCATACGACGTGGCGAGGACTCATCATAGATCCCGCCCACTTCCCATTGGCGACGGCCACTCACCTGCACCAAAAACACATCATAATTATCATAATGCGGGCCCACCCCGCCCTTGTCGCCGGAATAGCTGATCATCAAATCATCAACCCGCCAACTGGGAATAAAATAAAACTGTGCGAGAAAGTCGGCTGCGGCAGGCACCCAATGATCGACAGCCTGGACCAGGAGAGTCCAATGCGTTGCGGGCAAGTCGGAAAACGTCGCATCGACAAACGGCCCATGGGTCAGCTCCCATTGGTCAGTTGCAACATCTTGAATGATGAGCCTGGACTCGACTTCCTCTTCACAGGCCAAGCCCGCCAATTCATCCGCAGCAATCGGCGGCTTCACGTTTGGCAACGCATGGCGAACAAGTAGAGGCTTCTTCTGCCAATATTCCGCTAAAAACGTTTCAAGTGAGAGATCGCCCAACGGTAATTTTTTCATGGGAAAACACGAGGCATCAATTTAAATAACAACCCATTGGCGGTCATGACCGACGTTTTTTTGCCGGGGCTCCATCTTCATTATTGAGAATCGATACCCGCCTGCGCGGGTAAGATAAACAGTTACAGTATTCAATCCGATTCCTTCACCATCTCAACGTGGGGAATCCCATCTTCCAAATACACTTCGGAAACACGTCGAAACCCACATTGCGCATAAAACGATTGCAGATAATCTTGCGCAGAAATTTTTACTGGTGTCTTCGGCCAAAGGCGAAGAATCTCTTGCAGGGCTGTCCGTAATAGTTGATGCCCAATCCCCTGCATGCGGGAATCAGCTCTCACCACAAATCGCCCAAAATTTACTTCCGGATAGCAAACACCCGGAGGTAAAAGACGCGCATACGCGATTAAGTGCCCAATTTCATTTTGCCCTAAAAGATGTCTGGTCTCCGAATGTCGATCAAACTCATCCAATTCCCGATACGCACATTGCTGTTCCACCACAAACACATCCACCCGCAATTGCAACACGTCAAACAACTCCTCGACGGTCAATTGCCGAAACGTCTTCACTTCCCACTGTACGTTGGACATCGCTTGTGAATGACACACCCTGGAAATTCTTTAGGCCTGGACGCTATAAATTTCTCTTATTTCTTTTTTGATGTGGGGGAGAGCAGCCCTATTTGTCCCCTAGCATGTGCACGAACAGACCCTCCCGGAGCTTGGGCTCAAACCAGGTACTTTTAGGTGGCATCACACAATTCGCATCTGATCCAGCCATAAGTTCCGCAACCGTAGTGGGATACAACCAGAACGCGACCGACCCTTCGCCGCGGTCCACTAACACCGCAAAATTTTCAGTACCGGACCTCCACACAGTCAACTCCAAGAATGGAATGACTGGCTTTAAGCCTTACCAACAGATTGCCTCACGACAAAAGGATGGATACTCCATACCCCTCCATTCGAATATCATGCGTGATAATCGTTAATTGTCCAATTTGGGCTTGGGCAATGAGCATGCGATCAAATGGGTCATCATGGTGACGCGGTAACGCTCCTGCTACAAGACCATGTTGAAGAGAAATTGGAAGTGGCTGAAAACTATTCGACGTCAAGACTTCTTCCAGATTAGCTGGCGCCTTTAGTTTTCCCAACCCTTGCTTCATGGAAATTTCCCATGCCGTTGCGGCACTCACAAATATCGAATTTTCTCCATCTTTAATCGCCACCGCAGCTTTGGAGCTGAGTGATTTATGATCACTCAGCCACCAGAGCAAAACATGGGTATCTAGTAAGAATTTCACCCAGCCTCGCCCCTGAAAGCCCGAGAAAGCTCCTCAGGGAGTTCATCAAAATCCTTAGCAATTTTCACTTTGCCCTTCCAGCACCCTGGCTTTCTCGACTTTTGTTTAACTTGATAGGGAATCAACTTGGCCATTGGTCTTCCGGCGCGAGCAATAATCACTTCTTCCCCGGATGCCGCTAAATCAAGTAATTGAGAGAGGTGGGTCTTGGCTTCATAGACATTAACAGTTTTCATAGGAACCCTCCACAAATTGGTCTAGTCTGACCAACCAATTATACACCGGACGGCTTCTCCCTACAAGATAGGTCTTGCTGCCTAGTCCCGGAGCATGTGAACGAAAAGGCCGTCTCGGAGCTTGGGCTCGAACCACGTGCTTTTTGGAGGCATGACGCGATCCGCATCGGCCACGGCCATGAGCTCATCAACGGTTGTCGGATACAACCAGAAGGCAACGGCCCAGTCATTACTGTCCACCAAAGCCGACAGCTGTTGAGTCCCGCGAATGCCGCCCACAAAATCTATGCGTGAATCTGACCGTTGGTCTTTGATTCCTAGGAGTGGATCTAACACCCGCTCCGTCAATTCCGATACGGCGAGCGCACGAACCGGATCTTGCTGACTATTTGAGGACGGGTCCTGTTTCGGTATCGCACGGTGCCACTGTCCTTCCAGATACATATCGAACCCGGCCGCAGGGGGTTCGCCTGGTTGAGCGGTCGCCTGCAATTCAAAATGCAGGGCTATCTTCTCGAGCAGTTCTTTTGGTGTAAGCCCATGTAAATCCCGAACGACGCGATTATAGGGAAGGATTTGCAACTGATTGTGTGGAAAGATGACCGACAGAAATCCTTCTTCATGACTCCCGAAAGGAAGTGCATTCGAGTGGCCACGAGTGGCACGCACGCGGCTCGCCGCAGCTGATCGATGATGCCCATCGGCGATATATAAGGCAGGAAGATCTTGAAAATCTTTGATCAGGCGTTGGATGGCCGAATCATCTCTTACACTCCACACCGTGTGTTCAACTTTATCATTCGCCACAAAATGTACATCCGGCTTGGTACTGGTGATTGTTTTGAGCCACTGATCGATGTTCGCTGTTTGGCGAAAAAAGAGCAGGACCGGACCGGACTGTGATTCATGCGTTTCGATAATCCGCACCCGATCAGCTTCTTTCACTGGCCGCGTATACTCATGTTTCTTAATGATGCCACGATCATATTCATCCACGGAAGCCAAGGCCACGATGCCGGTCTGCTCATGCTGCCCCCACTTTTGTCGGTAGACTCCCAAAAGAGGCTGTGATTCCTGAACCAACACCCCATCGTTAATGAGTTTGCGAAGATTGTCGGCCCCTCGCTGATACACCTCTGCGGAATAGGGATCAACCCCATCGTCCAGCTCAAGCTCTGCTCGACCAATGCGAAGAAAGCAATGGGGATTTCCTTCCGCTAAGTCGCGTGCCTCTTTCAACGAAACGACGTCATACGGAGGAGCGGCTACTTGACTGGCCAACTCGGGCTTAGGCCTCATAGCCCGGAACGGTGCGATTGTCGCCATACGATTGTTCTCCTTCTTTGAATGGATTCAGCCGACCCTATCCCTATCCGATGTACCATTCCCCTTATCTTCGGGACAAGGGAGAGGTGAAGCTTCACCTCTGCTCAGACCTCTTAATTTCCATTTTTTTAATGCGGGCAACCAGTGTGGTGGGTTTGACACCGAGTCGTTCAGCTGCACCGCCTTTCCCATAAATTTTCCAATCCGCTTGCTGGAGGGCTGCGAGCGTGTTATCCCGTTCCCGCCGGCGCATTTCTTGTTCGGGCATGACATTCCATTCTCTCAGCGACGCATTGGACTCCTGAGACTGTGAAGCAGTTCGGCCTTCTCCCGGCTGGGGAATATCGAACGCCAGACCCTGCTGTCCGGAAAGAATCAGCCCTCGTTCAATAACGTTCTGCAACTCCCGAACATTGCCAGGCCAGTTATATCGTTGCAATTGCCCCACCAATGCTTTCGTCAGTCTCGGTGGCACACAGTGCAGCTTTTTGGATGTCACCCGGAGGAGATATTCGGCTAAAAGCGGAATATCTTCTTTGCGTTCGCGGAGCGGGCACATTTCAAGAGGGAAAACATTGAGTCGATAATACAAGTCCTGCCGGAAACGACCATTTTCCACTTCCAGCTTTAGATGCTTATTGGTCGCCGCGATCACCCTGACATCCACATTGCGGGTGTGTTCTTCGCCTACACGTTCATATTGCTGCTCTTGCAGCACTCGCAAAAATTTGCTTTGAAGATCCACGGGTATTTCCCCAACCTCGTCCAAAAATAAGGTGCCCCCGTTCGCCGCTTCAAATCTTCCGGCGCGATCTTTGACGGCTCCGGTAAATGCTCCTTTCACATGACCGAAAAATTCACTTTCAAACAGTTCTCGTGGAATCGAGGCGCAATTCACCCTGATGAGAGGCCAGTCTTTCCGTTGACTGCGTTTGTGAATTTCTCGAGCCACCAATTCCTTCCCGGTTCCAGACTCACCGAGAATCAGCACGGTAGCCTCCGTCGGGGCCACCAGGTCAATTTGACGAATCACGTTGCGCAGGGCCGGGCTTTGCCCCACGAGATCCCCGAAGGCTCCGGCCTCAAGGACTTCTTCCTGTAAGTACAAATTTTCTGCTTGCAAACGATTTTGCCGTTCCAAAAGTTCTTCAGCTTGCTTCCGTCCACTGACATCCACCAGATATCCTTGATACCACTGCACGTCCCCTTCCTGGTTCCGGATCACCCGTGCATTTTCTGATATCCAGATGAGGGTACCGTCAGCCCGATAGACCTGTGACTCAAAGTCGGTCATGACATCCTGCTGCTCCAATAATCGGGAAAATTCCTCCCGTCTGGTTGGCTCCACATACAGTTGGCGACCGATGTCTTTGACGGTATCCATTAAGGATTGGGGAGAATCATACCCTAACAAATGACTCAAAGCGTCATTGGCATTCAGGAACGCACCGGCAGGGGTCGCTTGGTAAATCCCTTCCACCGCCTGAGTAAAAATTTCGCGGTAGTTTTCTTCCGATTGCTGAAGCGCCTTTTCCGCTTCCTTTCGTTGAGAAATATCTCGAATGATTCCGCTGAAATAGAGCCGGTCGTCTTCTTTCCAGGAAGAAAGCGTGAGTTCGAGTGGAAATTCCTCACCTGTCCGACGCAAGCCACTCAACTCCACCGTCTCTCCAAGAATTCGCGTCTCTCCTCTCGTGCTGTACCGTGCGAGGCCGGCTTGATGCGCTTGTCGGTAACGTTCAGGCATGAGCAGGGTAAGGGGTTGACCAACCGTGGCCTCGCTGTCATAGCCGAATATGTCCTTGGCCCCTTTGTTCCAGAACAGGATGGTCCCCGATCGATCCGCAATAATAATGGCATCATGAGATGATTGGGCCACGGCCCGAAAGCTCATCTCTCCGATGCCACGGTCTTTCCCATTACTCATGAGTGCGTTTTTCCTTCTCCGGTTTCATGGCCCTTCCATGCATGCAGGTATGAACATTTGAAAAAGAGCTCACGACCTACAGGTTGGTTTGGAACAGATACAATAAACAATATTTTGTTGAAATTCAGCAAAATTTTGCTATATAACGTTTTTTTGTTGGAATCCATCGATATGAATTTTATATAAATTCATAAAAAACAACGAGTTATATTTAATTCATGTTTGGCATATCATCTGCTTATACAATTTGAATAACGTCTGGAAATCGTGAGCATGCAGAATCAGACATCATTTTCATTACTTACATTTATGGTAGCTGGAAAGGATCACATGATGAATAATCGACAGTCAGGCCGAATAGGATTGGGAATGGCGATGTTAGCTATGACTGGAAGTCTGCTCTCCTTTGCCTCGCACGTCGAGGCCAAGAGGATCAAGGTGGAACTAACCGCCGTAGAAACGGAAGTGGTCATTGACGGTAAAGGCACAACCTATAAAGCATGGACCTTTAATGGACAGTTTCCCGGCCCCGTCGTACGCGTGACCGAGGGCGACCAGGTGCATTTTATTCTCAAAAACCATGAGAACAATAGCCGTCCTCATTCCATGGATTTCCATGCAGCGGAAACGGATTTTCTCGCGAATTATCGCGACATCAACCCAGGGGAGTCTCTGGAATATGTCTGGGAGGCGAAACGGCCGGGGATCTTTGCTTACCACTGCGGTGCGTTTCCGATGATTCAACACATTGCCCGCGGCATGTTCGGCGCGGTCATTGTGGACCCGAAAGACGCCAGTGCGATGCCAAAAGCTGATCGGGAATATGTGTTAATACAATCGGAGTTATTCACGAAAGATCCGGATGACGTCGAGGCCATGATGGACGGGAAATATGACCATGTCGTGTTCAACGGAGGGGTGTTCAAGTATGACCCTGTTCATGCGGCAAAAGGCGGAGAATTTCTTACCGCAAAGCCGGGAGAGCGGGTACGGTTTTATTTTGTGAACATCGGTCCGAATAATTTCTCTTCACTCCATCCGATTGCGGAAATCTGGGACGATGTGTGGCCGAGTGGAAATCCCGCCAACCGCATGCAGGGGGTGCAAACCCAGGTGATCGGTGCGGCAGATGCTGCTATTCTGGATGTCGTCGTTGAACAAAAAGGCGTCTATCCGATCGTGACCCACTCACTGAAAGATGCACTACGAGGAGCGATTGCTCTTCTGGAAGTGAGTGATGAAGCCAAGGATCTGGCACTCATGCCTTCCGTGAGTCCCAACGCTACGGAAAAAATTGCAAAAAAATAGCGGACCACGCATGACTCAGATTTCCCCCTCGACCCAATCAGCAGACTCTTCGTGGAAGGTACCCTCTGGCCTTCCATGAAGAGCCGGGTTCTATGCCCTCCTCAATCACCGATTCTCGTTTTTTCCTACCAACTGTCTTTTTTATGAGGTGAGGAAGAATGCCTTCCTCCCCATCCTAATAGCCCATTTTATACCTAAGTATTTAAAGGCACTCCAAATCCAGGAAACCTGTGGCGCCTCATTGAGCACTTCATCGGCTGTCCCACTGTGTATCCATCTCCCTTCATGTTGACAAGGTGAAGAATTCTTGTATGGTATATCCCTTTATCGAGCTGATTGAAATTTGATAGACCATTCGGCGTTATGCATAAAGATTTTTTCATGCCCGTTACACGGACACTCGCACGACTCAAGCCTTTCGGCCTTCCTTTTTTACTTCTTACGCTTGGTGTCAGTTGTAGCCACCAAGTCGCGGTGGAAGATCAAGATTCCATTCTCCTCAGAAATCGTGGCTCACGAACCATCCATACACTTCTGGTGAAACCTTGCACCAAACCGTATGAAGAATTTGCAGAGATGGCCAGGAACATTAAACCCGGCATCACCCACCTTATCAGGCTCTATCCCGGCTGTTTTGACGCAGATGCACTGGATAAAAATGGGGAGCTGATGGCCACCCAATATAAGTTACGAGTCCCCCCCCAACTTCGTTGGGACGTGCATTGATCGCCTGTGGAGACTGCAATGGAATCTGACAAACGGCAGATCCTCATGATGTGCGTCTTGGTTCTCAGCTGTAGCTTAGTCACGGCTTGTGCGCATCCCTACTATTTGGTCACTTCCGATTTCATGGTCGCCGATAATCGCGAAGGACCTCCAGAAATCGTTGAAAGTCAAACGTATCTTTCGAACATTGCAACCATTAGATCATTGACCGTGATGGCTCCGGAAGGCTGCGCCAACGAGACGGCCGCGCAAAGTTCCGGGGAAGCAGCAGGACAAGGCGTGTTATTAAAGACCACCTGCGGCATCGAAATGGCTGAATTGGAAAGAGCTTTGGCAAAAGCGGGATTCCAGGTCATCTCGTGGAATGTTTTGCAAAATAAAGTCCTCAAAGAAGGGGTCACCCCACAAACCGCATCGAAAGAACTTGGCGCGGAAGTCTTGTTCCAAATTAATTCGCTGGAACGTTCATTGGTACAGGCCGGGCAGGATGCTCGATGGGAGCGTCGATTCTATCAATCCAATGATGAAGGGGAACAACTTGACCCCGCCTCACTCCCGGTGAAGAAAGGAGAACAACTGGTCAGTCATATTAAGAAAAAAGAAGCCGCGCTCACGCACCAAGAGCGATTGAGTATGACGATCAATGCCAGTGCGTCACTGGTTGAAACGGGTGAAACCATCTGGTTTTATGAATGGACACATGCTGAAGCCCACGAGCAAGACGACGCGATTATGGTTCTCGCAGAGTGTACCACCAGTGAGTGCCAGGAGGTTTCTGCCAAAGCGAAGTATCCACCTGACGAGACACGGCTCATCTCCGGCAGCAATGAAGCCATCTCTAAACAAAAAAATGCCAAGGATCATCAAACGGCGGTATACCATAAGCTCTTACGGGATTTGGTCACAAATTTAGCTACCTCATTTAAACATCAATCATTACACTCGCCCACTTAAGACCACGCATCCCTCGCAAAGGGGGACAGGGCGGAAGTTTTTCCTGGCTATCTCCTTCAGCCAGCCCGCCATTTCAACAACCTCATGGCATGGCTCTTCCCGCTAGGATGTCGCCTTATCGATCAAGGCCTCAGCAGCACGCTTCGCGATTTTGGCCGTCTTGGGATTTAGAGAAATCTGGGCCGTAACGGTCGCACCTTCCAATAATAACGCCAATTCTTCGGCAAGCTTTTGGGGTTGGGTGACACCCGCCTGCTCGCAAAGTGAAAGAATGTAACCTTTCACCAATTTCTTATAGTCTTTGCATATCTGACGAATCGGCGTGTCCTTGTCCGAATACTCTCCAATGGTATTGATGAACAGACATCCATAGAAATTACTCTGCTGAAACCATCGTTCCGCAAAATCAAAAATTGCTAACAACCGCGCTCTGGGGGTCTTTCTCCCACTCTCCACTCGCCGCATGAATTCATTCCTAGCCATACCATCGTACTGACGCAACACCGCGAGCACCAATTCTTCTTTGGACCGGAAATGCGCGTATAACGTTTTCTTGGTGACGCCGGATCGTTCCACAATCGTATCGATGCCGGTCGCATGAATGCCATTCTTTCCGAATAACTCCAGCGCCGTCTGAATGAGTTGTTCCCGCTTAGAGGAACTCGGCCTTTTTCGGATTCCTGCCATCTACCTTTTCGTATACAATAAAATGTTTGTTTTTTTCCTCTTTCAAATACCATCTCCACAAAAATTTACCATAAATATTCTCTATTACCAATAATTTACCGTGTTTTATTCTTTTCGCAAAAAAAAATCCCTCGTTGTAACAAAATCAAACCTGGCATGACTAAGCTCCATAAGAGATACAGATCGGTATACTTATATGCATGAACCATTCACTTATCACAAAGGAGTTGCACCATGAACATGATGAAAACGTTGTAAGTTCTCTGTTGGCAGTGCTCATGGCCGTAGTAGCGACCCCAGCCTTCGCTACAGATGTCACACACAGCACTCCCGGCATCAGTGGCTATGATCCAGTCGCCTACTTCACAGATGGCAAGGCGATGAAAGGCTCCGGCTACCACGTCGCCGAGTACAAGGGCGTGACCTACGCATTTGCTTCCGAAGACCATAAGCATCTGTTCGAGGACCATCCCGAAAAATATGTGCCCGCCTATGGGGGCTATTGCGCCTATGGTGTCGCGGTCGGAAAAAAGTTCGTGTCCGATCCTGAAGCCTGGAAGGTCGTCAAAGGCACACTGTGCTTGAACCTGGACAAAGATATTCAAAGCAAGTGGGCGAAGGATATCCCGGGCTACATCAAAAAATCAGAGGCCAACTGGAAAGAGATCAAAAATAAGGCGGCGTCTGATTTATAAGAACAATGCCTGAGGCTCGCCGACGATAAAACGGTGGGCCTCAGGCGAACTTCCAGGCAGCACCATTGAAGGAGCAACACATGAAACAGATCATACTCATCACAATCCTAGGCCTTTTCAGCATAGGAAATTTGGCAACATGGGCCGCAGCCAAGAACGACAGCCCATTCGCCCCCAACGTCAATCCCGAAACCGGGGATATCAGCGTTCCTGCTCATTACAGAGAATGGCCCACTCTTGGTATGTGGGCACATGCCAAAGTCGAAGGAGGTCCCGGCTTGCAGGAATATCACGTCGTCTATACCCAGCCGGAAACCATCGACTACTACCAGAAGAAGGGGAAGTTTCCCGATGGGGCCGTCTTGGTTAAGGAATTGCTCAATGCCGAAACGATGGCCATGACCACCGGTCCCGCCGTGGGGCACGCCACCACATTAAAAGGCTGGTTTGTCCTTGTCAGGGACACCAAGGGGCGATTTCGAGCCTCGAGTTTATGGGGAGATGGTTGGGGATGGTCTTTGTTTAAACCGGAAGACCCTAAGCATACCGTGTCCAAGGATTACAAAATAGATTGCATTCCCTGTCACACTCCAGCCCGAGAATTGGCCAGAAAAAATGCAGTCGATGAGGATAAGTGGATTTACACCTTCGGGTATCCCGTGTTGCAAAAGAAATAGCATGTCATTAAAAAAATGAGGAAAGGTCATGTTGAATAGTAAAACAAGTTGTCTCCCATTTGGGTCCGTGTTGTTCTCGTGGGGATAGTAGGATTTATTCCCAATCCCATCGTGTCATCGGGTGGCATCTTTGAAACCAATGCCATGCACAATTTCGTCCACCTCTTGACTGGTACGGGATTCCTGGTCGGGGCCTTGGTCTTTGAAAGAAAAGAAGGGCTGACCCTTAAAGCCATCACCGCGGCCTATTTTGGTGTGGCCCTCTTAGGATTTCTCACCGAAGGCAACATGCTTTTAGGCATGGTGCACATTAACGAAGTCGACAGGTGACTGCACCTGGGACTGGCAATGGCCATGGTTGTGGCCGCGATCGGGGCATTACAACGATCAACTCAGTTTGTGGCAAAGAGCCACGCGTGATCACTTTTCCCTATCAATCATCAATTTCATTCAACAAGGAGATGTATCATGAACACATTCACCAAATCGTTCACCACTCTGTCATTAGCCAGCATGGCGCTGGTCGGCTGCATGACGGCCAATGGCCCGGCCACGGCCGAACAAGCATGAGCCAAGGCTGCCTGGCCAAAACCAATATGATGAAACATGAATCGCCGGCACCCAAGCTCAACGACTTGGGAATCGCGCACAAGATTATTCGATTGGTTCGTGAGCACCGAGAAAGCCTGTAAGGCTTCCTATATAAAATTGAGGCGGTCTACCAGGGAGACATTGCCCTGCCAAGAGGGCAACCTTGGCTAAAAATAGATTTGCCCACTTTTTCCAGGTGAAAAAAACAGAAGAAGCGGAAGGAAATTGAGTCTATAGCTTAGTTGTCAGGCAAGTTGTGCGTTAGGCAAGCAAGAAAACCCTGTCGAAGTGATAAAAAAAGATTAGTTGCCTGTGACAAGTTCAGCTTCTAACGGGTGATCTTTTCGAAAACGGCTCACGCCCTGAACACTAAATCCTAATACGTTGCCCTGCTCATCGACACGTTCCATAACGGCATCGTGGGCTGACGGACGCATGAACCCTGGGGCGTCCCTGAACTGCACTTCCAAGAAGTCCCCTTCCGGATCGAACCACACTTTCACTTTTTCGGCCATATCGTTTCTCCTACTTTTAATTGATCGGTCAAATAGGCCGTCACGACAAATGCATCATCTGAAGGGTATTTTACCACGACACATAACCATTTGGCACCAACACAGGTCCGGGCATAAAATTCATAAAATAATTTTACGGTAATGTCAGAACTAGAAGCCCGAACCTCTGCGGGAGATTGCAAGGCCCGTTCAATCTCAGTGTCCATACCAGCCATCTCCTGATGCTGCATGATATGAGCAAGACGCTCATCTGTGAGCCTCACAGAACGTCCAAAACAGTCAGCAATGGTTTTCAACCGTTAACCTAAGGTGTGGTGGAAAAAATCTCCAGGCCGTTCTCATTTTCGACCGAGTAGATCCGAGGAATTGCCCTGCTCGTTCACCCCGCCATTTCGAAAGGTAAAAACGAGACGCATTGGCCTGCCTTCCATGTTCCGCCTATAAAGGAGTAGAGTAAGAAGCAGGGCGTAGTCATACGCTATTTCCCTGCTTCTCCTCCC
>JBBDSY010000077.1:0-26186 GCA_040904705.1 Nitrospirales bacterium | reverse complement strand
ACACTTGGAGCTCTACCCGAACCAGAAGTCACCCACAGATTCTGCTGAAGAGCCTTATTAGTTATGGGTATTGAGATGAAAGCATCGCAAAAACCCAATTGTAGTATTGACGGTTGCGAAAAGCCCATCAGACGAAATGCGTTGTGTGACATGCATGCCACTCGGAAGCGCAGATATGGGGATCCTTGCTTCGTCAAACTACGCCGGAAGAACGATCCAGAGTACAATCAGCATAAACGCATATGTGGTGTGGAAGGATGCGATCGGCCTCATTCCTGTAAAGGATATTGCAAGCTACACTATTGGCGATGGTCGATCCATGGCGATCTTGATTACAAAAGGCTTCCTCCAAAACGAATTGCTCGACCCTGTACCGTTGAGGGGTGTACGGGGAAGTTTGCAGCCAGAGGTTACTGCCAGACCCATTATCTAAAGTGGAAGAAGTACTCAGACCCTTTATTTGTTTCTACCCGAATCGCCTTATCGCCTCAGCAGGTTCTTGAAGAAATCTCGGCTCTTGCAGAAAAAACGGTTCATTATGCTCGTTCCCATAATCCCAACCTCTATAACTCTGCGAAAAAACATTATGGCAATTGGCGATCTGCTGTCCAGAAAACAGGATTCAATTATTGGACAATCACCAAACTGAAACGGAACTTTTGGACACGGCAGCAAGTCCTTACCCAAATTCGAAAGATCAGCGACCCATTACAGCTCCGTGCAGAACGGGTTGGGAAAGAGATGCCGGACCTTTTGGGGGCAGCGTGCAAACTTTTTGGTTCATGGAAGAAGGCGGTCCAAGAAGCAGGGATAGACTATTGGAGAATCACGAAATATAAACATGGATATTGGACAAAAAGAAGGGTTCTCTATGCTATAAAATGCAAAAGTCGAGATTCGGAAAGGACAGCGAAATTTAACTACGACAACCATAAGGATCTTGCCACCGCTGCTCAAAGATTGTTTGGGTCTTGGGCAAAAGCAGTGAAAGCGGCAGGCTTCGATTATGATCTCATTCGTTCTTCCTACAAAATGCAAGAACAATGTTTGGATTTGATCGACATATTACTAAGAGAAAAGGGAGTGCGGGAAAAGACATTCAAGAAATGGTTACGGGACAAAGGCCCTTTGAGAATTGATGGATATTATAAACAACACCAATTGGGTGTTGAATACCATGGCCGCCAACACTACGAGATTTGCGGAGGACATTACACCGAGTTATCCCTTAGAGCGACCCAAGAACGAGATCGAATTAAAGCTAATCTCCTTGCTAAGAATGGCATTAAGCTATTGACTGTTCGTTTTGATGAAAAATTGACCAAGTCTCACCTTCGAAGACGTCTTGAACCCCTTGAAATTCAATAAGAGAAAAAGGGGAAAATTTTTTCTTGTGCGACGACTTGCTCGCGGGACTTCGTGGGTTTCTGGGCATCCTGATTTTTTGGGGCACACTTTTAAAAAATCCCCCTTAATCCCGCTTTGCTAAAGAAGGAACTTCACTTGTGGTAGGCTCTCAGCCCTTAGAGGTTTTCCGATAATTCAACCAGGGGCTCACCCGATTTCAGAAGGTCATTAGAGTTGGAAACGTCCGTTGGAGAAGGGTGCAAAGGTAGGCGTTTGACGTGTTCCCACACGTGACCCAGATGATTTATGGTGGAGCACCATACACCGTTACCAAATCCACAAAATCCTGATCTTTGCTCACCATGGTGGCATCTGCTTGTCGAGCGGATTGAAAGATCTCCAGGTCAGTGGCACCCCGAAGGCCGAGAGAAGAAACGGATTAAGCGGGAATAGAAAATGTAGTAGTGAGCCAGGGAGCCAGCGAAGGAGACAGTTGAGCGTCGATCCACAGAATCAAGAGGTAACCATGGGATGGTTCGCCCGGTTACTGGCACACTTAAGACAGGCTTGAATATCTTCTGCTTCCAAATCGGGCAATTCTTCTAAGACGTGTTGAGGGGTGAGCCCGTTCGCCAATAGGTCAAGGACATCCGTCCCACGAATCCGCATTCCCGGATACAGGGACGGCCAACGCATTGGTTAGCGTTCACGGTAATTCGTTCAGCAATCGTAGACATGTTTCTTCCCTCCGTGGGGATTATACCAGAGAATAACCGGTCAGCAATCCGACAAGGGTAGAAGAGACTGTTCAGGATTTTTTCTTGTATCGCCTTATGGATCTCTTTTCCGGGCGTCGGCTCTCGTCAGCCATGGGATTCTTTCTCCACGAATCGCTGAATATGGTCCAAGTACAGGGGAATCTGGCGGACGGCGATAGGCAATGCTTCGTGCACTCGCTCTGGATCGATGTCATCATATTCATGCACGATCCGGTTGCGGAGCCCCGATGCCCGTGCCATTTCCCTGGCAAGATCGGCCGTCATGACGCCGAGTGTCCCGAGAATCACGAAGGATTCGTGATAGTCCTTGGGTGGCGTATGGTCTAACCCGGTGATGAGATGAAAATTAATGTCGATCATTCGGCCGATGGCCCGTTCGAGGTACCGCTCGGCTAAAGTCTCGTTGGTGGAGTCCTTCAGGTATTGCTCGCGAGGCAATTGGGATAACCGGGTGATCTCAGCTACGTCTTCTAGAATGAGGCTCATTTTCCTGGCGATGAGCGAACGATCAATCATGGCTGTGAAGGCTCCGCCGTCAGTGCCGCCAGTCGACGGGAGACATACCGGCGTTCCAGCTCCAAGTATGGCCGAAAATCCTGGTACGCTTTGAATGCATGGAGACGCAGGCGGGCGAAGTCTTGGGGTGTGCCGAACAGCAATCGGCAGGACTCCATGATTTTTTGGAGAAAAAGGGGATTCGCGCGGTTCACAATCGCCAGATCGACCTCGCTCCCGGCGAACTGAACCTGCAACGCTTCTTGAATCTCCAGGATAGTCTGTAACGAGACGGGGAAAGAGTTGAATTGAACCGCCAGATCCAGATCGCTGCGGTCGTGAGTCATCCTTGTGACGGTTGACCCGAACTGAAGGATCAACCGAAGACCGAAGCGTTGGGCAATCTTTCCTATTCCCGGCACTGTCTCTATGGTGTATTTCCCCTTCATCGGACGACCCCGCAGATGTTCATTGAGAAGTCTAGCCTAGCCCATCGCGGGGTTTTTGTAAACGGAATTTGATGGCGTGCACGGCGGCGGGCTTCCCGGGCATTCAGCCCGATGTGAGGAGCGACTTCGAGCCGTTGCGTGACCTCCGCGACAGAATGGATATGCCAGGCAGTGTTCGTTGACGATGGGGGAGAGGTCTCTGATTTTGTTTTGGGCTCTTAGGACATCTTGGCTGATGTATCTCTAGTGGATATTTGAAATGATGTGGAACGTGAATGGTGTTATTACTTTGATTCCCATTTTCAGACATGGTATGCACAGTGATGACTCGGTTTACCCTTAACCATGTTGTCATCTTGAGCCAATGGCGAAAGATCTGTGCCCAAGGGTGACGATGCTATGGCTTAGCCAGATGCTTCGTTTCTTTCAGGATGACAATGTCTCCCGGAAGGCCTGGCTTGCATTGATTGTTTGATATTCAGCAGATGGTGTTTGACCAGTGACACGCAAGCTTTGACATATTACCCCTCCTTGAGTTGATACGCCTCGTGACATGCCAGACATCGGGTCATGATAGTCGACAGGCGTTGAAGGATTTGTTGGGACGTCGCTCCTTCGGTGATCGTATCTGCCAGTTCGTCAAAACCCCGATGCACCGACATTCCAATCTGTTTCATGGGAAGAGGCAGTTTGAGTATGAGCGTGGGATTGTCGTCGAGGGCCATGACCATCCCGGCCGAGCGGGCGGCGGCTGCCGCTTGAGTGCGTCCCTGGTCCTGATCTAGCTGACTCACCCCTGTCACGATTCTATGCACAGCCTGTAAGAGCTGCCGCATTTCGGTGAGAATAAAGTATTCCCGGAAATCGCAAACCGATTGGATGATCTTCGGATGACCCCTGGAAATCGGTTGGAAGCGCTCAAAGGTGATCGTGTGGGACAACATAGTATCCGTATCAATGAACAGTTCCGTATATGCTTTTATTGGACGAATGGAGGCGATGAAGACGTTGAAATCGTAGACTATCACTGATGGAGGATGACTATGCGTAAACTCAGACCTATCACGCCAGGCGAACTTCTGTTGGAAGAATTTCTTAACCAATGGGAATCAGCCAGTATCGAGTATCGGCTGGCAAAAGAAATCGACGTCCCGGCGCAACGTATCGAGGACATTGTGGCGGGCAAACGTTCTATCACCGCCGACACCGACTTGCGTTTTTGCCGATTCTTCGGGCTTTCTAACGGCTACTGGCTGCGTGCTCAGGCAGCCCATGACTCGGAAGTCGCAGCACGAACGTTAGGCCCCAAACTGGCAAAGATTAAGCCTTGGTCGGTTGTTGGAATCAAGGCACAGCGCCACCGAATTCAATCCTGAGGCTTCTCCCTATCCTATGATCGCTGATTGTCATCGTACGATTTTTCTGGTCTAATGAATACACACTCCGCATCACGCGTATACCAGAAGGGGGACTCCACCCATGCCACGAACTCACGCCTCAAAATTCTTCAAAATTTTCTGCCTCGGACAAGGAATCTGTTCGGGTTTATTCTTGTTCGCCGTGGCTGCTCATGCGCAGTTTGAAACGGAACCGCATCCGCTGGATACGTTCATTAAAGGTATCACCAATTTCTCAGAACCCACCGGGGTCCGGGGCACGCTACGGTATATCGAAAAAGACCGGGAGACTCTCTGGTTGAATTGGGAGCAACGGTCCGATGACGGGCCGCTGTTTACCACCGGATGGAAACTCGTTCCCGGGGAGGCCACCTTGGCAGTCCAGCCCCGGGATTCCGAGCAATGGGAAAAACTCTCGGGCCTTTCTAAAGGCCTTCCTCTTGAAATGGTCATCCAGCAAGATGGGAAAGGCAACAGACATATCCTTTCATACCAGGATCTTTCT
Organism: Nitrospirales bacterium; assembly: GCA_040904705.1. Lineage (GTDB taxonomy): Bacteria > Nitrospirota > Nitrospiria > Nitrospirales > UBA8639 > Nitrospira_E. Next base: position 21,214 of record JBBDSY010000077.1, on the reverse strand, counting down.
GCTCCACCGAAAATCCCGCTGTAGATCGAAAAGGCTCTCTTCACGTCTCCGTCACTCATGCCGGGGTGACAACCCGACTTGGTTGGTCGGCTACATCCGGCCTTCGTCGTGTTCGATAAGACTGAACCAGGTGGTGATGTGTGACAGTGATTCCACTGGCACACCGCGTTTTTCAGCCAATGCGGCTTTATTTCTATCGAAGGCTTGCTGCGCCATGGGGGCCTTCGGACCAAACGTCAGGACCATGTTGTTCCATTCGGCTTTGTCTGCATCCATCAAAGACTTGCCGTTAGTTTTCACCCATTCGCCAATTTCCTCATCCGTGCCGCCCTGAAGCACTCGCTTTTCGAAATCCTCTCCTTTGATTTCCAACTTGTCCAGCAGATATTTATCGAACCCGGCCGTCAGATAATTGTAGTCCTGAATCTGTCCGGCATTTCGCATTCGAACTTTGTCGATGAATCGCCCGAGATGGCAAAGGCCGCTGACTTCTTCTTTGGGACTACGAGGATACTGCGCTGTGGTCATGATACCTCCTTAAAACATCATAAATTGAAATTATGTGGTCATCAAAACATCCTACCTCCCTTTTGTCCCTCCTTTCAAAGGAAGGAAAAGAGGAAAAGTATTGGATATCAACCTGCATTCCTGAAAAACCATGATTAGACTAACAACAACCCAACGGTTTTGGCTTTGTGCGCCGAAGCGGATTGCCACCATTTGTCGAAACCTTTTGGCCCGCCGAAGGGAAAGCCTGCGCGAACTTCTTTAAACACCGGATAGCGGTGTCCTCCTGACTGATGCACCGGCGTCGCTCGTTCAATCAGATTCAGAAACCACATCGCCTGTCCCTGATTGAGTCGTACCTCTTCATCCAGGGTTCGATTGGGCAGGATGATTCGATAGTGTTTGCCTTTCCCTCGGTCAACATCAGGTTTCCCGCCGATCCAGACGAACTTTCTTTCCATTCGGGAAGGATCTATGTCCTGGCCCGATTCTAGAACCTGCTTGACCCACGTTCGTTGGACTTTGGGTTTGGGCGTCCTTTCAACAAACCATTCGCGCACATCCCGTTTGAGTTCCAGCCCCTCTGTATAATGCCAGAGTGCCGCACGCAGGCCATCTCCCACCCACGTGGGCACTGACGCCTGTGCATCTTCATGAACAAGGTCATTTTCTGCAAACCCTTTGAATACCGGCCCCACCAACTGAAGCCCATAGGCATCAGGGTTCAAGCCGATGGGGCTATGCGCCGTCGTGGTAAACCGATGCCAGAATGCCGATTGAATGAGGCCATGGATAAACAACTGGCGAACCCGTTCGAGACTTTCCATCGTTTCACCAAGCGTTTCACTGGGTAAGCCATACATCAAATAGGCATGCACCAAAATTCCCGCGTCCCGACAAGCCTGGATCACACGAACGGTTTGATCGACCGTAATGCCTTTTTTGACCAGAGCCAACAAACGGTCACAAGCCGCTTCCAATCCCGCGCTCAGCGCAATACAGCCTGACGCGGCCAGCAAACGACACAGATCAGGTGAAAATGCCGGCTCGAATCGAACGTTGCCCCACCAAGAGATCGTGACGCTTCGTTCCAGCAGGGAAAGCGCCAGGTTCTTTAACCCTACCGGTGGCGCTGCCTCATCCACGAAATGAAAACCTCGTCTGCCCGTTTCGCCAATGAGTGTTTCAATACGATCCACCAAGAGGTCGCCGGGCGACACGTCATACCGGCCAATGTAATCCAACCCCACATCACAGAACGTACATTTTTTCCAATAACAGCCATGGGCGACGGTTAACTTATTCCAATGCCCGTCGGACCAGAGACGATGCATAGGGTTCAACGTATCCAAAACAGAAATGTACTGATTGAGATGCAAGCCCTCGTACGTTGGTGCCCCTATTTCGACTTGAGGAACATCCGGTTCCTTCGCATCATTCCGCCAAACGACCACTTGCCCTGATCTAAGAAATGTTCGGCACAGATCGGTTTCGACTCGTTTCCCCTGCAAATATTCCAACAAACAGAGAAAGGGGCGTTCGCCATCATCCAACGTCACGAAATCCAATACTTCAAAGGGGCGCGGGTCCTGCAATCTTCGTAATTCCGTATTGGCATACCCTCCCCCAAGCACAACCTTGATGTCCCGTCTTCGAGTGCGCAACTGTTGTCCCATTCGTAGCGCGCCATAAAGATTGCCGGGAAACGGCACGGAGAATCCCACAACAGAGGGTTGATGCCGATCAACGTGTCGCCACATCGCTTGCACCATCCACTCGTCGGTCAGACTCATTGGTTGAGCCAAGGCCTCTTCAAGAGGGTCGTATGAGTTCGCCTGCATCGCAATAGATTCTTCATAGCGACTTAATGCAAAGTGGGGGGTGATGGTCGCTTGAACCAGATCAGCCAGATCTTCCAGATACAACGTCGCTAAATGTTTTGCTTGGTCGGTTTGATGACGGGATAGATCCCTTCCTTCCGGGCCACCCAATTCATGCATCGAAAATCGCGGGCCTTGCGGAAGAAAACCTCCCTGACAAATGCGCGACGCCAACGTCGGATCGTGACCCTGTAAAAATCGAATGACCGGCTCAATGGTTTCCACGTAGGCTCGCGAAAGGCTCAGCATTTGCCGGGCCTCGCCTGGCAAGGCTTCCAATGATTTTGTCCCAAGTTCAGCAAAAACCCGATTGAGACCCGCTTGAGAAAACAACGCCAACACCATTTCAATGCCCACATCAGCCTGATGCGTGCAATAGCCATGTGATCGGAGAAATCCGGTGAGATAGGCCGTCGAAGGATAGGGGGTGTTGAGTTGCGTCAGCGGCGGGATAATGAGCAGAACGGATGGAGCAGACATAGCAGGCAACACCTACCACATCGTACCTCTTTCAAGCCAGCTTTTAAAACAAGAGATTACCGAGAAGGGATCTAAGTCACGTATTGCGGCGTCAACTGGCAGGCGCGGGCGACGCCATCACGATAGCGAAGCCAGAGCGTCAGCGTACGTTCCATGGTCCTCAAAATCGTATCCTGTTGCCCTCGTGTTTTAGCCTCATTCACGACCATGGCGTAGGCATCGTGTCGATGCCCACCTTCCACCATTTGATGGGCTCGAATCAGATCCATGGCGTGGGATGGAACCCCATGGAATATGACGAGGGGATGGTTGGTAATTTTTTGGGAGATCTGTTTTGCAGTTTTTGGCCGACTAGGACGGCTCAGCTCCACACGATCATGCACACTCCCTTCCACAAAAATCGTCATCACCGCCGCTCCTACCACCCAATCCGGATGGTCTGACATTCGATCCAGCCATCCTCGATAGCGACTCGTGGCAGGCAGGAGCGTAGGGCGATCAAAGTCTTTCTGGCGGAACCCCAAACCCTCCATCATTTTTAGAAAGAGGTCCGGATGCGACATACCCAACGATAATTGGCCCGTATCTTCTTCAAAGATATTTTCCGCCAGCATTCTTCGCACGGCTAATGGTGGGTTCTTGCCATGAATGCGCGCGAGAAATACGGGAAAATCCCGAACATACACGGCATATTCTTGCTGATAATGGATTTTAAGTTGCGCCTTGGAGATGGATGGCCCGACAAACCGGTTCCAGGCCCAATGATCCTTTCGGACCATAAGATCCAATAGACGGTTCCGAAATTGACTGCCCGTATAAGCTTTCATCACGAAGAGCGTTTTACCCGTTCAGAATATATTCACCATTCTCCAACAATACCAACCATCGCTTGTCTACGATACCCTTTCGGAAAAAATACCTCCACCTTCAGTAGAACAGTCAGATGCTTCCTCAAGTTCTCACCGACCAACAGCAATAGGTCATAATATCGCTCAATCACACGTAAGCATCCGTAGTGCATCCGTCAAATCGAACAAACCGAGGTTCCACGCTATTCAAGGTGTCGAACACGTTTTCTCCCTTTTTGGGGGACAGGCTCAAATACATTGCAACATTTCTCAATCTGCGCACTTACCATCACGATTTTCTTCCTCCTGTCACCAATGTTGACTGTTTCGAGGCGTTCCGTATTCTCTCATGCACTTGAAGAGATCTCCCAACTCAGAATTCTAAAGAAGATCAAGGGATTGTGCGTTCTTCCATGGCACTCATCATTCATGGCAATGGTTTTGCTTGGATTACGTAATCAATACACAGCAACGTGGATTCCTGAATTTATCAGACAGATAATCATTTCACAGGAGGAGACCAAAACCAATGACATACGCAGATGCCAAGTACATCAGTGTGGCCAGAAACAGTGAAATCAAGCATCATGAACACACGATGGACCAATTACGCGCCAAGATTGCTCAATTAACTAAAGCCGTGGCCTGGGAATTAGAACAACATCATTCTCGACTCAAGGAACTGCAACAGGCGGAAGATACCTTGGCTATGACTGACTCTCACCAACCATCAATCAACAAGCAGCCAACATTAGAACCGACCCCTTCCTCTCACCGTCGATGGACCCAATCCCGAAAGTACGTTCATCGATCTTCCCAGAAACCGGTGGCAGAATTAGTCGGATAATGCCACCCATATTCGATGGAGTGACTCAACCCACCAGGGCAAACCGCCCAATGGTGGGTTGAAGGACACCCCAAGAAATTTCTGCCAGACCTTTTATCCCATACATGGTCCTGCCTCTCGGCTAATGTTCTTCTCCATTGCGAGCGATCAGAGCACTCTCTCCGCCTGTTCCTCTTGGATCTCCACGCTCACAGAATCTACTCCCAATCATTTTGCCACGACACCTTACATTTCAGGGCGAGACCCGATACCCATGGACAATATTTCTCAACCGGGACAACCTGTCAGCCACTTAAAACCCGTCCTGTGCCAATTAATTCCACATTTGACGGCTTATTCCCGTATTTTCAAGCAGATCAGGCGAAAATTTCTTGGCATCGCCCTTGCGTATGTCCATTGTTGGAGCATGAACATTCCCGGCCCTTCAACCTTCGGTGAAGATCAACCCGGTTCCTCTCTATTTATTATCTCAGGGGCTGTTACCCCCAACACTAACAGGAGGTCTCGCAAGACATATGAACGCCGTTTCAACAATTATGCGCTCGGGAACACTAGCCATCCTTTGCGGCTCGCTCGTCTGGGGTTGTGCTGAAAAACCGGCCCAAATCACCGATCAGGCCTTACAGGCCATTCAGGCTGCCAAAGAAGCCGGTGCATTGGATTACGCGCCGGAAGATTTACGATTGGCTGAAGATGAATATCAAAAAGCCCAAGAAGAAATTACGACCCAGGACAAGTCATTCGTGCTCATGCGGAATTACGACGAGGCAAACGCGATCTTGACCAAAGTCGTGACAGATGCCGGGCAAGCCAATAACAAAGCGGTAGCTAATAAACAACATGCCAAATTAGAGGCCGAAACCGCCGTCGTGCTGGCCAAAAGCTCCCTGGCCGAAGCCAAAAACCTTTTAGCGCACGCGCCAAAGGGGAAAGGCACTCAGGCGGATCTTCAGGCCTTACAAGGGGATCTTCAAGCAGCAGATACCACGCTTGGGGAAATTGATCCTATTATGGCCAAAGAAGATTTCTTGGGCGTGAAGGCCAAGGCCGAGTCGGTCTTGGCGTTAGCCACCAGGGTCAATGAACAAGTGGCCCATGCCATGCAAAAGTCTGGAAAGGCCAAAACCTAATCAATGGAAGACCAGGGCTCTGGTCGTACACGAGCCAAACGACTATCGTGTTGGCTGGGGACCGGAGCCCTCCTTCTTGTTTCCCCTCTCCTGATTTTCTGGTGGCGCTCGCCCGTTCTTCCTCACACGTTTCCAACAGCCGTCGAACGCCTGGACCGTCAAATCTGGACTGCCGGTGGCGCAGACATGCTCCCCGACCAGTATGCGGCTTTTCACCAAAAGGTTTCCGACATACGCCAACATTGGCGAGTCGAAACCAATCGATGGTGGACATCCTGGCCACTTGAAGCATTTACCGAATCATATCAACAACTCATGCACTCGGGCGCCACATTACTCACCGCCGTAGAAAAGAAAAAGATCTCTCACCAAAACAGGCTCAAAGATTTGCTCAAAGAGGAACAGTCCCAACTCGCCAGATTACGCCGCCTCAATGGATTATTCGATCTCCGGGGGAAACGCACCACGCTCTCCCGAGCCGAGAGTTTTCTCTCCCAAGGCCTGACCCAGCTTGCTCAAGGCCAGCTCGATCCCGTTCCCCGCTTGCTGTCGCAGGCCCAGGATGCCATGCAACCCGTCGAAGTGCTCCTGATACGTCAAATGAGTCGCTACACCAATGGGCAAAAGATCGCACAATGGAAGCGATGGGTGGAGGACACCGTGGAACGCTCACGTCAAATGGGAGGCCTGACGATTGTCGTCATTAAAGCTTCCCAGGAATTCCGGTTGTATCAAAACGGCATTCTTCGCCAGAACTATCCGGCTAACTTGGGGTTTTCAGGACTGCAGGACAAATTGTACGAAGGCGACGGTGCCACACCGGAAGGCCTATTCCGCATCGTACAGAAAAAGCGGGAGGGAGAAACTCAATTCCACAAAGCCTTCATGCTGGATTTCCCCACACCTCTCCACCAACACCAATTTCAAATCGCCAAAGCCAAGGGGTTGGTCCCGGCCAATCGTCGGATTGGGGGTCTCATTGAAATCCATGGACAATGGCCTGGACAACGCGATGTTACAAACGGATGTGTGTCCCTCGACAACACCATTATGAACAAGGTATTTCCTTTGGTTTCCGTCAATACACCCGTGGTCATTGTCGGCGCGCTCAATCCGACCAACTCGGTATCAGCAGCCCTTGCGCCCATTCTCCACCATCACCTACACCGTCAATCGTTCGCCCTACCCTCTCCCATCACAGTGTCCCGTCCGCCCGATATATAAAATCTCCACGCGTTCAGCTCTCCCACCATACAACAGAGCAAAGACAAAATTTCTTCATCCGGACAGAATGTCTTGTTGATTTTCTCTTCCGACTAATTCTGTCGAAATTTTCCCAAGAAATACTGGTTTTTTTTCGCATATCGAGGTTCAACAATCTGGCATTACGTTTGCGTATGGTGTGGGATAGTAAGTCATGTTGGCTTACCCAACCCATAAGGAGGTGCCTCCGTGAACCAACCGAATCAAAAGAATCAACCCAAAGCCATGCCAGCCGGGAAACCTGCTGCTGCACCAGCTGGAAAACCACAAGGCGCTCCGATCAAAAAGCCTTTCGGAAAGTAGGATTAATTTCGTTCCAGGTTTGCCTCGGAGGAAGCATTGGCTAGCGAACCCATCTGCGGTGGACCAATGGAAAGAGTGGCAGGGGCCAAATCGTTTGGCCCCTGTTTTATTGAGACAACCAATATGATCTGGCTCAAACGTTAACGAGAATGAACACACAATCTTTACGTTTAAAACCCTGGGAATGGTGCCTACTCCTCGCCATCGCCGGAACCCTTGTCGCTCAGGGATGCACCGAACGACCGTCGGGTCAAATCGATGCCGTCCTACGGACGTTACACGATGCCCGCGTATCCGGCGCCCGAGAATACGCATTCGAACAGTTACAGCAAGCAGAGGTTTCCTATAGCCAAGCGATTAACGAACTGGACAACCAGGATGCAAAGTTTGCTTGGTGGAGAACCTATGCCCAGGGGAAACGGATGTTAGACCTGGCACTGGCTCAAGCTGATCAGGCGAAATCTGAGGCCACGTCGAACCTTGAAGAAACCAAAAGCAATGCCCAGGTAGCCCTGATTTTAGCAAGACAGAATATCCGGCAAACCCAAACCCTTCTCCTGGAACGGCGCGCGCACCTCTCCGAGCACCAACAGTTTCAGGAATTACATACAGCCCTACAAGGAGCGGAAGCCCTCCTCGACACCATCGAATCGGGGATGATGAACCAAGGGGACTATATCCAAGTGATGACCACGGCCCACGTGCTGGAAACCGTCGCGTTGGCGATTCATGAACGCATCCTATCTGCGATCGGTCAGTCAGTGAAAGTTCAGGTATAGGGTGACAAACCAACGATTCGTAAGGCGGCATGTTTTGAATCACATGTGGGTTCTGATGTACGCCGGAATTCTCCTAAGCATTCCCGGCCCGGCGCATGCATGGTGGGGAAATCCTGACTATCCCGAACGGTTTCCGAGCGAAATCGAAAACCTGGACCGTACGCTCTATGTTCAGGGTGGCCAACAATTATTCCCTGATCAGTATCAACAGTTCCATCGGCGACTCCTTACAATCCGAAACGATTGGCGAACGGCCGCCAAGCAATGGTGGCTTCCTAAAGATGGAACAGATTTTCAACGCACATACAAAGAACTCTTGAGTGAAGGCACCCTTCTCCTGGAGGCGATTCGACAAAAATCATTGACCCTTCGTATGGACATTGATGATTTGATCCACCCGGAATTTGAACAGATCACCCGCTTACGATCCCTCACGTCTTTGTTTGAGATGGGACCTGATATCTCCATCCTTTCACAGACTGAAGGACTGTTACATGAAGCCACGAAACGCTTGGAGGCCGGGCAACTGGCAAAGGCTCGCCTCGCAGTTACAAAAGCCGTCTTGGCACTCCAAACGGTCGAAGCGCACATGATCGCTCAAATGCGCCGGTATCATGACTCCACGCAATTAGCTCTCTGGAACCAATGGGCGCAGGACACCGTGCGATGGTCGAGGGTAACGGGGGGAACGGCCATTGTCGTCCTGAAGACTTCAAGGAAATTGTTCCTCTACCGTCAAGGACAGGTGGTCGCCGATTATCCAGTAGATTTGGGATTCTCCGGCTTACTGGACAAACAGTTTGAAGGAGACGGTGCCACACCCGAAGGACGATTTCGTGTGATTCGCAAAAAAGGCGGCGAAGAAACAAAATTTTATCGCGCCCTGCTCCTCAACTATCCCAGCTTCGAACATAAAATCCGCTTTCAAGAACTCCAAAGCTTGGGGAAGATACCTGAAGGCAAAACAATTGGTGGCGCCATTGAAATCCATGGGAAAACCATAGGTTCCGAAGATCGCACAAACGGATGCATTGCGTTAGAGAATGAAGCCATGGAACATGTGTTTCAACGCATGTCCATGGGAGGACTGATTACCATCGTCGGTGCGCTCGATACCGACAACGAGGTGGTGGCCACCCTCCACACCTTAGAAGACCACATCCAACGCCGGAACGCGCATGAAAAAGAACCAAGTTCCCTACGCGTCGCATTGTATGCCACACCCTAATTTTCGGCACTCTGTATTCGATTCGCGATGCTTGAGAGCCATCATCGGGCTGATGTTCGTTAGCGTTCCAGGGATCGGCACCACGTCTCTGGCCTCAAATCCAGCGGCCCCTATGGGGCCTCTCCAGAAAAACCGCTCGATACAGCAAGCTGTCAAGGTTTCGGCTCGGCCGCCCATCACCGGCAACTCAATGCGAGTCCTCGCTCCCAAAGGCATTTTTGTGGTCGTCGATACGGCTCAAAATAAGTTGGAAGTTCGAGAGGGCGAGAAGATCCTTCATACGGCCGTGGCCTCGACTGGTAGTGGCGTGAGCTTACAAGACCCCAGACAGCCGAATAAAGGTTGGGTCTTTGAAACCCCACGTGGCGTCTATTCAATCCTTAACAAAATCAAAAATCCCGTCTGGGTCAAACCGGACTGGGCCTTCATTGAAGAGGGCGAATCCATTCCCACCAAATCACAAGACCGCATTGAAACGGGGGTCCTGGGAGACTATGCCCTGGGATTCGGGAATGGCTATTTCATTCATGGCACCCTCTATACCAGATTATTGGGGACGAACGTCACCCATGGGTGCATCCGTTTGGGTGACACCGATTTGGAATATCTCTATCGCCATGTGCCAACTGGGTCCACACTCATCATTTACTAATCTCCCTAGACCAGCCGTGTTGAATGTCTCACTCTCCCGCCCGGGTTTCATGTTGTTGATGTGGGTAGGGTTCTGCCTCAGCGGACCAGGACACACCCTTTCGCGAGCTGATCCAACTCCCCAAGCACATGTTCCCGCTCCGCTTGCCACAGAATTCTCGATGGCCGGAACAAAAGCGCTCTACATGGTGATCGACATACCTCATCACCAAGCCGTCTTGAAGGCTCGTGGGATCATCCTGCGAACCTTTCCTCTCCATGTAATTGACTGGATAGGAGATCCCATTCCCCAATCTTCCAGCTTTCACCTCACCACCAAAGACCCCATGGTGTCACCACTCTCGCTTTCACCACCTCCCGCATCTGATAAGACGACCGAGGCAAAGAGTGAAGACGGCCAATCGGCCAACCAGCCTCCACTAAAAGCCCAGACCGTCTCGGATATGCCGCTTCGATACGAATTAGGCTTTGATAGCGGAATCTTTGTGATCGTTCAACCGCATCAGCTTCCTTCGTTCTGGCACAATGCGTTCCAACAGATGGCGAGTTGGACAGGTCGGGTGGCCGCCAATGTTTCAACATGGAAAGAGGTTTTCGGCCAACCATCACAGCCCTATCTCGTTCTTTCCATGAAACCAATAGACGCGCAAGCTTTTTATTGGGCAGTCTTACCTTCTATGCCTTGGCTGGTTTTTCCATGAAGCTGGCGGCTTTTCCATTCAGACATTAATTCTTGCCTGTCAGGGATCAAGCAAGATTCAAAAACTGTGGACTTCCTCCGAATCGCGGGCACCACTTCTTGCCAGTTTGCGAAAGTTATTCGGAAGAGGGCTCCCAAAAGATTTCGCACGTTTGAGCGCATCTTTCCCACGAAACGAACACCAGGAAGCATTACGGACGATATCTTACGAGAAAGGTTGATCCGTACATCTCCCACTCGAAATCCAATCCAGGGCAATCACGGATAGAACTTTCTACCCCCTTCACATAAGCTTTCCGCCTCCTCTCGTTTTCTATGTCCTGAAAAATTTCCTCTTCATTTCTTCATACGTGCGAAAGGAGTTTTTCTGATAAATCTTGTAGACACGATTGTGAATGCAGGCGGCGGTGCGGTTGTTTACAATATGTCAAAGTCTTTGGGGCTTGGTGAAGCTCAAACTCAAAATGCCCTAAGACAGCTCCTACCCACGGTATCGCAGGCGATTAAGAATAACGGATCTCGAGTACTGTATGAGGTGCCATACTGAAAACGCTTGGCCAAGGCAATCATCAACGGTATCTAGAGCAACCGTAATGACTCGGCGATGCGGATACCATTAACATTAATAATGGGAACGGTATATTGGGTCATGTGTTTGGCAGCAAAGAGGTGAGTAGAAGCATGGGAACCAAAGCCGGAGCGAACACAGGCATCGGTGAAGGTATTCTAAAAAAAATGTTGCCGATGGTAGTCCCGGCGGCCATGGATGCTCTCAGCCAAAAAGCCGCCGGTTCCGGCATGTTGGGTGGTCCAGCTCAGGCACAGCTATCCGGATTAAGCGGACTGTCCTCCTCTTTTAATTTTGATGGAGACGGGTCCATCGCTTATGATGTGCTGGGCATCGCTTCCAAGAAATTTTTCGGAGCATGAGCATGCGATTTTCTCTTGAATGTTGACGGCTCCGATTTAAAGATATCAACACATGCGTCTAGGACCATTTGGACAAAGAGGGGGAATGGGTGGCCAACCACGCCGCCGCATGAGCTGGAAGGTCCGCCTGATTCCCATTGTCCTCTTTGCGCTCTACGGTCTGTACTACTATGTCTCCAATCAGGAAACGGTCCCCATCACCGGCCGCACACATCTTGTCGAAATGACCCGGGAACAGGAAATGTCGCTAGGCTTGCAGTCATATCAAGATATTCTCAGCCAATCCCGAGTCATACCTCAAGGTGAAGCGGTTGACCTCATCCGAACCATCGGCCAGAAATTAGCCAGAGCCGCCACTGATGTGGATCCGGGATTTGACTGGGAATTTAATGTGATCCAATCTGACCAGGCCAATGCGTTTGCGTTACCAGGCGGGAAAACGGCAGTCTATACCGGCTTATTTCCTGTCGCAGAAAATACGAATGGATTGGCCATAGTCATGGGCCATGAAATTGCTCATGCCATTGCTCGCCATGGCGCCGAACGGATGGCCTATCAGAAATTAGTCCAGATTGGGTCAATGGCGGCAACCGTGGCGTTAGGTGATATGGATTATCAAACACAGCGCGCCGTCATGGGTGCCTTAGGGGTCGGCGCACAATACGGCGTCTTGCTGCCTTTTTCACGAGAACATGAATCAGAAGCAGACTACATGGGGCTCCTCTTTGTTGCCCGCGCCTGCTTTGACCCAACAGAAGCCCAAAAATTGTGGGAAAGAATGGGACAAATGAGCCAAGGGCAGCAACCTTCTGAATTTATGTCCACTCACCCCAGCCATGGAACTCGCATCAAACAATTCCAAGAATGGATGTCCGAAGCCTTGGCCCTCCGCGAAAAGCATTGCAGCCAGTCCTCCCAGTCTTCATAGAAATTCTCTATCGCAAAAATTCAATATTACTTCGACCCGTCCCCCTCCCTCCCCCGACGCCTGCTCCCTGGCCATGGGGCGGACCCTCTTATCAAACAGCAGCCCGTGTTCGAGCTCTTCCACCTGGACCAGGACAGACTCCGCGAGTTGGGCTGCCCTCCGCAGGCTCGCGTCCGCCCTCTCCGATCTGCCCAGGGAGGGCGTCACGGGTTTTGGCTACTTTTTCCCGCCCAAAAGTAGCTCGGCTGTCGGGCCGAAACCCGGCAATACAAAACAGGCGAATCGTAATCAGGGAGTAGAATTATGCGTTTGAATATGTGAAAAATTATTCGGAAATACTATGAGGTGCAGGAAGAGGTAGGGGCTAAAAATTGAAGAGTCTCTGCAAACCTCCGATAGTCTCGCTGATCAATTTTCCCTCGATGCACAGGCAGTGACACCCCAGGCAACACGGATTGGATTAAACTCCGATACGTGGTGAACCACCGGCAGGCTTTGCGATAGGCCTCTTGTACCTCAGGGTGATCCTGCCAAGGCTGGAGATCAAGTTGATCGTTAAAGAGAATTTCCAGCCACAGCAACCGTGTGGCCCGAGAAGGTTGCAGGATGTCCTCCATCGCATATAATCCCGTATAGGCCGGTAAAATTTTGAGGTAAGGAGATGAGGTAGGAGATGAGCTGTTTGGCATTCAAGTAAGTGTAAGCCAAGGCTGGGTTTTCATCAACCACAAATCGAAATTCAACTCCAGCTCCAGGTTAAGAGGTGCAACAGGTATTTTCTCAGTTTCCTGCTCATCACTGAATTTTGACGAGGAATTGACCGCTTCTTCATGTTCAGCATTTCAATTTCCGCTTCCGCCCCAAAAGGCTCCAGACCAAACCAGGCAGAAAATATGGTTTGTTTCAGACCGGCAGGCCTAAAACACACCTCACCTCTTTTCTACCGGGAACAAGCAGGTGCGCGGGCAAAACAGACAGCCACCGAATCCAGGTCGGCTTGAATCTTCCGTGCGTGGTCTCGTTCCCTTACTCGGACAGCACTCGCAAAAGATCTCTCGCTCCGTGAAGGATGGGATGGACCAGGACGGTGTTGCCCTTCACTTTGTAAAAAACCAGATAGTTGTCGATGACAAGAACGCGATAGCCAAGCGCAGTGAGCTTGGAAGCCTGAGGAATACGACCAATAAACGGATACGATGTGAGGGTCTGTACCCGCGCCTCGATATGATCAAGCACCTCGGCGGCGGCCGTTGGATCTTCTGCGGCAAGATACGACACCAATTCCACCAGATCCTGCTCGGCAATCGCCAGCAAGCGGACGGTGTACTTACTTGAAGGCCTGAATACGCTTTCTCAGGTCGGCCATAACACGGTCAAGGGGACGCCCGCGCTGGCCGGCTGCCACTTGCGCCTCTGCAACTGGCAATTTTTCATAAAGCTCCAGTCTCCGCTCCATCTCTCCATATTTTGCCAGGGACATCAGAACCATATCGCCCTCACCATTCTTGGTGATAAACCCGGGCTCATGGCTCTTATGGACCAGATCCGAAATATGATTCGTCTTGTTTCTCAAATCCGAGATTGGCTTGATAATAGGCACGATGGTTCTCCTTCTTTCTGAAAGATCATATCTGACATATCATAAAAGCGACTATATGATGATAGATCATGTGCCGCTAGAACTGAGGAACCTATTCAATCAGACCGTGATAGGGCAATTGCTCGATATCGGTTGGGGAAGCCGATTATTTTGAAGAGACAGATTCAACGAAGTCGTGGGTCGACAAGATTTCTTCCAGTTGTCACGCTGAGTCCCTTCGACTGCACTCAGGACAGGCTTGCGAAATATTTCGTCTTGTCCATACCCATAGTTTGGGGCTCAGATCCTTCCCAGATTTCAGGATGACTTCCCTTGTGACTGGCAAATTGAAATCGGATCTACCTAATTGAACCAGCCAGGAGCCATAAAATCGATGTTGCAACAATGTAAGATATAACTTACACTATAAATTCATGGAAACCAGATACGTCATTGAGGAATACGCAACAGAAACGGGCGAAATTCCCTTTCTGGATTGGGTCAACAGCCTCAAGGATCGTACGGCCCAGAGAAAAATTGCTGTCCGGTTACGACGCGCTAGTTTTGGAAACTTTGGGGATTGCAAACCCATAAAAGGGACCAAAGGTTTATGGGAAATGCGTGAACATTACGGGAGTGGATACCGCATATTTTATCGAATTCATGGAAACACGATTGTATTGCTCTTGGCGGGCTCGACAAAAAAAGACCAGAGTACAGGTATCGCAAAGGCAAAAGACTATCTTGCAGACTACGAGAGGAGACAAACCCATGCCGAGAAAAGCCGGTAGACCTTTTGACTTTGGCAACCTTGACGTCCTGAAGGACCCTAAACAAGCCGCCCTGTATCTAGAAGAAATTCTTGCAGACGGTGATATTGAAATGTTCAAAGAAGCCTTGAAAGATGTGGCTGCTGCCAGAGTCGGCAATATGACCACATTGGCAAAGAAGACGCATTTGGCGAGAGAAGCCCTCTATACTTCCCTCTCCAGAAAAGGGAATCCCCGGCTGGATACACTCACCAAGGTGTTGGATGCGGCAGGTTTGCGATTGACGGTCACAACAGCCTCGTAAAGCATTCCCCTGACATCCCTTACTCTAAAGCCCAGCGTGTCGTGCTCTTCCCACCAATTGGTTGGAGAGATCTTGGGGCTATTCCCAGCGTTGCGGAGCATGTGCGCCGGATAGCAGAACCAATTCAAATGACCCTTATCCCATTTTCTTCTTTACCGACTTTAAACCTGGTTCCGGTGGCAGAGGCAAAACCGGATTTTCTCGTTCTTCTACACAATCTCTGAAACAAGAAAAATGCTTGACATCGTAAGGGGTTGCGTCTAATTTCCTACGCACATGCCGAAGACAATTTCCCCACTCGGAGTATCGACTCCACCTGAGACGGCTTGACCGACTCCACTGAGACAGGAATCGGAATGTCCGCCAGGGAAGCCACAGCCCGGATCAAGATCAACAAGCTGCCCGACGCCGCAGGCTGGCGTTTTTTTCAGGATGGCCACGCGCCCGCCAACATCCGCCTTGAGCCCAACGTCACGATCAAATCAACCGATCTGGAGTCGCTAGACGACAACTTCGAAAAAACCACCAGGGGCCACATTGAAGCCGAGCAGGTATCGGCTAATCCTAAACCCAAACTGATCGCCCGCCATTGGAGGGTGGACGGACAACTCAGCTCGGAGTCTTAAGTCATGCAGGATGTCGCCAGCAACACATCGCACTCCTCGGAGTCACCCGTTCCCACCGCACGTCAAGGCCAGTTCCTGGCCTACATCCATCACTATCGTCTCCTGAATGGTTGTGCTCCTGCAGAAGCGGACATGCAACGGTTTTTCCAAATTACCGCCCCAAGCGTGCATTCGATGGTGCTCACCCTGGAACGGCGAAGGTTCATCCGGCGTGTGCCTGGGAAGCCCCGCAGCATCACCTTACTGGTTCCGGCGGAATCATTGCCCACCCTGAAACGCGTCCAACGCTAACACCTCCAACTCATGCCCGACGAAACCAAACCCGCCAAGAAGCCCGGCGGCTGGAAAGCAGTCCGGCAACAACTCACCACCTGGGACAAGCCCGCGCTGCTCGCCCTCGTGAAGGATCTGTACGATACGACAGCCACAAACCGCGATTTCATCCAGGCCCGCTGCCACCCAGACGAGAGCAGCGGCGAGATGCTGGAAAAATATCGGCGCAAGATCGTGGAACAGTTTTTCCCTGCGCGCGGCTTTGGCAAATTGAAGCTCGGCGAGGCACGCAAGGCCATCCGGAACTACCGAAAGGCTACCGGCAATCTTCCCGGCACGACGGAACTGCTGATGACCTACGTGGAGAACGGGACGAGATTCACCCGTGAGTATGGCGACATCGACGAGCGATTCTACGACAGCCTGGAGTCGGCCTTGCAAGAATTGACGAATCTCTTACGCGGCGAGGCGCGGGACCTGTATCCACAGGTAAAGGAGAGACTGGCGCAAGTGGAGCGGATGGCCGGCGGCATCGGCTGGGGATATGGCGATTTCGTGACGGACTTGGTCTACCGGCTGGAGGAAGAACTCGGCAACCCGTAACCTTGACACCGCGGCTCATTGACCGTTTCCTAAAGTGACACATGAGGGGGAACGCGGATTGAATCACCCTCCATTAGAACCACCGCCAGACTTAGCGATGCGCATCCTGAACCTAAGGATCATGTTTCCCGGACTTGAAATCGAACTGATCGTTAAAAAGTATTTCTAACCAGAGCAACCGTCTGGCCCGAGGGACTTGAAGGATTTCCTCAACAGAATTCAACCCCGTATAAGCCGGCAAATTTTTGAGGGAGTGAGAAGAGGAAAGCGTTAGATGGTTCTGCATTCCAGCAAGTTTAATCCAAGCCTCCTACTCTATCAAGCACACCTCTCGTTCCGGCAGGAGAGGCAAAACCGAATTTCCTCGTTCTTCCCCGCCGTCCCTGCCACCGAAAAGATGTTTGACATTATAAAGTCTTGTGTCTAAATTCCGTTACACATCCCTACACGCTTTTCTCATTCTGGATATCTACTTCAAAACAAAGTGGAGATATGAAATCCGATAATCGGCACCTTCTCGAGGCGCTCGCCGAACAACTGGCAACGTTTTCTATTGAAGCACACCTCGCGGATGACCCGAAAATAATCGAGGGCTGCTCTGCCTTCCTTAGGAACGTCATTCATTTCTGGAACAAGTACAAGGAGGAGATTCCCTCCGTTGACGCACTTACCATTGCAACCTATCTACTGAACCTGGTCCTCGTATATGAAAAAAGATCTTTCAGCTCAACTCGTGTTTCGATACTCTTTGGAGAACCCCGGCGCTGTCATTCCGGATGAGGAGACTGAGGGCGAACGACACATTGCGCAGACCGGTGAGCAGCAGGAACAGACGATGCTTGAGCCATATACCCCTGTCCCCAAAGGTGCGTCTATACAGGCAGAAAGACCTTTTCTTGTTTGAGCGCACTTCTTGACGCGTCTATTTTCTGATGCTAGCCTTGCAGCATTACACAGCACTTTGTGCTGCACCTCGTGGAGGCAAGACGGATGGCCGTGACATTAAGAAATCTTCCCAAAAAACTGGACCGTCTTATTCAACAACGGGCGAAAGAAAAGGGGATCAGTGCGAACAAAGCCGTGATCTCTCTGTTGGAAGAGCAGGCTGGAACGGTATCGAAAAAACCTTCGACCGAATACCACGACCTTGATGCCCTGAGTGAGGCTTGGAGCAAAACAGAAGCCGATGCCTTCAATAAACGACTGGCTCGGCAACGATTCATTGACCCTGACTTGTGGGCATGATGCGCATCTTCCTTGATACTTCTGCCTATTCCACCTTTCTTCGTGGCCATCAGGAAATCAAGAAGATCATTCAACAGGCAGATTCGATTTGGATCAATGCGATCGTTCTTGGTGAATTGCGTGCCGGTTTTATCCGTGGCCGGCAAGAACAAAAAAATACAAACCTGTTACATCAGTTTTTGAATTCACCCCGCGTCCATCTTGCGGCCGTGGATGAAGAAACCACCGAACGGTATGCGGTTATTTTGAATACACTTTGGAAAGCCGGTACCCCCATCCCCACCAACGATGTGTGGATTGCCGCGGGCGTTATGCAATATGGGCTGATTCTTCTCACGACAGACGCTCATTTTCTCAAAGTCCCTCAGATTATTGTTCGGCATTTTCCTCCCAGTGACGCACGCAGCTAACAAACACAAGCGGTCAGGCATGGATCTAACCACCAAAGCTATGAGGGCTTCCCGCCTGCGGTTTTTCTGTATCGATTTTGACAAGCTTGACTTGCACCGGTCAGGATAACGAGTGAACGCTTGAATGAGTCTTCACCCTCACCCTAACCCTCGCCTTAAAAGGGTGAGGGATTTTGAACGATCTTCGTTGAAAGGTAATATTTACAGACTGTTGAATGGCGTGCGATTGAACCACGCATGCTTGGGAAATCATGACAGGCTGATGGGAAAAGAGTGACGCCGACATGCTCTATCTACTTACACTTGGGCACAGATCCTTCGATGGACCTTGCCCTGAGCTTTGCCGAATGGGTCAGGATGACAGATTGGGGAGGACGAACTGAGCTAGCACGTGTGGCGCTAAAACCTGAATAGTGGCATCGGCGTTTTTGCAGATGCGGTCTTCATTGCAGATTCCCGCACCAACGCTCGCGGTATGGGCGTTCTCATTGCCCGGCTTCCTGTATCCGTTTTTCCTCGTCATGCTTGCGGACCGTCTCGACGACCATTGCAACCTACCTACTGAACCTGGTCCTCGTATATGAAGAAGGATCTTTCCGCCCAACTGGTGTTTTCGCCGAGCGATCTTGTTTGCTATCTGGGTTCGCCGTTTGCGTCCTGGATGGACCGCTACGCTATAGAGAATCCCGGCGCTGTCATTCCGGATGAGGAGACCGAGGATGCACACCTTATCGCGCAGACGGGTGTTGAGCACGAGCGTACCGTGCTCGACGAATTTAAATCATCCGATGCCAGACTGGTTGAAGTTCCTAAGTACGATCCTGTCGTTGCCCGCACCACGACGATTTCTGCTATCTCCGCGAAGGTTCCCATTATCTATCAGGCGGCTCTGGAACATGCCCGGTTCGCCGGGTTTGCCGACTTCCTCCTGCTCGATGCATCCGGACGGTATCAGGTGTGGGACACGAAACTCGCCCGCTCACCCAAACCGCATTACGCGATTCAGCTGTGCTGTTACTCGGAGATGCTCGCCGCCATCACCGGCGACTCGATGCCCGACACATTCGGGCTTATCCTCGGCACCAAGGATCGGGTGGTCTTCCGTGTCGAGGACTTCCTTCACTACTACCGCCATATCAAAGCGGGCTTTCTTGCCATGCAGGAGAGCTTCACCGGAAACCTCACCGATCGCCCGGAACCACTTCCACGGGCCGACCATGGCCGCTGGACTTCCCATGCGGAGACGTTCTTCCACGACACGGACCACCTCGTGCAGGTCGCGGGCATCACCGTTGGCCAGATCAAAAAGCTGAAGAGGGCCGGCATTGCGACGGTGGCCGACCTGGCCCTTGCCGCCGGTCAATCGATCCCCAAGCTCGCCAAGGACTCATTGGACAAACTCGTGGCCCAGGCGCGGCTTCAATTCCAGACGCGCACGGACCGGATCCGGAATCCCGATGCTCCACCGCGGTATGAAGTCCTGCCTGGCACCGGAACGAATGGCGAAGCCGTTGGACTCGCCGCTCTTCCCCCCGACCATCCAGCGGATGTCTTCTTCGACATGGAGGGGTACCCGCTGGTTGCGGGCGGACTGGAATACCTGTTCGGGGTTTGCACACGGAACGGGCCACAGACTTCTTTTGATTTCATGGACTGGTGGGGGCACACCCGTGAGGAGGAACAGCTCGCATTTGAAGACTTCGTGGACTGGGTGTTCACGCGCTGGCAGAGCAACCCCGGCATGCACATCTACCATTATGCTCACTATGAAGTCAGCGCGGTCCGGCGGTTGAGCACGCGCCACGACACCCGTCAGGACGAAGTGGATGAACTGCTCCGGCACGATGTGTTTGTGGATCTCTGCCAAATCGTCCGCCAGGGCCTGCGCATTGGGGAGGACAGCTATTCCCTCAAGACCGTTGAACGCCTCTACCGACCGAAACGTGACACCGAAGTCGGCACAGCCATTGACTCCATCGTGCAATACGCCCGCTGGATTGAAAGCCGACAACCGGGAGATTGGCACCACAGCCCCATCCTGAAAAACATCCGCGACTACAACGCGGACGATTGCATGTCGACGGCCGAACTGCTGCAGTGGTTACGGAACGTGGTTGTCGAACATCAGATCAGCACTCCCCCTTTGGATTCCGACTCGGCCCCAGCGACGCCGAAAGAACTGCCACCGGAGGTCGTTGCACGACTGGATACTGCGGCGAAGCTTCGCACGCAGGGTGACGGGGTTTCAGTTGTCCTTGCGGATCTCATCGATTTTCACCGCCGGGAAGAAAAACCCATGTGGTGGCGGATGTTTGACCAAGCCAAGGCGACAGCCGACGCACTCCGCGATGACCAGGCCTGCATCGAGGGTATTCAAGCCATCGGCTCTCCCACGCCAGAAAAACTATCACTCGTGCAAGCCTATCGCTTCGATCCATCCCAGGAATGCAAGCTGGCTGCCGGTGACAAAGCTAAAGTGATGTTCACTCACAATCTGCATGCCAAATTCACGCTGGTGGAGTTGGATGCGTCCACAGGCAATCTGCGACTCAAGATCGGCAAGAAAAGTTTGAACGAAAAATGTGGAGGCGCGTTTCCTCAACAGGGTTCACTGCTTCCGGACGAGCATGTTTCAGCAAAGGCTATTCAGCTTGCGTTGACTGAAGTTGCCGCCACGCACGTGTCAGGCAACCTCGATGCTCCGGTGGCCGGGCTCTTGAACCGTCTCCCACCGGCGACTCCTCTGCAAGAAAACAGTGAATCTTCAATAGAGGCCGCCATCCGCATTGCCGGTTCGATGTCTGGTGGATGCCTGGTTATCCAGGGGCCTCCCGGCACCGGCAAGACGTTCACCGCCACACAGGTGATCACGTCGCTGCTCGCGTCCAGCAGGAAGATCGGCATTGCCTCCAACAGCCACAAGCCCGTGA
>JBBDSY010000076.1:0-105322 GCA_040904705.1 Nitrospirales bacterium | reverse complement strand
CCGATCTTTCCGATGTGCAAGTGATCGTCTTGACGGAATGGCCGGGCCGAAGCCCTGATCTGATTGAAGATCGGATGACCTGTCCGATTGTCACTTCGATGTTAGGAGCTCCCCGAATCAAGTTCGTACGGGGACAATCGTTTCTGGGTTTGTCGTTTGTCTATATCGTGTTTCAAGACGGCACCGACATGTATTGGGCCCGAATCCGGGTCGTGGAATACCTGCAGGGCCTGACGGGAAAGCTCCCGGAAGGAATCTCCCCGACCTTAGGCCCGGATGCGACAGGCGTCGGGTGGGTCTTTCAATATGCCCTTGTGGACGAGACTGGAGATCAGAGGTCAAACTTCCGAGCGGATATTCATTACAGTGGGCGGGTCAATACCAATATCTGGAACGCGCTGAAGAAAAACTTAAGATCGTGGTTCCCTTAACTCTTGTTCTCATATTGCTACTCCTCTACCTCAACGTTCATTCCATCCCCCGATGCCTTTTTGTGTTGTTATCCGTTCCGTTCTCCTTGGTCGGAGCTATCTGGTACGTGGATTTCCTGAACTATAATCTCAGCATTGCCGTGTGGGTCGGGATGATTGCCTTAGCCGGAGTCGCCGCGGAAACAGGGGTCATCATGATGATGTTTCTGGATGACGCCTGCGCCCGCCGGCAAGGGGAAAACCGGCTCCAGTCCATTCACGATCCTCGAGAAGCCATCATGAAAGATGCCGTCTTACGAGTCAGACCAAAAATCATGACCGCTTCCGCCATCATCTTGGGCTTACTCCCCATCATGTGGTCCCACGGAACCGGGGCCGATGTGATGCAGCGCATCGCGGCGCCGATGATCGGCGGCATGGACACGGCGACCATTCTCACCCTTTTGGTTATTCCCAGCGTGTATTTCATTTGGCAAAGCCGGAGTCTGAATTCGAAGCGAAGACTAGAAGTTCTTGATCGTATCGAATAAACACTGGCTTCCAGAACGGCGAAATGCTCTGTCCCAAGTGCGATAACATGATATTCTTGCCTGCGTCATGCCACGTATCTTCGATAATATTGAACAATCATTATTACCTGCCCTCCGGGAAACGCTTCAGGTCGCGGATCACGCGGATTTTTGTGTCGGCTATTTCAACCTTCGTGGCTGGAAACAATTAGATTCGTACATTGAGAAGTGGGTGGGCGGCGAAGGACATTGTTGCCGATTACTCGTCGGCATGCAACGACTGCCTCAAGAAGATCTGCGCAAAGCCTTGAGCCTCATAACCCAGGGAACTGGCATCGATAAAGAAAGAAAGGTAAGCGAACTATCATGTGAGAATCTTGCTGACAAGCAGAAGAAAGCGGTTGAGGCCTTTAAGAATGCCCTCAAACGGAGGCAGGCAGGGAAATCGGATGACAACTGGCGCGACGATGAAGAATACATGTAGCCACAGTTCATCATGACCTACGTCCGTACTAGAATTCTTAGATTCAACTCGTAAGTGCAACGGTTAATGATGTGGGCGTGCGAAAGAATACCTCATGCGGCGTCCGATAGCCGAGTGTCTTTCTCGGTCGGTGATTCAATGTAGCCATGACTTCTTTGAGTTCATACTCGTGACGTGGGTGAGGTCCCGGTCTTTCGGAAAATACTGACGGATGAGACCGTTCGTGTTTTCATTCACTCCTCGTTCCCATGACGCATAGGGATGGGCAAAGTAGATCTGCGCATTGAGATCCTTGGCCATCCCGGGATGATCACTAAACTCCAGACCATTGTCATACGTGATGGTTTGGACACGGGCTTTATGTGGCCGGAGTCCGCGTACGACCGCTGTTCGGACAGCAGCGGCGGTCTTGTGTTGAATGCCTTGCAGGACCGTATACTTGGATTTCCGTTCCACTAAGGTCACTAAGACCCCACGATGCCCTTTCCCGATCACCGTATCCCCTTCCCAGTCGCCAAGCCGCTGCCGAGTGGTGACCACCGCCGGACGCTCATCAATTGAGACTTGATTGGCAATCCGCCCCCGGCGGCTATAGGTGCCATAGCGCTTCCGTCGCCTCTTCTGGCAGCGGAGGAAGCGATAGAGATCGCCTCCAGTCCGTTTATCCGCATAAATATACTGATATATCCATTCATGGCTGAGAGTCTGGCCGTGTTCGCGCTGGAGCCGGCCACGAATCTGTTCGGGACTCCAAGCCTGCCGCACCAACGTCTCCACCTGTTGCCAGATTGCCTGGGCGAGACGAGGGCGCCTTTTGGTTGCCTGCCGGGCTTGGGCCAGGCGATGGGCTTGGCGAGGCCGATAGCCACGTTGCCCACAATTGCGTCGGAGTTCCCGACTGATGGTGGATTTATGCACGCCCACCACCTGAGCTATTTGCGAGTGGTTCTGGGCTGTTTGCATCAGGGCGGAAATTTGATACCGTTGTTCGCGGGTCAGCTGCGTATAATCTCTCATGGGTGCTCCTCTTACTTTGGTCGGTGAGACAAGCCCACGATGCTATCGTAGCTGTCCCGCCTAACCAAGAGCGTGAGTTGCACTTACAAGTTGAATCCAAGATTGATTGTGAGGAAAGATGATGCGAACTAAAAGAGGCTTGCGCACAGGACGATGAGAACACTCTTCTCATGCCCATACCTGAAGGCTGACGTTGAATTGACGGACGAACGGGAACGGCATATCGCCGAGCGACATCCCGACCTGCTACCCGAACACCGCGCGCGCATCGCCGATACCCTGGCTGAGCCTGATCTGGTGCGCCAAAGCGCCCGGCTTACCAATGCCACGCTTTTTTCGCGCTGGTTTGATAGTATCCGGGGTGGCAAGCATGTGGTGGTTGTGGTGATCGGGGAGGGTTCGCCCCAAGGACGACATTGGATGGTGACGGCGTACCTGGCCAGAAAGGTAGAGGAAGGAGGGGTCTTATGGAAGCGAAGCTGACGTTTAAGTATGACCGGGAAGCGGACATCCTCCATATTGACAAGACACTGCCATATGCCGCGCAGGAGTCGGAAGAAGTCGGCGATGGTGTGATTGCCAGAATGAACCCGGCTTCCGGGGAGATCGAAAATCTGGAGGTGCTGTTTTTTTCTACGCGACTCCTGCGGGAGGACTTGTTTGAATTGCCAGTCACGGCCGATCTGCGCCTGGCCGTGAAGGAATGACTGTCTGAAGATTTGATGAAGCCTTTGAAGACGAAAACTTTTGATTGTGTTGCAATGAAACACCAAGGCGCAGAATAAATAAAAGAGAAAAACGATCGGTTGACGGGGCAACAGGAGTTAGCGTTCTGGACAGAGCGATCTAACGAACTGAAGCAGCAACAGACTACAGCAAAGGCCCAGATCGAGCCGCCAGGGGACACACCTCTTAGGCGGCACTTGATCATCTTTTTAGAGACACCCATGAGAATCTTGGTCGTTGTATTGGTTTGTTAAAGCGATGACTATCTTGACTTAGATGGTGGGCTCACCAACGCACATGCCGAAGCCCCTTACCTGGGTGTCTCCGAGTGACCCTGCCTTCCCGCCAAGCCTTGTCCGACACCTCGGCGATCAGAGCCCCAAGCGCATAGCCGCCATCGGGAATCTCGACCTCGTCAATAGCGAGCCGGTGGCACTGATTTGTTCGGTCAAATGTCCGGGCACTATCATCCTCCAGACATACGACATCGCGCGGAAGTTGCGCGAAGCGGGCGTGCCGGTGATCGGGGGCTTTCATTCACCCATGGAACGGGAATGCCTGCGGATACTTCTGCGGGGAAACCAGCCGCTTATCATCTGCCCAGCCAGAAGCTTGGATGGAATACGACTGCCCAAGGAATACAAGAGACCCTTGGATCAAGGGCGCCTACTCCTTCTCTCACCATTTTCTGACAAACTTCGTCGTGCAACGGTACAGACCTCACTTTATCGGAACCGCTTTGTGGCGGCCCTTGCCGAGTGCCTTTTTGTGCCTTATGCAGCTCCCTCCGGCAAAACAGAACAGTTATGCTCAGATTTTCTCGCCAGAGGCAAACGGCTTTATACACTGGAGTGTGACGCGAACCTTCACTTGACCGCAGTAGGTGCGCAACCGATCCCATTTTTCCTAAATTTCCGTTGACCCCCTTGACAGGAGTCGCCGCGGAAACAGGGGTCATCATGATGATGTTTCTGGATGACGCCTGCGCCCGCCGGCAAGGGGAAAACCGGCTCCAGTCCATTCACGATCCTCGAGAAGCCATCATGAAAGATGCCGTCTTACGAGTCAGACCAAAAATCATGACCGCTTCCGCCATCATCTTGGGCTTGCTGCCCATCATGTGGTCTCAGGGAACGGGCGCCGATGTGATGCAACGCATCGCAGCACCCATGATCGGGGGCATGGTGACGGCAACCATTTTAACGTTATTGGTTGTTCCATCTTTGTATTTAATTTGGAGAAAGAGGAAATTGGGAATTGATTAAAAATCTTGAAATCCAATGAAAAACAGGAATCAAATTTGTCTTTTCATGGGCACAATAGGGGCACAGGAAAGGGAAGAGTGAAAAGAGTGATAAGGTATCTTAATTACTGCTGTTTGCACTTGATCATGCGGGAACCATCACAGTGATTGGAGCAAAATTAAATGGGGATAAGGATAACAATTAGTTGGATAAGCACAAACGAACGAAAGTTTGGTGAGAACAAGAGATACTATATTTAACCCAAGGGGTAAATTGCCTCAGTTTAAATTGGTTCCTTCTTCATGACGAGGAGAGATTTTCTATAACACTTTGAAATCTTTAATATTCAATATGATGGTATCAATTTTGCTGTACATCTCAACGAAAGAGGTTTAGGCTAATGAATAATATACGAGAGATGGTATGGTGCCAACTCTTCACATGAACCTAAAATCTCAATCCACACTAAGAAGCTTTGTCCCGTTTTTGGTTTTAACCTTTTTCGTATGCGGGGTTAGTGGTCTGTTTTGCCCAATGGCAGCCTCTGCAACCGACACACATCACTCTCATCAAACCTCTCACCATACCTCTTCTTCCCAAACATCTGGAGAATGCCCTGACCAACTGACCAGTGCTGCGGGGGCTTTTGAAAATGATGATGTCTCTTTCGGAGTTCTTTCCCTTACAAACTTTACATGGCTCCACGACATCCCCAACTCCGGTGTTTTACAGTTTTTCGGCAATCACAAGACTCCTCAATCCACCTCCTATCCTCTGCTCTTTCTCCTCTTCTCTGTTCTTCTGAATTGAGTTTTCCTCACGAACGGGCGACATACGCATCCGGAAGCCGTCTGGATTTCTGGAACATGGCGTTTTCTTACTCTCTTGTCGTGAGGGGCTGTTATGAACTCATTTTCACTCTTTGGTGTACGTGTTCTCCTATTTAGTACCAACCTGCTACTGGCTAGTGTGTCCACCGGACCAGCCTTCGCCGAGGAATCCTCCCTCACACTGCAAAGCCTTGTAGAAGAAGCCCTTCTGCGCAATCCTAGCATTCAGTCAGCTAATCGCCAGTGGGAAGCTTCCCAAGCCATCATTCCTCAAGTGCAATCGCTGCCGGACCCGAACCTTCTATTGGGATACCAACGCATGCCCATGATGGAACCGCTGGAGGGACCCGTGTACGGATTCAGTCAGAAATTTCCTTTTCCCGGAAAACTAGGCCTCAAGGGAGAAGTGGCCGCCCGACATGCTGATCGGATTGAACAGTTGTACTACGCCACCCGGCTCAACGTCATTTCCCGTCTGAAGCAGCATTATTGGGACCTTCATTTCATTCATAAAGGCATCGAAATCGTAGAAAAGAACAAGCGGCTCCTCATGCAATTCGAGAAAACCGCCAACGCCCGGTACAGTGTCGGAAAGACGGCACAGCAGGATGTGTTTCGCGCCCAGGTGGAACTCTCACGGGTGTTAGATCGGCTGGCGGTGCTGGAACAAAAAAAGGAAAGTCTGCATGCCGAGATTAATCGAATACTGAACCGTCCACCGATCGGACCGCTTGGAACCCCGGAAGAGATTCATCTCACGCCGATACCTCAGGATCTCCCGGAGCTCGCCAGGCGGGCTGAAGCCTTCTCGCCTATTCTCCTGGCTTCGGCCAAAAGTATCGCGCAAGGTGAGGAATCAGTCTCCCTGGCCAGAAAAGAATATTTTCCGGATTTCAATCTGAGTGCGTTGGGCACTCGCAATGAGCGGATTAACGAGAACGGCTACCAGCTCATGTTCGGGATACAAATTCCACTGTTCTATCAAACGAAGCAGAGGGAAGGTGTCAACCAGGCCGTTGCGGATCTCTCTCGGGCGCGCGAGGATCTCACCGCGACCCGGCAAGATCTGTTGTTTCAAGTCAAAGACGCGTTTGAACGGGCTCGACGAGCGACCCGACTGGTCAAGATTGTCGGGAAGGCCATTATTCCTCAGGCGACGCTTGCCCTCCAATCAGCGCAGGCGGGATATAGCGTCGACAAAGTGGACTTTCTCACCCTCCTGAATAATTTGCTCACACTCCAGGAAAACGAGTTGGAGCTTCATGGGGAAATGGTCGAACACGAAAAAGCGGTCGCAAGGCTCGAAGAACTGACCGGAGGACCGTTAACGGTCTCGGATGCTCCACGTTCCCAGGAAGAGCATCAAGGCTTGCATCAGAGCCGCTCCACCACACACCACGATACCTCCGGGACGGATAGACCATGACAAAGTTGACGCTCTACCTCGGAATCGGTGTGCTGATTGTCGGTGGCGTGGTCGGGACTTACTGGTTTCTGAACCGAGGACCGGTGCAGAGTCCTTCCGATGTCCCACAGGCCTCCACGGCCCACATGTCTCCTCCACCGGCGAGCGACGGGACAGGTGGACAAGAAGAGGAGGGAATGGTTCCAACTCCCGAATCACCAGAAAAGCCCATGACCAATATGGTCACTATTGCCCCGGAACGATTGCAATCCATCGGCGTGCGGTTTGAGGAAGCCGCCCACCGTCCGCTGGTCAGAACTATTCGCACTGTGGGACGGGTTGAAATCGACGAACGGCTGCTGGCACGGGTGAATATCAAATTCGAGGGATGGATTGAGGAATTGCCCGTGAGTGCCATCGGGGATCATGTCAAACAGCACCAGATCCTTTTCACGATTTACAGTCCGGACCTCGTCGCCACTCAAGAAGAGTACCTGTTGGCGCTTCAAGGGATCCGAGAACTCGGCAACAGCGAATTTCCAGTCGTCGCCCGAGGCGCCAAGGATCTGCTCAAGGCTACACGACGGCGGTTCCAGTTGTGGGATATCACGGAGAATCATATTCAGGATCTTGAACGAACAGGGGAAGTGCTGCGGACGCTACCCATTCACTCTCCTATCACGGGAACCGTCCTCAAGATGGAGGCTCGCGCCGGAACGTATGTGACCCCCGGCACCGAACTCTACATGATTGCGGATTTATCCCGGATCTGGATCATGGCTGATATTTACGAATATGAATTGCCATTGATCCAGCTCGGACAAAAGGCCACGGTCACGCTCTCCTACGATCCTCAGACACACCTGGTCGGGTCACTGGGATTCATCTATCCCACCTTAGATCCCCAAACCCGGACAGCCAAGGTTCGGTTCGAAGTGGCAAATCCTGGCGAAAAACTGAAACCCGGCATGTATGCCAACGTGGAACTCACCATTCCCTTGGGACGCCGGCTGGCCATTCCACGGGATGCGGTGCTCGAAACGGGAGAACGACAGGTGATCTTCATTCATCATGGAGGAGGCACGCTGGAATGGCGAGATGCGAAGCTTGGCGTACAGGCCGGAGAATGGGTGGAAGTCCTGGAGGGGGTCAAGGAAGGAGACCACATCGTGACATCCGCCAACTTTTTGATTGACTCCGAAAGCCAATTGAAGTCTGCCGTCCGAGGCATGGCGGGGATGAAACATTAGAAACCGTGAGACCTGAAACGTAAGGCATGAGGCGCATCACTATTCCGCCTCCCCTTACTCCTCATCCCTTCACGTTTCACGCCTAACGAAGCTTTTTTCAAGGAACGATCATGGTTGCCTACATTATTGAATTCAGCGCCAGGAATCGCCTCATCGTCTTTCTCCTCCTCTTTGGGTTAGCTTCGGTTGGATTCTGGGCCATGAAGCAAACGCCCGTCGACGCAATCCCCGATCTATCAGATACGCAGGTGATTATCTATACCAAATGGCCGGGCCGTTCGCCGGATTTGGTTGAGGATCAGATTACCTATCCCATCGTGACCGCACTCCTTTCCGCACCCAATGTCACCGTAGTGAGAGGCTTCTCCGACTTTGGATTCTCGTATGTCTATGTGTTGTTCAAGGAGGACACGGATATGTACTGGGCCCGCAGCCGGGTCCTGGAATATATGAACCAACTGGCGGGCCGGCTACCGGACGGTGTCACCCCTCAATTGGGCCCGGACGCCACCGCAGTCGGCTGGGTCTTTGAATATGCCTTGATTGATGAAACCGGCCAGCAGGATTTGGCAACCCTCCGATCGTTTCAAGACTGGTACCTTCGTTATTGGCTTCTGGCGGTCGATGGCGTGGCCGAGGTCGCCAGCGTCGGAGGCTTTATCAAGCAATACCAGGTGAATCTGGATCCAACTAAGGTCCAGGCCTACAACCTTTCTCTCCCGCATATCATCGAAACCATCCGGATGAGCAACAACGATTTCGGGGGACGGGTCGTGGAGTTTTCAGGCGTGGAATATATGATTCGGGGGCGGGGCTATATCTCATCAGTGGCCGACATCGAACAGATTGCCATGGGGGTCAGTCCCCATGGGACTCCCATCCTGTTACGCGATGTGGCCACCGTCACCCTGGGACCGGATATGCGACGGGGATTGGTGGAACTGGACGGCCAAGGCGAAGTGGTGGGAGCCATCGTCCTCATGCGATTCGGGGAAAATGCGCTCACCGTCACCGAACGGATCAAGGCCAAACTCAAGGAGTTGGAGCCGTCCATGCCACCGGGGGTGAAAGTCGTGACGACGTATGATCGGAGCGGGCTCATTCATGAATCAATCGCGACGGCAACCGAAAATCTCATTGAAGAACTCATTGTGGTCAGTGTGCTGGTCGTCGGGTTCCTGCTGCACCTTCGATCGGCACTGCTTCCCATTCTCACGCTTCCGCTGGCAGTGTTACTGGCCTTCATTCCGATGTATTTGATGAACATTGGTATGAACATCATGTCCATCGGGGGGATTATTGTGGCTATCGGGGATATGGTTGATGCCGCCATTGTTATGGTCGATAACGCCCATAAGCGGTTAGAAGAATGGGTCAAGGACGGGGAGAAAGGCGACCGGACCCAGGTCTTGATCGATTCCGCTAAAGAGGTGGGGCCGGCCATCTTCGTGTCCTTACTCGTGATTGCGATTGCCTTCATGCCGGTCTTCACGCTGGAAGGGCAGGAGGGGCGATTATTCAAACCCCTGGCGTTCACCAAAAACTTTGCGATTGCCATGAGCGCCATACTGGCCATCACGCTCATTCCCGCGTTGCTGCCATTGCTGGTACGAGGCCGGATCATCCCCGAACGCCGGCATCCGGTGAGTCTGGGGTTACAGAAGCTGTATGCGCCTTTGTTACGAATCGCCTTACGATATCGGGCCCTCATGATTGTCCTGGCTATCTTACTGACGATCACAGTCTTCCCCGCGTTTCAACGGATGGGATCCGAATTCATGCCCCCACTCTACGAAGGAACGATTCTCTATATGCCAAACACGCTTCCAGGGATTTCGGTGACCCAGGCCTCGATGTTGCTCCAAGAAATGGACCAGAAGCTGAAAGCCTTTCCCGAAGTGGAGCGAGTGTTCGGGAAGGCCGGGCGTGCCGATACTTCGACCGATCCGGCCCCGTTCAGCATGATGGAAACCGTGGTCACCCTCAAACCAAAAGATCAGTGGAGAGCGGGCGTCACCTATGAGAGTCTTGTGGATGAAATGGATGGGGCTCTTCAATTTCCTGGCGTCACCAACACATGGACCATGCCCATCAAGGGCCGGCTGGATATGCTGACCACCGGGGTGCGCCCCCCGGTCGGGATCAAAATTTTCGGTCCTGATCTCCAGGAAATTGAAAAGATTGGCAAGCATCTCGAGACGATCTTGAAAGACGTGCCCGGCACGCGGAGCGTGTATGCGGAACGGGTTTTCGGGGGGTACTTTTTAGATTTCGACATTAAACGAGAAGAAATTGCCCGATATGGCCTCACGGTCTCGGATGTCGGGCGGATCATCGAATCCGCCATCGGTGGGGAAAACATCGACACCACCATTGAAGGACGAGAGCGGTATCCGGTCAATGTCCGATATTTGAGAGAACTTCGCGATACCCCCGAAAAATTACGGCGGGTATTGGTGGAGACCCCGACGAAAGCCCAAGTCCCTCTCGCGCAACTGGCTGACTTACGATTTGTGAGCGGTCCCCCAATGATCCGCGACGAGGATGGCATGCTGGCCGGGTATGTGTATGTAGATATGGCCGGCCGGGATGTGGGGAGTTACGTGGAGGATCTGAAACAAGTCGTACAGGCCAAAGTGAACCTTCCTCAAGGGTATCAACTGGCATGGTCAGGGCAGTATGAATTTATGGAGCGGGTTCGGGAGCGACTCTTTATTTTTGTCCCTTTGACTATCGCCATCATTTTTATTCTGTTCTATTTTGCCTTTCAGTCCGTGGCCAAAACCCTCATGGTCATGCTGGGCGTTCCGCTCTCCCTCGTGGGTGCGGTCTGGTACATGGTCTGGCTGGATTATAATATGAGTATCGCCGTCTGGGTGGGCATCATTGCCCTGGCTGGCGTCGCCGCCGAGACCAGCGCGGTGATGGTGACCTATCTCGACTCGGCAGTCAAACGGCGTCGGGAAACCAATCGTCTGCAAACCTTGGAGGATCTAATCGAGACGGTCCAGGAGGGTGCAGTTGAACGAATTCGCCCAATGGCTATGGCGGGCCTGGCTAACATTCTAGGACTTATTCCCGTCATGTGGGCCACTGGCACGGGAGCGGATGTCAT
Organism: Nitrospirales bacterium; assembly: GCA_040904705.1. Lineage (GTDB taxonomy): Bacteria > Nitrospirota > Nitrospiria > Nitrospirales > UBA8639 > Nitrospira_E. The sequence goes on along the minus strand of JBBDSY010000076.1, from coordinate 94,311 downwards.
GAAACGGCTGGCGGCCCCCATGGTTGGCGGCGTCGCGTCAGCTATGCTGCTCACACTGTTCGTCATTCCGGCCATTTACACGATTTGGTTTTGGCACACTGATGTCAAAAAGGCCCCCCAAAAAGGAGAGGGTGGCCAAGGCCACGATACCGCACGGGATCGTGAGGAGTAAGGGGTAAGTAGTGAGAAGTAAGGAGAAAGATTCATTCAGTAAATTACGTCATGCACTCTTTTCGACCTACTCCTTACCCCTTACTTTTCATGTCTCACTTTTTATCCCTCACGTTTCACGTTTCACGGACCATGGAACGCACTAGCGGACTTTCTCAACCCTCCCAAGTAGGAACCATGAGCCAATAGGAGGTCTATGATGATATGGCACCGTGCAACACAAGACCAGTTGACCCAAGAATTCGGCACGGATCTTCAAGCCGGGTTGCGCGAGAGTGAAGCGAAGCTCCGTCTCACACACCAAGGGCCCAACGAGTTGCCGCAAGCCCCCTCGGTGTCCGCTCTCAAATTGTTTGTCGCTCAATTTGCCAGCGTGATCGTGTGGGTCCTGATCGGAGCCGCGATCGTTGCGGGCCTTCTTGAGGAATGGGTTGATGCCATCGCCATTGTTTCAATCGTCGTGTTGAACGCTGTGCTCGGATTTGTCCAGGAATTTCGGGCAGGACGCACTCTGGACGCGTTAAAACGCATGGAGATCCCCACAGCTCAGGTCATCCGTGACGGGCAGATGCAATCTATTCCTGCCAAGGCCTTGATACCAGGAGATATCATTCAGATTGACGCGGGTGATCGCGTCCCTGCCGATGCCAGGCTGATTTATGCCGCTGCCCTGCAAACACAGGAAGCCTCTCTCACCGGCGAATCCACCCCGGTTTCCAAAAATTCAGAAGTTCTTGCCCCGGATGAACTCCCGCTAGGCGACCGGCGCAATATGGTCTACATGGGCACGACGGCAACTGCGGGAAAAGGTCGGGCGTGCGTCGTCACGACAGGCGTTCACACCGAACTGGGACGAATCGCGGCGATGATTCACGAAGCCGGGGAAGCGAAGCAACTGGAGACCCCGCTTCAACGCCGCCTCGACCAATTGGGCCACACATTGCTATGGCTATCCCTGGCCATTGTCGTCATCGTCTTTTTCATTGGCGAACTACATGGAATTCCCATTTTTGACATGTTTCTCACTTCAGTCAGCCTGGCGGTCGCCGCTATTCCCGAAGGCCTTCCGGCCGTGGTCACCATTACCTTAGCTCTTGGCGTCACGAGGATGGTGAAACGGCATGCGCTTATTCGCCGATTACCGGCTGTCGAAACCTTGGGGTCCACGACGGTTATTTGCACGGATAAGACGGGAACCCTCACGAAAAATGAAATGACCGTCACCCGGATATTTCTGGATGGCCAGACGTATGACGTGTCAGGGGAAGGATACCCGCCGACAGGAGATATTCACCATGCTGCTGAGGGCTCGTCGACCGATTCCGGTCAGATGTTGCGCAGTGAGGGGAGTCCGTTATCTGCTGCGGAAGGGGCGCTGAAGGATCTGCTGATAGCTTCCGTTCTTTGCAACGGAGCGGAGTTACACCAAACAGAAAAAGGGTGGACCATCATCGGCGATCCTACCGAAGGCGCGTTACTGGTCGTCGCTGCCAAGACTGGCTTGGAGAAAGAGGCTCTTGAAACCGAGGCTCCCCTGGTAGGAGAAATTCCATTCGATCCCGAGCGAAAAATGATGACCATCGTCCGGAAGGTGGCTGAGACTAATGTGGCCTTTGTAAAAGGAGCGCCGGATGTTTTGCTCGAACGCTGTGCCCATTATTTGACGATCGGGCGGGAGGTTCAACCCCTGGATCAATCCATCCGTGCAAAGATCTTGAAGGCGAATGGGGGATTTGCCCGAGAAGCCTTGAGAATCCTCGGAGTGGCCAAGCGGACGTTACAAGACATGCCGAAAGAATTTCAGGCGGATGTCATTGAACAAGATTTAACGTTTTTGGGTCTGCTCGCCATGAAAGACCCCCTCAGACCGGAAGCCGTGACTGCCGTCAAAGCGTGCAGGGACGCCGGCATTCGAACGGTCATGATTACCGGTGACCATAAGGATACGGCGATGGCCATTGGCCGGGATTTGGGTATTTTGGGGGAGGGGAAGCAGGCTCTGTCAGGAATGGAACTCAATCGGTTATCCGATACCGAATTGAATCAACAAGTCGAACAGACAGCCGTGTATGCCCGCGTCTCCGCCGAACATAAGCTGCGTGTGGTCCGTGCGTGGAAACATCAAGGGGCTGTGGTGGCCATGACGGGTGATGGGGTCAATGATGCCCCGGCCATTCAAGAAGCGGACATTGGCATTGCGATGGGCATCACCGGCACCGATGTCACCAAAGAAGCGTCGGCGATGGTAGTGACTGATGATAACTTCGCCTCGATTGTCGCCGCGGTGGAAGAAGGCCGAGGCATTTACGCCAATATTGTCAAAGCTGTTCATTTTCTTCTGTCGTGCAATATCAGCGAAATCCTGCTCATGCTCTTTGCCGTGATTTTAGGATTGCCTCTCCCGCTTCTTCCGGTTCAGATTTTATGGATCAATCTCGTCACCGACGGACTACCGGCTCTCGCATTCGCGGTCGAGCCGGGTGACCCTGATAGTATGCAACGTCCCCCACGCAATCCGAAAGGCAGAATACTTGAGCGTGGCCGCTTGATCATGATGTTTGCTCAAGGCCTGTTCATCGCGGTAATAACCACCCTGGCGTTTGTGTACTGCTTGTATGCCATGGATCAGGATTTGGACCGCGCCCGCACCTTGACCTTTACCATTCTCGTATTTGCCCAATTGGGACATGCCTTCAATTGCCGAAGCGACAATCGCTCGGTTTTCACCCTTGGATTCTTGACGAACAAAACACTCTTGTTTGGCGTCATGGCATCCGTGGGTCTTCAGGCGGGAATCATCTTTTCTCACCCGATTCGAGAAATTTTCAAAGTGACGCCATTTGATCCTCAACATTGGCTTCTAGCACTCGGCATCGGCTTGTTACCCCTGGTGGCTATGGAACTCTGGAAGGCGGCACAAGGGAATCGTCACGATGGGGAGGAAACAAAAAAGAGGGCAACTCCCTCGGCACCCAAGATTTAACACGCTTGGAGAACGTCCTTGCATGGAAAACCCACAGTGGCAAAGAAAGGACATTGGATTGATGATTCAACTGATCAACAAAATGAAGCGTAATATTTTTGGACGAAACTCTGGGATCTGGTTCTTTCTCGTTATATTGGTGATCGGTGGCTGTGCCGGGACGCATCAGTCCACTCAAGATGAACCCCTCCCGCCACCCGAGAACGCGAACCCTCTGGTCGCACAATTGATCATTGATGGCAATGGTCTTTTTGCAAAGCGAGATTTCAGGGAAGCCGTATGGAAATATGAGGCAGCCATTAATGCCCAATCAGCATCAGGGGAGGCCCATTACAACCTTGGCCTGGCTCTCACTAAAAGAAGGCTGTATTCAGAAGCCCGGCCTCACTTTGAGAAAGCTGCTGAATTGGAACCTTTTAACACAGTCATTTGGAATGCTCCCCCGTTCAGAAGATATGGCACGGTTGAGTCGAGCACATCAACATCGGCACCAGATGGTCATGTTGGACATCAGCATTGATCCGAAACCCAACGGTTTTTAATATGGCCGGAATATAATGAAAGTTCAACCATGAGCATCAACAAGGATAGTCAAGACACTCGAATGACGCGGCGTTCATTACTGCAAGGGGTCGGTGCACTGGGAATAATGGCGGCTATGGCTCGTCTCCTTCCTTCCTATGTTCTGGCCGGCACAACCATGGCAGAAACCGGATCTCCTTCAGAGCTACGCGGAAAGACCATCGATTTACGCATTGCCGACTCGCCGTTTCGTATCGGCGAGTTGACCGGAATGGCAAAGACCATTAACCGCACGGTACCCGGTCCTTTAATTCGTTTGAAGGAAGGTGACAACGTGACACTCAATGTCACGAACGGGTTAATGGAAGACACCTCCATTCACTGGCATGGCTTGCTTCTTCCGCCGGACATGGACGGGGTGCCCGGCGTGAGCTTTGCCGGCATCAAGCCGGCTTCGACCTTTAGCTACCACTATCCCATCCAGCAAAGCGGCACCTATTGGTACCACAGCCATTCCGGCTTGCAGGAACAGTCCGGTGTCTACGGACCCCTCATCATCGACCCGATTGAACCGGAACCGTTTCCCTATGATCGGGATTATGTGGTGGTGCTCTCGGATTGGACGTTCGAATCACCGGAGTCGGTCTTCGCCAATCTGAAAAAGCAAAGCGACTATTATAACTTCCAGAAACGCGCCGCTCCCGAATTCTTTTCCGATGTGTCACGAATGGGCTTGGTGGCCGCCCTGCAGAACTACCTGATGTGGGACCGAATGCGGATGGATCCCACGGACTTCGCGGACGTCACCGGCTACGCCTATACGTATCTGATGAACGGCTTGGCCCCGGAGCAAAATTGGACGGGACTGTTCAATCGCGGCGAACGGGTGCGTCTGCGTGTTATCGACGCCTCGGCCATGACCTTTTTTGACGTGCGCATACCGGGTCTCACCATGACGGTCGTTCAAGCGGACGGACAAAACGTGCAGCCCGTTGTGGTGGATGAGTTTCGTATTGGACCCGCCGAAACCTACGATGTCATCATCCAACCCGCCGAGGATCGAGCCTACACACTTTTCGCCGAAACGATGGATCGCAGTGGGTACGCATGCGGCACACTCGCTCCGCGGCCAGGCATGACCGCACCACTCCCCCCCCGTCGTCCGAGACCCCTCCGGACCATGGCGGACATGGGCATGCACAGACCAGGCATGGACAGAGCCGAGACGCCCACTCACGATCATCATGATGAAACCCTGTCGAACCGCTCGGGAATGGATGACCACGGACAACATGAAACAGAAACCATTCACGACATGTCCGGCATCACAGCGGATGAATCTCGCCATTCGGAGATTCCCGGCAGCACCCCTGTTCGGCATGCTCCCGACCACCATGGTACGGGCAATCAATCGGTGGCGGAGTATTCGCGACAACGTCTGGATGAGCCAGGCAATGGGCTGACCCATACCGGCACACGAGTGCTGGTCTACACCGACTTACAAAGTCTTGAACCGTATCCCGACCAACGAGGGCCTGAGCGGGAAATCGAACTCCATCTGACGGGCCATATGATCCGCTATATGTGGTCCTTCGACGGAAATAAATATTCAGACGCGAAAGAACCCATCCTCTTTCATTACGGCGAGCGCCTGCGCCTCACCTTTGTCAACGACACCATGATGGAACATCCTCTGCACCTGCACGGGATGTGGATGCATCTTGAGAACGGGGCGGGTGCCTTCCTGCCGCGCAAGCACACGGTCATCGTCAAGCCCGCCGAGCGCCTTTCCGTTGCAATCACGGCTGACGCACCCGGTCGTTGGGCGTTTCACTGCCATCTGCTCCTTCATATGGAAGCGGGCATGTTCCGCGTCGTGGAAGTAACCGGTAAAGAGCCAAAGGCCCATTCGTGAGTTCATCTGTGCGAGCTGTGCTAGCATTGGCGGCGATAAGTCTCATCAGCGTCACGTCACATGTATCAGATGTCTTGGCTCACGCCATTCCACCTGTGCAGACAGGAACACCCGTATCCCCCATATCGCATGAATCCCCTCAGCCGAACTGGCCCAGTCCAGTCATGGATGAGGAGAACCACGGTTTTTTCCTCGCGGACGTGCTCGAATACCGGCCGAAACTAGGCGGGAAAGGAAGTAATAACGACTACCGGTGGGACATTGAGGGCTGGTACGGGGGAGACTTCAACCGACTCTGGTTCAAAAGCGAAGGGCAGCGGGACACCGCATTTAAGGCCAATTACGACTTTGACTCACAACTCCTCTACGGACGATTCATTCAGCAGTATTACGACTTTCAGATGGGAGGGCGTCTCGAAACACAATCCTTTCGAGGACGAAACGTGACGCGCGTACTGGCGGTGATCAGTCTACAAGGCCTCGTTCCGTATCACTATGAAATTCAGCCCGCCCTCTTCATTAGTCAGGATGGCGACGTATCCGCACGCCTGACGGCCACCAAGGATCTTTCGTTGAGCCAACGTCTGATTCTCCAAGCACGTATTGAAACGAATGCCGCGATTCAACGAGTCAGGAAATTCACGACCGGTTCGGGACTGAATAATCTCGAACTGGGGTTTCGCTTGCGCTATGAAATCCGACGGGAATTTGCCCCCTACGTGGGAATCTCCCTGGACAAAAGCTTTGGAGACACCGCTACGCTTGTGCGGGATGAGGGGGGAAATCCTCGTCAGATTCGATTCGTGGTGGGGGTAAGAGCCTGGTTTTAAAGGGGGAGGATTTCACGGAGCCCGCATAGAATAACAATCTCATTCTTCAGTATAAGCCACGTATGGTCGTTCCTTCCGCCTCGCCGCAATATGACATTTCAATTTTTCCCGCCTTCACCTGCCTTCAAGGGTTTTCGATAGTTTCCTCTGGTCGCTTCCACCCTTATGGTAACAGAAAATTTGCCTTGTTTAATTCATTTTTCCCGCTGCGCTAAAATATGTGCAGCATCCAAGGATGGAGGATTTCACGATGGCCCATCAACATCAATCCTGTGTGGACGAGTGCACAACATGTGCTCAAGAGTGTGAATGTTGCGCGAATCAATGCCTGGGTGACTTGCCCGAATGCGCCAGGCTGTGCATCGATTGTGCAGAACTTTGCTGGACTTGTGCGGCCTTTATGAGTCGGGATTCTCAATTCAGTGCAGAGGTGTGTAACATCTGCGCTACAATTTGTGACGCCTGTGCCAAAGAATGCGAGAAACATCAAAATGACAATGAACATTGTCGGCGGTGTGCCGAGGCCTGTCGGCGATGCGCCGAGGAATGCAGAAAAATGGGAGCAGGAGCACGGAAACAGTCTGTGGGTGCAGGGCGGTAGCCTGTCTTGAACCTCATCGGGTAACGCTTTTATAGGCTGGCCCAATGAGACCAGACTCCCCATTATTCCAATAAATTCAGCGGACCTTACCTAGAGCAAATCCCGAAAGCCCTTCTTCACTCGCCTCATGGAGGAGGCAACAGACTTTGAAAAGGATGGTCTCTCCGAACTGATCAACTTCGCCATTGGATATTTGATTCGTTATGTCCTCCAAGTTATCCAATTCAATCACGCAACTGTTGCTCTATATTGTCGAATGAACGACGCAACATGTTCAATCGGTATGAAAGGATTATCATCTTTATGGTTGGGTTGTGTCCCTTAATCTTCGTACTGGGATTGGGGTTATCCGGGTGTGCGATTCCTTTCTATCAGAATGAGATGGATGAGTTACCTGATTCAAAGATTTCCACGCGCGAATATGCGCCGTCTCCTAATGCGGAATTCCGTCATGAGGATCCGCACACGACTTTTCCAACAAGTGTGCCACATCAGCCGGATGGCGATCTTTCTCAAGATGGGCCGCTTTCTCTTGAACGGATCAAAAGTCTTGCACGGCAGTACAATCCCACGTTAATCCAGGCGTGGTCACAAGTGGAGGGAGAGCGCGCCAAGGCTCTCCAGGCCGGACTCTATCCCAATCCGATAGGCGGATATATCGGAGATCAGATCAATGCCCGGAAGACCATTGGAGAGTTTCAAGGCGGGTTTCTTCAGCAGGAATTGGTGACAGCGGGAAAACTTGAGTTGAGTCGTCAAAAATATTTGGCACGGGCTTCCGCAGCCGAATATCAGGCTCTTGCACAGGAATATAGGGTGATGAATGCCATTATCATTCAATTTTATCGTCTCCTGGGATTTCAAGAGCGACTGGACATTCAACGCGAACTTCTCAAGAGTTGGGAAGATCAGCATTTGACCGTGAAAGAAATGTTGAATGTCGGCCAAGCCAACCAAGCGGATCTCCGTCTAGCCAAAGTGCAGCTTCAACGGCAAGCATTAGCGGCGCAGATGGCGGAAAATGAAGTTCAGATGGAACAAGAGCGCTTACTCACTCTTGTGGGAACGTCCTTCCCCATAGGATCGGTTTCGGGTCATATAGCCGAAGATCTGCCTCCCCTCCAGTATCAGAAATCCCTTCACCGGTTGTTGCAGGAAAGCCCGGAACTGTGGTTGGCTCGGGCCAATGTTCGCGCCGATCAAATCATGGTCGAACGGGAACAGGTGGAACCTATTCCGAATATTACCGTTCGGGGGTCAGCCGGACGGAATTATGTAGAAACACAAACGGTCTATGGCGTTCAGGCCTTTATTGAAATACCAATCTTTGATTGGAACCAAGGGACTCTCCAACAAGCACGGGCTGATTTGCGGAGGCAGGAAGCTCAAGTCAGGCTGACAGAGCTTCGGCTTCGCCGGAATTTGGCAGAACAATTTCAGCAGTATCTTACGGCCCTTCAGCATATCACGAGCTATCGAGAAGTCATTCTCCCGGAAGGGGAGGAGCGTTATCGCATTCAGTTGCAGAGTTATCAAGACAACCGGGAAGCCTGGCCCGCAGTCTTGGATGCGCAACAGGAATTTTTCAGGCTTCGCCTGGAATATATCAATCAATCGATTGCGTGGCGAACGGCCAGGGTAGCGATCGAGGGATTCCTCCTTATTGATGGTCTGCAGACTCCAGGAGGAGTGACGCCTGCCGGACATCTCGATGCGAATCCAAAACCCAGATAAAACCATGCACGATGTCATCGAGCGACTTGGAGGCGTATCTTGGAAGCGTATCCTGGCAGGGAGGGAGGAAAAACGATGAGTGAAGGTGTGACACGACGGCAGGTGTTATTAACCGGTGCGGCAGCCGCAGCCGGGTCCTTTTCGGCTCAATTGGCTCGGGGAGAGCAGGCAGGTTCAACGCCTTCATCCCAGGATAACCGAGAAACGTCAAAAAAGTCGGCCCAAAATCATAATTCCAAATTTTCAAGCTATTCTCGTTACCATCCCAGCTTTGGCGGACCGCCTGATTCCGACGAATACCTTGGAAAGCTCGTGCCCGGACTCCGAAAGTCAGGCCTCGCACCCGTCCCCTTCGAGACTCCAGACCTGGAAAAACTTTCATATAAGATGGTCAATGGCGTGAGGGAATTCGAGCTGCGATGCACTCCGGTGAAGCGGGAATTTCTGCCAGGGAAATTTATGAATGTCTGGGGATTTAATGACAGCATGCCGGGCCCCACCATGGAGGCCTTTCAAGGAGATCGGGTTCGCATCCTCGTTCATAATGAACTGCCGGAACCGACTTCCGTCCATTGGCATGGGTTGGAACTTCCTGTGGAATTTGACGGAGTCCCCGGTGTCACGCAACATTTGATTCCACCTGGCGGGACGTATGTCTACGAATACGATCTGCACCAGACCGGCACCTTTTTCTACCATAGTCATGTGGCCATGCAGGAAGCGTTCGGCATGGTTGGTTTTTTTATTATCCATCCCCGCGTGGCGTATGATCCGCCCGTTGACCGTGATTTCGGGCTTATTTTTCAGAATTTTTTTATTCCTCCCAATGCCTGGACGCCGGATTCCATGGGCATGGACTGGAACTGGCATACCATTAACGGGCGCAGCGGCCCTTATACGACTCCTCTGGTGTGCAAGCACGGGGAACGGGTCCGCATACGATTGATCGATTTCAGCCCCATGCAACATCATCCGATTCATATCCACGGCCATACATTCTGGCTGACAGGAACCGAAGGCGGACGCATTCCGCCCAATGCCTGGATTCCCCGAAACACGACATTGGTGGGAGTGGCCATGGCACAGGATTTTGAATTTATCGCGTTCAATCCGGGCGATTGGACATTTCATTGCCACATGGTGCATCACATGATGAATCACATGGTGCAACAGGTGGGTCCACGCATCCGTGGCGAAGAGAAAGTGTCGACATACCTGGATTCCATTCCTGATCGTCCCCAGGAAGATCCGGATTTTGAAAATCCGGCATTTGGGGTGCCCGGTTATCCCCAGAAAATGCAAAGTCAGGAGATGAGCGAGGAAGCCATGCAACAAATCAACGGCCGGCGCGAAACCCGGGGAATGCGAAAAAAATGGTACGAAGGCATTAAAGGCTTAATGACGGTTATGCGGGTCTTGCCGGAAGAATTCTATGATCTCGTCATGCATAGCGACGAAAACATTCCTCCGGGGGCAATTTTCGAAGCCATCGCCAAAGGCCAATATCGCACCAATCAATCCTGATGGAGACCATCCGGTGTTGAGAGATGATGGATCCAACGGGGGTCTGTCACAGCTTTAAAACATAGAATCATCCGCCGGCAATAGTCGGCGCGGCCGTCCTTTTTAAAATCCAGACTTCACGATTTTCATCCAGGCTGAAAATTGGCCACCCACCCGCCGCATCAAGGTGGGATCATTTTGTTCAAGCTGAACGTCCAACTGGGTAATCTCCTGACTGAGTGCTTCCACCAATTGAGCATGCGGTGATCCCATTTTCTCTTTTTCTAACTGCGCTAATCCTTTTTTGACATTTTTTAAGGTAGAGCGGGCGCTAGGGTACAGGCCATTTTGAATAAAATTATTCGCTAAGGCTAAATTGTGATAGATGGCTAAACGTGGATCAGTGATCACGGCTTCCTCCACAATCGCATCTATAAAGATTTTTGCAAGGGCAGTCTGAGCCTTCTGATAATTTTTCTTGTTGAGATCCTGTATCGTGGTCTCCAGGGCCGGCGCAATTTTTCGGAGATCAACGAGAATATTCAGTCCCACAACGCCAGCATTGGTTTGCTTTAAGTCAATCGACTGTAGGTGGCGGTAGACGGTGTCATACTCACTGAGCAGAAAGAGGTCGTCCAACACTGGCACATAGTAGTTCTTGGTTGTATCTTGAGAGGTAAAGGATACCTTGCCATATTTAAGTGTGGAGTCGCCCATTAAGGAGGGCACATCCCCTTTTAACCGATCTGCTATTCCTTTAGCCTTATTAATATGGTTTGTGGCGTCACGGGGCAGATCAATATCCAGTGCCAAGTAGGCGAGATTGATATACCCCATCATTTTATGGATTTCCATGACCGTGGCAAGGCTTTGCTTCTCCAAAGATGACACAACTACCGTTTCCTTGGGGTTTTGTTGGCCTTGTATTTCCGCAAATACAGCTTGCCCGAAAAACAATATACCCATTGCGACCAGTACGAGTGGTTTCTTTTTCATGATGGATTTCCTGTAGCGCATTTTTTAATTTTCAAAAACGCCTAAAAGATAGGGGACGATTTCAAGGTGTCCGCTGAACACCTTCTCGGTTATTTTCATATTCAAGTCAGACTACGCCAACCATCAATCCACCAATGATCCAGGCGAATGCCATGATAGCCAACCAAAATAATATTTTGTCCCCCAACGATTCTTGCCCCATGTTATGTCCCCCGTTCCGTTTGATCTTCCATCCCACAAATCCCGCGCTCATCAGGAAAAATCCCACATTGAGGAACAACGTATAATCCATCTTAAAAAATTCCCGCTCTGTCACACTTTGTGCTGTGCTGGAATCCGGCAACATGCCAAGGAACGAAAAGCCATAGTGCATCAGGATGGCGGTCGCGATTAACACCGTAAGAAATATGCCAAGAATATAGAGGGCCATGTTCCACCCGTAATATTGAGCCTGAATGCGTAGGACCGGAAACACCACCAGATCGCTGAAAATAAATGCGATGATCCCCGCAAAACTCACTCCGTGGCTGAATAGGACAGCCGCTAATGGGATATTCCCCATCGATCCGATAAAAGTAAAAAAGGCTGCTAAAGGCCCGACCAACGCCTGCACGAGTATTTCCCACAAAGCCGGTTCGGAACTGCCCGACCCTACGAACAAGGCTTGAAAAAACCGTTTGGGAACAAAAGCGGCAATAATTCCTGCGACGGTAAATCCGACCGTCACATCTTTCCAGACCATGTCCCATTCCATGACATAACGATTCGCCACTCTCCTCCAGCCTTCGGCTGAACGAATCAGCTTTTTCCAATCGGGGATGTCTTCTTCCTCCTGTTCCCCCATAGCCTCACTCGCATGTTCCCTGGCCTGATTTTCCAGATTTTTCGGGAGGGTCAGTTTGACCACAATCCACATCAACAGGATCAGGAATACACCTCCCAAATATTCCCCGACCACAAATTGCCAGGACAGGAAGACCGCGATGATAATTCCCAGCTCGACAACCAAGTTCGTGGAGGCCAGCAAAAAGGCCAATGCCGGAATGAGCCCAGCCCCTTTGGTGAAGAGGGATCGGGTTGTGGCAAGGGCGGCAAAGCTACAAGAGCTGGAAATAAATCCAAAAAATGTGCCCAGCGCCACACTTTTAACCCCGGCTTCCCCCATCCCCTGCTTCATCCGCTCCCGGGTGACAAAGACCTGAATCATGCTGCTGATGAGATAACCCAGTCCGAAGGCCCAAAAGGCCATCCAGAATAAACCAAGACTGGTGACCGCTGCTTTGTGATATAGGTTGATAAAGTTATCCATGGGGTGGTCAAACTCCAAATTACCCTACACAACAAAGTGTCAAGGAACCACTCCTGATAACCCTTGTTCTCTACCGCTAAATAAGGTTATCAATCTGTGAGAAATGAGGAGGTCGACCGCAAGCGGGACATGGCCAGGAAACTGATGCACGATAGATCGTCATCAATATAGGCTCATTTGCTGAATGGTTTCCCATGTGGTCCAGACATTTGACAGAGATCTCATTTGCGTCCGGACCTACAGACAGACGGTCATGTATGGGAGGAATGCTCCTTGGTGCGCAATGTTTTAATGAGACCAACACAGGCCACAATTAATAAGACACTTTGCAAAAATCCTGCAGAAACGGAGGCTGATTGGAGGGCTTTGAGGCCGCCGGCCAAAAGCAGCACGGCTGCCGCCGCGCCTTCTGAAATTCCCCAAAATATCCGATTGGCGATGGGAGGATTGGGATTCCCTCCTGAAGTGACCATGTCGTCAACAAACGATCCTGAATCCGAGGAAGTGATAAAGAAGATCACAATGAGTACTAACGCGATCCATTGCATAAATTGGGTCCATGGAAGGTGCTCAAGTAATAAATGTAAAGACATGGCGACATTAGTCGTCACAGGATCGAGAAGATGGCCTGCCTCAAATCGCTCCACATACAAAGCCGTTCCCCCAAAAACCGCAAACCAAAGGCAATTGATACTAGCGGGAACGAGTAATACGTAGGTGACAAATTCTCGTATGGATCTCCCTTTGGAAATCCTGGCAATGAAAATACCGACAAACGGGCTCCAGGAAATCCACCAGCCCCAATAAAACAGCGTCCATTTCGCTTGCCAGTCAGAATCAGGACGTAAGTCCAACCACAAACTCGTGCTGACCAAGTTTTGCAGATAATCCCCGATCCCCGTCACTAATACTTTAAGCTGATAGAGGGTCGGACCGGTAAAGAAGACAAACATCAACAAGAAAATAAAAATGGCTGCGTTTAATAAACTCAAATATTTAATTCCCCGCGACACACCAGTGACGGTAGAAATTGTCGCCACAAGGGAGATGATGACGATAATCCAAATTTGGACATGCGTGACATATTCGATATCGGTCACCTGGCTTAATCCAGCATTAATTTGCATCGCCCCTAACCCCAAAGAAGTGGCTACACCGAGTAAGGTGCCAATGGTGCAATAGGCATCAATAGCATGCCCTGCCCAACCATGGATTCGTTGACCCAACACTGGATACAATAATGAGCGGGGTGCCAGTGGTAATTTATATCGAAAATGAAATAACGCGATTCCCAGACCAAAAACGACATAGACCGCCCACGGATGCAGAGCCCAATGCAAGAAACTGAAACGTATGGCTTCCCGGGCAGCTGAGGCACTCAACGGATCCGCTTGCGGTGGTGTCTGGTAATGACTTAAGGGTTCCGCAACTCCCCAAAACACCAGGCCAGTTCCCATTCCCGCTGCGAATAACATGGATAGCCAGGCCGGCAGACTATAATAAGGCTCTTCCTCCGGCTCCCCCAAGCGGACGTCACCATACCGGCTTACGAGAACCCACAAGACGAACCCCAAAAAAAACGACATGATGAGGACGTAATACCAGCCGAATGAGGTCGTAATGAAAGCAAGAAGATTTTGGAATACATTTCCGGCCGTCTCGGTAAATACACCAGCGAAACCGAGAAGGAGAATATTAAAAGAGGCGGCAAGGCCAAATACCGGAAGACTCACGCCTTCTCGCCATTCTCGCAGTGCATGGTAAACATTGAATCTCATATTTCCCGAATACTCATGCTCTCATACCTTGATCCACACTATAAGAATTTGCGAACGATTCAAGAGTCAATAGTTTCCAGCCCTTTTCAACGATCTCGGTAACAAATAGGAGAAATTGGAATTCATTCAGAATTTTATGAGAATCCCTCTGCAATTGACTCCGGCATGAAGATATTGGCTTTCTTTTCAGGAGGTTGCGAGAATTTCAAGAACCGTTCTTCCCTTTGATACAATACATTAACAACGAATGTTCTATCTTCTAATTTGGCTTTTCTCGTATTTCATCAGTGTAATCATCAATGAAGAAGAAAACACTCCTTAAAACCCTTGTTGTAGGGTCTTTTATCATCCAGCGTCTTTAAAGGAAAGTCGTAAGGAGAGAAAAGGAGCTGCTCTTCGTTAAAACATACTTTTATTATTGAGGAGATGAAGGAGAGAGATGGTAAGCCCATGCTGTAACCTTCAGGCTCGTAAATCAAATCCACGAGAAAGGAGATCGACCATGACTCAATTGGTCAATATTGATGAGTGCGAAATAGAAATAGGATATTTAAGGATTCAAAAGCAGAAACTGATCAAAGAACTTTCCGAAGTAGTGAAAGAAAATGGGTTTCTTCGGGAACAACTCTTATTGGAACGCCGGCAATATCGAAAGGTCCTGGAGGAAGCCAGGAAGAAGAGTGTTTCTTCGGGAGGATCGGAGGAGGACGATCTCTGTTCAAATTAAGATGTTGCCTTTTCTACATTTCAACTGATGAAGCACACCTTCTCTGTCTCATCAATTTCATCATCCTGATTGGCTTCATTCGTGCCGGGTCCAAAGATCTCGCTAAGTAGCAGTGCGCAGTTCTGCCCAGCATTCTTCTGAGCCGTCAAATTTTTCTTCCTCATATATGCATCTTTCTTGATACTAGGTTTGTAGGAACAATCCTTGTTGTTGAGAAGAACTTTTTGTAGGCATCCTTTTTACTTTCTTCAACCGGCATGAGTGACATAGGGATGGAACGGGAACCTGACATCACAAAAGATCTGCCTTCGCGACGAGTACTCAGTATGGCCACAGTGGAGCAGGGCAAGGATCCTATCTGAGACATGATAGTGGTTCCGCTCACGGCTGCGGGACAATTTGAACATGCCGGCACGATGTACGATTTCTGTAATCCACGATGTCAGGGCCGCTTCGGCCATGATCCGGAAGGCTATCTCACCGGAAAACACCAGCAGTCGATGGAAACGGAACCGGCCAAGCCCGTCGCCACATATATTTTTTCCTTCTGTGGCCGGGAGTGAAATTTTCCAAAAGAGTATAATGGCAAAGATACATCCCCTTTAGCTCAAATCCACCTCAACGTAGTGGTCCCGGCGGTCGTCCACAAGGTGGATCCTGCCTTGCGGTTGTCCTGACGCATCTAGGCCAACTCCATCGACTTCAACACCGTCCATCGTTATACGGCTCACATGCTCCGGCTTTTCACCCACGCGCTTGACGGTGAGGTGATAGACGGTCTCGCGAAAGCGATAGTGTATTTTGTACGACTCCCAATGGATCGGTATACACGGGGCAATTCGCAGATGGTCCACTTCCAGGTGCAGACCCAGGAGTGTTTCCACGGTCAACCGGTACATCCAACCCGCCGCTCCGGTGTACCACGTCCACCCGCCACGGCCTGTGTGTGGCGGTGCCTCATAAATATCCGCGCACATCACGTACGGCTCGACCTTGTAGCGCTCGATCGCCTCCCCCTGACTCCCATAATTGATGGGATTGAGCATGGCAAACAATTCCCACGCTCGTTCTCTGTCTCCCATCATGGCAAACGCCATCGTCGTCCAGATCGCGGCGTGGGTATATTGGCCGCCGTTTTCGCGGACACCGGGCACGTAGCCTTTGATATACCCGGGCTCAAGGTCTGAGGTATCGAATGGCGGAGCCAACAGCTGGATGAGCTGCGCATCACGTCGCACCAAGCGTGTGTCCACCGCCACCATTGCCTGACGGGCACGGACGGGATTGCCACCGCCCGATAAAACCGCCCAACTCTGGCTGATCGAATCGATCTGACATTCGGCATTCTCGGATGAGCCCAATGGTGTGCCATCATCGAAATATGCCCGTCGATACCACTCGCCGTCCCAGGCATTGGCCTCAATGTTGTGACCCAACAAAGTAGCCTGCTCGGTGCAGGCTTCGGCAAAGGTATCGTCGCCCCGCCCTCGAGCCAATCCTGCAAACAACTGGAGATTTTCATACAGGAACCACGCCAGCCACACGCTTTCGCCCTTGCCATCACGCCCCACAAGGTTCATCCCATCGTTCCAGTCGCCACAACCCATCAACGGTAATTGATGCTCGCCGAAGCGTAACCCGTGCTTCATGGCACGCACGCAATGGTCATAGAGACTTGCCGCTTCAGCCGAACGTTGCGGCTGGTCGTAGTACGCCTCCTCTTCCGGTTTCAACTCGCGTCCTTCCAGGAAATGGACCGGCTCATCGAGGACTCCCGTATCGCCGGTCGTCTGGACATAGCGACATGTGGCATAGGGAAGCCATAGATAGTCATCAGAGAAATGTGTGCGCACGCCTTGTCCGTTTGGCGGATGCCACCAGTGTTGCACATCTCCCTGAAGAAACTGGCGCCCGGCGCACCGGATCAACTGCTCCCGGGCCAACCAGGGTGTCGCATGAATCAGCGCCATGGTGTCCTGCAATTGATCACGGAAACCGTAGGCCCCGCCGGATTGATAATACCCGCTACGGCCCCAAAGCCTGCAGGACAGTGTCTGATAGACCAGCCAGCCGTTGGCCAACACATCCAATGCCCGATCCGGCGTTTCCACGTGCACCGCGCCCAACGTGCGGTTCCAGTGCCCCCACACCGATTCCAATGCCTGTCGCGCGCCAACCGGTCCGCCGAATCGCTCGATGAAATACTGCGCTTCGTCGGTATTGCGGGCCGCGCCGAAGACGAACACGATCTCGCGCTCCTGCCCGTCGGCCAGTTCGATGCGGGTCTGTATCGCCGCGCACGGATCAAGGCCCGCACCGGTCCGGCCTGATAACCGTTTGCGGCGCAGAGCCGCCGGGCTGGCCAGTAAGCCGTTGCGGCCAATGAACTCTGTGCGGTTTCCGGTCACCGTACGCTCTCGCTGGCTGACCTGTGCAAAGACGATCCGACCGGCACATTCACGGTCATACGCATTGCGGGCAAACAGCGCTCCGCTGTGCGGATCGGTTTCGGTCACAATGTGAAGCAGGCTGGCGTGTCGCCACTCACCGAGGACGAGTTCCCAATACCCGGTCAGCGACAATCGACGCGAACGCCCCGAATGGTTGCGCAGCTTGACCACCGCAAACTTCACCGGGGCGTCCATGGCGACGTAGGTGAACAGTTCCGAGCCGATGCCGGCTTCGTCATGTTCAAACACGCTGTACCCGAACCCGTGCCGACACACATACCCGGACCGACCAGCGGCAGGCAACGGCGTCGGCGACCAAAACGCACCCGTTTCCTCGTCGCGAATGTAGAGCGCCTCGCCGCTGCTGTCGCTCAGCGGGTCATTGTGCCATGTGGTCAACCGGAACTCATGAGCGTTTTCCACCCAGGTATACGCGCTCCCGCTCTCACTGACGACTGTGCCAATATGCGGGCTGGCGATGACATTAACCCACGGCGCCGGCGCGTGCTGCCCGGGCTCGAGGGTAACGACGTATTCGCGCCCGTCGGGCGTAAAGCCACCCACCCCGTTACAGAAAATGCGTTCGCGCGCCGACAGAGGAAGAACCGGTTCAGTTGCCGGTTCCAGCAATGGCTTCAGACGGTCCGGGACACGCTCGGCAGGCCCGCGGCGCTCCACCTGCTCGGCCAATGTCCCGGCGGTATCGGTGAGCACGACGCGGGCGACAGTCTGGAACAACACCCAATCCTCCTCGGACAATTCTTCGGCGCGCCGCAAAAAGACCCCACCAGGCTTGTCGATAATATGCGCTTCGGGCCCCGCATTGATCAGCCCCATGATCTGGTCTTGCAGCACCGCCCGATAGCCCGAGAAATCCTCATTCACGATGACCAAGTCCGCAGTTAAGCCCTTCATCCGCCAATAGGCATGAGCTTGCAGCACCTGTTTGACCAGGTCAATGCGGTTCCGATCGCCGATACGTAGCAAGACGATCGGCAGATCGCCCGACACGATAAAGCGCCAAAGCCCGGCCTGACCAAGCTGGTTGCGGGCAATGACGCCGGGCGCAGCGCGACGCACGGCGTGAGCGTAAATAACGGAGGTAGCCAGGCGGCCATACACCTGTGCATCGGCTTCGGTGGCATTGAGGTGGCGCAACACCTCCTGACTTTGAAACCAGGCCATTTCAAAGGCACGCTCAACGAAATGCCGGTCACAATACTTCTCAAGCAATGCCAATGCGGCCTCCCGCGTGTCCCCGATACCGGAGATAATCTGTACCGTTGCCGATTCGTCGGGTGACAACGTGATGGTGCGGCGGATCGCCACAATGGGATCGAGCACCGACCCATCGGTGTTCGACAAGGTCGACGAACCGTCAGGGCTATCCAGGACCACCGGGTTGGCCGCCGTGCGACCCCGCCCGATGAATTTGGCGCGGTCGGTCTCGTAAGACGGCTCATCGGCCACCGCGCCGGGTGCGGCCAAGAGGTGAAACATCCACGGCGTATGCTCCCCCGGTGTGCGGGGGCGGCGCCTGCAGAGGATACCCTGCCGGTCGGGCAGAATTTCGGTTTGCACGAACAGGTTGCTGAACGCGCGATGGGCCAGATCGGCATTCAAGGGGGCCAACACGACCTCCGCGTAACTCGTCACCTCGATGTGACGGACACGGGACGACAGGTTCGTGAGCGTGACACGACGGATCTCGACGTCGTCTTCAGGGGACACGCTGATCTCGGTATGCGCTTCGATCGCCTGATCCCGACGCCGGTATTCAGCGCGCGCCTGCACGAAGATCGCCTGGTAGTGTTCGCCCTTGCGCAATGTCGGTTGATACGCGGTTGACCAATACCGTCCCGTGTCACGGTCGCGCAAGTAAATGAATGTTCCCCAGCAATCGGACGTGACGTCCTCGCGCCAGCGGGTCACGGCCAGGTCGCCCCAGCGGCTGTACCCTCCGCCGGCATTGGTCGCCATGACGTGGTACCGGCCGTTGGACAACAGATGAACTTCAGGTATCGGCGTGTTCGGGTCGGTAAACACGCGCGTGATCGCGCCGGCTTCCGCGGCGGGAGGACGCGCGGCAGCGCTCACTTCGGCCGCGTGCGGGTGCAAGGTCGCTCCCTTTCTCGGCACACGCTCCTGCAGCAACAATTCCGTGGCCCGCGCGAGAGGGGCCGACATGAACCGGCGCTGCATCGGCCGGTTGAGCAAAACATGCTCAAAGGCCAGGAGACTCATGCCTTGATGATGCGCCATGAATGCCCGCACGATGGCATGATTCTTACCCCGTGGCACACGCGATGGGGTGTAATCGACCGCCTCGTAGAACCCATAGACGCCGAGGAACCCGTTGTCGGCCATTGTCTGCAAGTTGCGACATGCTTCCCGTGGCATCACCGTCAGGGCCAGCGCGCTGGCGTAAGGCGCGATAACCAGGTCGTCTCCCAGCCCGCGCTTGAAGCCAAGGCCAGGCACACCGAACGCCCGATATTGATAGACGTGGTGCCCATCGGTGGCGTTATAGCAGGACTCGGAAATGCCCCAGGGCACCGCACGTTGTCGGCCGTATTCGATTTGACGCGACACCACGGCCTTGCTGGTCTGCTCCAACAAGGTGTTCTCAAAACTCGGCATAATCAGCTGCGGCATGAGGTATTCGAACATCGAGCCGCTCCACGAAATCAAACTCACCTCACCGCCATAACTGGTCAGCAGGCGCCCGAGTGAGAACCAATGTTTCTGTGGAACCTGCCCCTGTGCGATCAGGAGAAAACTGGCCAGGCGGGCTTCCGATGCCAACAGATCGTAGCAGGCCGGATCGCGGCGCCGTTCGCCCACGTCGTATCCTATGGTCAGCAAGCTGCGCGACGTATCGTAAAGAAATTCAAAATCTATCGTCGCCAGTTCACGGCAACGATCAATGAGATCGTCGATGATTCTGATTCGCTCCACCGCGCCGGGATAACGGAACACTGCCGCCGCCATTGCCCCGGCTGACGTCAGCGCTTCGGTGCCAACGGCTTGCTCTCCGGCCAATTCCGCCAGTGTCGGAATGTTGCCGACATGACGCGGCTCGGGCACCAGGAATCTCAAGTCATCTCGAAGCGCCCGGGATTGCCGGTCAAATGCTTGCGCCCAGTCATACAATTCGCCATCGATATCGATATCCGCCGGGAGCCAATCAACCAGCCCCCCGCCCATTCGATGAATCTCCTCCAGCACGCTATCGGCCGCAGCCAGTGTCTGTGGATGCCCGTTCCCGGCAAGGGAGTGTAGAGTGTTCTGCAGAAACGTGATCCTCTTGGCAAGATCCGGGGCCGGTGAGGAGGGCACGTGTTCGGCAAGCACCTGCAAGGTGTCCTGCAACCCCTGAAACGGGCAGGAGGACAGCACAGGCTGGTCTTTCAATTCGGCCAGTCCCGCTTGCAACGTGAGCAGGCTGCCCGCCAGATTGCCGCTATCCACCGAAGAGACGTAGAGCGGACGAAGTGGTTTCAACGTGCGCGTGTCATACCAGTTGTAAAAATGACCGCGGTAGCGTTCCAGTTTTTCCATGGTCGACAGCGTCTGCCCGGTCACCCGTAAAAATTCTCCGGCGGACAGATACCCGAAATCGTGCGCAGCCAGGTTCGCCAACAGCGACATGCCGATGTTTGTGGGCGAAGTACGCGAAGCGATGACCGGCGCCGGATATTCCTGAAAGTTATCGGGCGGCAGCCAGTGGTCCTGTGGACCGACGAACTCGGCGAAGAAGCGCCAGGTTCGCCGGGCGGCCCCGCGCAGGAAGGCCCGTTGGTCAACGGTCAAGTCCACTGCAGGGGCCACCAGCGGCTTGCTGATCCACCAGGCGACGACCGGCGACACCAGCCAGAACAGCAAGACGGGCGCATAAAAAAACCACTCCTCCGGCCGGCCGGCCCCCAATGCCAAGGCCAGCACCACCGCCAGAACAGGCGCAATCCACATCTCCAGACAAAAACCGGCCGGTGTCCGGCGCGCGTTTCGACCGGCATAGGATCGCATATGCCAGAGTAACAATCCGCGTCGAGTAAACAGCATCCGCACACCTGACCGCAGGATCGCATTCAGGCATATCAATGTGTCGTAGGGCAAAAAACCCAACGTCAGCAACGCGAGCGCTATCGGGTGCGTCGCGGATTTGCTTGTCAGGATCACGTGCACACTCCAATCACGCTCTTCAGGTTTGCGGATGAACTCGATCACCGTTCCCAGCAAGGCGGGCAGGAACACCACACTCGCGACCAGCAAGGTCCAGACCAATGCCGATCCCGGACCAAACAGCCAGCCACCTGTCAGCAAGCCCAGCAGTGCCGGCGACACGAGGCTGCGTCGGAGGTTGTCAAAAATTTTCCACCTCGACAAGGCGGTGAGGGGGTTCGGTTGCCGCTTCGCCTGCGATTCCTGTGACCCGGGCGGTCCGGGCACGCGCGGGAGCAGCCAGCCGGCAAGCTGCCAGTCGCCGCGGATCCATCGATGTCGCCGGCTGGCCTCTATGGCATAACTGGCCGGATGCTCTTCAATGATATCGACATCGGTCACCAGTGCCGAACGCGCATACCCGCTTTCCAGCAAGTCGTGACTGAGAATGAGATTCTCCGGAAAGCGTCCATGGACCGCCTGACGAAACGCGTCCACGTCATAGATGCCCTTGCCGATGAACGACCCCTCCCCGAAAATATCCTGGTAGACATCCGAGACCTCTCGCGTATAGGGATCGATCCCCGACTCCCCCGCGAATAGTTTGGTAAACCATGACTGGCCTGCACTGGTCAGACTGATCGATGCGCGTGGTTGCAGGATGGCGTAGCCTTCAACAATGCGTCCCTTGCCGGCATCGTATACCGGCCGATTAAGAGGATGAGCGAGGTTGCCTATCAGTGTGCGTGCCGTGTCGCGGGGCAACTGCGTGTCGGTGTCCAGGGTGATGATGTACTTGATCGAACTGAGGATAGACGGATCACCGACAATATCCGAGAATGCCGTTTGCTCTCCCCCCCGCAGCACAGCATTGAACTGCTCCAGTTTACCTCGCTTGCGCTCATACCCCATCCACACCTGTTCATATGGATTCCACATCCTGGGTCGATGAAAGAGGTAGAAGATGCACGGGCGGTCCTCGCGGTAGGTCTCGTTGAGCGCCTGGACTCCGGTGCGCGCGTGGGCGAGCAAGGCGTCATCCTCCGGTAGCGTCCGCTCAGGCGCATCACGAAAATCCGTCAGCAAGGCAAAGAACAGATGAGGGTCGCGATTTCCAAGATAGCGAATCTCCAGAGCTTCGAGAAGGCGATCAATCTCTTCCGACGTGCTCAGCAAGGTCGGGACCACGACCATCGTGCGATGAACGGATGGAATGCCACGAGAGAAATCCAATCGTGGTAGCGCCCGGGGCGCCAGGACCAGGGTGACCAACACGTTCACCAGCGAAACAGCCAGCGCCGAGCCACCGATGAGGCCGGTTATCCCCAACAACCAGAACCGCCAGTCATCCGGCCCAAACCCTTCGAACGAGAACAGCACGGCCGATGGCATCAGGGCAGTGAGCAACAGGATGGGGCCGAGGTAAAGAGTTAGGCGGAAATGCCGGCTTGCCCGGCTAAGCTGCAGTTTCCACGACACACGACAATCGACTCCACGTTCCAATAGACGCCTTCCATGATCGATCAAATAGTATCCGACATGCGCAGTACGGTCATGAGGACTCAATCGCTCTGCAGCCGTCTGCGCGAGATCAATGGCTACGCGTGCCACCGCCGACTCACTGTGCGAACAGCCCCTCGCCACATCCTCGATGACATGCCGGTACCGGTCGCGCGTGGCGAAATCCTGGCAGGCGTACATCTCCGCCGGGTCTTCACGCAACGTCTGCTCGACGACACTCAGCGACTCGACGAAATCCTTCCAGTCCATGGCCCCGATGAAACGCAGACTGCCGATACTGTTGGCGATGGAGATCTGGTTGGTCGCCGCCGTTCGCCCGGCCGCCTCCGATAACTGCGTAGCGGTGACCCCTTGTTCGAGAAGTTTGTGCTCGACCCAGGTTTGAATGAAGGCCATCGCGGGCCCCTGAGCCTGGAGTCTGGCATAAAATTCTTCCACAAACGGCGCAGTCAGCGGCACATCGGCATTGGCAAACTCGGCCAGCAACCGGACAAGCTGTTTCGGTTCTTTTTCGGCAGTCGCATGCATGCGGTCTGCCCAGGTGATAGCCGCGTCGCGCTCCTCGCGCCGACGGGCAATACGCAACCCCACACGTCGAAGGTTTTCCAACAACGCCAATTGCAACATGATCGGGAAAGCCCATAATTCGCCCAATTGTAACGGCTCAGCGGTCTGATAGGCGGCGACGAAGTGGGTGACGTTGTCGCTGTCGACACGACCGTCCATATGAGAAATCAACTCCAACGCCAAATCATAGATGCGGGGAAAGCCGGCTGAGGGACCATCAGCCAGTCGCGGCAACTGTCGGCTGTACCCGTGCGGCAAATGCCGGCGCGCCAGACCGATCTGCTGTTCGATGAGGTAGAAATTATCAAGCAACCAGGCCTCTGCCGGCACGATCCGTTGTCCCGGCGTGGCCGCCGCGGTCACGAGGTCATACGCCGCCAGCAGAACCCGCGCATTGTCCGCCAGCCGTGGCAACAACCGGTCCGGTCCAGGATGCGGATCAATCCGATGCTGGCCGGCCAGTGTGACCGCATGCCGCTTCAGTTGCTCGATGCTGAACAGTTCCGCGCGCAGCAACTCCGTATTACTGTCGTCACGCAGCGCATTCCGTGCGCGTGATAAAAACCCGAATGGTGTTCCGAACTGTTTAACGATGATGACATCCTCCTTTGGTCGAACCCGGACGTCAATGCAGCACAGACCCTATGATCTGTGGATGCCGGACACTTCCACGTCGTGCGTTCAACCCCATGAGCCCGTTATCGGTTAATCGCCAATGCCTTGCGCTGGTGTGGAGGGTATTGAGGTCACCTTACAACCATGTCGTATACACGTTTCTTGCGTGAACACAAAGCCCGCGTTGAAACCCTGCCCGGCAATGATGGAGCCGCACACCCGTCAATCCGTTCAACGACAGACTCCTAGGGCATGGTAACACTTTAGCCGTATCCGGTTATAGTGAACGTGGCCCCTTCCGTTAAAACACGGTGAGATCAAATGCAGAGCAGAATCGGATAGGCCATTCACAGAAAAAATGGTTATACGCAGGTCAACATTCCTGCGCGGGATGTCCTTCCGGCATGAATCCATCAAAGAACTCAGGTATTTACTTTCCTCAGGGGGCTTTCTAAAGTAGGAATGACACGCGTCTATTCAGAGGTGGTCATTAAAACATCGTATACGAACAGTGAAAAATGGTCCCTCCTCTTCACATTCAATTCATCCCTCATGACGCCAATGGCCAACGCTTATGACCATGACCAGGAATACGTGGGATGTCGTGATTTTGGGAGGAGGATTTGCCGGTCTTGCCTGCGCCAAACGTCTTGAAAAATTATTCGGTGCCGAATCCGCCAAACGAGTGCTCCTGGTCAGCGCAGAAAATTATTTTGTCTATCAGCCATTTTTGCCTGAAGTGATCGGCGCGGGTATTGAACCCCGCCATGTTATACACCCCATACGACTGGCTCTGCCCCGGTGTTCTGTGCGTCGTGCCGAGGTGACCAAACTGGATCTCCCGCAACGACGGGTGGAATTCAATTCCGTCGAAGGGCTGGGGCTTCCTCCTATCGAAGCGAGACATGTGGTCCTGGCATTGGGAAGCCGCACCAATCTTCGATCGGTGCCCGGCATGATGGAGCATGGATTATTTTTGAAGACATTGGCCGATGCTCTGGGAATTCGCGAACATATTATTAAACGCCTGGAAGAAGCCAGCCTCGAATCGAATCCTGAGAGCCGCCGATCCCTCCTCCACTTTGTCGTCATCGGGGGCGGATATAGCGGCGTCGAAACCGCCGGTGAGATTCTCGATCTTCTGCATGCAGCCAAACGTTTTTATCCCGCTTTTGATCCGTCTGAACTGCAAGTCTCCCTCGTGCATTCCGGGATTCATTTACTTCCGGAACTCGGTGAAGCCCTCGGGCTCTTTGCTCAGCGGTCTCTTGAAGAGCGAGGGTTGACCATCTGGCTGAATCGACGGGCGTCATCGGTCAGCGCGGAGTCTATCCGCCTGGATGACGGCACCAGCCTCACGTCGCACAACCCGATCTGCACGATCGGGAATGTGCCGAATCCCGTGCTCTCCAATTTGCCGGCGGAATATGACCAAGGCTGGCTGGTCACAGACGAATTTTTGCGACTGAGGAATTATACGAATGTCTGGGCTGTTGGAGACGGAGCGGCCAATCCCGACGGATATGGCCATCGCTGTCCGCCGACGGCGCAATACGCCATACACCTGGGCAGGCGGGCGGCAGAGAACATCGCCTTAACACTTTCCGGCAATTCGCTTCGTCCCTTCCGGTACCATTCTCTCGGCCAAATGGCGACGATCGGACATCATAAGGGGGTCTGCTCGATATGGGGTTTTCAGTTTAGCGGCTTTTTGGCCTGGTGGCTCACACGCACGGTGCATCTGCTGAAGTTGCCGGGGCTGGACCGGAAGCTACGGGTCGTCATTGATTGGACCTTTGAGCTCTTTTTTCCACCGGATTTGAATTACCTGGATTTAACGAAAACACAAAAAATTGCGCGGATTCATGTCGAGCTGGGCGATGTGATTTTTCGCCAGGGAGAACGGAGCTCCGCTTTTTATGTGCTCGAAGAGGGGACTCTGGAAGCCATTCGATACGATACTGAAGGCCGGGTGCTGTGGCGTGACGAGTTGATTCCCGGAGATCATTTTGGAGAAGGCGCGCTCCTCTATGGAGTCGTCCGGCGTGTGAGCGTGACGGCGAAGACCGCCGCCACGCTCATGGTCTTTAATTCGAAAGAATTCAAAGCCGTTGTCGAGAATTTCACAAGCCTGAGCCGGCTGTTGAACGACACGGCTCAACGGGGACCTCAAGAAGACGTCCTGGGTGCGACCATGTGGTCAAACGACCTGTTGATGACTCCTGTCGAGGCCATCATGAGGCAGCCTGTTCCCTGTCTTCCCGAATCCGCCACGATTAATGATGCCATCGTGGCCTTCGCGGATCGGCATCCATTGCTGCCCATTGTGAATGCCGAGGGCAACATGACAGGAGTGGTGACGCAGACGGATGTGTACCGCGCGATGACTCACGGCCGGGATTTTCGTGAGCGCATCGGCATCATCGCGAATCGTGAAGTTGCCACGCTTCATCAGGGGCAACCGGTACAAGATGCCTTGCGCGTGCTTTATCTGAAAGATGTCAAGCAGGCGCCGGTTCTGGATTCGCAATTCCGGCCGATCGGCATCCTCAGCCATCTGGATATCGCAGCGGCACGGGTTCGCATGGAACAGCCAAGGCCAAACGATAAGAATGCGTCATGGGAAAGCCAGGAGTCCCAAAGACACCAATGATATTCACCAGTTGTTGACGGGCCAACCCGGTTAACCTCTCACACAAGGAGACATCTCGATGTTGATGAAATCCTTCACAGTCCAAACCTATGCCTTGATGCGGATCGTAGCGGGATTCTTATTTTTGTGGCATGGCACCCAAAAGTTATTGGCTTTTCCGGTTCCTCCACCGGACATTCCGCCATTTGTGATGTATGTTGCCGGACCCATTGAACTCATCGGCGGAGCACTGGTCATGCTGGGCCTCTTCACGAGATGGGCCGCATTTCTTTGCAGCGGACTGATGGCAGCGGCCTATTGGATGGCGCACGGCTTCAATGCGCTGTTTCCGATTGAGAATGGAGGAGAACTGGCCGCTCTGTATTGCTTTGTGTTCCTCTATATTTCCGCACGAGGTTCCGGTGCATGGAGTGCGGACGAGGCCACGAAAAATGCTAAGATATAAGAGGAACAGAACAATCAGGCATGATAGGTATGCCCCGTCCCTGGAAGGACGGATTTACTTTTCACCATCAATGAAGGAGCGCGTTATGAATCAAACCATTTTTCATCTTCCCCGCCTTATCGTATCGGCTTTATTGGGCCTGTTTCTCATGATGCCCGTGGTGAGCTTTGCGGATAACAAGGGAGTCACCAAGGGGCATCGAGAGGTCAACGGAGTCGTGACCGCCGATAAAGGCGGTATCCTCACCGTCGAAACGCCCACGGGCAACTTGACGCTGAGTGAAAACGCCGCACGCCGGCATGGAC
Organism: Nitrospirales bacterium; assembly: GCA_040904705.1. Lineage (GTDB taxonomy): Bacteria > Nitrospirota > Nitrospiria > Nitrospirales > UBA8639 > Nitrospira_E. The sequence goes on along the minus strand of JBBDSY010000076.1, from coordinate 66,522 downwards.
ACGAGGTCTACAAGGTGGGAGATGAAGTGACCATTGTGTTGGACGAGAACAACATGATTATTGAAGCTCATCCCAAAGGCGAAATGGGCCATCACCACCATGTCACGGGAAAACTGGTGTATATGGGGAAAATGAAAAAAGAAATTAAGCTCCTGACATCTGAAGGAGAGCAAGTTTTTCCTTTGGGCCGGCTGGTTATGAAAACAAAACCCATCGAGGAAGGCGCCATGGTCACGGTAGAAGTGAATGAAGCCGGTGAGGTGATCGACCTTCATCGCGCGGAAGAGGGTGAAAAGAAACATTAAAACACGTTCAGGCCCAACGGACTTGGCATCATAAAACGATCATGCCAACCCGCTGAGATGGTTGCCATCTCGATCTATGGCCAACCGGCCATAGATCGAGCCCAACTCTCATGATTGAAATCGTGTTGGGAAACGCGGGATCGTTATTTACCTATTCTTCCGGATGCTCGAACTGTTTCATTCCACTGCCCGAATGTTAGTGAATAAAGAAGAGAGGGGAACGAATGGAGAGGAAAGCGCATTGGGAAGACGTGTATCGAACTACAGCCGCAGATGAATTGGGCTGGTACCAAACCCACCCGACTATGTCGTTGCGTCTTATCGAATCGACCAGTGTTCAAAAGACCGGAAACCTCATCGATGTGGGAGGAGGAGATTCGACCTTGGTTGATCACCTCCTCCACCAAGGATTCGAGCATGTCACCGTGCTTGATATTTCTTCTTCCGCCCTGGAAAAAGCCAAAGCCAGGCTGGGCGATCGCGCCTCCCTGGTGACCTGGATCGAAGGCGATGTCACCGGCTTTCGTTCATCCAAGACATATGATCTCTGGCACGACCGGGCGGTGTTTCATTTCCTGACCGATGAGGAGGACCGGGAAAAATATCGCGAGGCCATGAACATGGCCCTGGGTGCACAAGGCCAGGTGATCATCGCCACGTTCGCCTATGAGGCTCCTCCAACCTGCAGCGGATTGCCTGTCGTGCGCTATTCTCCCGAGTTCCTGGGCCTCGCCATCGGAAATGACTTTGACCTTGTTGAGTCGTTCGAAGAGCTTCACCACACTCCGGGGGGCACCAAGCAACCGTTTATCTATTGCCGCTTTATGAGACGAAAACTCTGAGAACTTCGGGCTGGGCATGTGTCCATACGCGCAGATGAACCTTCTGTCATTCAAGGATGTTGTTTAACGGAAGTGACGGCCATAACACGATAAATGATTGGATCTAAATTTATGTTCCCTGCACAGGGGTCACACTATACTCCCCTTGGCCCCATCTGTGCCCCTTCCTCCCAGGTCACGGTCACCGCAAAAAAGTGGACGCGGTGTTCTTAAATCCGCCGGCTACACGACCGGCCAATGACCCGCGATTTTGATCAACAGACAGATCACCCTCCCAGGCCAGTTCATAGGAATACCCAAGGTTGAGCGTGGGCTTCGCTTGCCAAAGCGCTCCAAGCCCGAACTTGTAGGTCTCTCCTACAGGAAGATCCAGAGTGCGATTGTTTATCTTTCACCATGGAGCTGTCGTAGGCAAAGCCGGTCGATACTACCCATGCGGGGTGAAATCGATACTGAGTCCCGAGCGCGACATGCCAGGTATACTGATACTGTTGACATGTTGAGCACATGCAGATACGCTGTGGCCATGTCTAAAATGATTCAGCTTCGCCACGTCCCGGATGACTTGCATCGAAAGCTCAAGGCGCGAGCGGCTCTCGTCGGCTTGCCGCTGTCTGACTACCTCATTCAAGAAGTCCGTCGCGTCGCGGAGCGGCCGACAATCGCGGAACTGAGAAGGCGCCTTGCCCGCCGACCCTCTATCACACCCACGGTTTCTCCGGCAAAAGCCGTCAGAATGGAGCGAGACGGTCGGTGATCGTGGTTGATGCCTCGGCCGTGATCGAGGTGTTGCTGAACACTCCTGCCGGACTTCGGATCGCCGAACGGTTTTTCAACCCGGAGGAAACCCTTCACACGCCGCATCTCCTCGATGTCGAAGTCGCGCAGGTTCTTCGCCGATATACGCGGACCGGTGAACTTGATGCCGCTCGTGGGCTCCAGGCGCTCGAAGATCTTGTCGATTTTCCGCTGACCCGATACCCTCATGATCTCTTCCTGCCCAGGATCTGGGAACTCCGTCATAATGTCACAGCCTACGACGCCGCGTATATCGCCCTCGCCGAAACGCTTGAGGCACCGCTGTTGACTCGTGATGCGGCGCTCGCCTCGGCTCCAGGGAATCGCGTCCGGATCGAACTCCTTTGACCCGTCCGTTCTCCTCAGGTCCCTTCGCTCATCAGCTTCCAGGCATGTCGGTCAAATCGTGAAGTGGACCGGCGTCTGAAGATCATTTTTTCACGTTCTCTTTTTAACACCAGACCTGTGGGTGCGGACTGCGGCCGTCTCCTTGTCAAGCCCTTGTCGCCCCATGCTCTGCCCCGATCAAGTCCAGCGGACTTCCGAACAGCAACGACACCACCGTCCAGCTTTTGGCTAAATTCCGGAGAAGGCGTTACCAGAGAGGGATGCCCTCAGGTTATCCGATACTCATACATCCTTGCAGTGGGATCGAGGTTGCCGGTCAGGCCAGTGGATGCTTCCAACGCAGGAGGGGAAAACGGACAAAGTCCCGGTCGGTTGTAATCCACTCTGCGCCGGCCTCAATGGCGAGAACCGCCAGATAGGCATCGGGGATGAGATTCCCCTTTGCGTTCACCTCTTGGCACAAGCGCCAAAAAATATCCCAATGCCGTTCACCAGGGAGACGGTCACTGCATTCGGGTGGCCGTGTATCGCCACAACAAACTCCTGTGGGAGGCGGCCGCCAGCTTCTTGACTTGGGCCAGGAGTTCTTCCGGCAGGTTGATGGTAGTTCGCACACATCAATATGCTATAAGCATATTGATGTCAAAACAACCATCCTGATCCTGGATCGGGAGGTGAAGTTTTCGGCATGAGGATCGTGACAAGATCGTCCTAAAACAGGGAGCGGACATGCGCGTGGACAAGGCCACGAATGTGACCAATGCCCAAAAGGAAGGGGACAATCGTCTCCCGGCAACATTCCCAAAGTCACCACTGACCTGAAAGAAAGTACCGTTCCCGACAGGAGGCAGGAGTCAATACCGACGTCCTGGAAGCCGACAAAAAAGGCCATGGCGGACTGAGCAGGTCTCCCTGTCAGAAAGTTCAAGGTAAAACCAGCAAATGAGAAAAGGCCTTTTTGGGGGTCAAACCAGTTCACTCGAACGGCTATTGGCCCTGACCGATGGAATCTATGCCATCGTGCTGACCCTCTTGGTCTTGGACCTCAAGATTCCCGAGGCTCCTGAGGTCAGCAATGTGGAACTCATGGCAGACCTGGATTCATCAGATGCCGAATTTCATCGCCTACCTCATCAGTTTTTTGGTGATTGTGATTTTCTGGATGAGGAATCATTGGATTCTGAAACCGCTCACCAAGGCAATGAGACGGTCTTCTGGCTCAATCTCCTTCATGTGTTTTTCTTATCCCTTCTTCCGTACACCAGTTCGCTCGTCGGACATTATGAACAGGATTCCCTTGCGGTGATGATATTTTCAGGATCCCTTGGTTTGTGTGGCTTGTCGCTGCTATTCCTACACCGCTACGTCGTCGGTAAGCCGGAATGGGTTGAAGAACTCCCCGTCAAACCATGGACCGCACCCAATTGGTGGATAGATTATCCCGCACCATTTATCGCACTGGGGTCGATCGGTCTGGCCTTCCTCAACATTCATGCAGCCCTGGCTATTTGGGTGTTGGCTCCGATGTGGGCGGCACTCTTAGTGCTGTTCCGTCGCTAACCGAAATCTTTTTCGAAAGAGCCGTTGTAGAGGAAAAAAGACCAAAATCATGTGGTTGCATTCATGCAACCGTAAACTGAAAAAGGACCGAGGCAACCCTGTGCACGGTTTGCCCTTCCCTCCTGGCGTTGACCGTCAGGATTTTCTTGAAGTTGAACCCGCAGCCAGCTGAAATGGATACACCCGCTTCTTTCAGACTTGTTGAGCGCTACTCCCTGATCATTCTGCTCTCCTTTCTCTTGAACATCCTGTTTCATACCTCTCCCTCCTTTGCAGAGTGGACGTTTAGCGGAGAGAGTAACTTTTATTACACGGATGATGCAGCTCTGTTTTCCGCCACCCGGCGGTTAGCTCGCCATCAGGATCCCACGCAACCCGTTATTGACCGCAAGCTCGCCAATCAAGGGAACGATGTGGTGTTTGAACCTGCAGGCCAAATCGTGAAGTCCTTCTCATTAATGGGGCGTCATACTCAATTAGCCGTTAGGGGCCAGGGGTTTGTCTTTACTGACAAGACTCAATTTAATCATGGCTCGCTTGGTGTTCAGGCCAATCATCATCTGACGCCTTCCACTACTCTTATTCTGCGTTACTTTTTCGGCCCTGATCTTTTTTTGGGGAAGAATGAAGTTCGACCTATTGATGAAGGGGGTGGCGATCCTCCGCAGTTGAAAGACGAATCAGTCACCACGCATTATTGGGCTGGAGGAATTGCCCAGGAAATCCCCGGTGTGGATGATGCCCGACTCATCCTTTATGGTCGCTATGGACTGCGGGAATACGACAAACCCTTTACAGAACGGGACACACGGTTTTGGACCGTCGGGACGCACGTCGAATGGCCTCTCACGAAGAAGATCGGATTGGCGCTTGGCTACCATTATGAGCGGGGACTGGCTGATGGACGGAAACAGCCGGAGTTACAAGATGATATTTCCTACTACAATCATTTCGTGACCGGTGAATTGGACCTCGAAATAACGGAATCCATTGGTGTGGAAATGGCGCTCCATTACGAATTCAATGGCTGGACAACCCGAATTCCGGGCGATGAACGCAAAGGCGAGCATGAAAACATCGTCCAGGGGGATATCGTTCTTCAGTATCAGGTGAACGAAACCCTTCAAATGACGGCCGGCTTTCAGGGGGCACATCGAAAAGAGAGTTTTGAGAATGGGTTAAAAAATCTGAACGGGTGGCTGGGAGCCAAACTGTCTTTTTAATCACCATCCCGATCAATGGAGTGAACAGTTTCCGCAAACAGAAATTTTGAATAGGGTGACGAAGGCAAGGGCAAGATGACCGATCAGCCACGGGTAAAAGGTGCCTGCAAACCCAACGAGATCTTGTTTCTAGGGCTCAATGCCAGCTGGCATGCTGATGGGTTGGTTATGATAGACGCCTCCACCAAGAGCGTTGGTCGGAATAGTTAGCCAAGGCAGATCCGTTCCTCCAGATCATGTCGTTTGAGACAACACGGCTCATTCAACCGAGGCAGCCAGGACGTTTCTCCATCCGATACAGAATCTCCGGAGGTTTTCTCCCGGAGGTCGTCTCCGCTTGTGCCCAGAAAAGGCAATCCGCAATGGGCTAGCCTTCTTAGATCCCAATGAGACTGTTGAATATGTCATATTCGGGACCCATAAATGCTCCGGATCAGACGAGCAGTTCAGTGCGAGGAAATGTTCAAAAAAGTTCGTCCAGTCCTGAGGCCGCTTGAAGGGAAGGCCGCAGGCATTTTGACGCGCAGAGCGTACATCGAGTACGTGAGCACCGCAAAATGCCGACCTGCCTGCGCGCTTGCGCGTCGAAGCGCTCCAGCGCATAGACGCGAAGCCGCTCCGGCGAAGGAAGGAAACACCGCTGGCTGGCTGGCTGGCCTGCCTGCCGAGCCTACTCCGCCGAAGTAGCTTCGGCTACGAAGGCCGGGAGCTCCTGCGCAGGCATGGCGGCTTTTTTCAACATTCTCCCAATGGAATTCATCCGCGGAAGGATACATCAATAAGATCGGTCAACAGTCAGGATTGGCCCTCCGACCATAGGCGGCACATCCAATGCTGTCCAGCTTGAGAAACAACGGAGGCGAGAAGGAATCCTTCGACAAGTTATAGATGGCGGATCATAATTTTGTTGAAAATTTCAACAAAGGGGAAATATATGGCCACCGTGAATTTCAGTGTGCCTGAAGATGTCAAAAACCAATTCGACAAAGTCTTTGCCAAGAAAAACAAAAGTGCGGTGTTAACCCAACTGATGCAACAGGCTATCGAAGAGCAAAAGCGAATCGAAAGACGCAGGCGGGCGATTAATCGTTTACTCGCGTTGCGCAAACAGGCTCCCCGGGTGACAGACAAGGACATCCGGCTTGCAAGAACTCAGGGTCGCCCATGACGACCTGGGTTATTGACGCCAGTGTGGCGGTGAAATGGGCTTTGCCGGAAAAAGACAGAGAAGCCTATCAAGGGCAAGCCCTAGCCCTTTTGCATGACCTTCAGGAAGGTCATTGCCAAGTACTTCAACCCCCGCATTGGCTGGCCGAAATGGCCGCCGTCTTGACTCGTTTAGCCCCAACCCAATCAATCGCATTGCTTCAGACTTTTTTAGCCATGGAGTTCCCCGTGAGTACGGAATGGGAAGTATATGAGCAGGCCTGTCGTCTTGCCGTGGATCTTAGGCATCACCTCCGTGACACCCTCTATCATGCGGTGGCTTTGCAGTCTTCAGTGTGCGTCTTCGTCACGGCCGATACCCAATATTTCCGAAAAGCTGCCAGATTCGGGCACATCATTGAGTTAAAGGACTTCCTTTAACCGATTGAGCCTAAGGCCAGAAGTTGGAATGACGGCAATGCGTATTGACCTCTCGTTGAATGATTCGCAAGGAAAAATCTGCAATGATCTTTTGCAACGGTGATATCAGTCGAAAGAGAATGAGAAGAGGATGAAATCTCGCAAATTTCTGCACCCTCGACTCATTGTTCGTCTCACAAAACCGAAGCCGAGGGTTGTATGATGTTTTCCCGTGACATTCAATGCAGTATGTGGTATCCGCCTGTTCTTGGTTACCAAACCGAACGATGCTATAGTTTTTGAAAACCCATTACCTGGGGATGTCGGCCTATTAAAGGATCATATGATGGAACATCCGCGTTCTTCTTCTGAAGGAAAATCGAAACGCCGCGAATTGAGCATGGCGAAAGTGGAGCAGGTAAAGGATCCTGTCTGCGGCATGATGGTGGATCCGCTTCAGGCTGCCGGAACACATACACACAACGGGCAAACGTATTACTTTTGTAGTACCCATTGCGTGAAACGGTTCAGCTCGGATCCCGAAGGATTCCTGAAGGGGAAATATCAACAGTCCATGGAAACGGAACCCGCCAAACCCGGCACCAAATATATTTGCCCCATGTGTCCTGGAGTGGAATCTTCCACACCGTCTGCCTGCCCGAAATGCGGGATGGCCTTGGAACCCGAATTCGCGACGGCTCCCTCCACCAAGACCGAATACGTGTGTCCCATGCACCCCGAGGTGGTCCAGGATCAGCCCGGCTCCTGTCCGAAATGCGGGATGGCCCTCGAGCCGAGGGAAATCGCAATTGAAGAAGAAGAAAATCCTGAACTCCAAGACATGACTAGGCGTTTCTGGATTGGTCTCGTGTTGACATTACCGGTATTTTTCCTGGCTATGTCTGAAATGATACCCGGACAGCCCGTTCAGCAAATTCTATCGCCTTCGATCATGTCATGGGTGCAATGGGTGTTAGCCACACCAGTGGTCTTGTGGTGCGGATGGCCGTTCTTTCAGCGCGCGTGGGTTTCGCTCGTTACCCGCAACCTGAACATGTTTACACTGATTGCCTTGGGGACCGGCGCCGCTTATGTCTATAGCGCCCTTGCAACTCTTGCTCCTCAATTATTTCCGGATTCTTTCAGAGGAGAAGGCGGTGAAGTCGCGGTCTATTTTGAAGCAGCTGCCGTCATTATCGTGCTGGTGCTGTTGGGCCAGGTCTTGGAATTGCGCGCTCGCAGCCAGACAGGCAGCGCCATTAAAGCCTTACTGGGCCTGGCCCCTAAGACCGCCAGGCGTATTCGCGAGAATGGCGAAGAAGAAGACGTCCTCCTAGAAGCGGTGCATCCAGGAGACCAACTTCGCATCCGCCCAGGAGAGAAAATTCCAATCGACGGCGTCATCCTTGAGGGTCAAAGTGCCGTGGATGAATCGATGATCACTGGAGAATCGATCCCGGTTGAAAAAGAAACCGGGGCTCAGATCACCGGAGGCACGGTGAATGGCACTGGGACATTGGTGATGCAAACCGAACGAGTAGGCCGCGATACGGTGCTGGCCCAGATTGTCCGCATGGTGAGCGAAGCCCAACGCACCCGCGCGCCCATTCAACGGATGGCCGACCTGGTGGCCGGCTATTTTGTCCCGATTGTCCTAGGGATTGCGGTACTGACCTTCTTGATCTGGGCTCTTGTAGGTCCGGAACCCCGTATGGCTCATGCCCTGGTCAACGCCGTTGCTGTCCTCATTATTGCCTGCCCATGCGCGTTGGGGCTCGCCACCCCTATGTCCATTATGGTGGGCACCGGGAGAGGAGCCACAGCCGGTGTACTCATGAAACATGCGGAAGCCCTGGAACAGTTGGAAAAAGTAGATACCCTCGTCGTCGATAAAACGGGAACCCTTACGGAAGGCAAACCCAAACTGATGTCAGTGGTTTCCCTTTCCGATTTGAGCGAAGACGATCTCCTGCGTTTCGTGGCCAGTCTGGAACGAAACAGCGAACATCCTCTGGCCTCAGCCATTGTGCATGGGGCGAAAGACAAAGGGCTGGAATTGGCAGAGACCAAGGATTTTCAGTCGAAAACCGGAAAAGGAGTGACTGGAATCGTTAAGGGGCATCGCATGGCACTCGGCACCAGGAAATTTTTAGAAGAAGACAGCCAGGTCGATCCCCAAACCTGGGGATCGCTATCGGATCAGGCTGAAGAATTACGACGGGAGGGCCAAACCGTCATGTTTGTGGCCATCGATCATCGGGCTGTGGGAATCGTAGGCGTGGCCGACCCCGTGAAAGCATCGACGCCGGAAGCCATTCGCTTGTTACATGAAGAAGGCATTCACGTGGTTATGGTTTCCGGTGACCATCAGCAAACCGCCGAGGCGGTCGCCAAGAACCTGGGAATCGATGATGTGAAGGCGGAGGTCTTGCCCGAGCAGAAAAGCCAAATTATCAAACAACTTCAAGCACAAGGAAAAATTGTGGCCATGGCGGGAGACGGCATCAATGACGCCCCGGCACTGGCCCAAGCCCATGTCGGCATTGCGATGGGGACGGGTACGGATGTGGCCATGGAAAGTGCGGGAGTCACCCTCGTCAAAGGTGACCTTCGAGGCATTGCGCGTGCCCGCCGCCTCAGCCAGGCCACCATGCGCAACATTCGGCAAAATCTCTTCTTTGCCTTTTTTTATAATGCCATCGGGGTGCCGATTGCTGCCGGCATTCTCTATCCGGCATTTGGCATTCTGTTAAGTCCGATGATTGCCGCCGCCGCCATGACCTTTAGCTCGGTGTCCGTCATCACCAATGCGCTTCGCCTACGATCCGTCAAACTCTAACACGGTCGTGAACATGGCCGGATCCTGACGAGGGTTGAGTCGTGTGACTGCGCCAAACGTCCGCAACCGCGCCCATGGCACCCTCTGACACAATAACCAGTGCGTAGCCGGTCTCCGAGACCTCGTACCGTTCGGCCTTACTGGACTCATATGGTTGAACATCCATTGCTTCAAAATCGTGCCGGGAACATAATCAACCACCGTCTGGTTTCCACACACTCTCCTGTTCAATAATCGGTCATTGCTAAATGTGTCTTCACTATGGAAACAATCATTTCCCAGGCAATCCGATCCTGATCCGCATAGGCCATAGATGAAATACTCTGGAACCATTGTTGCAAGGGCTAGAGGTCATGAACAGGATATGTCGATAGCATTTCGCTCAACCTGTTTATAAACAGTATAGAGTGTTCACCATTTCATCCATTTACTTGAAAGGAGAAGTACGATGCGTAAATTTTCAGTCATGGCCCTGACGATGTTCTTAGGTCTTTTGCTTGTCAGCCTGCCCAATGACAGCGAAGCCAAAAAGAAAAAAGGAGACAAAGAAAAGGAAAAGGTGGAGTTAGCCACCACGACTAAAGTGACGATTGCTGAAGCCATCAAGACTGTGAGCGAAAAATTTCCGGGAACGATCATCGAAGCCGAACTGGAAAAAGAGGATGGCAAGACCGTGTGGGAAGTCGAGGTCGTGACGGCCAACGGGGAATTGGAAAAAGTATACGTTGATGTCCAAACGGGACAATTTGTCGAGATTGAGGATAAGCCAAAGCATGAAAAGAATCGCCATCATGAAAAGAGAAAAGCCTCGGACGATTAAACGGTGGCCAAGATTCACAGGGTCAAAAAAGGGTCCAGATTCGAACTCAGGCTGAAAAATGTCGGCCAGATTCAGCATCGTGGCCAGGAAGGACTGAGACCACACGAAAATTTCCTCGTTGTCTCGGATGAACGCCCGCATGGGCTATGCTTTTAGAAGAAGGCCGGTTTCACCACCGGCCTTCTTCCCCATCAAACAAGATCACCAGCGATCATTCGTGAGTCATAGGCTATGCATGATTGCTCTCAGTTGGAAAACTCGTCAAAGGCCATGGTCGATCAAGCGGCACATTCAAACGCTGGGGATTTTGGCCATCATCACCTTAGCCCTGGCCATTATCCTGGGGGTTCAAGTGCTCGGACACACGGAGTCAGCCGTGGTCGAGGAGGCGATCCGTCACATGAACCACCTCCAAGACCAGTTGGGGGCGCGCTATGAGTATATGAGAGGCACTATTCCGAATATTGAGTCGGAAGAGAGTGGCCTCTGGGGTGGCGAAGAACTGCTGCGGTCGGTCGTGCAATCCGTATTAACGAAGGCGGAAGGCGTGGAGGGTGGATTTTTTCGTCTTCAGGATCAGACATTCTTAGGATACGCCTACCCCACGTATCACGGATCGGGAACGAAAAACGAGATTCCGGAGACAGAACGACCGGCAATCCAACGACTCATCAATCGCGCCATTCATGAAGGACGGGTTCAGCTAAAACAAGTGGTGGCTGGGTCGGATATTCTCTTGTTTTGCGCAGAGCCACTTCTGGAAGCCGGACAGCCTGTGGGGGCAATTTGGCTTCTCCATCGACTTCGCGGCATTCACAATGTGGACCGCCAACTCTATGGGGTCGGCTGGTTGGGATTATTGGGGATGGTCAGCGTGGTGGCTGTCAGCGCTTGGCTGATCACACGGCGGCTCGATCAAGGGGTTTCGGAGTTAGAGGCCGGCCTCCGAAGGATGGAAACTCAGTTAGAAGGCTTGATGTTGTTCCAACAGTGAGGAGTGCAAGCTATGAATTTAGACGAGGCCGGTCGTCTCCAAATGGCATGGGAAACCAAACATGGGGACAAACCCTGTCACCATACTCGAGTCATAGATTTCCTCTTCGAACAAGATGGACAGGCCAAATGTGGGCTGTCAAGAATGTGGGACCATCTTTCCTGACCCCCGCCTAAATCCGTAGCGATCACAACAAAGCCGAACCTATGAGCACCACACTCGACACAACACTCAATCCCATCATTTTCCCAAACCGGATATCGTTCCCCCCTTGTTTCATATTGTGGCCCTAGAGTTTGTCACGACATTTCCCCAATGGAATCGCTTTATCAGTTCAAACTCTAGGCGTCCATCTCCTCGAAAGGCATCTCTGTTTCTTCTCACCGCCAGGAGAAGGGGCGAGGACCCATCATCTCCCTCCTCTTTCTCCCGGCATCGTTATGTCTTGCTCCCTCCACCAACCCACGCCCCTAGAAGGTCATGCCTGGTGATGGTGTAGGCCACTTCGCCGTTGTGCTCTACCGGCAAATTCAGTAAATGATTATTTCTCATAATTGTGACAGCTTCCTGTATGGAGGCGGAATCTGGAATACTGATTCCCTCTTTCACCATAATTTCGCGTGCAGTCATTTGCTTTAAATCTTTTCCAGCTTCCAAAACACCGAGCAAATCAAACTCACTAATAAACCCAACGAGTTGGTTGTTCTCATTGGCCACAACTCCTCCCGGCATTTTGGTTAGCAATAGTTCCTTAGTTACCTCCATCCCATTCTGATCTTCCCGAAATTTCACAATATTGGTTGGCACAATTTGACCCAGCGCTTTTGCCATTCCTACTGAAATAGCGTCTCCAGACATGATAATGCCCTTTCTCAAATTTTTCAGTCAGACTCCACGTTGTTTTTCTCGGCCAAATGACCAAATACTACTGAGCCTCAAGAATACCGCAAGCATCGCGTGATCCTCCCGCACAACCGGGCTTGAGCTCACTATCCTAATCACAATAGAGATCTTCATTGATGTGAATGATGAAGGCACTCCCATCTTCATCCAACACGCTCAGCCGACCAGCGGACAAACTGACTCGTGTGGTAACCGCATGCAGCTTTCCCACTCCATTCACGACGGTCATATTGATTAAATCCCCCATATGAAAGGGATGATTAAAATCTGGAGCATCAGGCGTCGATTTCCCAAACGGTCCAGGATCATAAAGCCAGCACCTCGCCCATCATCACAGGGACATAAGGAAACCCCGGTTGGATCACAATTTGCAAAGTCCTATGGGCTCGCCCACTTTTTTATAGTCGTCAATGATCTCCCTGATTTTGTTGGTTTTCAAAGAGAAGGTGAAAAGTATGGTATTTTCGAAAATTCTTTTCCAATTTATGAGACTTTGATTTCTCTCCGTTTGGGTGCCGCACTTTCGCCTTTGGGCAAATGAACTGTTAAGACGCCGTCCTTAAACTGGGCGGACACCTTCTCTTCCTCTGAATCGGCAGGAATGGAAAAGCTCCTTTCGAAATGACCATAGGAACGTTCCACCCGATGATATTTTTTCCCTTTTTCCTCTTTCTCATACTTTCGTTCGCCTGAGATGGATAACACTCCATCATGAACAGAAATTTTCACGTCTTCCTTCCTGATCTCCGGAAGGTCCGCTTTAATGACATACTCCTTCTCATCTTCTGAAATATCGACTAACGGTGCCCACTCCATCACTCGCATCGATTCTTTGTCACCTTCCTTTTTCATCGAGGGCCGTCCCATCCACGACGATAACCGTTTTTCAAACTCTTGAATGTCCTGCATTGGATCCCAGCGTGTTAACAGACTCATGATGTCACCTCCATGATGATAAAAGTTTTAAAAATAATACTTACAGTTACACACTTGACTTTTGCCTGCCAGCAGGATGGCTCACCGGCATTCGCTCCCCCACATCACAGTCAGTACAAGAGCCAGCCTCACAAACAGATTCTCCCCTCCCTCGATAAAAATTAGACACATACGACTGTTGCATCAATGCGGCTACTCTCTTGCTGCCTGCCGAACATACCTTTGCTAAGTCTATGCCAACCAACCAAGACACCCATACTCCTCTCGAATGACCAGGGTTTTTTTAGGTGCCCTCTGGCAACATCCCAGTGAGGCGAGTGCAGGAATGGTGAAAAATTCCCCACTATTCAAATTGGTAGTGGTGCGACTTGCTACAGAAAGAATCAAAACGCGCCGAAAGGATTGCTCCCATGCCCCGAGTGTTTTGCCGTATTTTTACCGCAAACGGTGGAGCTTCTCGGAGATCCCCCCCTTCGCAAACCAGAAAACCAGCAGGTACCGGCCCAAAGAAACCGACGAAACAAATTTTTGTTCCCCAGAGTTTTGTGTGTCCCGCTTGCCATAAATTACAATATGGGTATGCGGAAGGGTTTCTCAACATCCATTGGCCTCACTGGGAATCCCATAAAGCCGAAGTTCTGGGCCTCATTCATAATGCGGAGCACCAAGCCGTTCGCAAGAATCCACGGGAACGGGTCATGACCATCCGAACTCGCCCTGATGGAGCAAATATTAAAACAACGACAGAGTATTTCGCCCAGCGGCTGGGGAAGCATCCGGATCGGGCTTTTAAAGGATCGATTGAATATCGATGGACACATAAGGACAAATGTGTGCGATAGTATGGCAACTCCAACCAAGCGCGTGCGATCAGCCAAAACATCAAAAAGCCAATCGTAAATGCGTCGGTTTCATCAGATACTTTGGCAGAGAAACAATGAGCATCCACCCTCGTTCGCCTGATCGGCATTCTGATCAGAGAAGAATGAAATGACTTTTCAAAGGAGCACGATCCCATGAAGTACGCAGCTTTCTTATTCAGTTCCATCTTTCTTCTTGGGTTAACCCTTCCGGCTCAGAGCGAAGAGGCCCAAGTCTCCCCGCAGAAAGGAGAAGCAGTGTATAAGGCCCATTGTGTGGGGTGCCACGGCTTACATGGAAAAGGTGACGGACCGGATGCAGCCAAGCTGATCGTCCCACCCACCAATTTTCATCGCCCTGAGTCTCGGGCGAAATCGGAAATGGACCTGAGAGGAGCGATCATCTGGGGATTGGCATTTAGCCCCATGCACAGTTGGTGGGGGAAACTGAGTGGGGAGGAATTGCGCTCCCTCTCCGCCTACATCCGGCAACTGGCGCCATATCAGCCATCAATACCGTAAAGACCCCATGAAGGTCCATTAACGGATTTGACCATGAGACATCTTCAGCCATTCATCTTGTCTACTCTCGTACTACTGAGTCTAGCTCTTGGCCCACTGATTTCAGCTCATGGAGAACAAAAACGAAGCCAAACGGGAGATACGCTTTTTCAAGAATACTGGCGAGACTGCCACGGGCCGCAAGGTTACGGAAGAGGGGCATTATCTCCTTTTCTCGACCAGGAACCCGCCAATCTCTTTTCTCAATTCACGCAATCCAAGACCGACCAAGAACTGTTTTCGATCATAAAAAATGGGGGCGTTGTCGACATGCATGGGTGGGCCGATACGTTTACTGATCAAGAAATTCGGCACCTCGTGTCATTTATTCGAGGAATTTCGTAATAAAGTATGACTATCTACCTCCGCATGCCTGGCTTCATGCATACAGCCGTGAAGGATTATTCTCCGGTGAGAGAATTCGTGTTTAACGGCATTGGTCAAAGAGACCTTTTGCCATCATCTTAATCAACAAACAAATCAAGGAGGTTATCATGGATTTTAGCGATGAACTCAATCAAAGCGAGCAGGCCATTCTTCAGGCAGCCAGTCAAATTTTCTGTAGTGCCATCGCAGCGGGAAAAGTCAATATAGCGAACCATACCCAGATGTTCTCCTATTCCGTTAAATCTGCTGTTCGTATGGCAAGCATGGTCAAGCACACCGTGGTCTCCGATGAGGAACTGCCTTGGCCGGAGTAGAACTTGGAATGAGGTCGTAACGGACCTCGCGTCTCTGGTAATTTATGAACGCCTTTTTGCTAGAACAAGATAGAGAGCCGCGGACATTCCGGAGGCTCCAAAAATCATGCACATGACAACAATTTGGTATTGAACAGCCACAAGCGGGGAAATGCCAGAGAGGATTTGCCCCGTCATCATTCCCGGCAAGGAAACCAGACCAACGGCAAATAATGAATTGGTGACAGGAATCAGTGCGGCTTGCAAGGCCGCATTCCTCGCATCAATGTAGGGTGTCGCACTCTGACATTCTGCCTCGAATCGCTCCGCAGCTATGCTGACCGTGTTCATGCAGCTCGCAAAGATCATTCCAGCAAGTGGGATAAAATAGCGCGGCAGAAACCACGGTTGAATATTTAGCACTACCTGGGTTACGAGGATAAGAGTGGGAATACCCCCAAGTAAGATAGCTGCCAGAGCCTTCCAATACAGGAGGGGTGGCTTACGCTTTAAGGGGCGCAACGCAATCCAAGCTGCTGCCACAAGCATGATCGCTAGAGCAAAAACAATTATACCCGGATGATCTGCGTCGAAGATATAAATCAATATGTACCCTATCAGCAGCAATTGAATCAGCATACGTGCGACCGCATAGAGAGCCGTCATGGCGCCCAAGGACCATCGAAACAAAATACACACAACGATCATGCTCGGTAAAAATCCAAGAAATAGTCCAGAAAGTGAAATGGTTTGAACAGAGGTATTCATGTTTTCCTACCTTTGTTTTTTGAGACGCTCGAAGAAAATTATGGAAGGATCGAGAGGTGCAGAAAATTTCGCAATTTCATAAATCGGGATTAGGTGGTTGTCGAAAGGGGGATCCAGGCCGTGATGGTCGTACCTTTGCCCGCAGAAGATTCGACCTCAAACGTGCCCTGAACCACACGAATGCGTTCTTTCATTCCAATCAATCCTAATCCATGATTGCCTGAACGAACCGCCTCCGGCGTAAATCCTTTGCCGTTATCCTTAATGACGAGTTGGAGACCAGCTTCCAACCCTTTCACTTCCACAGACACTCGATCCGCCAAAGCATGTTTCGCCACATTCCTCAAACATTCCTGTGTCACCCGGTACACACATAATGCAATATCCTGGGACAAGGTAGGCCGCACATCCTGGGGGTGAAAAGTTATGGAGATGTGCTCCCATGTAGAAAAATCTTCTATAAAGGACCGGAGGGCGACGACTAAGCCCAGGTCATCCAAAATAGAAGGATGCAATTGATACGCGAGGCGCCGGACATGATCGGACAGTGAGGAAACTTCCTCATGTAAGTGCTGAAGGGTCTTTTGCATCGGATCTGACTGTGACAGACTCCTCTGGGCAGATTGGATGTGAATGGCGACCATCGCTAATTGTTGATTCATATCATCATGAAGCTCACGGGAAAGACGCCGGCGTTCATCTTCCTGAACCGAAATCAGTTGTGCTCCAAGAGCTCGGAGTTCTTCTTGGTTCTGTTGGAGCTCCGATTCCCTCTGTCGAAGGACTTTCTCTGCCTGTTTCCGTGCCGTGATATCTCGAACAATACCCATAAAAAAGATCTCTCGCCCTTGGTGCCAATAGCCCAGAGAAAGGTCGAGTGGGAATTCACTGCCGTCTTTTCGAAGCCCTGTCAACTCACGCATTTCCTCTGGAATAATTTTTCCCCCGATTTGGGACGCCCGATTGATTGCAGCATGAAACGCGAGACGAAATCTTTCAGGGATAATCCTCTCTAAAGGTTGACCCTGCATTTCACCTTCTGAAAAGCCAAACAGGGTCTCCGCGCCTTTGTTCCACAACATCACCTCACCTTGGCCATTAAGAGAGATTATACCCTCGTCTGTAGATTGCACGACTGAATGCAACAGCTCTTTGCTCTCGCGAAGAGCCATCTCTACCTCTTGACGATCATCAATTTCCCCTTGTAATAATTGATTGGATTTGACCAATTGGAGGCTTAGGGTTATCGATGACAGAGTCACAGTGTGATTGTGCCGTAAGGTGACAAACATGAGAAGCAGAAAAAGCAGGCCCAGGCCTCCCATCGCGTAATGTAGCTCATCACCCAGTACTAAAAATCGAATGAGGAGCGGAGTACTGGTGGGAATAGAAAAAGCCAGAAAGGCTCCTTGCATGGCTGCGTACACGGCAGTTGCCCCTGCAACCATGCCCCCTAACACAAAGGCCAAAAATATCTGATGCGGAATTGAGCTTTCGGGAAAGAGGAGGGCACCCGTTGCCCCCCAGAGAACGCCGGAGGCAAGGGTCCCGCCAAGAAATCTACGACCCCAGCGATGTGAATCCTGCGGATGTCGAGACACGTGCCTGAATTGATACCACAACAGGGTCCATGCTCCGTTCAGCAGGATCAGGGCAGACAACCAGGAGAGCAAGAGGCCATGTGCGGTCACGTTCCATTGGATGACAGTCAGAATAGACCCATTGACCAGAGAGGCGATGATGCCAACCGGTGCGAGCGCATAGAGTTGCTCTACCTGCTTCGCATACAAGAGATCGCGTTCTTGTTCATCCAACACATGCCCTCCACAAACATTCCAAGGAACGTTCTAAGACCCTCTTGGAATTCCAGTGTCATGCATCCATTCATGGGGGAAATATTGCTTATCTGATTCGTAATAACCTTACTGTAGAACTCCTACTCATTAATCACAAGGGTATTGGCCCATTCAATCTTAGACAGACGTAGGTTAGAATAATTGCGTTGGAGCGAACAGCAGCAGCACCCCCAATCCCAGCATTACCAGCCCGCTGATCAGTTTAAGCCATCGGCCTTCCCGTTCCTGCAATTTATGATGGCTTAAGGTGACCACGGCAATCGTAACCATCACCGCATCATCCGCAATATAGGCCAGATTATAGAGCCCGAGATACCCATAGTACTCCCAGGTGGTCAGACCCTGTTGACTCAGCACTTGGGTGAACAGGGCCGGGAAGCCTGCCGTACATACAAACTCAACCATGTTCACTAAGGTGACCAATACCAGAATGCCGATCATGGCCTGGCTGACATGCTCGGCCGCTAAAATTTTTCGAATTCGGGCATAGAGCCCAGGTTTCACCGACTCGGGAATGGCAAGCGAAAGACCTTGCCCAAAGGCCCAAAATTCCTTGACATTCAGCAAGCCGATTCCGACTGCCAACACACCCATCATGACTTGGATAATGCGAACATATCCGATGAAGAGAAAGACATTCAGCCATGCCGCCATGAACACAAAATACACCACTCCACTGACCAGGACGAACGTCCCGCCCAAGAGAAACATCTTACGTCGATTCCGAAGGTTCGCCAACAACGCCAACAAAAACAACAACACCCACATCGCACAGGGATTGAATCCATCAAGGAGACCGAGGAAAAGTGTAAAAAGCGGTAGGCCAAGTTCGGAAGAGTTCGATCACCAAAAAACGGAACAGAAATACGCTGTCCCCCGATAACCTTTTGCGTCTGCTCCGGGGGACAAGGCACCTCCGGTTCAACCGGACAGGTGCCATCAGGGGAAGTGCCCTAATCCGGCGGTGGTCTCCCCAACAGTTGCTCCAGTTGCTTCCCGGTAGTTACCTCCGAATCAAAACCGACAAGCAACTCCCCTCGCCCAAAGAAAGCCGGCACGCCCAATTGCGTGATACCGAATTTCGCCGCCAATGTTTTTAAACGAAGTAACGCCGGGGGATCTTCACCAATATCGCGAACGGTAACGGTGAGTTGGGGATACCGTTTCTTCAGCCGGGTCAGGTAGGTTTTCGCCTTTTCGCAATGCGGGCATCCCTGGCGGACAAACACTTCAAGATCACTCTCAGCCTGCTCCTGAAGAACGTCAGGCTTCCCTGACAAACCAAGCAGCCCCACCACCACAAGACCCACGCACAACAGAACGAAAGGCCATCCCAATTCCCTCAAATGAGTTGGACTCCGCTGCTCCCCTAACTTTCGGAAGCGAAGGGAAAGAGGAACAGAATTATTGAGTTTGGGAATTTCCATTTATGAGGTATGCTCGAAAGGTCTAGCAGGAATAATATTTATTTCACTCAGCTTTAAAATAGTTTGATCCGCAGTCAATAAATTATTGGAAAAATAAATCTAGCACAGAAAAGGTTTGAGGTGACACCTGTTCAATTGCCGGCTAGCCTTTATCTCCTGTTCCAATTAGAATCGACCGTACCAATAATCCGGCGCTCGCACTAAGGCTTCAACCCTGGCTAAGAATGTCGCCCATCATCCAACCTACAGATCATTCATGACCCGTCCCGCATTCACCTGTCGTAATACCCTTCAGCGGCTTCGTGAGAGTCATGATGAAAGACAACGAAAAGAAGAGAATACGAAAAACATGAAAATCGCTCGCGTGGAATATACGATGACGGTCACAGGAGAGGATGGGAAGCTCGTATCGGTAAACAAAGAACGAATCCTGCCAGAACTGGATTCAATTGATCCCGAACATATCCAACAACTTCTTGAGCAAGAGGAACGCGCAACAGAACAACCATCGCCTAAGAAAACTCCCATTCACTCTTCGTTAGTGGTGACCAACATCACAGAACTCCAACCCACCGGTGACGACGACCAAATGTAATCAGGTAATATTTCGGACCGTTCCTCGAGTTTTTTCTCAACGAATCTTGGTTAAACCCAGACCCTCACACATATCTCGCAAATCTTTATTCCTCGAATCTATTTTTTTGCCTAACCTTCAGGCAATGTAAGCATAATTTTACCCCACCATTATAAGGTGATGAAATTTGACTGAGTTTTCAGATTTCGCTCAAGGCACAACGCCTTCATTCCCGCCCATGCCTTGGCCGACTCCGGCTTCCTGAGAAGCGAAGGATCTCGCTCAGCCCACCCGATCAATCCTTGACAAAATTTGCTCATTACTCAAGAATCCTCTTCATCGTGGCCGACCTCTTTGTGTGGTCGGGAGTTCCACGGTAACAAACGAGAATTTTCCACAGAAGTACGATACCAGTTTTTTCACGCACCTATTCGAAAGCGGTTCCGACCTGTCTGCGTGCCACGCACAGGCAGGCATTCGAACCGTCCAGGAGTTTTTGGGACATCGCGAGGTCAAAACGACCATGATCTATATCCATGTGCTCAACCGTGGGCCGGCGGGTGTCCGCAGTCCGCTTGACGGGAAGTGAACCCATCAAGGAAGGATGTTAGACCTCAAACCAGGATCGCACCATGCGCGAAGCACTAATTACCGCGACTGAAGCAGCCATTCGCGCCGTCGGTGCAGCGCGCTTTTTCGAGACAGAGCGTGGGTTTCATGGCCGCTTCTATTGCGCGCTCCAAGCGGAACTAGATCGTGCAGGCCTGATTGCCAACGGCGCCATTCTGGAGATGGAGTATCAAAAGAGTGAACGGCATGACATGGTCCAGCGGCCTGACATCGTTTTCCACATCCCCGCTGAGCACTCTGGAGCCGGCGCAAGAGCCTACAACTTTGCCGTTTGGGCACTTAAAAACTTCGGGCCACGCCCGTTAAGGCTTGCGCTGACTTTGAAAAGCTCGATCAAATGCTTGACAAACTTGGGTATCAATATGGGTTCTTCATAAACATTGATGCAACTGACCCAATGCTTGAGCACTATATGGGTGCTCACCGCACCCGCCTAGCGGCGGTGGCTGCCAGCTTGGATGGCGCACAGGTAAGCGTACATTGGGCCGCGGCTAATGCTGAGGCCTAACAATTCATTCAAGCCGAGCCCGCTTCGCGGGGCGGCTTAATTCACGCGTTAACATACAAGATGAAAGTTCGTTACCAATGGACATAAAAGAAATCTCAGACGGAATAACCACTCTGCTTGAAGAGGCGACAGCATTCTTTGATGCGGCGATTGCTAAATGCAGTGAAGATTCAACCCCAGATTGGATGACTCGCGAAAAGGGGAGAAATGCTTACTGGGATAAATTGACGCAAGAAATTCATCAGTTATCCCAGAAAACCCAAGAAACACTATTGAATGTAATCGCCTTAATCATACCTACGCTCAAAGCATCTCCAGTTCTCGATGTGTCCGATGAAAAGGATGTTGGGCGTTGCGCAAAACGAATGCGGGCGGCCCTCAAACTTCGAAAATATAGATCGTGGGATATTGAGGTGTTGCATGATGAAGGGACTGTTCTGGGGGTAAACCCTCCTGGGCAATCCGAGGATGAATGTAGCACGCCTACTGATGCACAAAAGGCATTTTTCGAATGTGCTGAACAGTTAGAAGGAATCGTGCAGTTACTGAAAATAGCACCCGCAAACATGCCGGACGGTTTGCCAGTAAAGAATCCCAATTTATCTCAGTCATATCGGCCTAATACAGCCTTCGTTATGATGTCGATAGACAACAAGAATCCTCAAAATGAGGATGTATATGGGGCTTATAAAGAATGTTTTTCTAAGTTTGGTGTTAAGGCCGTTAGGGCGGATGAGATAGAACATGAAGATGTAATCACTAAGAGAATAATCGAGGAAATACAAACCAGTGAATTCTTAGTGGGCGATCTGACGAACGAGCGACCTAGTGTCTATTACGAGATTGGGTATGCTCATTCTCTCGGCCGGAGAGTCATTCTTTATAGAAAAACAGGAACATCAATTCACTTTGATTTAGCTGCCTATAACTGTCCAGAGTACAAGAACATTACGGAACTCAAGTCAATTCTCATGAAACGGCTTGAAGAGGCCACGAACAGAAAACCCGAAAAGGGGTAGCAAGGTTATACACAAGGACGGCAAACTCTTCGCAACGCTTCGAGTTTGCCGCCTGTGATGGCGGGCGTTAGCTTCAGGAATGGATGAATCAGATGGACCAAAGCACAATTGCCGACGCCGTGAATTTCTTGATTGATGGCAATGAGGCAGAAGCAGCGAGGCTTCTGCGTGCATGCGTTTTGGAGAACTTTGAAGCCGTGGACAGTTGGCGGGACGGTTCTCGGCAACTTGATGGGATTTTGCTCGAAGTGGCATGCTCAAGAGCAGTCTATGAAATTCTTGTTGATGATAATGACCCACATACCAAAAGTATTATAAATGCATTTAAGGCGACCTTTCCCTCAGACTTGTATCTAAAGAGGTTTAAGGTGAGGGCCGCGCCCACTAGGGCACCGGTTAAGGAGAAGCTGGACACAGTTCTCACAGGCGCGGAAATGAAGGACTTAATTACGGTCATAGAAGACCAGAAGGCGTCCATGGTTGCTGTTGCCACAGGTGGGCCAAGAATAAACGAGGTCAATCCCGAATATGAGACAAGGCGACATAAAATCAGACGTGCGCTCGATAAGTTATCCACTGCGGATCCAAACCCTTACAGCGATCTCTGGTCGTGGTATGGGAAATGGAGTGACGGCAGTCTTCCGACTTATCAATCCCGGAGGCGTTACATCGCTGATCTGTATCAGCCGCTCCTCGATGCCCTGAAACTCGGCGCCAATGCAACTACGGTTCAGCTTACCGGCTGGGCTCGTGTGGATAGAAGTGTCGAGAAGATCAGCAGGACGTTAGAGACCGCCAAGAACGAAGAAGACTTTCAGGGCGTCGCGCTTCTTTGCAGAGAAGCAATCATCTCGCTCGCACAGGCGGTCTACGATCCAGAAACACATGAATCCCTCGATGGAGTCAACCCCAGTCCTACCGATGCCAAGCGCATGCTGGAAAACTTCATTGCAGAAGCTCTAAAGGGAGACTCGCACGACTATCAGAGGAAATTCGCAAGGGCAGCTTTCGACTTGGCGGTGAACCTTCAGCATCGCAGAACAGCTATATTCAGAGACGCTGCGCTGTGCGCAGAGGCCACCCGCTCAGTCATTAATGTTATTGCATTGATTTCTGGACAGCGTGATCCAGATACGTAGAGAAGCTAACAAACTGATGGAGCCGACTCCCTTCAGTTGCGGCTCATCACGGTATTAGGCGTCACAGAATGCAGCCGGGGGCAGGGTCAGGCCTTGCAATCATGCATCTTTCAAGTCAAAACCATCTGAGCTGGTCCGGCCGGGTCGGATCCCATGTCAGCTTCCTTTAGGGAAGGATGACCTATTTCCAAGAAAGGAACCGGCGCCTTCTTGATATCTTTTTGTGCCGGTGTTCGTCCCGGCAGCACAAAACATGACATCGATACCATCTTTCAATAACTCCAATGATTCAGCCCCTCCTTCCTTCCCTAGGTTCCCGTGGCCTTGTGGCGAGGCCAAGTCGTGTAGCCGATTTCGGAGGAAGGCGCGCATTGTTTGAGCCCTTCGACATGGCTCAGGGTAGACTCCGCGAGTTTGCGCGCCGCCGAAGTCGGCTACACGGCGCAGGGCACCCGAAGGACCACGCCACGGCCACCATGGTTTTGGGTCCTTTTGCCGGAACAAAAGGACCTCGTTCGCCGGGGCGAAACCCGGCAATACCAATTATCACGTGGACATTAAAATTGGTTCAACACGTGCCCCAGGTTCCAACAGTTGTTGAAGGGGAAAACTCAAGATGGATTCCCAATAAAAAATGTTGGGAAAAACGGAGGGAAAAGCAAAGGGATTAGTGGGTTATGTCGTTTTGAGGAGTCGTTTTGTTTTGGGAAGGAACCGTTTGAACTTGAAGCTTTTGATGATAGGGTTAAAGATCGTCAGGATGCAGCCCAGTGGATTTGGCAATTCGTGCCAACATTTTTGGTCCTAGATTTTCGCCATCATGAAACGCAAACACGACGTTTGGCCAACTCTCACGTGTGAGTATTTTATGCGACCCGGTTTGACGTTTGATGCGCCACCCGAGCCTGAGAAGTGCTGCCAGCACCCGTTTTCCTGATGTCGATGCCCAATGCCTCATGCCCCAACAAAGGTGACGTTCATTAATTCGTCCGGCACTGCTTCGCCATGATCTAATCGGTCAGCTAACACACGCAAAGCCAAGGCCTGGACGGCTACCAATGCGGTTTCCCTGGTTGGCCCATAGGCGATCACCCCAGGCAGGGCGGCAATCTCACCAATCCATCGCCCGTCATCCTCCTGCTCAAGTTCAATTTTGAAGGATTCTACATTCGACATTGGGGTTCTCCTCTTTGTGGTATCATTTCGGATTTTATCACACTGCCCTTCTCAAGGTAATGGGCAACTTTCCTCGGGAGAAGGAAATTTGAACATAGCCGGAACTGTAAGAGGTGACCATTTCCCAAGCTTACGATTTTCACATGAGCAGGCCAAAAATTGCTGACGTGGAAAGACCCTCGTTGCGCCTTGTGAGCTAAGAGATACCGCAACTACTTGGACACTACAGGTGGCTCAACACGAGCCCCATGTTCCAGCAGTTATTGAAGGGGACAAACCAAAAAGGATTCCCCAAAAAGAATGTGGGGAATGACGGAGGAGGAAAGAATGGAGCAGCCGGGAGTTCACGCAATCCACGGCGCTACACACCCTCTAGGTGCGTGCTGGTGTGCACAAATGCTGCTCAAAGAACTCTCTCACCCGCACCTCATATCGAGGGCCCTCGAGCCCATGGGCAAAGCCATGGTCAGCCCCCCGGACAATCCAGAGCATTGTCTTTTCGGGATCGGCGTTGGCGTAAATGGTCTGCGAATGCTCAAGAGGGATCTGCGAATCGGCATCCCCATGGATAATCAACAAAGGGGTGTTGAGATCCCGCACGACTTCGGCCGGGGCCGCATCATTGACTCGTACACCCAGGAAGAGCCGGGCATAGAATTTTGTCAGTGCGACAAGCGGCCATTTCGTGAAGCCCGGAAAGAAGAAAAACTGCCGGGCAATGAGTCCTTCCAAGGTGGCATAGGGACTATCGGCCACAATGGCTTGTATGTCCGGATGGTTCCCCAAAATAAAGGCTGACGCACTCATGGAAAACCCCAATGCCCCGATTTGGTCAGGATTCACATCGCTCCGACTTTTGACATACTCCACGGCCGCTTGGACATCCCGGGTTTCTAATAGACCGGCCGTCGTATAGGCACCATCGCTCTCACCAAAATACCGAAAATCAAATACCAGAAGATGAAAGCGGGAATGCAGGAAGAGCGCATGCCGAAGGATATTGGCTTTATCAAAAGGATAGCCATGGCCCACCAGGATAGTCCCGCACATATTCCATGCCATCCTCCCTTGGCGCGATGATTCCCGTGATGCAGAGGCTGCCGGGATAAACCACCCTCTCAGGGTTAACCCATCAGAGGTGGGGAATGAAACCGACTCGTAGTCCAACCCGTAGCGATTGGGGTCATCATCCGTTTGCAACCTCGGCGGATGCACGCCCAGCAGAAAATTGAAAAATGGCAGGAGAACTATAAGACCTAGGATCCAATACAGGACGTTCCACCTCATAGGATTTGTCTCCGTAGGAAGAGAACTCTGTTACACGAATCATATAGAGAGGCAATTTGAAGTGTCACGAAATATGAAGGAAAGGCTTTTTATATCTCCCTCCCCTCGATTTTAGTTCCTCAAAATATTTCCCAAAGGATTCTTTTCTTTGATCATGCCAGGCAAAGTGCCCATGCCAAATGGAATGCCCGCAGACACAACCCTGCCTATTGTTCGATGCCTTTCGCCCGGTCCAGGGTCGGACGCTCAGATCCTCGTGCGGGCCTTGTCTGAGCCACGCGAGTTGGCCTGCCCTTCAAAAGAACCGACCCAAGGGGAGGAAATTTCTTTATCGATTGAACTGCCTGTTGAATCATTCGTGGACGAGACTCCTGAGAAAAAACAACTCCCGATTCCTTTTCAAGACTACTGCAAGGTGAACCAGTGTAGAATTTTGCGCCACTTATGTCCGCCTGACGCCTCCTATGAATTCCTCAGTTCATGAATTCCCAAGTTATGGAATTGTTTTAATTGGCTCTCTCTGCAGGGAAACGGATGATTGCATCCATTGCGATACACAGGAAAGCAACCATCTGGCATCATAATTGCGAAATCAATGCTCCAGAATCGCTTTACACGGGATCATTCTTACAATGCGTCCGGATAACTCAAAGCACCTTAGGTGTTTCAGAAGTCGGAAAGGTCGGCATTGCACTCGCCAATCCGTTTGCAAAGAAAAAATCAAAGCGACCGGTCAAAATAGTGGCTCAAGGGGGATGTAAACATTCCATGCTGGACATGTGGCTAATTCATCATTTTAAAAAAATAGGCTGGGGATTCACGCATGAACACGTTCAATAAATTACGACAGGACATGATTGATCATCAGTTAGTGGCTCGTGGCCTCCATGACCCAAGGGTGCTTGATGCCATCAGCGCCGTCCCTCGTGAAGAATTCGTCGCCACAGATCTGGTTGAATTTGCCTATAGTGACTCGCCCCTTCCGATTGAAGCCAGCCAGACCATTTCTCAACCCTACATCGTGGCATTGATGACAGCAGCGCTTGAATTAAAGCCGGAAGACCGCGTGCTGGAAGTCGGGACGGGTTCCGGATATGCCGCGGCGATATTGGGAGAAATTGCTCAGGAAGTCTATACCATTGAACGACATAAAATTCTCGTGGATACCGCACGCAAACGCCTCGCGGAACTGGGTTATCGCAACATTCAAGTACTTTATGGAGACGGGACCCTTGGATGGCCGGAACATGCCCCCTATGATGCCATTGTTGTCACCGCAGGCGGACCCGACGTACCCAAGGCCCTGAAAGAACAGCTCGCCATTGGTGGGCGTCTGGTTATTCCGGTAGGCTCGACCCTGCGCACACAGAAACTCGTTCGCCTTCGACGCATCAGCGAGCATGAATATCAGGAAGAGGATATGGGCGGCGTACGTTTTGTCCCGCTGATTGGCGCTGCCGGCTGGGAAGACGAAGTGGGACATACACTTGCCAAGGAAGATATCGAGTCAAGCCTGCCAGAGTTGATTTTTCAATCAAGCGAACACTTTACCAGTATTGAGCATGTCAATCTGGACAACCTGATGGAACGCATCGGCGACAGTCGCCTGATCTTACTGGGTGAGGCCTCACATGGCACTGCCGAGTTCTACGATATGCGTGCGCGCATCACGAGGGAATTGATCGAAAAGAAAGACGTGAATATTATTGCTGTAGAAGCCGACTGGCCCGATGCGGCCTCTATTGAGCACTATATTCATGGTTCCTCGCCTGATCCATTTCTGAAAAGTCAGCCATTTTCCCGCTTCCCCACCTGGATGTGGGCCAATCATTCCGTGCTGAACTTTATCTCTTGGTTAAAAGCCCATAACGAAACCATTAAAGATCCTGAACGGCAAGTGGGTTTTTACGGATTGGATCTCTATAGTTTATACACCTCCATTGAAGTCGTCCTGGATTATCTGGAAAAAGTCGACCCTCAAACAGCAGAAGTCGCACGGTTACGCTATGGTTGCCTAATGCCCTGGGCCAGTGATCCCGCGATGTATGGTCGCGTCACCATGACCAAACAGTACCGGGAATGTGAGCATGAAGTATTGGCGATGCTGAAGGATTTGCACAATAAGCGGATGGAATATTCCCGGGCAGACGGAGAACGCTTTTTCAACGCCGAACAAAATGCACGCCTGGTGAGTGATGCCGAACGCTATTATCGCACGATGTACTTCGCCGAGAATAACTCCTGGAACCAACGTGACCAGCACATGTTTGAAACCTTGCAGTCTGTTCTCGACTTCAGAGGCCCGGATGCCAAGGCCGTGATCTGGGAACATAATTCACATATCGGTGACGCACGGGCCACCGAGATGAGTGCTCGT
This sequence comes from Nitrospirales bacterium, assembly GCA_040904705.1. Classification (GTDB taxonomy): domain Bacteria; phylum Nitrospirota; class Nitrospiria; order Nitrospirales; family UBA8639; genus Nitrospira_E. The sequence continues at coordinate 38,526 of JBBDSY010000076.1, read as the reverse complement.
GGTGAGTTCAATGTCGGGCAACTGGTGCGGCAGGCATATGGCGATGGGGCTTATCTGATTGGCTTTGGCACCGACCATGGGACCGTTGCCGCCGCATCAGAATGGGGTGGCCCGCTGGAAATCAAGCAGGTTCGACCATCGCATCCAGACAGTTATGAGCATGTGTGTCATGAAGTTAGGGCTGACAACTTTCTCCTGCCGCTCAGGGATCCACTCAAGAACATCACCCGCGAGAAACTTCTTCAAGAAAGACTGGAACGCGCGATTGGTGTGATTTATCGACCCGAAACCGAGTTACAGAGCCATTATTTTTATGCCTCATTACCGCAACAATTCGATGAATACATCTGGTTTGATGAAACGCGGGCCGTTGCAGCACTCACCAGAGAAACGACCAAAGATATACCGGATACCTTTCCATTTGGTTTGTAACTGTCGGGGAAACACTATCCAACCATGCTACAACAGCCCCTCATCCAGGTTCGTACGATCATACAAGACTTCACCTTAACCCACGCTGTGTACACACATTCTTCCCCCCAACAGGACTCGCCCCTTTTACCGTTTGAAAAGTTCAGGAAACGTGATACAACCTTACTGCAGCACATTCTTGAATGACCTCAGGCGACATATTCCAAGAGAACATCGGCAAATGTTCTAACCACTCACACACTTTCCCAATCATGATGAGGTCCCCATGCCCAATTCCGTCCGCCTTGCCAAATATTACAAAATGATGGTTCCCCATAAAGCGGGACAAGGAATCAAGCTCTTGGAGCACCTACAACAGGCCCAGGTCAACTTGTTGGCGTTTCTGGCTTTTCCCAAAAAAAACGGGAAAGCCCAAGTCGACTGTGTGCCCGTCGACCCTGCCAAGTTTACGTCCGCCGCCAAAAAGGCCAAATGGAACATCAAAGGTCCCAAAGCCTGTTTTGTCATCGATGATAAGGATCAAGTGGGCACCTTTGTTCCCTATGCCGCGAAACTCGCGAAAGCGAAAATCAACATACGGGCGGCCGCGGCCGTGGCAGGTGGCGCGGGACGCTGCGGGGCCATTTTGTGGGTCAACCAAAAGGATGTAAAAAAAGCGTCCAAAGCCCTCGGCGCTGAGTGAGGAGTTTGAGCCAGGGCCGAGATGGGTGATGTGTTTTGAAAATAGTTTTAGATTCTTAAACCTATGATGTTATCATAGTGCTGTGCCCACTATTTTTTCAGCACAAAGGCTATCGGGTCTTCTTTTTCGCAAACGAAGGGAATCCCAGGGAACCTATCCATGTGCATATTCCTAAGGGGGAGGCGGTCGCCAAGTTCTGGGTGGAACCGGAGGTATCTTTGGCTGAATCATACGCCATGAATGCACGTGAACTCAAAGAACTTGAAATGATGGTGGTGGCACAACAAAACATCATCAAGGATAAATGGCATGAGTTCTTTAGCCACTGAATCTAAAGCTGTATCAGTATGGTGTGATAACGATAATCTCTGGGTGAAGTTGGCTGATGGACGGCAATTGGCTGTTCCTTTGGCTTATTTCCCCCGGCTTCTACATGCCACTCCTGAACAACGAGCAGTATGTGAGATGAGTGGTGGTGGAACCGGGCTTCATTGGCCTGACTTAGATGAGGACATCAGTGTCCAAGGGCTGCTCCAGGGAAGAGGCGACCAAACTAAACGCCCTGGTTAGCGCTCCCCATCGGGAACAGGTGGCGTGCAAACCGTTTTGGTGCTGACATCGTAAGATTGCTAATGCCGATTTATTGACCGCTCTTTACCCCACAACCATTTGACCCTCCAATAACCATTACACAAGAAGTAGATTGACCAAATTCTTGTCGTGAACCATCAATGCTTTACGACGAAACGTTTCTCGCATCACTTCCGTTGCCTCAACCCCAAGAGCGGAACCCGCTCATTAACCTCAAAATCCGTAATCCACGTATCTTAGACATTCTCAATATTTGGTTTAACGATCTACTTCCCGAAGGCAATCAAGATCTCTTCGAACGACTAAGGGACTTTCGAGATTCGAGGAATTTCATTGGCGCCTTTTGGGAGTTGGTGATTTTCCGATACCTTCGCGAAACTGGACACAAAGTACTCTATAACATGGACGTGAATGGGAAAACTCCGGACTTTTACTGGCCCGAGCACAATTTGATCGGAGATGTCGTGGCAATTTCAGATCCACATCATGACGATGCAGCTAGAGCCCAACTCGATACTTTGGTAACCATGATTAACGGGGAAGACTTGCCATTTGATCTAACTATTTCAGAATTTTGGTTTAGCAAGACTACAAATCCGAGATTCACTCCTATTCTTCAGTGGCTTCGAGGACTTCACAACATGCGAAATGAAGAGTTATACGAAGAGACTCAGGAGTATGAAGTGGCCGATGCGAAAATCGAGGTGCTTATTCGTCCTAGGACAACTGGCGCCAGAGTAAAATCGGTTGGGATGTTCTCCCTAGACTCAGACCAACTTAAAAAGGCAATCAAAGGACGCCTTCGACAAAAAGTTAAGACCTACCAGCGGCCTCTTGTTGTCTTCGTTGGAGAGGGATTAGGTTTTTGGACCCCAGACCGTGATACGATGAACATGGTTTTGTATGGCGATTGGCTCGTACATTTTTCACGCGTCCCTGGACAACAGGCCACGGGACCGGACACCGCCGCGAACGGATTCTTCTACAACAGAATGAAACCAGGGGGCCTACCAGCGAATACGCAACTCAGTGCCGTTGTGCTCGCCAAAAGCCTTCAAGCAACCGATCAGCTTGGCGTCTGGATGGGAGCGTTTCACAATCCAGAAGCTGTCCCCCCTTTGCCGCACTCATTTTTCAAGCTGATGGCCCAGTTTCTCATGACAAGTGATCACGGAACAGAATGCACCTTGGGTTGGGTCAATGAGAACGATGGCATCGTACTGGGAGATCCTTTGCCCTGAGTGAACAGCGATCGACATGTTGGATTTCATTTCCAGTAGAGTTTTTTGGTAATGATGAAACCCATCTCCAGTCTGAGGGAAGGGGGTAGTCGGTTTGCTAAATTTCGGCGTTACATCTCAAACTCGTTGGCAGAAAGAGTGCTCAGAAACGAATTTTGGTGATCACATAAAACTAAATTGTCCTGCCAGACCCCATTTACAGGAATCGAACCTGTGGCCTGCTGATAATGAATTCGGCAGGCATTGCCAATTCACGTGATTGTTATTGGAGAACCAGAAATCCATCCGGCGCCAGGCTGGTGGCCAGCATCACGCTGTTAATATCACGATGCCCGGTCCAAGTGTGACTCTGTTGGTTGCCCGGCTCAAGCCAAAAGCCTTCGATGGATTCGATCAATGAAAGAAAATGCCCAAGGCCTGACAGTCTGGCATGTAACTCCTGCTGGTTGGAGAAATTCTCCGCATGCTGTTCGATGATTCTCTGCATCCTTACAATGGCATGGAGGCCGATGGATAACCCTAACTCGCGAAATGCCAGACGGTAATCGACGGATGCATTCAGGGACCGGCTCCGGACAACATTCTTCAGACCGACCTCAGCATCTCGCAAGAGCGAGACCAATCTCTCAGATTCGCGCAAATTGGTACTGATCATTAATTGTGTCAACCTGTAGGCATCAGACAGAACTCCACCGATTCCCAATGGATCATCCGTCGTCCAGGTCAGGCCTTCACACACCGCGGCCATCTCCGCAATCTCTTGTCCCAGAGGGTTCTCTGCCTTGGGATCTACCAACTTCACAGCCGTCGCCTGAAGTTGTTGATAGGTGATCAGTCCATCGAGCGGATCGTGCTGGCCCATCGACAGGACCAGGGGATAGGAGAGATCGATACTCATCTTCCAATACATGCGCTTGGAGCCACCACCCCAGGGTATATAGGCGAAGCGGGCATGGGCGGTCCTTGCCAGTTCCAAAGCCCAATGGTTATAGACGGAATCTCGCGTCATCCGTGCCAGACAATCGAGGGCATGCATCCACTTGGTCAAATAATGAAAATACTGCCCATCCCGCTCCCATTCTAAATGGTCATCATACGGTTCATCCGGTCCGCGTTCAGTAAGCTCTTTCCCGATTCTCAGGCCTCCCTGAGTGGGATGCTGCCCGCCTTCCTGTTCGCCTAATCCACTGATCCAGCCGCAGCGCGAATCGTCTTCCCGGTGTCGCCCGAGGACGCTGTGAACTTGAGAGACAAGGCGTTTGGCATCTTGTTGGTAGTGTTCCTCGCCTGTCTGACGGAAAAGTTCCAAATAGTTGCAAACGGCAAACGCGTCGGTCCAGAGATAGCGACGAGGCGGTCGAGCCAGGGAAGTCAGGCCCGTCCGCTCAGCGAACCCGGTCATGATTGCCTTAATGGTAGATGTGTTTTCCATAGACCAACGCCGGAAAGCCTGCTCTCAAGTCCTCCTTCTATCGGCGCCTCAGGCACGGGCACACAACAGACACCTTAGGCTGCCGCCTGAACAGAAGAGATCATAACCGCAAGGTCGGTTGCCGAGATCCATTACACAAAATTTGCCGTTCCACGAGCAGACATTTCCTCCATAAGTTCACATATCTTCGTTACAAGATAACTCAGAATGGAGTGTTCACCACCCAAACCGGTTTGTCGCTTGATCAAGGATTGTGAAGCGTTTGCTCCTTTCCTCTTCAGCCTGTGCGCATGAACTGTAGCACTTCAGGACACACGAGGATATGCGCGTTTGAAGGTTCTCAGATCTTACAATATCGTGCAGCCCTTCACCTCATAGGCGAACCAGTGTAGAATTACAGCCGATTTTACCAAGACCCAACAACCTGCATTCCCAGGTCTAAGGCGACAGTGTCTGATGGACAATATGTTTCGGGTCAAACAATCGTTCCCATTCGCAGCCAAAGTCGGGAGGCGTTGAGGGAGACCTCCTTAAGCGAATAATGTGGTGAAGGCATTCAGCTCGCTCAGGCCAGCAGAGGATATTTTAGAATGCCCTTTGGATGAACAAAACCCGCCAACGATCCTGGTGAGGGAGTAGCGAAATTCACGTCAAATGAAGGGAGTGATCTATGGTAAGGGATAAGACATTACTCGTCGGTGTCGACGGGTCAGATTCTTCCATTCGAAGCGTCTCCTACGTGGCTGAAATGATTGGGGCTCGTGAAGATTTTCATATCGTGCTCTTTCACGTCCTCCCCCCGATTCCTCCCGAACTTTTGGAATTCGGGGGCGCTGAAGATCCGGCAACAGAACAAAAGCTGGATGAGACCTTAAAAAAAGAGCAGGCTCAGTGGATCGAAGACGCAAATAAGGCCGCGGAACCAATCTTAGATAACGCCAAGACGATTCTGTATCGGATTGGGGTATTACCCGCCATGGTCAGCGTCGTGGTTTCTCAATCCATCCACCGGCCGGATATTGTTGGTGAATTGATCGGGACAGCGCACAAACAGACTTGTGGAACCATCGTCGTTGGACGGGAATCGTACTCCAGCTTCAAAGAAATATTTCATCGCCATGTGGGTGAAGAGCTGGCAAAAAAAGGCCAGGGCTTTGCCATTTGGGTTATTGCCTAATGGTGCGACATGAACCCAAGGCCGGGGAACGATCCCTGAAACCAGGTTTTCCAGCGTTGTGAGATGACCAAAATTAGGCAGACCGGCCATCTGACAGACCGCACCGCAATGCCATCCATATTTCAGCCATACTTTGAGATATGCACCGTGCACAATCAAGGGAGTCCGTCATGACAGAAAAGAATCTCCAAGAGGTGAACCGGCCTTCCCTCAGTGACCGGAAGTTTTTTCCTTCTCCCACCGTATGGGAAGATCAGGTCTTGTACTTTTTACTGCTCGACCGTTTTTCAGATGGCCACGAAAGGGGGTACAGAAGCAATGACGGGACGGTCGTCCGGCGTGGCGCTGTTCCCCTCTTTCAGTCAACCGATGCGGGCAATGCGGATGAATCTCATTGGAAGGCAGCGGGCAGAGGTTTTGCGGAGGAAATTTACCCGGATTGACCAGCAAGCTGGGATACCTTGAACGTCTGGGTGTGACCGCCATTTGGATCAGCCCCATTTTCAAACAGGTAAAATTTAAGGACACCTATCATGGATATGGCATTCAAAACTTTTTGGATGTCGATCCGCATTTCGGTCAACGAGAAGATCTGAGAACACTTGTCCGGACCGCTCACGCTCACGGGATCTACGTTATTCTGGATATTATCCTCAATCACACAGGTGATGTGTTTCGATACCATCCCAACCGCTATCGGACTGAACATAACGGACAGATCTTCAACGACCCCCGCTGGGATGGCCAACCCTATGACGTAGAAGGGTTCCATGATCAATTCGGAGAACCAACTCTCCCCTTCCAACAACTCGACATCGCAAGCCACCCTGCCGCCTGGCCCCATGGAGCCATCTGGCCACAGGAATTCCAAGACCCGCAGGCGTATACCCGAAAGGGCCATATCACCAATTGAGATTTTTCACCTGAATTTCTTGAAGGGGATTTCCTTGATCTGAAAAATATCCAACTCGGTTCAGGCGATGTCGATCAGTATCAGCCATCGGATGCTCTCAAGGCATTGGCCGAGGTATACAAATTCTGGATTGCCTTTGCGGACGTCGATGGGTATCGGGTGGATACCGTCAAGCATATGGACCTGGGAGCCAGCCGGTACTTCGCGTCGGTGATCCATGAATTTACCCAATCCATCGGCAAAGAAAATTTTTATCTCATTGGAGAAATTACCGGAGGCAGAACCCGGGCGTTTCACACGCTGGACACCACGGGCCTGGATGCCGCACTTGGCGTCGACGACATCCCGGACAAAATGGAATATCTCGTGAAGGGCACTCGCAACCCGGAGGAATATTTCCAGTTATTCCTGAATTCCATCCTGATTCAGAAAGAATCCCACGTCTGGTTTCGCAACCGGGTGGGTACCCTGTTTGATGATCATGATCAAGTACGAAAGGGAGAGAACAAAGCCAGGTTTTGTGCTGATCCTGATGGTCCGGATGGACGCTTAAATGTGCTCGCGCTGAACGCGCTCACGATGGGCATTCCCTGCATGTACTATGGCAGCGAACAGTATTTTGACGGACACGGACAGAGCGATCAATTTATTCGCGAATGCATGTTCGGAGGAGAATTCGGCGCCTTCCGAAGCCATCAACGGCATTTTTTCAATGAAGAGAGTCCGGCGTACCAGCAACTCGCCATCATCTTGCACCTTCGTCGTGACAAGTTTGCTTTACGACGTGGTCGACAATATTTGAGAGAGATTTCCGGGAATGGGACCGACTTCGGGCTCCCACGCATGCTGGGAGGCCGCATTCGTTCAGTGGTTCCCTGGTCCAGAATTTTCAATGACCAGGAAATTCTCCTGGCGATGAATACTGACTATGCTGCGCCCCGAAGCGCCTGGGTGACGGTTGATGACGGACTGCATCAGGCCGGCCAAACCCTCACCTGTCTCTATTCAACGCATTCCGGACAGATCGGTCAGGAGATAACCATTGAGTCGAGAAATGGCAAAGCGGTGGCGCTCACCATTCCAGCCGGCGGATTTTCCATCTACGAGTAAAGAATGTGGTCAACGGGAGATGAGTGCGTCAAGGCTCAGTTGCAGGAGGATCCGTTAAGGCTTCCCCAGTCATGGGGACAAACACCACCGGTAACAATTCGGTTTCCTGATATCCCTCCTTGGTGCGACGAATTAACAGGAGACGTTGAGGGTAGTCTCCAACGGGAAGAAGGAGACGTCCGCCAATCGCCAATTGTTCTAAGAGTGGTTGGGGAATATGGTTCGGGGCCGCAGTCAGAATAATCGCATCAAAGGGACTTTCATCGGGCCAACCTTGATACCCATCACCGGCCCGCACGATCACATTATCGTAGCCAAGTTCTGCCAGAGTTCTTTTCGCTCTGGCGACGAGCGGTTCGACGATTTCTAGGGTGAACACTTTGGACACTAACTCAGCCAGGACGGCGGCCTGATATCCTGATCCTGTCCCAATTTCCAGGACCTTCTCTCCTGGGTCCAATTTCAGAGCCTCCGTCATATAGGCCACAATATATGGTTGAGAGATGGTTTGCTCATATCCAATGGGAAGTGGAAAATTTCCATAGGCATGGTCAGATTCAGCGTCCGGTATAAAACGATGCCGTGGCACCCGACGCATAGCGTCGATCACTCTTGGATCGGTGATTCCCTCCCTAACAATTTGAGTATCCACCATCCGATTGCGTTCAACCTGTCGTAAAGACTCCTTATCTTGATTCATATCTGCTCGTCCTTTTTCCCAAATTCCCATCAACATCGAAGCGGCACAACAGACAACCACGAAAATACATCTGTTGCATTCCAACGTTAAATTCAGCACTTTCCTTGCTTCCACTCACGATTCAGCAGCTCGGGGATTCGTGAGCCCATACTCACGGAGCCGGAATCTCGCTGGACTTCTCTCGTAACGCAATAACCAGATGCTCATAAGATGATATGTCGTTTTGCGGTGGATGATTCTAGCGAATTGACTTCGATAATTCTGCACCAAACTCACCCCATTGACCACCACGTCATATACCAACCAGATGTCGTCTTTTAATAACAGCCGATAGTTGAAGGTAATTTCCGTTTTGGGAGAAACGATTCAGGGTTTGGACTTCGGCATAAGGATCCTTGCGACGTTCCTTGAGGTACCTCACTTCCTCTCCTGAATAGTTTTCGATTTTTCCAGCATAGGTCTTTGAAAGGAGCGCCTGGAATAATCGGACAAATTCCTCCCGCTCTTCTTCACGACGATTTGCCCAATGTGCCGCTAAGATTCGTTTGGCCATCTCTGAAAAAGAAAAGCGTTGTCCAATTGTTTCCTCGAGTAACAGTCGGCGACGTGATAATTGTTCGGTTTTTTTGAGGTCCTCATCCGTCACAAGTCGCATCACTTCATCAATGGTCTCTTTGACGACAATCGTGGGAACGGCAATCTCGGCTGCACCGGCCGCTCCCATGACACAACACCACACCATGATCAGAAAAAACAGGAATTGCAACAACGTGGCTTTCATAAATCAAAGACCGAGGAGCCCTCTTTCTCTCCCCTTATCATCCATCTTCTATAATAGTATCAATTCTTGTGCCATCCGAATTCACCTACTCTGAAATTAGGCATGGCGTTTGCTTTTATTTGTACTCCAGAAGAAAAGAGTGATCGACTGAGTGGCACACAAAAACCCCGGCTCCATGTCTTCCCCTTCAATAGAGAAAGGCTCAAATATGAAAACCACCGGATTCGATGCCCTGAAAATGAAGATTTGTGGGAAGACCATCGTGTCGGTCGAACCGTCACAATGGTCAGGTGAAGTGAAAGCGCTCACACAAAACCATGACTATGTCTCCATCAAACTTGATGACGGAACAACCCTAGAGGTTGGCAGTGTCTATCTTCATGATGGAAATAAAAAATGTGCCTCTGATACCAACCCCTAACGGAGTATTTCCATGAGCCTTCACAGTATTGCGACCGCCGGACTGAGAACCATTGACCAAATCTCATACCGGCATGATTTACATTTTCATCGCAAGCAAAATGGTTTGGCGATCACCATTTCCCTCAACACGTCTTCCGTGCCAGGAGCCCCTGTTGTGGATGACAAGGGAGCCTTTATCGGATTCATTAGTGAGTTTGATATCCTCGATATCCTCGAAAGCGGGCGAGACCTGAGCCAGTTAACAGCCGAAGAGATCATGGTTCAGGATCATGTGGCCATCAAGGAATCGGCAACACTCAAGGAGGCCGTCCAACTCATGAAACACCAACATCTGTTAGTCCTCCCGGTTGAACGGAAGGGTGTAATTGTCGGATGCGTGAGTCGACGGGACCTTCTTCAGGCCTGGATCGGATTGGGATTTGGCCCCAATGTCTGTTGGCCATCAGAAAACTAAGGCCTACGTTGAATGATAGATTCTTTCAGTGGGGAGTTTTGGGACGATATAGGGAGAAGAAACTGTTGCAAGACGCAACAGTGTCGATGATGAGGGTTATTCGTATTATCGGGAACACCGACATCCTCAATGGAAACCGCCTGAAGAAATTGGGGCTCGCGTTTGCGAGAAGTCTTACAATTTTGACAATTTTTTTCATATTCATCGGCAAATCAACAGCGCAAGACTTGATGAATAATCCCGTTGCCGGAAAAGTTGTCTATCAAACTCATTGACTGCGATGTCATAGCTCCCTCGATGATGGCAAAGGACCGGACGCGGCAATACGAATTGCGTTCGATTATCATTTGGGGTTTGGTGTTTAGCCCCATACATGGTTGGGGACATCGTCTGACGCCAGAAGAAACTTGCTACCTGATCAGGTATATTCGGGAACTCGCTCCCGACTAGCCACTAGCCACTAGCCACGTATGTAATCAGAGACAGCATCGAAAAAATGCAGCTGTATCCACTACCTATTATCACGGTCATGGTATCCAAACGTTTAGCAAAATTGGCGTAACTTAGAAAAGTTGGCTGTGCGTGACGCATTAAAAAAACTTTCAACGATTCCAAAAACTACATTTAATGAAATTTTCGATCTGATGGCCTGCGTTTTCCCGCCATGTAGTGAATGGCCAATGTTCTTCCCGTTCAAGAAAAGCAGAACACTTCATGCCTCTAGAGGATTACAATTGTCTGAAGCGCGAGAAAGAATGTCTTTTAGACTTTAGTATTGAAAGAATATGAAAATTGAGCAGGCTCGTGACCATCCTGCGGGAACAAAGGACTCGAACTATTGATTGCCAGTTTTATTGCCAGAACCAGTTCGAACACGCAACACAAGCCAGCGACAGGATTCGGGCAACTCCAAAAGTTTCAAGGAAAGTTTAGCATAAACCGTTTCCTCCCATTTCTCTCTCCCTCATTCAATGCCGACTGATCTCAGCTCAACTGTTGGCCCGGGTTGAAACGGAGGAAGGTCACACCAGGCGCAATAAGGCCGGGGACCTGAGACATTTTCTTCCCAGGGCGATATTACTGAACGGCTCAAGGGCTTGAAGTCCGCCTTCACAATCCGTTGTAATGGATTCCCCAGAAGACACTACGTGGCCCTCTCTGCCATTGCGTACTTTTGCGAGCCCATTCCCGCTATGGTGCGAGGCTTCGGCTTTTGGGTGAAAGCACATAACCAGAGATACACACCATGGTCGTTCCGCAAGAGATAGGAGGACACTGGCTGCTGTTCTTATGTACAAGTACGTTTACTGTCGTCCCAGGATCGGCGTATACGCGCACTCGCTGTCCTCCGCTGTACACGTTCAACTTGTTTTCAAATGTGGCTATTTTAGGGGTGGCTACCGAGTGCCATGCAACGACATCGTTAACAATGGTTCTGACCTGAGTTGATGTAATTTCCTGGTCAATGGGTGCCTCGTGAGTTGCGCTGATATTTTCAATAACCAGCCGCTTATTCTTCGGCACCACAAATTCCACATCTGTTTGCAACAATCCATCCTCCCAATCAGCGCGAGCGGTAAACTGAAAGGGATGACGCCTGACCCTGCTAGAAAGGTTCATGTCAACCTCCGTGTTGTTTTACTGTGAGGATGTTAAAAAAAATATTCTGAGTATTGATATTGCTATCTTCGACGATTTTTTCCGCTGTTTTTGTCACCCCCTCAATCGATTGATCTGGCTTAAGGATTAATTTTGTCTTAAATTGAGTCTACCCCCCAAAGGCTAAGGCCGAAACGCCGGTCGCCAAGAAGGTAACTGCCGGTAACAGCCTTACAGATTTTTCTTCTCTGTTGTGACTTTTTGATCTAGGGTTCGATGATTCTTGTGTGGAACAAGAAATAGACCGATGCATGCCCTGCTCCCTTACGGCTCGAACGGACTCGATGTGATCTACCCCCTAACCCTAGGAGTATACCGGTTCATGAAATCAAAACCTCTAGGGGGCGAGTAGGAAAATGAATCCCTTCCCGTGAGAACAGCGCGGAAGCTTTTAAAATGAGCGAATTCAAACAAAGATAAGGGGGACGGGCGGCATCCGCCGGAGGCATTATTCGCTCACAAATCTGGCGGGAATATTCCCGAACGGGACAGTAGATTGGTGGGACGAGGGGCATGAAGTGCTCCAAACACAAAGGCTCAATTCGTAGGGGTCTCAAGCGAGCCTACGCCTTGCCGTCCATCGGTCACTGTCCCCACGTTGTACAAATATATGGTGGAGGGACTCAATCCAGTAAACGTCACAACACGATTCTTCACAGCAGCACTGGAGGGAGGGATGACAGCGGTCTCAAAGGCGATTTGGTGTAAAATGTCCGACCCGGTGCCCTATTGTACGCGACTATCAGCGGCCGAGCTTAGGTCAGTCTGCCAGACAATAGTGGATGTCGGCGTAACCAGTTGCAAGTACGGTTCTCGCAGAACCGCAGCACTGGCCGGAAGGCCAGACGCGATCAAGAAACAAAGCGCTTTACTTATGGTTATGTCCGATCACTTCTCTATCACGGGAAAGGGGAAGCCAATGGCGCGATAAATATAGCCTTTCCCATACACTTTAACCTGTTGTAGGAGTGGCATTCATTCCTTTTTCAAAATTACTACATCCGAAATTATCGGGGATGACCATAATTTCCATTCACGACCATCCACGCCCAAGGCGTACCAAAAACCTGCGATTCAAAAAAACGGGAGACCGTGGCTAAAGATAATGTACATATTAAAAAAGCAATTATACTGGAATATGCTAGACCATTTTTATTACATCTTACAACTTAGGTAAAAAACTAAGGTAGAATATAGCCAATCGCTTCACTTGTCTGGCCATTTCCAGCCCTTGATTTCCGGCATGTCATCGCCATACTTGGCAATATAGGTTTTATGATCGATTTTTTTATCTCGAATAGTCTGCTTGGCGTAGGCGGCAAGATATCCGAGCTTTGGTACTCGATCGATCACATCGGCCACAAGATGGAAACGGTCAAGATCGTTCAGCACGACCATGTCAAAAGGCGTCGTCGTCGTGCCTTCTTCCTTATAGCCCCGAACGTGGAGATTCTTATGATTGGTCCGTCGATACGTCAGGCGATGGATCAACCAGGGATATCCGTGAAAGGCAAAAATAATAGGCTTATCCGTCGTGAAGAGGGTATCGAACTCCTTGTCGGACAGCCCATGCGGATGCTCGCTTTGCGGTTGCAGCTTCATGAGGTTCACAATATTCACCACACGCACTTTCAGATCGGGAACCTGCTGACGGAGAAGGTCGACCGCGGCTAAGGTTTCCAACGTTGGCACATCACCCGCACAAGCCATCACCACATCAGGTTCTCCGCCCTTGTCGTTACTGGCCCATTCCCAAATGCCGATACCCGCCGTGCAATGTTTGATGGCCGCATCCATGCTGAGATACTGCAATCCCGGTTGCTTCCCGGCCACGATGACATTGACGAGGTTCCGGCTGCGCAGACATTTATCCGTGACGAATAATAAGCTATTGGCATCAGGGGGTAGGTAAATTCTGATCACTTCCGCTTTTTTGTTGGCCACATGATCGATAAACCCTGGGTCCTGGTGAGAAAATCCATTGTGATCCTGCCGCCAGACATGGGAAGTCAGGAGATAGTTGAGTGACGCAATAGGCCTCCGCCACGGGATCTCACTCCCCGTCACCTTCAGCCATTTGGCATGCTGATTGAACATCGAATCGATGATGTGAATGAAGGCCTCGTAGCAGGAGAAAAATCCGTGGCGCCCGGTCAAGAGATATCCTTCCAGCCAGCCCTGGCAGGTATGTTCACTCAGAATTTCAAACACCCGCCCATCCGGAGTCAGGAGGTCATCTTCAGGAATCGTGTCCGCAACCCACCGGCGACCCGTCACTTCAAAGAGCGCATTGAGGCGGTTGGAAGCGGTCTCATCCGGACCAAAAACCAGGAAATTCCGGTTATGCATATTGAGTTTCATCACATCACGGAGAAACGTGCCCATGACCCGCGTCGATTCAGCAAACACCGTCCCGGGCTTTAGCACCTTCACCGCATAGTCCTGAAAATCCGGCATCTTGAGTTCCTTCAACAGCAAACCGCCATTCGCGTGGGGATTTGCGCCCATTCGGCGATCCCCGATGGGAGCCAACTCTGCGAGTTCCGGTATCAGCCTTCCGGTCTCATCAAAGAGTTCCTGCGGACGGTAACTCTTCATCCACTTTTCAAGAAGCTTGATATGATCTTTTTTCGTGGTCATCTCGGCAAAGGGCACCTGATGCGAACGCCAGGAATCTTCCGTCTGTTTGCCGTCCACTTCCTTTGGACCGGTCCAGCCTTTGGGGCTTCGCAAGACGATCATCGGCCAGTACGGACGAGTGGTCTCCCCCTTTTCTCTGGCGCGATGTTGAATGGCCTGGATCTCTTTCATGACCTCATCCAACGTATCCGCCATCACCTGATGCATCGTTTCTGGGTCATCCCCTTCTACAAAAAACGGCTTATATCCATACCCGATAAATAAACTGTTCAATTCGTCATGGCTGATGCGAGCCAACACCGTGGGATTGGCAATTTTGTATCCATTCAGATGCAATATGGGTAGCACGGCCCCATCCAACTTGGGATTCAGGAATTTATTGGAATGCCAGGCAGTGGCCAACGGACCGGTTTCGGCTTCGCCGTCTCCCACCACACAGGCGACGACCAGATCGGGATTATCAAAGGCTGCGCCGAAGGCATGCGACAACGAATAGCCCAACTCCCCACCTTCATGGATAGACCCGGGAGTTTCGGGAGCCACATGACTGGGAATCCCTCCGGGAAAGGAAAATTGCTTGAAGAGTTTTCTCATCCCTTCGGCATCCTGGGAAATATCGGGATAGACCTCACTATAGCTCCCTTCCAGATAGGTATTGGCCACCAGACCGGGACCGCCATGCCCGGGACCGGCAATATAAATCATACTGAGGTCATGCTTCTTAATGATCCGGTTCAAATGGACATAGAGAAAGTTTAATCCCGGGGTCGTCCCCCAATGACCAAGCAGCCTCGCTTTCACATGCTCCAGATTCAGGGGCTTTTTGAGTAACGGGTTATCAAGGAGATAGATCTGCCCGACGGACAAATAATTGGTTGCACGCCAATAGGCATCAATCCGTTGAAGCTCCTCTTTGGCTACTGCTGTTTTTTTTGGTGAATCGGACTTCATCGTCTCTCCCCTCTTTTCACATTCGTGTTCATGCACTTATCAGCGATCGATGTGACGCTGACTCGTTCTGCCATCCTTCTATCCTCGCTTTAATCCCACCCTTCAGCCGGTTATCGTCGTTTTTCATCAACGTCACGATGTTATTCGTGAGCCTTCCCCATCTGGAATTTCCTGTAGAGGTATTTTTCACATTCAATCACGAGAAAAATAAACAGGCCCACGCAAAAAATGCGAAGCCAATCCCAGGCAGAAATTCCCGTGGTATGAAACAGCGCTTGCATCACCTCGGTATAGGTGAAGAGTCCTTGCATCAACAGGACAAAGCCTATGGCGAGAGGAACGTAAAGATTACCCAGCACTCCTTCGCGGGAAAGCACCGAGCTATGCAATAAACGGGCATTTAGCAAATAAAAGGCTTCAAATACCACCAGCGTGTTGACGGTAATGGTTCTGGCTGTTTCGATGGAGGCCCCCATCTCACGTTCCCACATAAAGATCCCGAATGCCCCCCCCACCGCTAACAAGGAGACAAAGCCCACGCGCCACAGGAGAAAACCGGACAAGATGGATTCGTCTGGATGACGTGGTGGCCGGCGCATGACATCTCCTTCCGCCGGCTCACAGGTTAAGGCGAGGGATAAGGTCACTGCGGTAATCATGTTAATCCACAAGATCTGTACCGCCGTGATGGGCAACATTAATCCCAAAAAAATCGCGATAATGATCACCCCGGCTTCAGCCACATTCGTCGGCAGGATAAAGAGAATGGATTTTTGAATGTTGTCATACACCCGACGGCCTTCTTCTACCGCATGAGCGATCGAGGAAAAGTTATCATCCGCCAGCACCATTTCCGCGGCTTCCTTCGCCACCTCCGTCCCTTTGATTCCCATGGCCACGCCGACATCCGCCCGTTTAAGGGCCGGCGCATCGTTCACGCCGTCTCCCGTCATCGCCACCACTTCGTTGTGAGCCTGGAGGGCCTGAACCAATCGTAACTTATGCTCAGGACTGGCTCGAGCAAACACGTCGATTTCCTGCGCAAAGACCTGTAATTGTTGCTCGTTGCTCGTTTCGATCTCCTGCCCGGATATCGCCCGGGTTCCATCCCCAATGCCCATTTGCGCGCCAATGGCACGTGCGGTGCCGACATGATCCCCTGTGATCATTTTCACTCGAATGCCTGCGGCCTGGCATTGCCGGACGGCTTCAATGCCTTCCCTTCTGGGAGGATCAATAATGCCAAAGAGGCCCAGCATCGTCAGCCCATCTTCCACATCCTGAAAGCCCAATTCTCGATGTTCATGGTTGGTGGCGACAAATGCCACGGCCAGCACCCGTTGTCCTTGATTGGCCAGAGCTTCAATGCGCTCCATCCAATAGGCATGCTCAAAAGGACGGTCTTCTCCGGAAACCCGCTGATGGGAGCACATTTCCACCACCCGTTCGGGCGCGCCTTTCACATAAATAAATCCATGACCCGCATGGTCGTGATGCAACGTCGCCATGAAACGATGTTGCGATTCGAAGGGTATCACATCCGTCCGTGGCCACATCTCCCGTTCCATTCGGGGATCCAATCCGGCTTTACTCCCGAGCGTCATGAGCGCACCTTCGGTGGGATCACCAGTAATCCTCCAATCACGCTCCACCTGTTCGAGACCGGCATCGTTACAGAGCAGCGCTGCCCGGGCGAGTTCGGCGATCTCCGGCAAGTCACAAACCGATATTTCCTTATCATCAATGGCAAATCCCCCATGGGGGTCATAGCCGGTGCCACTCACCTGGACGGTAGACGTCGCTGTGGCAAGAGCTTGGACCATCATTTCATTGCGGGTGAGCGTCCCGGTCTTATCGGAACAAATGACCGTAACCGACCCGAGCGTTTCCACGGCGGGAAGACGACGAATAATCGCGTTCCGCCTGGCCATAGTCTGGACACCGATGGCCAGAGTGATCGTGATAATGGCCGGAAGCCCTTCAGGAATGGCCGCCACCGCCAATCCCACACTCGCCAGAAACATCTCACCGACTGAATAGTCCCGAACCAGGACCCCGAAGGCAAAGACCAACGCCGTGCCGGTGATGATTCCCACACTCAGACGCCGGCCAAATTCTTCAATCTTCCGGAGAAGCGGAGTGGTCAATGCCTCCACTTCCGCCAGCATGGCACTGATCCGTCCGAGTTCGGTGGCATCACCCGTCGCCACCACCATCCCCGTGGCCGTCCCGGAGGTCACCAGGGTTCCCGAATAGGCCATACTATATCGATCTCCCATGGATGCCGTTTCGTCAACAGCCTTGGTCGCTTTTTCGACCGGCACAGACTCCCCGGTCAATGCCGCCTCCTCGACCCTGAGTTCCTTTACCTTGATAAGCCGCAAGTCAGCCGGAACTTTGTCACCGGACTGAAGGAACACCACATCACCGGGTACCAGGTTTTCTGCGGAGATTGAGCGACGTGCCCCATCCCGAAGCACCATCGCCTCCACAGACAACATTCGACGAACTGCATCCATCGCTTTCTCAGCTTTACCTTCCTGGATAAACCCGATGATGGCATTAATCACCACCACGCCCAGAATGACACTGGTATCCACCCAATGGCCGAGAAGGGCGGTCACGACACCTGCTCCCAAAAGAATATAAATTAAAATGTTTTGAAACTGCGCAACAAACCGCCGCCAGGGTGCTCGCGTTTTCGCCGGGCGTAAACGATTGGGGCCATAGAGGGCCAGACGTGTGTCAGCGGCCTCCTGTGTGAGGCCTCCAATCTGACTAGCCACGGCCTTCAGAACGGATTCACCATCCAAGGCATGCCAGCACATGTCTGGCTTTTTTTTACTGGAAATAGGCATCGCGCTCCATTCGATTGAGGTGCGTCCAACATTTTTGAAATAGATAGTCCATGGCGGCAATTCTCACCATACGAAACCCTGAGCAGGTGAGACAGTCTCTCTCTTCGTCTTGACCGATCCTGTCACAACCGATTCGGTATCAACCTTTTTTCTCAGATTTGCCAGGGCGGGTGAGCAACACCGAGCATGGAGCATAGCGAGCAATTTTTCTGACGACCCCTCCCAATGGGACCGGCTTGCCACCTATAAATCCTTTTGATCCAACCATGATCAATTTTGCCTTCGAACGCTCGGCGATTTTGACAATCTCTTCAGCAGGATCTCCTTTGGTCAACACTGTATCGACTTTCATTCCGAGTCCTTCGACTCTTTGGCTCATCTCTTCCAGATGAGCGGCGCCGTCCTTTTCCGCCTTCTCAAGCAATTGTTCCCCCAATTGCTTAAATTCGGCTTTTCCTGTTCCCCAATACCACCCTTCCAGGAAAGCAGGCTTTCCCACAACATGAGCCACCGTGACCTTAGGAGGTGTTTTCCCCTTCAAGAGACCAAGCATCGGCACAGTGCTCAGAGCAACAGATGAGCCATCGGTAGCTAGAAGAATTTTGGCGGGGGATTTTCCCATCGTAGCCTGGCTCAATTTCCCACGAACCAACAGGACGGAACACGACGCTTCCCTCAGGACCCAATCACTGGTACTTCCAAGTAGGAACCGTTTGACCTTGGAAAGGCCCCGGGTGCCCACGACAATCAAATCAATCTGATAATCCTTCATCGCCTGTAAAATTTCCGCCCCAGGAAGCCCTTCCACCACGATAGATTCAACCTGAACAGTACAGTGCTCCTGAATGCTTTTTTTCGTGTGCTCAAGAAAAATTTTCGCCTCGGTGACCAGGTGTCCCCTTGCCTCGGCAATCACCCTGTCCCAACTCGAGGGTCCACCCGACGGCATGAGAGTGGGAGCATCTTTCATTTCCATAATATGGATTAAATAAATTCGGGATTGTGTCGGCCAATCCACCGACTTCACAAATCGGATGGCCTCCTGCGCATGCTCTGAATGATCAAACGCCACCAAAATTTTCATCCTGCACTCCTTTTTCTCAAAACACCTGTCCTTAATGAAGAACCCCCCAGCAAGCTGACGGGGTATCAAAGAGTTAGAAGAGGTTCAATTGCTGGACATCTTCTTTGGGAAAACCTTGACGTTGGACATAACCTTCCACCATCTGCCAGTTGGCGCGCTCGCCAACCATGGCCACGTAATATCCATCCCACCAAAACTCTCCCTCCCATAACTCACGCTTGACGGCTGGCCGCCGTCGAAAGATCTGTCTGACGGTAATACTTTTGAATATTGCACAATCCGCCTTGGCGCTACCTTGGGATACCGACTGCAGAGCACATGAATGTGATTCTTGTCCGTGCCAAGAGCTTCTATTTCAATGGGATACCATTCTTCAATACTCACTGCGGTCTCTTTAATAATTTTCGTCACTTCCTCGTCTAACAGAACATTCCGGTACTTGAACGGAAAGCCAAGATGGTCATGGATTTGCCACGCACAGTGGGAACTTTTTCGCACTTTATCTTCACGTGGAAGTGTCACGCCTCATAAGGGTACCAAAGAAAGATGACCCCATGGCAAGCTAACGGGGAATTTTCAAGTTTAAAGGATTGAATCCGGCGTGGTCATGGGTCGTCGCTCAAATACATCGGTCAGATCCCTGAACCGGGTTCCCACCTCCCTTGTCAGTTGATCCGGACGCACGCGCCACTCCCAGTTTCCTTTGAGTGTGCCGGGACGATTCATCCGGCATTCACTCCCCAATCCCAGGACGTCCTGAAGGGGAACTATAGCAAGTTGGGCAACAGAACTCATGGCCAGTCGAATCACATCCCAATGAATGTCTCGACCGTCGGTCCCAAGATAGCGCAACACACTCGCACGCTCCTCCTTGATCTCTTCTGTGGACTGAGTGGTTTCCCTTCCAGGTTCAGCGGTAAACCACCCGACCGTCGTATTATGGTCATGAGTGGCGGTATAGACGATGGAATTCTGCGTAAAGTGATGAGGTCGATAATGATGAGCTTTCGGGTCGTTGCCGAATGCCATTTGTAAAATTCTCATGCCCGGAAAACCACAGGTTTCCCGTAACGCCTCGACCTCCGGGGTGATCACACCAAGGTCTTCGGCGAGCACAGGCAAATCACCAAGTGCAGTTTTCACGGCTGCAAACAATGCGCCTCCCGGACCTTTCACCCAGCGACCATGGATAGCATGAGATTCAGAAGCAGGGATTTCCCAATAGGCTTCAAATCCGCGGAAATGATCCAATCGAATCATATCGACAAGAGCCAGATTGGCTCGGAATCGATCGATCCACCATTGGTACCCGGACGTGGCCCCCACGTCCCACCGGTAAATAGGATTCCCCCATCGTTGTCCTGTTGCGCTGAAATAGTCCGGCGGCACACCGGCCACCACCGATGGTTGGCACTGGTCATCCAGATAGAATGAACCAGGATGCGCCCAGACGTCTGAGCTATCATGAGCGATATAGATCGGGAGATCGCCAATGATTCGCACCCCCTTGCTATGAGCATACTGCCTCAGGGCAGACCATTGGTAAAAAAACAGGTACTGGAGAAACTGATGATAATCAATCGTATCCCTGAGGCGCCGACTGCAGTCCTGCAGGGCTTGAGGATCTCGAACGATCAGTGGTTGCTCCCATCGAGTCCATGCCTGCCCCTTATAGCTCTCTTTCAAAGACAGAAAGAGAGAAAAGTCTTCTAACCAGGAAGCATGCTTCTCCCGAAACAACAAAAAGGCCTGTCGATGTTCAGCAGGGGGATTGGCTTTAAACTTGGTATAGGACTTTTCTAAGATTTTACGCTTGTGTTCAATGACCAGCGGATAATCCACACGTTCGACCGGAAAGGACGCCGTACGTTTCGCATCTGCTGCCGATACAAGCCCATCCTCCACAAGTTTTTCCGGACTAATAAGCAGGGGGTTCCCGGCAAAGGCGGAAAAGCACATATAGGGGGAGTTGCCATAGCCGGTCGGCCCCAATGGCAACATCTGCCACCAACTCTGACCTGAGGCTTTCAGAAAATCGACAAATTGAAATGCTGTGGGCCCTAAATCACCAACTCCCCAGCCTCCGGGGAGGGAGGTTGGATGCAAGAGGATTCCACTTCCTCTGGATAAATTCATAAAGATTTCTGGATGGATACGATGAACAGCCTTTGAATAGAAGGTTTATAATAAAAAACTCAGCTTCCGGACTCTCGATAGCACGCAGAAGGCACCATGAAACACTCCGACTCAAGATTGCATCGCATGTCAGCTTTTCAGGGGGTGTTCTTTTATTTGCATTGGATTCGTCTAGGCACTTTCAGTTTCAGTTCTCGGTTCGCTTTCCCTCTGATGAAAATGGTGCATTCTTATGGAAAATTTTCCGCTCGGCTCAAAATCAGTCCTTGAGGTCGCTCTCTTGCACACTTCTAACGGCAGGTCCATGTTTTTTGTAGCATCCGTCTTTCTTTATTTCCGTACCTTCTTCCGTTACTTCTGGCCATTTTTTGTCATTCCCACGTCTATGCGCTGAACCTCCTCCGCCGTAGTTGTCAGTGAGCTACGAAGGTTGGAAGCGCTGTGACGCGCAGGCCTGAAGGCGGGAATCCAGAATGACTCAACTCACAGATGGATGCCTGCCCCTCCGCCGGATAGATCCCCGCCACAAACCGCGAGTATGAGGAGTTCGTCTATCATTGCAGGCATGACGACAGGTGTGCGATGGATTGAGCCTGCATTTCAATGATATCTGGGAGTGCTATATTCACGCCGCAATCCTCCCTATGAGGCTGTCGATTGCTCAAGACAACGAATGGTCTCTTGCGCAATAAGGGTTTCTTCATCTGTCGCCACAACATAGGCGGCAATGGGCGACTCATCGCCACTCATCTTGGCAGCATCCCCTGGGCTCAAATTGATGGCGTGCTCATTACGAACGGAGTCTATGTGCAACCCACACCACTCCATGCCAGCGCACACCTGTGCGCGTATCTCAGGTGCATGCTCCCCTATCCCCCCGCCAAACACGATGGCATCCGCGCCATGTAACACGTTCAGATAGCTTCCAAGATACTGTTGTATACGATAGCAAAACATATCGATGGCCAATTGTGCCCGTGTATCGTGCTCCTCGTTCGCTGCACGAAGCAAGATTTGCATATCGGAGGATCGTCCCGAAACTCCTAAGAGACCAGATTGTTCATTCAACAGTTGCTCAACTTCTACCATACTCATGGAATGATGCTTCATCAGATGCCAGACCACGGCAGGATCCACATTTCCCGACCGCGTTCCCATGATTAACCCTTCCAATGGGGTGAATCCCATCGAGGTTTCAACGGACTGTCCTTGAGATATTGCTGCCATAGAACAACCATTGCCTAATTGAAGCGTGATGAGACGGGATTGCCGCAATGATTGCCCCGTGAATCGGGCATAGCCACACGCCAACGACGCATGGGCGATCCCATGAAACCCGTAACGCCGGATGCCTGATTTTTTCGTTAATTCCAAAGGCAGAGCATAGGTCTGCGCATGTTCAGGAAGCGTAGCATGAAACGCCGTATCGAACACCCCGACCATCGGCATGGCCTGACCCAAGGCCTGTTGCACCATCCGAATGCCCGCCACACCGAAAGGATTATGCAGCGGAGCCAAGTCGTTGAGTTGTTCAATCTGGTGGAGCACATCTTCGTCAAGGCGCACCGCTTGGGTGAAGGCTTCACCTCCATGCACAACTCGATGACCAACCGCTTCTATGTCTTCCCAATGCCCATAAGGACGTTGATGATCTTGTAAAATGTCACACATCCATTGAATCGCAAGTCCGATATCGGAAATTTGCCGTGAGTACCGACACGCCCGACCGCCGTCGTCGATCAAAACACATGAGGCCTCGCCCCCGATCCCGGCGATTTTTCCATTGAGCAATTGATGGCCATCCCCTGGTTTGCCATTTTGATCAGAAGAAGCCATATCATGGACCGAAAATTTCAGAGATGAGCTTCCACAATTGACGACAAGAATCTTCACGATTTTTCCCGGCTCTACGGTAGAAAGGTCTTCATATGAACGGCCGCGTCCTCGGGAAGGATCGTGTTAGGGCAGAAGGGGCACGCCGGATCATGGGTCGGCAAATCTGATTCTTCAACGGTTTTCTGAAATGTATCAGGACGTTGGCCTCGATCCGCCGCAATAATCACCCAATCTTTCGTCGTCGGATCTTGCCGAAGAATAGACATACAATGATTCTGTCGACAGAGCAAGCCGTACACGCTCTGTCGAATTCGTTTGACCCTTCACCACAACATTCCCGACATGATAAGGGAAAGGCATGTTTGAGGTGAAGATGCTCAGATTGACCCTTGATGCATCCTAACCCCACTTGGGGGTGCTTGCTGGTATTCCGATTCATAGGCACTACAACCAAGCTCTGATGTGAATCGATTCGTACGACCTCGTCACTCACGAGGTTAGGAACCATTGT
Organism: Nitrospirales bacterium; assembly: GCA_040904705.1. Lineage (GTDB taxonomy): Bacteria > Nitrospirota > Nitrospiria > Nitrospirales > UBA8639 > Nitrospira_E. The sequence goes on along the minus strand of JBBDSY010000076.1, from coordinate 14,915 downwards.
CCTTTCCAGTTGGAGCCCTTTTACGCTTTCTGTTAATCGTAAATAAGTGGCTTCTAGGCTTCCTCTCTTTTCTTATAGAACGAGAATCATCCTGAAATCAATTCAAACAGGAATATTGTTTTTTTCGATCATGGGCGATTTTGAACAATACTTCCATTCATTCCCGCACAGTCTTCGGGAAAAAGCGAAGACCTCACCCCTGGATGGATCCTTCAAAAAAGAAGTTTGTCGCATTACTGGACAAAACTAGAACCGATAAATGGAGCTATTTCCCACATCTTTTTTTCTCTATCACTCATTTTTTATCGAAAATCCTACCTAATCAACCGAACAATATACACAATCGTCCTGGCATAATTTTCGCTAGAAACCCTTTTAACGATGGGCACCGAGTGGAGAGGATGCCGTTAGGATGGGCCACGTATGAAGGAAGAATTGGATTGTCGGATTCAAGATCGAGAGGAAATGCCCCTTGATAAATATGAATTATTGATTCCTTAGCCGCCTCAAGCAGGAGAGAGGGCTGATCGTATGGATTGGGAATAGGGAAAAAGCTGAAGGTCTCACAGTCAACGGTTACGGGAGGATTGACCAGTCAGAACCAATTCCTTGAGATGCCCGAGCTGGGGTTAGGGGCTTGAGCACCGGGGGCCAAATGAGGCGCCAGGAGCTCCATCCTGTAATAAAAATGAGGGCCAAAATGTTGCCCCAGATCAACTGGGTACGACGTGAATGTGGATAGAGGGGGGCCAAAACAAGAAAAACTTACCAGCCATTCTTTCCACCAGCAGATCCAGAAAATTCTTACTGGGTGGCTAGGGATATTACTAGTTACGATTTTTTTACACTTACCGTATAAATCCATTCATTGTCATTTCCCAATCTGATCTAAGGAAGGAGCAGAATGTTATGAGACCTTCTCACAATCCTGTTTGGTCCGTTGTGCTTGCGGGAGGTGATGGAGAACGAATGCGTCCATTTATTCAACAATGGCTGGGCTATTCCAAGCCCAAACAATATTGTACGTTCGTGGGAAATCAATCCATGCTGCAACATACTCTAAACCGAGCCGATCGGGTGGGAATGCCTCATCACAAAGTCACGGTGATTGCGGAACACCACCTGCCCTATATCGGTGAGACCTTCGAAAAGAAACACCAGGGACACGTTGTTGTTCAGCCTCAGAATTGCGGGACCGCTGCGGGGATTTTTCTTCCCCTGACCTCTGTGCGCGCGAAAGATCCCAATGCCACAGTGGTGATTTACCCATCGGATCATTTTGTCTTTCCTGAAGATCGTTTCGCAGAGACTGTTCGCCGAGCCACGCGTGCTATCGATGTCCTACAAGATCGCATTCTCCTTTTAGGGGTCCGCCCTACCCATCTGGAATTAGATTATGGGTGGATGAACGTCGGCGGCATCTTGGCCAGGCAAGGAAATTCCTGTATTCGCCAGGTCGAGTCATTTTTGGAAAAGCCTAGCCCACTCGAAGCCTCTCAAGCTATGTCGAATGGCGGGCTTTGGAATACGTTGGTGATGGTGGCCAAAATCGATACGCTTTGGTCATTGGGGTGGCAATGCCTCCCCGCTATCATGGAACGCTTTGAGCGTTTGGGGAATGCCATAAAAACCACGCATGAACAGCAAACACTTCATTTGCTGTATCGACACATGCCTTCCATGAATTTCTCCTCCGACCTTCTCCAACAAGTTCCCGAACGTCTCGGGATTATTGAATTGGAAGAGGTACTCTGGAGCGATTGGGGAAGACCCGAACGGATCAGAGAAACACTGGAGATTTTGGGGAAAAAGCCGGCATTCCCTTCGGAAATATTGACAACCCCGACTGAATTATCCGCTTTATCGTTGGAGGTGAATTCGTGATGAAACCAGTCGCATCGGCACAGGACCAGGAAAAATTCACGGGCCAAACGTCCGAAAACCGCCAGGGCAGGATGGTCTTAATAAAAAGAGAAAACAAACAGTCCGCAAAAAATCGGTTGGACGAAAAATGCCTCAAACCCCAGTGATGACCAAATCAGATCCGTTATTGCTGAACAGTCCGTCGACACACGGGGACATCACACTACGCATTGCTGAGCGGGCCTATGAATTGTGGGAGCAACGCGAAGGTCATCACTGCCAGGCTCTGGATGATTGGTTAGCCGCTGAACGAGAAGTGCTGTCCCAATAAGAATCTTGTTTTTGAAAAAAGAGAAATACAGTATGCTGTGGCTTCCACATCTCGCGATTCTCTTCCTGTGAGATCTCGAATCGATTCACCTGCTTTCGTCATACCCGAGCAAATCCCACTCTATCCGCGCCTCCACAAGAATGAGTCAGGTACGCGTGACTAGCTAATTGGGCCAACACATCATTGATACGGACGGTTGGAGGGGGCCATCTTCAAGAAAAAAAGCGCCCGACATCCATGAACGCGGCCCTCCGTCTTTATAGGGGTGAATGTTCCATTGACGTGTCCGGCTTAATCCACCTTCATAGACAGACAGTGCCTTCACCGTTCATTGCTAATGAATGGAGGACGATTTCCATGTCCTCCGTTAACTCACAACCGTTGGTGGGGGTCTATAATGAGGGCACAGCCCAATGGATATCTATGGGACATCATTTGTAGGACGCTCAAACACTCTGGCGCAAATTTTTCGGAGAGACGACAGCGAAAACGGTTTAACCGCAAAGGCTTGCGCACCTTCTTTCACAAATTGTCGCAGAGTCGAGATATCCAAGCCACCAGACATAACCACAACTGGTGTCTGATTCCCCAACCAACGCAACTCATCCAGCATCGTCTTTCCGCTCATCACCGGCATATTCATATCCAGTAAAATGCCACCGACAACTTGCGTGGTTAACACTTGCAAACCTTCCCGGCCGTTTTTGGCCAGCACCACCTCATAGCCCCATGCTTCAAGCGCATCAAGAAGCATCTGTGAAACAGACGGATCATCCTCGACGACAAGGATGGCGTGTTGGAGGGTGGAAACAGCCGAGTCATCCTGAGAGTGGCCACGTGGGTCATTTTGAGATTTCGACGTCATCGCATGGGTCTGCGAAGGCGTCCGCATAAAAGATGAGGACCGTTGATTCATCTGTAGCCTCCTTGCTGAATCCGCCGCATCAGTTCAAGAATGAATGACGGGTGGACGGTGACAGTGCCATACAATACGAAATGAAGAAAAGGAAGGGAACTAGAAGATTCCCTAGTTTTTTCTTAAAAAACCATCAATCACTAGGCAGAAGGCATCGTGATTGACTCGGGGGCCACGAGACCATGTGAAAGAGCAAACTGCGTGAGGTCGGCATTCGACTGCATGTGTAAGGTAGCCATAAGCTTCGTTTTATGGAATTCAATGGTCTTGACGGAAAGGGAGAGGATGCCTGCGATTTCTTTGATGGACTTCCCCTCAGCAATCAGCTGCAACACTTCTCTCTGACGAGGTGTTAGATGCTTGAGAATGGGGACCTGGAATCGTGGCGCATATTCAGGAGGTGCCTGATCGTCGCGAAACACGAGCGGGGTGAGATACGATCGACCTTGAATCACCATATGAATGGCCTTAACTAGTTCGGAAGCCGCACTGCGCTTCAGAAGATACCCTGAGGCCCCTGCCTCGAAGGCTTCTTTTGCATAGGCGACGTCCGCGTGCATGGTGAGAAAGATAACTTTCGCGGCAATGGGCAGTTGCCTGAGCTGCCGGCATGCTTCAAGTCCATGCAATAACGGCATCGTCATATCAGTCACAATGACATCTGGCTTCAACTGCTGGGCTGAAGCCAGCAAGGCACGACCGTCTTCCACTTTTCCCACAATATCAAATTCATCCTCTAAGATTTTCGCCACTCCCTCAATCACCATAGGATGATCATCTGCTAGTAAAATGCGAAGACGATTCACGATTGCGCCTTTTATGACGTTAGGAGTTGGGACGTCAGGTGGCAGCCAGCACTGTTCTTTCTTAAAACCTGCTGTGAATGGTACAGGAGACAGGAATGACTCACCACTAGAAGAATCCCTAGTCTGAGAAAAAAATCCTACGGTTTGACCTTCCTTGGGTTCATCCTGCCTTGGTTAGAGCTGGACCCCAAGCATTGGACAGAAAATCCCGGATGCTCAGTGAAATCTTCTGCGGTATATTTCTTTTTAGCGAAAAAAGCAGAAGATGTCCCGACGATCCCGACGGACTCATTCCCCAGCATTTAAGGCGAAGGTGGTCTTGGCCGCCGTCCAGGGTGAACGGACCTTGGCGGACTTAGCCGAGCACTTTGATGTCCATCCGAATCAGATCCAGGAGTGGAAGAAGCCGTTGATGGCGAAGGCGGAGAACCTGTTTGGGGCGGCTGTGCGAGATGCAGCCCATCATGACCAGCAGCAGTTGCACGCCAAGATTGGGCCATTGACGATGGAGAAGGATTTTTTAGCCAACGCGCTCGGACACGGCCGATGAGCGAGCGCAAAGCCATGATTCAGGCCACCCATCCCCTCCCCGTGACTCGCCAGTGTCAGTTGCTGGCGGATGTCGAATACCCTGGAGACCGACGCCTGTGTGGAGGCCCTGGAAGAAGCTCTGTTGCGCTACGGAGCCCCAGAAACCTTCAACACGGACCAGGGGGCCCAATACACCAGTGAGGCGTTCATGGCGGTGCTCAAAGCCCATGAGTTGCAGATCAGTAAGGACGGGAAAGGCCGGTGGGGCGACAATGTGTTTGTCGAGCGCCTGTGGCGCAGCGTGAAGTATGAGGATGTCTACTTACGGGCCGATGAGACCCCAGCGGCTGTCCAGACAGGCCTGATTCACTATTTTCAGTTGTATCAGACCGAACGCCGCCACCAGGCGCCGAACCGCCAGACGCCCGATGCGGTATATTGGGGAACTCCCACGGCGAAAAAGGCCGCGTGCGGATGGCAGAAATTTCACTGAGCGAGCTGTCCAAAAATTGGGGACCATTTCTCACTTCGTTTCAGTCATGCCTCTCCAACGCCCCTAGACAGGTCCTTCCTCTCCGTCGTTGTCAATTTTGGCAGAGAAATTTATGATCTAACTACTCCGGCGCGAAATAAGCATCAATCCGAAGAAACCATACCATGGGTGACGGCATATTTGGTCAACTCTACCGTAGAGTGCAAATTCAACTCTCGCATGATCTTCGTCTTATGAAACTCCACCGTCTTACTTGAAACATTAAGAATGCTCGCAATATCTTTCACCGCTTTGCCTTCCGCTACAAGCTGCAACACCTCTCGCTGACGTAGCGTCAAGGGATGTGTGTTCACTGGAACCTGCTCCGGCCCGCCGCAAAGAGGCAATAAGACCTCTTTTGCAATGACGGGAGTCACATAGAATTGATCTTTCAAAACTGCCTGAATGGCCAGAATCAATTCGGTGACAGCGGACCTTTTGAGCAGAAAACCCGAAGCGCCAATCTGAAAGGCTTCTTTTGCATAGATGGGATCAGCATGCATAGTCAGAAAAATAATCTTACAAGTCGGCAATAGTTTACGGAGTTGGCGAGCTGCATCCAGACCATTGAGCCGCGGCATGGAAATATCCAACACGACGACATCAGGATTCTTCTCCTGCGCCACCGTCAGAAGTTTCAGGCCATCTTCGGCCGTACCGACGACGTCGCAATCGCCCTCAAGGATCTTCCGTAACCCCTCAAGAATCAGGGTATGGTCATCAGCTAATACAATACGCGGACGTTTCATGCATGCTCCAAGTGAGTATGAATCGCTCTAATGTCATTTGCATGCTCGCTCTGACATTCCCGCTTCTCCAGCATTCCCACGTTTACACGCCACAGCGCTTTGACGAGTAGGAAATCCAGGGCAATTGCTCTTCAGATGGTGACCCGCCCTGCCGAAGGCTACAACGGCAAGCTCAATAACTAGCGGTATGACACTATTTCCCCATTACGCCTTCCTAATTTTCTTTTTACTTTGTGTAAGCTTCTCCGTCAAGTGCCGGAAAGCTCTACTTTATCTGTCTATGTTTGAAGAAGCTTACAGCACCTAATACTGGCGAGTTCTTAGACTATAGGATCAGCACGATGCAAAGCTTTTCAGCGCGAGGAGGCCTAGCGCATAAAAGAGAATCAAATCCTCAGAAGAAAAATTTGCGCACGTTTTCCGGAAGGGGTAGACGGGGAGTAGAAAGAAGATGACTTTATTTTGGATTCGAGGTAACGGGGAAAATCAATACTTATCCCTCAGCCTATTCCTATTTATTTTTAGAAGATCACAACACCTAGTAACATTGTGGATTTATAGGTATTTGTAAATACATTTTGGAATGTGAAACTTCCTTTTGGTGAAAACAATTCCAAGGAGATTGCCCTCCCGCATAACAATTTGCTTTTTCACATTCTGCACAACGGCAGACCGAGTGTTTTCGGCTTCGACGACCAGGACGACGCCATTCACTGTCTCACAAATGGCAAGGCTATCGGCCGTGACACTAGCAGGCGAGGAATCGATAAGGATCAGCGAAAACCTTTCACGAGCTGTTTTCCACATATCGGTAGATCCGAAAAAGCTACGGTCTGTAAGAGAACGCTGAACCTTGGAAGAAAGAGAGGCCAGAAACAGGTTGGTTTCCTCAACTTGAGAAATAACCCCATCAAGGGCTCTACCCTCTTTCAAGACATGTTCCAAAGGAGGCTTCGTCTCGACCGAAAAAGCTTGGTTTTGTGACGGCTGGTTGAAATCTGCCTCAACGAGAAGCACTGGCTTATTACTGTATCGAGCGGCAGTCAAAGCAAACTCTCGAATAAGAGTAGAGGTCCCTTCTCCAATCCGAGAACCAATAAACTGGATGACGTTTTGATCAGGATTCGGAAGACGCGCCGCAATATTCTGAGCCAAAGCCAACAGCTCAGGATCTTCGTAGAATCTTGGGAATGGAAAGTGAGCAAAGCCTGTCAAAGGAAGGGAAGAAGATATGGCAGAATCCTTTCTAATCTCTTTTGTCGGAGAAATTACAAGCTCTTCGTTCAGCTCCTTGACTTCTGCCAAGCGTTCTCCTTGTGCTATTTGGAGCGCATCAAATATTTTACTCATTGAGGTTCCTTTTGTTTTCGATACACTGGTAGCACAATTTTCTGACCCGGAAGGATTATATCGGGGTTAAGAATTTGCGGATTATGCTGCTTAACCCACTCAATATATTCCTCACTGTGTGATCCATAGGCTTCCATGGCAATTTTACTCAAGTTTTCTCCTTCCTGAACAGACCGAATAGGAATGTCGTTTGTCTTTGATTTCCTTGTCCCTGTTGAAAAATTTGCTGCTGCTTCCTTGGCTATATCGGTAGGAGCAGGGGGTTTAACCGTTAAATCGCCGGCACTCTCAACATCAACGCTGGAATTTTCCACAGACGGCCGAGCAATGAAATCTCTCCGTGACGGTTCCTGCTGGGATTTAGAACTTTTTTCCTTTTGATCAATACCATTAGGTGAAGATGTTTCAGCTAATAAACCATCATTGTGTCTGGGGGGCTGTTGCTCACTAACAACGGGAACTTGCGGAACTTGTTTGTGTGTCCCGCTTAAGGCATTCCCTTCACTCTTTTGGGTTGATGGCTGCATTGCTATGTCACGATCCCGCCAGGATGATGCACCAAAGAAAACCATCCCCACAATTATCATTAGCGCGAGACCAACCCCGACTGCCCACTTAAATTTCAAAGAGGGGTCAGTGGCTCGGCTCGCATCGATATCGCCAATAATTTCTTTCACGACATTCAACGGAACCGGTTTGCATTGGCGCCCAAACCCAGTAATGAGAGCATTATCGCAAAGAATATTAATTCTCCTGGGAATGCCTTCCGCCTTTCGAACAAGAAGATTAAGAGCCGGTTTCGTGAATAGTACAGGAATATTTTCATTTTCTGAAAATAATAATGTTGACCCGGTGGTACAGGCCCGGGCGATACGATGTTCAATATACGCGTGGCTTTCTTCCCGCGTAAGGGGAGCAATAGTGGCCCAAAGGACAATGCGTTGCTTGAGTTGTCTCAAGGAAGCTTGTTGAAGCAAGCTATCCAATTCCGGTTGTCCTAACAAAATAATTTGGATAAGTTTATCCGTTGAAGTTTCTAAATTCGAGAACATGCGAAGATTTTCCAGAGTCTCTACGGGCATATTTTGGGCTTCATCAATAGCCACGACAACCGTCCCACCAGCTTGATACTCCGCAATTAAAGCTTCATGAAGCTGATTTACCATTTCTGGAATATTATGATGCCTTGGAACAAGCTCCAGACTGCGAAACATGGAAATGAGAAGTTCATGAAATGACAAAACCGGGTTAAAAATATAGATCGTTTTCTGTTTTTGAGAGGCTTTTCGTTCAAGGTAGGCACGTAGGATCGAAGTTTTGCCGACGCCAACTTCCCCAATGATGGCAATGAATCCTTTTCTTTTCTCCACACCATAGATAATGGCTCCCAGGGCTTCCTTATGGCTCGCACTCAAAAAAAGGAAACTTGGATCAGGTGTGATATGAAACGGTTCTCTTTTTAGGCCGTAATATTCAAGATACATGGGAAAATCTTCTTATTTCTTTGCGGTAAAGGAGGCAAGAATGGGAAGACCCAGGTCCTCGGCTGCTTGATCGGGCCGAGTATAGCCCCCTTGTAAGTATTCGAACACCAATGCCAGCCCAACACTCATCATTGCCGCAAAGATTGCCCCCAAGAGGAGCTTGAAGCTTTTGGGCCTCCCAAATGGCGTTCCAGGCACCTCTGCAGATTGAATGATACTGATATTGGACATTTTCAATTGGTCCATTTCTTCAGAAACTTTAGCTTCTTCAACCTTACCGATATAGAGTTTATAATTCTGTTCATCCACTGCCCTTTGTCGTTCCAGGACAATCAGTTCCTCATTTAAATTGTCGAGCCGCTGGATTTTTTCGTCAAGGTCTTTTATTTGTAGGGCAATAACATGCCCACTTGCCTCGAGGGTCGTTGACTCAGACATGGCTCCCAGCCGCTCCTTTTGAAGCTGGCTATACATCGCTTTCTTTCCACTCGCTATCGTATTGGCACGCTCGTTTTTCTGCTCGTCAAGAATAAACTGTTCCACCAGGTCAATTTCTTTCCGAAGGTTCAGAACAGGAAAACTGGTTTCTGTGTATTTGGTTAAGAGCTTCTGTTCTTCACGTTTCAGGGCAAACAGGTCTGCTTTGGCCTTTTCCAGGTTTCCCCCTTCTTCCACCGAGGAAACTGGAATATTTTCGAGAATGGTTTTCATTTGACTATCAAGTGAGGCGATTTTACCTTCCAATCCTCGCAACTGATTCTTGATTGATTTGTAGGAACTATCCAATTGGGACCGCTGGTTGAGAAGACGGCCTTGTTGTTCGACTAGGGGCGAGGAAAGATCATGCTTTTGCTTAAAGGCCTGCAGCATTTCTTCTGAATGCGTTAGTTGCTCCTGGTAACCTTGTAATTGTTTGGTTAAAAAGGAAGCCTTCGGATCGCTAAAGATTTGAAGATGCCTCTCCTTTAGGAATTCGACTAAGAGATTCAACGCTTGTGCTGCTACTTTCGGTTGCTCATGAAGAAAAACAATTTCAATTAGATTAGTCCCTTTGGTAGGAATGGACTCCAGTTTTCCCGAAAATTTGTGAGCAGCCCGCTCTATCATTCTTGGTGTCACTTTACCCGAATGTTCCAGCATTTCTGGGTATAGGTTTTCAACGCCCATAGCTTGCACGACGCGTCTGGCGAGATCGACACTCTGTATGATTTTTCGTTCTGATTCAACAGCGGCTGTCTCATCATACCGGACAATTTGATCGACATTGCCCACTTCAGGTCGGAAGATGTGCTCTCTGCCGAACTTAAGGACTAGGGTGGCATGAGCGTCATAAAGAGTGTCTTCAGAATAAATCCATAGGGCTGCGGCTAAGAAAATGGCAATAAATACAATAACTATTTTTAGCTTGTGCCTGAAAAGCGCGGTCAGGATATCCCGCGCACTTCCAAAAGGATAAGGCAATAACTCCCTTTCAAACAGAGACTCAGTTGCCATTGGCCCCTCCAAGATTGCCTTCCGCTCCTGTGGCACTGATAACCTCACCAGGCACATTAGATGAACGAAGGAGGACTGCCACCTCAGGATTCTTGAGTTGCCCGGAGTAATTTTTAACTAAAATCTCCCGAATTTGTTCTACTGTATTTCCGACAACAGGGAGTTCGCCAATCAACTGCAAAGCGATACGTCCATCCGGTCGAACTAACACAGCTTCATTGAGTTCCGGATTAAAAAAGAATTTTATGTCGAGCTGATCACCAACCTGAATTTGATAATCTTGTGGTGGCGTCGTCCCAACTTTGGTGAGATAATTTATATAATTTTTTTCATCGGCGGTGACTTGGCGCCGAAGTTCATCGAGTTCCGGCCCCAAATTTCTCAACCTATCCAGTTCTTTGTCCACCTCAGCAATCTGATTTTTGATGACCCCGCTTTGAGCTTCAGCCGATACGAGGTCTGCTTGGGTGTGAAATAATTGCATTTCCATCTCCAGATAGAGCGGGTTTTTACCGGTGGAGACACTGCGGGCCGACTGAGCTTCTTGTTCCTTAATGAACTGATTAATTAATTCCATTTCCCTACGAAGGGACTGAATGTGCGGGTTTTGTTCAGTATATTTATTCAATAATTCCTGCTCCTTTAATTGGAGGCTCAGTAAATTACTTTTGGCCCCACCAACAATCCCTTGCTCTGAAGCCGAACTCGACAGAGGGATCTGTTCAGGAATCTGGCTTATCTGACTCTGTACCCAGGCAAATTTTTCTTGAAAGCCCTTGACGCGCTCCTCGGCCCCCTTCAAGGAATCGTCTAAGGACTTACGCTGCTGAAGAAGGTGATTCATTTGTGTTTCAAGCAAAATAATCCCATGCTTCCGTTGAAAATCCTGCAGACGCCCTTCCGATTCTTCCAACCTTTGCTGGTAAGAGCGGAGTTGTTGTTTCATAATCGAAAACACTTGTTCGCCGCTTCTTTTTTTGAGATCTTCGCTATCGACCAAACTGCCAGCCTCGGGTTTAGGGCCTGCGTAAGCAGGATTCTGTTGGGTCAATCCAATCTGTAATGCGAGACAAACAAGAATTAGAAAAACAACCATTTACTTATCCTCTATTTTTGTATCGAACCGATTGATGATCCACAATCCTCGTCAAAAACAAGCTACATTAACGTCAGCAGCTCTACCAGAATGATCGGGAGACCCTGATAAGATCATCCGGGAAAAGCTGAATATTTTGACTTAAATCCTTCCCACTTGACGCCGCCTTAAGGTCCAATTTAATGACAAACGAATGGCCATTTCGGTCTTTGCGTATGACAATCACCTCATCCATTTTTGCTGTGTCTTCCTTAAATCCATTGGAAAGCGTAATAGCTTCCATCGCATAGAGTTCTCCAACAATTGGGATCACTCCCGGCTTCTTTACCTCTCCATCCACATAAACGCTGGGTTGCTCTTTGACTGCCCGCACAATGACCGCAATTTCCGGGTTCTTAAGTTGCCCCTTATATCGTTCGGCCAAATGATTGGTTAACTGGGTGGCCGTTAGGCTGGCGGCCTCAACTTCGTGAATGAGTTGGAGCGAAATCCTCCCATCCGGGCGCACGACTAAGTTTTCCTCATTCAGTTCAGGGTTGAAAAAGAATTTTATGCTCAGCATGTCTCCAGGCTTAATGACATAGTGCTCATTGTCTGAAGAGAAAATTTTCTTATCCTTAAGAGGGCCCTTATTTTCAGAAATTTTCGGAAAACCATCTTTTCCCAAATCTGCGGCGGTAAAAATTTCCACACCGGATCCGATAGAACTGCAAGCTGTCAGAAAAATGGACATCATGACAAAAGCTGACATTCGCATGTTGATTTCCTTCATGTTTCTTGAGATCAATGGTGAACAGGTCTTAATTAGAAAGGTAATCCGAATTTCAGTTAAAAAATATATAGTGATGACGCTGATTCAAATCTTGAATACACCTATCTTCATCCTAGGCAGAATACCCTATAAAAAGCATTCTTATCAAGATTAACCAACCATACGTTTTAATCTCTCATCGGAGAAATTTATCCAAAAATAAAGAAAAAGTAGATTTTTAACCCAAAAGGAATTCTAACAGAAATGCAGCAGCTCAAGTTGTTATGACGAGACCTCTGTCATTGCCTCGATCTTAGGCGGGGATCCATCTCCCTTATCTGTGCTCCCAGCTGGTTGGTACCGAGAACCCATCCTTAAAAAACCTACATGGATTCCCGATATAAAATGCCGGAAATGACGGATAAACCTTCAAGATGGATTCCAGGAACTCTCTAGTCCGACCAAATAAATTCGTTTCGTGCGATTGGACTGGCACTCGTCAATGAATTTGATATTCCTCACTCAGAGATGACGACTCCAAGGTTTCAGGCCGATGAAAAGTCGGCACCAACTGCTGCAGGAGCTCAATCACCAAAGAGGATTGACTCAAAACCTGCACATCCTCCAATTTGCTCAGCATTTGTGTCAGAAATGTCGGATCAACGGATTGTTCCGATTGAATCCGGAGAATCTTATCAATCACTGAGGGCGTAGTTCGCTCACATTCTCCGACCAATTCCTCTTCCAGTTTTTCTCCAGGTCGAAGACCGATAAACTGGATGGAAATATTCTTCTCCGACGCATGACCAGAGAGTCGAATGAGGTTACGCGCCAGATCCACCAGTTTAATTTGTTCTCCCATCTCCAGTATATAAATAGCGCCTTGTTCCCCGAGGGCGGCAGCCTGCAAAACCAAGGTCACGGCTTCCGGAATCAGCATAAAGTAGCGACGCACCTCTGGATGCGTGACCGTGACAGGCCCTCCGGCCTTGATCTGTTTTTGAAACCGGGGAACCACACTTCCATTACTTCCCAAGACATTTCCAAATCGAACAGTAAGAAAACGGGTCTGACACCGGCCAGCCAAACCCTGAACAACCAATTCCGCCACTCGCTTGGTAGCGCCCATCACACTGGAAGGATTGACGGCCTTATCTGTTGAAATCAACACAAAATGCTCGACTCCGAATTGCGTGGCGGCTTCTGCCACCAACCGTGTGCCAAGTATATTGTTCTTAAAAGCTTCACCCGGATTCAATTCCATTAAGGGAACATGCTTGTGCGCAGCCGCATGGAAAATAATATCAGGACGATAAGCCTTGAATGTCTCTTGGAGACGCGAAACATCCGTGATATCTCCAAGAACTTCATGCATCAGACAGGAATGGCCACGGTCCGTGAGCTCACCTGCAATCGTGTACAAACTGTTCTCGTGTCGCTCGTATAAAATGAGGGCTTTCGGATCAAGACCGACAATTTGGCGACAGAGCTCCGAACCAATAGACCCTCCGGCTCCTGTCACCAATACCCGCTTACCACCGATTAAACTGCGCACGGGCTGAGGATCCAAACCCACAGGTGGACGCTGAAGCAAATCTTCAATGACAAGATCTCGTATTTGACTGATCGAGACTTTCCCTTCCAGGATGTCTCCCAAGTTCGGAAGGGTCTTGATGCGCACCTTAAAGGGAGACAACGCAGCGGTAATTTCTCTAAGAATCGCTGAATTCGTCCCGGGCAACGCAACCAAAACTTCCTCAGGTTTCTGGGCGTTAATAATTTTCGAAAGATCCTGGCGCGTACCGAGAACTTTGATTCCATGGATTCGCTTGCCCACTTTGGATATATCATCGTCAACGAACCCTATTGGCGTATAAGAAGAGGTTGAATGTGTTTGCATTTCTCGAACGATGTTTTCACCCGCATCTCCAGCCCCAATAATAAGGACTCGCTTCGTTTTCCTCAACACCTTTCGCTCTCGAAACATTCGTACAGCAAGCCGTATTCCACAAAGAAACCCGACCAACAAGATACTATCGATGATATAGATGGAACGTGGATAGCCGGTGAAACCGAGCCCCCAACTCACGAGACAATAAAAAACCAGGGTCCCGACAATCACCCCACCAACGATTTTCTTTAAATCCCAGATACTAATGTACCGCCACAACCCTTCGTTGAGGCGAATGATCATAAAGGCAATCCCCCGAATCACAATCAGCCATGGCAATGTCTTGAAAAAAAGTTGCGTGGCATCTGAGGGAATTTGGCCGTCAAACCTCAACCAAAACGCTAAATAATTGGCCAAAGCAATAAGAGCCAGATCCAAGGTAATGATGATGGGACGCCGATATTTAGAAAGAAGCTGAAAGACAACCGAAGCTTCAAGGAATGCCACCTCATCATGACTGTCTCGATCAGTCACTTTTAAAATGACACTTCGCATGCCCAGAATCTGCAATACGGTTTGAGCGATAACGGCCAGATCAAAAACAAACGAGGCATGTTCGATATACAATAGAGCCAATCGTATTTGTTGCGGCAGGATCTTACTCGCATATTCTTCTTCTGGATCCGAAGCCTTTCCGAGAACCTCCTGTTCATCCGTGTGCCCGATGAACTTTAGGGCAGCCAGATCCGCCAGACCAGGTCGAACGGTTAAGACTTCTTGATAGTCATCTTTGAATTGCTCAACATAATAGGGAACTTCTGGCCGCGGACCCACAAAACTCATATCACCTCTCAAGACATTAAAGAGTTGAGGAAGCTCGTCCAGTTTAAACTTGCGGAAAAACCGGCCGATTCGGGTGACACGGGGATCATCGCCTACGGTAAGGGATCCACCTATCTTAGATGCGTCCTTTGCCATCGTACGAAACTTATAAATATAAAATGGACGAAACCCTTGCCCTATTCGCACCTGCTTAAAAAACACAGGCCCTCGGGAGTCCATTTTAATGGCTCTTCAGCAGAATCTGTGGGTGACTTCTGGTTCGGGTAGAGCTCCAAGTG
>JBBDSY010000075.1:0-26337 GCA_040904705.1 Nitrospirales bacterium | reverse complement strand
ACTTGGAGCTCTACCCGAACCAGAAGTCACCCACAGATTCTGCTGAAGAGCCAAAGTTTATGGTCACCCTTGGCGATCCAGCCAGCCATTAGGGCGCACCGATCCTCAAATTCAACAGCGCTCTCGTTTACGATTTGCGCTGAACAGTGATCGGTCCAAATTTCTTTTTGAAGGGCAGGATTCCCGTGTCCATCTTGATGGTCCTGGTGATTTTGTCAACACGGGTATTGAAAATGAAATGGACATTCTGCAGGTAGTCGTTTCGACGAACGTACGCATTATTTTTGGATTGAATGGCCACTTTGAACATCTGGCCATCGCCAATCCCAAGACGGCCCCATATGGCACGGCCGCTAAACAGGTTCTCAAAAAATTAGGGTTGTGGGACCAACTAAAGAATCGACTGGCGCAAGGTGAAAATATTGGCCAAACCTTCCAATTTGTGTTTTCCCACAATGCCCAATTCGGCTTTGTCGCGCTCGCACAGGTTCTAGACCCAAAGATTAAGGGAGCCGGTAGCCGATGGGATGTGCCAGAGAATTTGCATGAACCATTGACTCAGCACGCGGTACTGTTGACCAACGGCCAACACCGCTGCGGCTCTGGCCTTTCTCGCTTTTGTCAAAGGCCCAACGGCACGAGCCATCATCGAACGATTGGGATATGGGCTTGAATACTACAAAGCAGAGACCGCGTCTCATTTGAAAAGGCACCAGGCTCAAACAAATATCTCCTTCCCCCTCATTCGACTTGGCGCAATGTTTCATACCGACGGATATCTTCTTCGTATTGAGGTAATCGGTACGTCTTGTCGATCTGCACGACACGTTCGAGGCACCGCACCTCAGAAATGTGATCACCTCGCTCTCCATACAGATCGGCCAACAGACGAAGGGCTCCCGCTTCTCCCGGACCATTGCCTAACTTGATGAAATGTTCGGTCGCGTTGTTGAGACAGGCCTCAGCTTTCCGAGAATTTCCGGCAAGAAAAAACGTTTTACCCAGTTGGCCATATGTCGTTGCCAACCCGTCTTCGTTCCCCACTTTTCGATGAAATTCCAGCGCCGCCTGAAACGCCTCGATCGCCGCTTCAGTATTCTGTAATTGAATTTCTTGAAGCGCAAGATTGCTATGGAGAATACCGAGGGCGCGATCATTTTTGAGTGGGGTGAGTGTATCAACCGCTTCAAGATAAAATGCTCGCGCCAGTTCGGGCTGTCCGGTGTCGGTTTTCAGATTTCCCAGATTGACCAGCGTTTCACCAATCGCATTGCCGTCCTGGAGCGTGCGCTGAATATCTAGGACCTCTCGATAACAGACCTCTGCCGGCGTATGGGCTTCAAGCAGGGCACACACATTCCCCAAATTCCCCAATGCATCAGACAAAGCCTGGAGTGATTCGAAATCTCTGGCTTCCATGACGGCCTGTTCATACCAGTAGCGAGCTTGAGCCAAATCTCCACGATGCAAAAAAATTTCACCCCGACGAGAAGCTGAGCTGGGCATAGGATCTGAGAAAACGTGGAAGAGGTTAAACCTGAATGGAATAATGGAGGAAATTCTAGAAGCATTGCGCGTATTGCGCAAGAACCGGTCCTTGCTATCAGGGAGACTGTTGAAGCTTCGGGTGAGCGCCAAAATTGGAAGGGAGTTCAGGACCATAGATTTCCGGCGTGATCGGCATACCTCCTTGCCGCAGATATTCAGTCT
The DNA here is from genome assembly GCA_040904705.1 of Nitrospirales bacterium. Taxonomy (GTDB): domain Bacteria; phylum Nitrospirota; class Nitrospiria; order Nitrospirales; family UBA8639; genus Nitrospira_E. Next base: position 24,627 of record JBBDSY010000075.1, on the reverse strand, counting down.
GATAAATAGAAGGGTAGGGCTTGCCACTTATGGCATAGTTCTGCCCAGCCTCCACTGCTAACTGGCTTCCCTGGACAAAATGCGTACGAAAGACATTCCGCACCTGATGGGTATTATATGTTTGCCCTTTGGCCTCTTTTTCATATTCTCGAAAGATTGCCCGACCTCGAGGAGTGAACTTCCATTTCTCATAATCTTTTTGACATTGCGTCAGATCCAATTCGCACCAGACAAAATGTTTATCATCCAAGGTACTGAGATAGAGATCAATTTGCTCATCATTATTGACGGTTTTCGATGAATACGATACGCACCCACCGAGAATTATAAAGACACCCACAAGTCCAATTGTGAAGCTCTTTCGCATGTCATCCTCCAACTTTTCCTCCTATCGGCCAAATCCAAAATTCCTGTACGTCAGGAGGACGCGTGGAGCCGGTTGTGCGAAAATCCGTTCATTCTTTAACCGGCCAGTTCGGTTTATTTCCATTTCGCCACTCGTCGATGCCAAACACCGGGACATCATTATTATAGAAACCAAATTATTCCGCTTACTGGCGCTCATTCTACCTTTATGTTTCACTCATCCTTTCCAGCCAATACCAACTTTCAATAAGGTTGCTGAGACTTTCCCCGGGTAGCTCTTGGCCTTCGACCTCCGCGACATCACACAATTGCGATATGGTATACTCAGGCAAATAAAAATGGTGTAGGACTCATTCGGTTGGTATGGTTTTTTTTACGTTAATTTTTCGACAATCGCGCCAGAGATTGATTCATCAACGCTTCTCTCAGGTACCTACATATGAGGTTCATGTCTCAGCTAGGAATACATCAGCATCGCTTCCGTTTTCTCAGGAACGTCGTACCCATCATTATTACTCTGGCGCTTCTGTTCTTCGGGTATCCGTTTTTAGTCTGGGCGCAAGGTCAGCTAATTGATTCAGAGGAGACTGTGGTGACTCAGGCCACCGAAGCTTGGATTGAGGGTTCCCCTCTCGAAGCCCTTGATATTGTAGAAGAGGGGCTTCGTGACTATTCCCATTCTCTTCCTCTCAGAAAATTACGTGGCGATATCCGGACCACCATCCGTCAGAATCAGGACGCCGTAAGGGACTATGAGGCGATCCTTCAAGAAACCCCGGAAGCTTTGGCTGTTCGGTGGGCCAAATGGAGTACCCTCACACGCATGGGAAGAGCAGATTTGGCCATTAATGAATTACAGCGCATCGCCCAAGGAGTAGCGACCAATCCCTTGATTCATCTGCGGTTAGCCCAAGAACTTCGCAAGCTCGATCGATTAGAAGAATCCGTCGAAGAATATCAAAAGGCGGTAGACCTGGCTCCCGGGATGGCAGGTTGGCGTTTAAGTTTAGCTCGTGCTTTGTTTGATATCTTACACTATGATGACGCCCGCAAGGAGGTGGAGAAGGTCCTGAAAACTGTGCCACCCGACTCACCAGTAGAAATGGCCGCCAGAAACCTCTTGATGATCACGTATGGGGCGACAAAAGAGCGTGGGCGACGGTATCAACCGATTTTTAGCCCAGAGGGATCTGCGGAAGATCGAAAGCGGTGGGCGCTGATTCGTCATGAAGGCTGGGAGCACTTTGCCAAAGGACGCTATCAAAAAGCCGAACCCATCCTTCGAGAACTTCTTGCCTTAAAGCCCACCGATCATCTCGTCACGTATGAATTAGGATGTACGTTAATGGAGCTGGGGCAGCACGAAGAAGCCGTTGCCCTTTTACAACAAGGCATCGAACTCGGTCCAACGAGCGGAAGTTACAGTGAGATTTTTTTGGATTCCATCTATCGCATCGGCCAAAGCCTCGTAGCATTAGAGCGGTGGGAGGAAGCCTTACTCCATTTTGAAATTTTGGAAGAAATTGCCACTGTCCCTCCAGAAATCCTCAATGCGGCACCACTGGCCGCTAATGAGCCACAGACACTTGATCCGGGGTCAGGGGAAAACATCGATGCCCCTCCACCGACAATCAGTGGAAAAGTCATTGATCAAGAGAAGCTCGCCTTTTGGTTGGACAAGATATGGCAACATATCCCCAAGCCGGAAAAACCCATCAAAGATGCGAATGAAACGTTGCCCGCTGCTGATGTGGCGGCAGTACCATCCGATTACTATACGAATCTTGCTGCGAAGAAATTCAAGCCCGATGCACTGTTCCACACTCGGGCATCGCTGATGGGACGGGACGCAGATTTTAGCTGGTTTCGATTTGTGATCCCAGCTGGGCGAGTCATGCGAGATAATCTAGAAGCCGGCAACCATGAATTCATCCCCATCGACCCGAGCGATATTTTCCCCCACACACAGCAAGAGATTTACTTGGTCTTTGCTCTTGTTACCCCCTCGTACGATGCCATTCCGCTCACCGCAGAATGTTATCGTGAAGCCTCCCCAATTACGTGGGGCGAGACTTCTTTGTTCCAGGATCAGGTGATCATGTCTACGAATGAACAATCAGGATACTTTGTTCTCATACCGCCGAAATCCGGATGGACTCCAGGACTCTATCGGTGTGGATTATTCGTGGGCGACACAGTATCCGCCTATACGCAATCAGACGAAGTCCGCTTTCGGATCATGAGGGCCGATCAATCTAATTGAAGACTGAATGCCATCTGTAGGACGGCAAAGCGATGAGAGCGCTGGCGGTTTTCAAAATCATCAAGGACAAACATTTTTTATATCGGCCATTTAAGTAATCAACAGACACCGTAAGCTTGGCCAAGTCGCCCATTTCCGTGACACGCCATATTGCCATTTCGGCTCATCCATAAGTTCTTCGCTATGTTCTAATCGAGTAGCAATCTAAACGGATTGAATTGGCACGTACGCCAACTGGTGTGACGGTGGTATTGAACGGACATGATCACAATTACGAAGGATTTCCCCTCAGAACCCAATGGGTCAAGGGATATCTCTCGAGGCGTTCGTCAGTGTGTCGTGGGAACCGGAGGAGTCCCCCTACGCCCCTTAAAGATACGTCATCCGAGTGAAGTCTTTCGGGCTGAGGCCTATGGCGTCCTGAGACTCGATCTCTATCCTCATGATTATTCCTGGCAATTTATACCGGCAACGGAAAATCAACCAAGCGATAGGGGCGCAGGCTTATGTATCGCGTCGGGCAGGCCCCATACCCTGTGACCGCTGACCTCACTAGGCTGCCCTACACAGCAAGATCCTCTTCCCCAAAAATTAAATACACCTCGTTGGTGAAATACTGCATGATGAAAGACCGGCAGGGGAGGGAAACTTACTTCTCTGATTTCTCAGAAGCTTGGGCGACCAGATCAAGAAACGCTTGAATAGGAAATGGTTTTTCTATCACTGCATGACTTCCCGCCTTGATCGCCTGAACTTTCAACTCATGCGACAATTGGCCGCTATAGAAGATAATCGGAATCGATTCAGTGTTCACCTGACATTTCAACCATTTGATCAGCTCCAATCCATTCACTTTTGGCATCTGATAATCAGTGACAATCACAGCAACTGAATGTCCTTCCGTTAGCCAATCCCGTGCATCGGAGCCATCCTTTGCCTCCTGGCATTGATAGCCCACCGCCTCTAAACATGTCCTCAAGGTCGCCCGAAGGGTCGCGTCATCGTCCACCAGTAATATACGTTTGGCCGTAGGCATAATACGCTCATCATTATTGTACACCCTGTACGAGCATTCGAATTGAGAGTGCTGCGAGTAAGGCCATCTTGGTTATAATTTCATAGATACACCTCACGTTATCTTCCGTTACAATCGCTTAATTAGAGCCATGCCTATCACTACCTATTGGCGTAGTCCCCCAGAAGATTTCCTTTTTACCCTCTCACCGGGAACGGTTCATGTCTGGCGAGCACCACTTGGTGACTCGTCTGAACGAGCCTCTCATTTTCGGCCCTATCTTTCTGATCTGGAAATCATCCGGGCCAACCGGTGTCGGATCCCTCAGCCCCAATATCAATTGGTGATCACTCGGGGTCTGCTTCGAATTCTTTTAAGCCGCTATGTGGGAGTGCCACCGGCTGAACTCCATTTCGAGAATCAACCTCAGGGGAAGCCCATGCTAGTGACGCCTTCAGCCGATCTCATTCAATTTAATGTGTCACATGCCCGAGGGATGGCCTTGATCGCGATCACCCTCCAACATGCGGTTGGCATTGATGTGGAATGGATCGACCGAAAAGTACAGGACCGCGACATCGCCGAACGCTATTTTTCTAAACGCGAATCAGCCTACTTGCTCTCCCTGGCGCCACCGGAGCGCACGCAACAATTTTTTTCCTATTGGACCTGCAAGGAGGCGTATCTCAAAATGGAAGGGCGAGGAATAGCGGGGGGGTTAGCACACTGTGAACTTTCCATTGAACCTGATCAAGCTGAGGTTGAACTTTCACTTCTGGATCGACAAGGACAGACAGAGGCTTACTCTTTGTATCGTATAGCGGTGGGATCAGAACATGTGGGGGCTATCGCACTCGCCCATCCATCAGCTCAGGTTTCGTATTGGGATTGGCAGGATGAATATCTACCCTGACCTTTCATCTTCTTCGCCTTAAAAATTCCATGGTTCCACGGTGAAAGATTCAAATTCATTTCACGACTCCCCGCAGGCCTCAACTAAACGAACCTGGTGGTGAGGTTCAGTCGGTGGGGACCTCTCCTTTAAAACGGATGGCTTCCTTCCCTTGTAAATGGTTCGGCGTGAGCCAATAGGTTCCGCGTAAACTGGCATCCCAAACCGACTGTGCCGTGTGTTCATTGCCGGCCGTCACAAGGTAAGCCAACCCTCCCACCAGTCCACCCAATCCCGCATAGACAATTTTAAACGGAATATAGAGGACAGTAAGGGCTCCACTCGCTACTTGCAGTCCCAGAGAGGGCTCTTCTTCCAATGACAAGGGGTCAACAATTTCAGATTGAGGTTCTTCCTGAGCAAGAGGCGCGGTGTCTGCCAAGGAGATCTCCACATTCATCTGTTCCTGTTGTGGCTTTTGCTCGACCAATGTAGATTCCGGTTCCGCCGGACCACGAGGGGCCGTGCCTGCCAAGGAGGTCTCCACATTCATCTGTTCCTGCTGTGGCTTCTGTTCGACAGATCCCGGTATAAGAGCACGATCTGGCTTATCCCACGCTTTGTGCAGAGCGAAGGTCGTGAGATCTTTCACAATTTGTTCAGACTCGACGAGTGGCTTAGAATTCCAGGCTTTCCCTCTAAAGACGGCATCTCCGGTTTCCGTCTCCATGCCACGGATTTCCACACCAATGATTTTCAGACGTGGTTCGTGAAAAGTCCTGCGATCAAACGGCCGCCCCTGTTGGCTGGCTGCCACCTGCGCGAAAACCACGAGCGGAGCCCTTACCGATTGTGCGGCAGCTAAGACTTGCGCCTGTTGTTCCTCTTCCGTTCGAAGAGCAAAATCAGGATTTGTCAGTTGTTTTTCGATCCACGAAGGATCCACCACACTCAGGTGATGCTCCTGCAACCACCCTACCGTGCGCGAAACGGCTCCTACATGATTCCCCCATACCACCACTTGGGTCCCCGCATCGGGTAAGGTAGATTGAAATCCTTCTCCCATAAATCTTTCCGACTCTGAAGACGTAGCGGGAAATAGTTTCTGCTCTGAAGGCGTACCGGCGCACCCAAGAAAAAGACCGAAAATTCCTACTATGATTGTCTTGATTGTGAATCTATGCAGAAACCCGTTTTCCATTCCCAACCCTCCTTTGTTCACAGATTCTTTTGTGAACAATATTGAATGCCATTCTGGAACATGATCGCGACAAATAGATTTGATGAATTTACCATGTCTGGTGACTCTTGGTAGGACTCAAAATTTTTAGGCACGAAGACACTTGAACTGCGCCTATACACGAAAAAAAATGTTGGCTTGATGCATATCTTGTAGGTGGCAGCTAATCATTATACTATATATATGGCCGAACTATGAAACAAAGATTCTCCCAGGGTTAAGATACAGACTTCTTGTCGATAGAACACTAATAAAGGCGGGATTTTCCTCACGCTATGCTTCTTCCCAAAGGCCAAGATCCGTGCTCTAATCAAGCGAAATTCTCTGGCATTCGTATGAGGCGTACGCCTCTTCCAATTTGAAAGCGTGCTCTATCCCGCTATGCTTAGCTGTCGTTCGCATATCCTCCTCCTCCTCGCAGACATCGACTCGGCCCCACTTTCACAACCCGGCAATGCATTGGTATGCCATTAAAAATTCTTTCTTTTTTCAATGAGAACGTGACCTGGCGAGTGGCCCATACGCCTGATGGCTATTACCACCGTGAGCTTTCAGGCCTACCAGAGTGGCTTGTAGGGCTTCCCTCCGATATGAGCCTTGATATAGTAAAAAGTACGTTTCAAAAGTGTTCTTCCACAGATGCTTCGCCTGAGCCCTCCCAACTTTCGTTCAAAATGACATACCGAATTGGTCATTCAAATATGGAGTGTTTTATTTTTTCTTCACCAGAAGGCGATCCATTTTCAGTCAACATTTCGCCTTCGACCTTCGCCACTCTTCAAGATGAATTTCCCTCGAACCCGATTCCCCGCATGCGTGTCGCCCGTCTCATCGTTCAACAGGCTATTGGCTTAGGCCTGCCAAGCGTTGAACTCCTTCCAGGCACCCCATTGTATGAGACCCTACTATTAAAGATCGCTGAATCATTCCCACACAAAAACCGACGTTAGTAGTTGTCCGGCTCAGCCATACTTTAGCCTGTTCACCAACCTGCCGCACTCTTGGCCGCAATCACTAATTTCGGAAACCTGTTTATGACTGTGAGCCTTTCCTTGGGAATATTTTTGATTATCTAATTGATAATTCATATTTTTCAATGACTTATGAAAGGTTTATCCAATTCACTCATTCTGTTGATAATGCTGTAGATAACCTCTCGCATTGAAACGGGATTCGTGCATTCATAGACCAATGACCACATTGCCTAAAAATTAAGCATTGTGTGATCTCAACGAGACTCCCACAAAATATATGGTGAGGGTATTCCCCAAGGCGTATTACGTATGTACAATGCGTAAAATACAGAGGTTCTTGGATCTTGGGAAAATAACCAATCCATTGGCAGGAAGATTTTTTGCCATGAGTGGTGACTTCTCGTAAGGTTTATTGTTGATGACAAATAATCATTCTCCAAGAAAACGACATGTTCTCATTGTCGATGACGAACCGGCTGTTCGCCATATGGTGCGAGGCGTATTGGAATCCACGGGGTTTGAGTGTGAGGAATCCGAAAACGGCGCTTCTGCATTGGAATGGCTGAGAGACCATCACACCGATATCATCATTGCCGATTACCAAATGCCTATTATGAATGGGCTCATCCTACTCGAAAAGGTGCAGAACAGTCTGAATGGTGAGACGCCTCGCGTGATCATGCTGAGCGGGCTCATTGATGAAAAAGAAAAGCTCAAAGCCATCGATCTTGGCGCCTATGCCATCATTGATAAACCATGTAACTTTCGCGAGCTTGTCGTGAAGGTCAACGAAGCAATCTCTGCCTAACTCCGCAATTTGACCGTATCTTCCCCCCCCTTGTCATTGTACTATTTCGGGAGTGTGGTGTTCAGAAAATCCTGTCACATGTTGATGACTGCGCGTGGTGAATATTGGATGATGAGAGGTCCTTCCTCTCATCCAACCGTTCTTCCATTTTCCATCAGGAATCAGTTCCGTTGGCATAAAATAGCCATTCTTGATCAAAAGTAATGTATGAACAAATGGACCTTTCTCCCCAAAATTTACCTACGCATCCTTCTAACTTTTTTTCTGTCAGGAGCTTGGGCATTCACCCCTCCAGTGACCTGGGGCGAAACCCCTGCACCCTTTATTCATTGGGGCGCTCTTTCCTACCCTGATCAAGAACCCTCACTCGAACTGGGGCTGTCGCTTTTTCGATTCACCGAGTTTAATGGAAAAGGGGAACGATTCAACGGCATCAGTGAAACTATTGGTATTAACTTTGTGACCTTGTCCTGGACGGAGCATTTAACCGACAGGTTCGAAAACTGGAGTACCAACTTTACGCTAGGCATTGGGCCGACCCGCAACCAACCGACGGAGTGGCTACAAAACGATCTCATCCATGACGGGCTTTGGGGTATTGAGTCAGTGCCTGTCGGGGATAAACGGAGAGAAACAGATTTTTCTATTTCCGGGTCTCTGACGCGCTGGTGGAAAATTGCAGGACAAAAACGGATTCTGTACCTAAGCGGGGGAGGTCAGTCCGGGAGTTTATTCCATGAAGTGTTTGCAAGAACCGGGTTTCGCCGCTGGTCCCCTGTTAAAACCATTGAATATTTTAATGGATATCAGGACGGGGTTGTTGCCAGCCTCTTTCGACCCCTCGGACTTTCGGGTATGGTCAGAGCCTCTCGCCTCGAAACAGGAGCTGCCTTCCATGATTTGGCCAATGCGACGTATACCGCACAAGGCTCAATTAGTTACGGATGGTATGACGAGCAAACCCTTCACCCTTGGCTTGAGGTCGAAATTGCAGCCACGATTGATTCAGGAATTTTTAACGGAGTACGCGGGGATTCACTGGAAGAGCGTTTTTGGACAGCCGCCATCCGAGCCTACCCGTTTACGTTTGAAACCTGGAACGATCAGCTCAATAGCAAAGACTATGGCCCAACCTATGGCGCTCGCCTCACGATGAACGTCTACTTTCTCCTTCCTGATTCATGGAAAAACCCATAAATCAAGATATCCTGTAAAAATTTCCTGAAGAATGGGTCAGATCATTATCGCAAGAACTTAGAAGATGTGATAGTAAGAGGCAAGCGCTTCCAGGATTCGCCAGCATCAGTACTTCGATAGAGACCGCCTCCATTTGTACCCACATAGAGCACGTGAGGATCACTTGGACTGATCTGTAAACTACGGATACTCGTCGCAGTTAATCCATTAATTTTGGGTTGCCAGGTCCTCCCGGAGTCCTCACTTTTTTGCACCCGATCACTCGTGGCCAGATACAGCGTAGAAGGTGTGGAGGGGTTCACTTGAATGGCACTCACATAGGAATCTTGAATACTGCCCTCAATCTTGGCCCAATGCTCTCCTTGGTCCGTCGATTTATATAAACCCTTGGTAGTTCCGGCATACACTACCTCACTATTGGTCGGGTCGACCGCTAATCCATTAACCCCCAACGCCATGGATGCCATCTTGGCATCGGCCGCCACCATCCCAACAGATTTCTTTTCCCAACTCTCTGTTCCATTGATGGTGCGATACACCCCACCGGTCGTTCCGGCATACATGACATTCGGACGTTGAGGATCGATGGCCAACGACACCACAAAATTCACTTCATTCATCCCAGTCATCCGTTCCACCCAATTCCTACCTCCATTAACACTACGAAACACTCCAACCGTCGTCGCGGCATAGACCATCTCCGTCCTCCGAGGATTAAAGACGATTTGATTCACAATGGCTGAGATCGTTCCCTTCTGGATACCGGCATTAAATTGATGCCAGGTTCTCCCCCCATCAGGGCTTTTGTAGGTCCCATCACCCATCGTTCCGGCAAATATCGTCGCCGATAATGTTGGATCAATGGCTAAGCTAATCACTCGAGTTCTCGTTAATTCCCCCTCAAACCGTGTCCATGTCTCGCCGGTATCACTGGATTTATAGACCGCTTCATCAGTGGCGAGATAGATGATGTTGGACTTGGTCGGGTGAAGGGCAATTGACACAATGGTATCACTCCGCTGCCCGCATGCAACGAGCCCTAACAACACAACGGCCCACAAGATAAAAGTGGGGGATACTCCCCAAGATGAAACGTCAAAAATGCTTAAGCGTGAACGGTAAGGAGTACGATCTTTGAACCGCCTGACGCCTGACGGTTTACGGTTTACGGCTTTAGGTTGGCTTCTCACTTTTTACTCCTTACGCCTAATGCCCCACGTCATACGGTTCCGCATACCCGGTCAGCTCCACATAGCCCTGTCCACGTATATTCTGTCCTTTCCATTGCCCCGTGACATCAACGGCCCCTTCCCAATACGTCACGCCTGTACTCCGTGTCGTGACAAGTTCTTGGTGAGCCATACGTGGGGACAACGAAAGCGTAATTCCTTCATGTGGAAGGGCAAAGGTCCAATGATGAGGATAGCTGGCTCCGCTTACAGGGCTGAGCCAGTGGCGGTTAACGGAGATTTGCCAATCGTCGAGAGTGAGCGCCGTGGAAGATCCATCGGGCAACACAAACGTGCCACTCGACGCAGGATCAAACGTGCCATCAGCTCGACGTAGGCCATACGCCATGATTTCGTGATCATTATCGAGTTGAAGGCTAAACCAATCCCAGCCGACCAGATGATCCGCCAAATCTCCTGAGCCAAATTCATGGTCCATCCAACTCACACCTTCAACAGACATCGTGGTCTCACCCACTCGAACCGAGCCTGTGGTGCGCAGACGCGTAAACGAATAATAATGCGAAGTCTGCCCGGGTTGCCTGCCCTTGTAGCTCACTCCATTGACCCCATGGATCACCGGATGCTTCTGTGGTTCAACAGTGAAATCAATCGAAAATTCATCGGCCTCGGCCTGGAGATGAAATCGTCGATGCTCAGGGCTCATCGCCTTCACCTGCCACTTGTCGATCCAGACATCTAAGACATCAGGCCGCGCCCCGGCTTTTTGAATGCCGGCCCTACTCATTTTCTCGGCAACCCGAAATTGATCGGCCTCTTCATCAGTCAACGCGAAGTGCGCAATATACAGATGGCGCAAGGCCCATTCAGAGGGATTGTTCCAGGCATCCGGCGAGTCAAGCCCACGCCGAAAAAAGGTTAACTCATACCCAAACCGACGACCGTTTGAGCTCAGCACATGTCCGGTAAAATACCACCATTCAGTTTGAAACTGTTCATGGTTCCCATGATCACGAGGAAAGACATACACATAACCGGGTTTTGCAGGAGAAAATCGGGAGGTGCCAGAAGGGGAGTCCGCCGCAAGGATGTCCGGACTGATACAACACATCATCACGACAAGGATGGCTCTCATCATTCTGGTCGTTTATACCACGATGCCCGAAAGCGCACAAATCCCTTCTCCCGCAAGCATTTTCTCATGTTGTCAATCATGCATTCACCTCTTCAGCACGTTGACTTTCAAGAAAATTCTCGGCTATCGTACCGCATGTCTTTGCACCGATCATCGGAGGAATCCGAAGTGTTTCCCTTACCGGATATCGTGCCGATTTTTCCGCTTCCAACGGTGGTATTCTTTCCCCAAACCTATTTACCCCTTCACATATTTGAACTCCGTTACCGGGAAATGATTCAAGCGGTCTCAACGGACGGACAGTGCATTGGCATGGCGTTACTGAAAGATGGGTGGGAAGACCACGACGAAGAGGAACCGCCGATTTATTCGATCGGATGCGTAGGGCGGGTAATTAGTTCGCATAAACTTTCGGATGGACGGTATAACATTGTCTTGCAGGGATTACAGCGGTGCACCTATGAAGAACAGACAGTGATGACGAATTATCGACAAGCTCGGATTACTCCATACATACCTGAAGCTTCTACCTCGTTAACCTCAGAAATCCGTCGCCATCTCGAACAAGCCGCGCAGGAGTATCTCACGTCCAAGAAGGCCAACGAACTCTGTGAAGTCATTGGTTCGGCTACACTGACGGATCCCATTCTCGTGCACAATCTTTCGGCTGGACTTGATTTGTCACCTCTGGAAAAACAATTTTTGCTAGAGTCTGACGATCTCTCACAACAAGCACGCCGGCTGATCGATCTCATTCGCTTCAAACTCGCTGATCTCCAAACACAGGGCTAAAAATATGTCCACACCTGCTGCCATTCAAGTGTTCAACCTCGGCAAAATCTATGATACTGTCGAAGCCGTCAAAAATCTTTCGTTGAGCGTGCAGCACGGAGAAATCTTCGGGCTCTTAGGGCCCAATGGAGCTGGGAAAAGTACAATCCTGCGAATTCTGATTACGACGCTCAGTCCCACAACCGGAACGGCAACCATTCTGGGACACGATGTCGTCAAAGAAGCGGATACCGTTCGGCGGCTCATCGGCTACGTCCCACAGGAACGGGCCATTGATCGATTTCTGACAGGACGGGAACACCTTGAGTTACTGGCGGCTTTGTATCATTTACCCAAACACGAGGCTCTCACCCGTATCGACACGCTCTTGAAATTGGTGAGCCTGGAAGAACATGCGGATCGAGTGGCCAAGGGCTACTCGGGGGGCATGAAACGCAAGCTGGACATTGCCTGCGGGTTGCTCCCAAATCCAAAAATTCTTTTTCTTGATGAACCAACCCTAGGGCTCGATGTCCAAAGCCGCCTCAATATTTGGGAGCATATTCGACAATTAAAGCAGCAGGGCATCACGATTGTGATGACCACCAACTACTTAGACGAAGCGGATCAATTGTGTGATCGGATCGCTATTATCGATCGCGGAGAAGTCCGTGCCATGGGTTCGCCCAAAGACCTCAAAGCCAGTCTGGGCGGTGATGGCATATGGCTGACCCTCAGCGATGCGACCCCAGAGGCCCTTAATCAATTGACCACAGCCCTTCAGTCGCTACCCTTCGTCCGAGCCATTCGTCCTAGGGAACTTGGATTGGATATTCGTGTGGACGGTCCAGAAAAAGCCCTCCCTGCCATCATGGAAAAAACCAACACTATTTCTGGCTGTCGGTTGGATGGCATTGAATATCATCGGCCTCGTTTGGACGACGTGTTTGTGGCGCACACCGGACGTTCCCTCAAAGACGAACCTCCGGCCCCCGCTGAAGCCTAATCCTCTCGAACATTTTATCTCTTTGGAATAATCCAGCTATGAATGAACAAATGCAAGAAGTGCTCGCGCTCACGAATCGATGGGTCAAACGACTCAGCCGAGAAAAATTCAGCATGCTTTTTACACTGATTCAGCCCATGCTTTTTTGGCTTATTTTCTTTGGCAATTTGTTCCAACGAGCCGCAGATATTCAAGTGGTCCAAGCCCCGAACTATATGAGTTTTCTCGCAGCGGGTGTCGTGGTGATGACCGTGCTCAACAATGGATTAGCCGGCGGAGTCGATTTGTTGTTCGATAAAGAAAATGGATTTCTTGAACGCCTGATGGCCACGCCCATCAAACGCTCCTCCGTCATCCTCAGCCGCTTTCTCTTTGTGATGGCCATCACGGGGATGCAAATTCTCGTCATCCTGGGAGTGGCCTTTCTCTTTGGGGTCAGCGCGGAAACCGGGATTCTTGGCATTGCACTCATCCTTATCCTCGGCATGTTGTTCGGAATTGGCCTCACCTCCATTTCCATGGCCATGGCCTTTTCCGTCAAAAGTCACGGAGATTTTTTTTCCGTGTTAGGTTTCCTCTCGCTGCCGATGATCTTTCTCAGTTCCGCCTTAGTGCCGTTGGCAGCCATGCCTGGTTGGATGCAAGCCTTGGCCTTCTTTAATCCCATGACCTGGGTCATTGATGCCGTCCGCCCGCTCATTATCTCTGGTTGGAGCCAAGCGCTCCCACAAGTGGGCATCGCGCTTGTGGTCCTGGTCGCCTTTGACGCTTTATGCCTTTACGGAGGAGCCAAGGCTTTTAAACGTTCTGTCGGTTAAACCTCTACCCCATTGAAAAAGTTTAAGAAAAGGTTCGTGCGCCATTCCTAAAGACGAGCCTGTGTCATCCGATACCACCATTGTGAGTCTGCCTCCCGATACCACCATCCACGCACTGCTTCGTTTACTCTCTGACCCAAACGAACAGGTCGCCCGTACGATCCAAGACCAACTGGCGCGCCTTGGACCAAACGTGCTCCCCTTTCTTGAACAAGCGGGGAACGATGATGCGATGTTGCAACCACGAGTGGCTTACATCAAAGCGGAAATTCGCTTTGGCCAACTCAAAGATGAGTTCCAACAATATGTCTCCAAAAGCGCGCGGCAAGAGGATTGGGAACAGGGAGCCTTTTTAATTGCAAAGTTAGCCTACCCCAATCTCGAGATTCCACATTATGTTGAATGCCTCGATCGGCTGGCTGAGGAATTTCGCACTAAATGGCTGGCCACTGAAGTCCCATCTGGCAAAGCCGCACGCCTGCTCAGCAACTTTCTGTTTAAAGATAAAGGCTTTTCAGGCAACCGCGAGGAGTATTACGATCCGGACAACAGCTATCTTAATCGCGTCATGGACACCCGCCAAGGCATTCCGATTAGCTTATCAGCCCTCTATGTCTTTGTCGGAAAACGTCTGAGGCTTCCAGTCGTCGGGGTAGGTATGCCGGGGCACTTTCTGGTCAAGCTGGAAGGTGAGACACCTGCACAATTCGTCGATTGTTTCAATGGCGGGACCATCCTGCGGGAGCAAGACTGCGAACAATTTATGACCGCTTCAGGCTTAGCCTTTAACAAGCAGTTGTTGGAAAAAAGCTCAACCCCGACCATATTGGCACGCATGCTCAGAAATCTGTTGAGTATTTATGAACAGGAGTCCGAAGAACCGATGGCCCGCCGAGTCCGGGCATTCTTAGAATTGCTAGAAAACGAACCACCCGACGCTGAATCATCCCGCTAATGTTCTCTCTGTATAGAGAACTCGTATATCAACAATAAAAACTCTCAGCAATAGCCTTGCCCTAAATATTCGAATCAAAGTACGAAGACATTCAACCTAGTCATCACCTGGAGCAACCTCTCCAGCTCTCCAAAATAACCTATGGAAATGGGTTCAAACCTTTCACTATAGGTTTACGCATTAACATCGTCGGCTTGATGGAAGCATCTACTATTTTAGGGGATGTTTACCACGTAGACACTTCCAGGCAACGTGGTCTCAATAGCTTGATTGATAGGAATTATCGCCGTCTGAATTCGAGGCCAACTGGTGGAAGATAACACAACAATAGCGATTTTCCGACCAGACAGGTTTTGTTGCTTGGAGAGATTTTTATCGGTCGTGACAAACACTTCAAAGCCTTCTTCCTCACTCTTTGCTAACAATTCGCCATTTTTCAACGTGCTCCAACCCCTCTCAAAAACGGTTTCTACTTGATGGGTGATTAGGAACTTACGCAGAGGGACAGGAGTCCCCTGATCGAAGAGAACTCTCACTCAGACAACTTGTGGAGAAGCGAGACTTTTGGCGGCATGATCAAGAACCAAGCGTACTTGCTCAAGAGTAACACCAGGGAACAAGGCGACAAACTGGGTGATCTCCACCCCGTCTTCTAGATTCTCAAATAGAGCGGCGACTGGAATACGGGTGCCACGAAACACCCATCCCCCACTCACCCGTTGGGGGTCACGCTCGACCGCTGAACACGAAGACCAATCTAACATGATAGTATCCTACTCGTAGTTACCACACGATTCAAGCTAGGGAAAAGGGTTCTGGAATACAACACTCGTCAAATAGAAATTGAGGTCAAGGCCATTTTTGTTCAATGAAAGCCTAAAACCCCAACCATATTGGCGCACATGCTTGAAATCTATTACGTATTGATGAACAAGTGTCCGAAGAACAGATGGCCCACCGAGTCCGAGCATTCTTAGAGTTGCTAGATAACGAACCGCCCGCCCCTGAATAATCCCTCTGACATGCTTTCAGTACAGAATCTTCACGCATCTACTAAGAAAACCCCACTGACGGGCTTGACTCCCTAACCCTTATTTCGAGGGTCTATCGTGATTGGAATACATATGAAGGCATACTTACCGCTTTCTGAATGCACTGATCCATCTTCATCTACACTTACCTCACCTGGGGTTTCCGCTTTTTTCTTATTCTCAATTTGCTTAAGAATTAAACCCTCAATGTACTTATCATCCCTGCCAAACGCACGCTGGGTTTCTATAAATTCGCCGTAATTGGGAAACCGCTTTTCTAGGGGAAGCTGTGAATTTTTGATGCTGTTTCATAGGCTCTTTCCTCATCGATCTTTTTTTAATAATTGCCTTTTGGGCCGAAATAAAATCTCCCATTTTTTCTTCACTTGCAAATTGACATTCCTTCTTATCTTGAAACACGTCTAAATATTCCCATTTTTTCACCATTAATTCTTCCGGGAATGACTGACGACCTCCTATCGCTAAAAACACTGCTGGATTTAGATAGCTCTTTGATTTCCATAATACCCAATCACAATCGGCAAAAAGAGTTGAAGCCCAGAAAAACGCACCACAAGTAATCAATCCAAAAGCACTCTTCATAACAATTCCCCTCCGGTAAGAAGTCCCTAGGAATGGTATTATTGTCGAGAGTTTCCTCTGCCTGACATTTTTCTTCTCCGCCATGTGTTGGGGTTTGTCACTTTTGCATTTGGAAAGGCCAAGTTTCGGCCCGGCAGCCGAGATCCTTCTCTTTTGGATAATGGACCCAAAAACATTTCCACCCAAGTCGGCATATTGAATCGTTCTGACGCCGACAATGGAAGTCCAAGCCAACTCGCCGAGCTCAGACAAGGTCCACCCATGGATTTGAGCGTTAGCCCGGTTAGCTGGTCTGCATCCGGTGGATCACTGAACGCCTTCAAACCTAGACCACCCTTGTGGCCCTCCCAACTTTTAAAGTCAGAAGATCTTTGCCTTTCACAATGGGTCCTGAAAAATGTCGGCGAGCTTGGGCCACGACATTGGACCGATCCGCTGTTTCATAAAAATGTGAAAGCACCAACTTTTTAGTCTTGGCCTTTTTTGCCACTTTTCCACAATCTTCAGCATGCATATGCGAGCCACCTGGTTTATGGGACGAAAAAGAACAGTCTAATATTGCTAGATCTACATCCCGACACAGACTCACCAGGTTCGGTGAGGCCATCGCATCGCCCGAAAAGGCTGCCGATCCACCCTGATACCCAAGACGATATCCCAGACAGACTTGTTGGTCAGAATGGGTCATCGGCAACGGCGTCACCTCGGTTTGGCCAATGGCAAATGGCTGATCTTTCACTTCCTTGAGAGTGACCCGAAAGGGTGGAGCCGACCAATTGGGGAAAGTTCGAAACATCATCTCAAAGAGTCGCTTCGTCCCAGGTGGACCATAAATCGTGAAGTCGGGTCGAATGTCTGCAAACATGGAATGGCAAATGGCATCGAAGAAAAATGTCAGAAAATCCGAGAAGTGATCGGTATGATAATGGGTAAAAAGTAGGTGTTTAATTGTATGGCGGTCCACGCCGGTTTTCAGTAAATTAGCGAGCGTTCGTGGACCAAAATCCAGTAGAATAGGGGCGTCCGTCTGGATAAGATAGCCAGCGGCCGCCCGAGTGGGATGGAGATTAGTCCCTGACCCTAAGATCGTGACCTGCATAAGAATGATCGACTCCTGTGATTCACGACCCTCATGTGTTAGCCCATTGATCAATTGCTTCGATGCCTAGTCCTACCCAAACACAACCGGAGAAGACCAGCCGCGCGATTAATCCGTTTGTTGGATTGCTAGGGCTTGGCCTGATCGTAGCAAGCATTTGGGTTTGGAATCATCTCCACTTTGATACACAAGATTACATCGTCGACGAAATCATTCCCATCATCGGGATCGTGGTGGTGTTCAGTATAGGTCTCTGGGTCATCTGGCGAAAATGGCGCACTCGCCAAGACCGCATTAAACTTCGCGACCGTCTCATCCAGCGATTTCAAAAAGAACCATCACCACACAAACAGCGGGATCTCGCGTTTACCCTGGTTGAAGTCAATCTCTTCGAAGCCGAAGGGTTGGAAACGATCACGGAGCCCATGGCAAAACTCTTTATCTGGACCATGAACACGGCCCTGGGGGATAAGCAGCATCGCGAGCGAGGAATGGCCGCAAGCTATTTGGGAATTCTTCGACATACTGAATCGATACCGTTACTCATTCGATTCCTGGAGGATGACCATGCGCATGTACGGGCCAGTGCAGCGTTAGCCTTGGGCCGGATGCGAGCCCAAGAAGCGAAAACAAAATTGGAAGAAAAAATGAAGGACGATTGGGATCAGACCGTTCGCAGTCGCTCTCGTGAAGCACTCGAACGAATTCAGTAAGGAGTTAGGCGTGAGGGGTAAGGCGTAAAAAAACAAGAGACAAGAAAAATCCGCCTTTCACCCTCACTCTTATTTCTTCTAATTATCTCCTTACTTCTCACTACTTACTTTTTACTTTTGAGAATTATTTTAGCTCTCGATTCAAGGCAGTTTGATCGGCTTCCGTTAAGCGATACCCCTTGTCCATCAGGGTCTGCATACT
This sequence comes from Nitrospirales bacterium, assembly GCA_040904705.1. GTDB lineage: Bacteria > Nitrospirota > Nitrospiria > Nitrospirales > UBA8639 > Nitrospira_E. The sequence continues at coordinate 6,349 of JBBDSY010000075.1, read as the reverse complement.
GGCCATCAACACGGGGAACTCCACTTCCGGACGATTGCGGTCAAACAATCCAACCAGTTGGCTCACATATTGATCGACCGATTGCCCGTTGCGGTACGTCCGGCCAAAGGCCTCCAACACATCGTGCATTTCCTGGGTGTTATAGGCGTGATCATCGTCACCATCACTGATAAGAGCCATTTGGAAAAAAGTCAGGCTAAACGATAATCGTTGCTGGGTCAGCCCAAAATCTTCCCGGGCACCCACTAAACCCGTGGGGTATCGTGTCGCACAATCGACAGAAGCCTCTGACTGGGAAATAGGCACAAAATGAATCTTTTCCGCCTTGGCGGCCGCTGGAGGCTTCTTCCCCATTTGCTTATAAAACCAAGCCGTACAGGTATCGGCTTCGGCAAATGCCTGTTTATCTTTGCCAATTTGTGCACTGATGTGCTGAGTAAAGCTCTGAAAGACATCCGAGCCCGGTGAAGCCTGGACAGGCACGGCCGGTAGGAAAAGCATAAGAGTGGCCACGAGCCCCCCCATGATTGTTGTCCAACAGACAAGACGATTTTGCACACTCATTACGCCACTATCTCCAATAAGTTTCTCTAGTATATCATCGGAAACCACCGCTTTCGAATCAAATCTACACCGTCGCATGGCGCCACCATAAGGGAGTGGTACAATATAAATATGATCTCGAAAATAATTATACTCCAAGGGCATATTATCGATTCGCTGATCCTGGCGAAGGTCCTGGACACCATCCTCATGTTAGGAGGAACATTTACCCTCTCGGAATTTATAGTAGGCACCAAGCGGGAAGACCTTTCCCGTGCCACGATCCGCATCGAAGCATCCACCCCTGGATTGTTACAGGAGATTCTCACGGCCATTCAGCCCCATGGAGCGGTGGTCGAAGCCGAGGAAGATTGCTCGGTGACGCCTGCCCCAGCCGATGGAATTTTGCCCGAGGATTTTTACGCCACCTCACATCTCGCAACCCAGATACGGTGGCAGGGAAACTGGATGGAGGTCCCTCAACCAGAAATGGATTTGGCCATCCTGGTGAAGGTCTCCCCACTTTCCACAAACATGATTCCTATGGGGTCGGTCAAAAAAGGCGATCTCATCGTCACGGGACGAAACGGGATACGGATTTTTCCACTGGAACGCCCGGCTGAACGCGATGTCTTCGGCTTCATGGAAGCACTCGTTTCATCCGAGCGCCCCTATCGTCATGTGATTGGGGATGTGGCGAAGCGGATGCAAACGATTAAAGAACGACGGACTCACGATCCGATAACTCCTAAAGTGTTATTTGCGGGAGGGCCGGCTATCGTGCATGCCGGTGGTCGGGAGGCGTTGGCCTGGATCATCCAGGAAGGCTATATTCATGTGTTGTTCTGTGGAAACGCCCTGGCAGCCCATGACATGGAGGCCAGCCTATACGGGACCTCCCTTGGCTACAATTTGGGAGCGGGACGATCGGTTCCCCATGGCCACGAACATCACTTGCGAACGATTAATCGCATCCGCGGTATTGGGAGTATCCACAAGGCGGTTGAGCAGGGTGTCATTACCGAAGGCATCATGGCGGCCTGCGTGGATCAACAGGTACACATGGTCTTAGCGGGAACGATTCGCGACGACGGTCCCTTACCCGACGTCATTACTGATTCCATCCAGGCGCAAGAGGCCATGCGTGCAGCTCTCCCTGGCGTCGAGCTCTCGTTGCTCGTGGCTTCCACTCTTCACGCCGTGGCCACGGGAAATTTGCTGTCGGCGTCGGTACCAACCGTCTGTGTCGATATCAACCCTGCCGTCCCTACCAAACTGAGTGACCGTGGAAGTTTTCAAGCCGTTGGACTCGTCATGGATTCCTCCTCTTTTCTGCGGGAACTGGCGCGGGAACTCGGCTGGAAAGGATAACAGGATGCGCGGATCATGAGCCGTTTATTGATGTGCCCCCCAGACTATTTTGGTATCGAATATGAGATTAATCCTTGGATGAGAGTGTCCAATCAATCCAATGGAGATCACGCCAGAACCCAATGGAAAACGCTGACCCGAGTGCTGGAGAATGAGGTTGGAGCCAAACTCGAATTTATGGAACCGATCCCGGGCCTTCCTGATTTGGTGTTTACCGCCAATGCGGGTGTCATCCACCAGGGCAAGGTTGTTCCCAGCCAATTCCGCCACCCGGAACGCCAGGGTGAGGAACGGCATTTCATTGATTGGTTCACCAAAAAGGGCTATGAAGTCATCAACCTTAACCCCGCAATAGATTTTGAAGGCGCCGGGGACTTATTGGGATTTCAAGATTTCTGGGTAGGCGGCTACCGGCAACGCAGTAGCATCAGTGCGTATGTCCAGTTGTCGGAAATTTTTCAGAAAGAAATCATGCCCGTGGAACTGGTTGATCAACGATTTTATCATTTGGATACTTGCTTTTGTCCCCTCAGTGGGGGAGAGCTCCTGTACTTTCCTTCGTGTTTCGATACGTATGCCCAAACCGTACTGACTTCTCGTCTAGAACAGGGCAAACGATTTGCGGTCCCACCCCAGGAAGGCGAGCGGTTTGCCTGTAATGCGGTGTGTATTGATCGCCATGTCGTGCTGCCAACGGGATGTCCGGAAACGATGGCATGGTTGACACAAAAGGGATATACCCCTCATCCCGTTGAACTGGACGAATTCCTCAAAGCCGGAGGCTCAGCGAAATGCCTCACGCTCGCCCTCGATTAATTTTCCAACAAAATTCGATTGGGTATGGCATTAGCCTCCTGCTCTTTAAACAACGGGTGATCCCTGCGGGACACGACAAGTCATAGACATGGGAGGTAAAATCTTTACTTCCAAAACATTCAGCAGCCTCATCGCATTAACTATGAGCAGAGAAAACTTCTACGATCTCGGCGACCCTGATGCCGTTCAGCGGCACATTAAAATTGAACGGGAAAAAGCAAAAAAACTTCGGAAATCATCCTGGTGGGAAGCACACATTCAAAAAGGTGTCTGCCACTTCTGCCAGCAATCAGTGGGAGCAGACAACCTCACCACGGACCACCTCGTGCCCCTCGCACGAGGCGGAAAAAGCACTCGGGGAAACATCGTGCCCGCCTGCCAAGCCTGCAATAAGAAGAAACAATTGGATACGCCAGTTGAAACCATCCTGGATCTGTTAAAGACCAAAACCCTCGACATCGATGTAAGGTGAACAAAGACGAAGGTTTCTTAACGTGTAATCCTTGCAGTTAGCTACCGTAAACTGAATTGCGCCGAACCTGCGCCGAACCTGCGCCGAACCTGCGAATAAAACATTCTGGAATCCTTAATAAAAACAACTACTTTAACTGAGGTATTGCGCCAATTGCTGCTTAACTATTGAGATTCGGCGCAACTTCAGGATGAGAAGAACCAGGATACCATCGCACAGCGATGGCCTTCCCTTTGAAGTGGATTCTCCCCTCTTTTTTTAACTGTCCTAGAAGCTTTTGAACTTGATCACGAGTTAATTGGGGAAGCACCTGCATCAGATCCTGCAATCGGCTCCCTTCCTTTCTATAACTTTCAATGTGCTGGAGAAGGAGAGCTTTGTTCGTCTCACGGTCAAGCCCCCGCTTGCGTGTATAGACACCTTTCTTGCCAAGAAATGAATAAAAGCGCCTTGAGAGAATCGGTTTGGTTCCACGCCCACGCCCGGTTATCTCAAGGATGCCACGATTTTTGAGAGATGTGAGACGATCTTTGAGGAAGTGTGGAACTGGGTCTTCACGTTGAATAGAGTCCAGTACCAAGAGGTCTTGCGTTGTGAACGAACCTAGACCTTGCTGAGTCACGTGTTCAAGGAACCTTAAAAACTGGGGATTTTGCACTTCGCCTTTAAGTGTCAGGCTTACCTGGTAATCATCCGTTTCTGAAAAATCAGGTCGAGGTTTGCTTTCTTTGATGCACTCTTCAAACATCCGATTAACCCCTTGACCCGAGCGTTCGACTAATCCGCACCGGGCAAACACTTCAGCAATCCGCCGATTGCGAGGAGACTGACGATCCAGAATATTGTCAGGCGTAATCCCAGGAGGAAATCCTCCAGGACTAACAATTTCAATCTTCTTGGGATATTGGCGCACGAATACCGATCCATGAAGCCGATAATCACGATGACTCACAGCATTGAGAATCGCTTCTCGGAAGACCTTTTCGTTAAAAGTTTGGATATCCCAGACAAACAACCCTTCTTGATAATGCTGAAGCTCATTGCGAAGATTGATTGTCTTCCATAGTTCATCGTCAAACAGAAAGAATCCCTCCCTAAATTCCTGCCTCTGTTGAAACGGAACGGACGCCTCTCCTGACCGATATTCGAATACGACTTCTGATTGTGCGAGGTAACGACCCAACGATTTCCTTGATCCAAAAAGAATGAGTGCTCCATATGTCACTGCGCCATCTATAAGCAATTCTGCATCTGTTAAGAGTTGAGCATCCGTGGCACTCTCCAGAGAACTATTGCCTGACTTTCTTTTCCACATCTCACGAAATCGTGTGATCCCTATAGGATCGAGGTCTGCGAATGTTGCGTTATTCGCAATTTCAGCCGAGAAGTCTGGTCCGGATTCTTCAAAGATGCGTTTGAGTTGGTCAGGGGTCATGGGGACAAGGCTTTCCCCGCTTCGCATCCAATAGGCCCCTTTGTGTTGGATCGGCATGCCGATAGGTCGTGGTGGAACCTGAAACACAATGACTCGTCCTTCAGGAAGTTGAAAGGCTTCGACATCAATCCGAAGACGGAGTCGTTCCGTTAAACTATGTTTTGTTCGCTCAAGGTCTTGAAAAGCTTGGCTACCAACAATCTTTCGGGGATGCTTGTCAGTCACACCAAGTATGAGTCTTCCGCCTCTCTCATTGGCCAGTGCGACAGAGTAACGCACTAAATGCTCAAATTCGAATGAAGACTGTGCCTCCTTGAATTCCAAGCGCTCATTTTCGCAGCTATCCATGATGTGTTGGAGTTGTTCGGATGTCATTCCTGTCTCAGCCTGCTTTTAGTTTGATTACTGACCTTTTCGGCGTGGCAAGTATAGCCGATTCCACTGGACCCGCCTATAGCAACGCATCCCGACTTTCAAATCCAAAAATCGGTCGACTTTTACTCCGGCCACCCAATATCGGCATGTGCCGGTATTGAAGCCCGGTCCCATGTAGGCTTTGAGCAAGAGCCTCTTGGCGGAACTGAGGATCAGGGAAACGGAATAGTCCGAACGTCGGCCAGCAATTGAATGCCATACGTTTGAAGAAGGCCAGTGAAGTCCTCAATAGGCCCTGTCGAATGCCCGATCGTCCACATGACCGAATTTATGGACCTCTCAGGAAAATGAGATTCGCGAGGCTTTTTGAGTATTGGACATATGTTTCTTCGACGTCTTTTAGGAAAACTACGGAAAATTTTGGCTCAATACTTCTAAATTTTGGATATTATGAACCAGCTGTCCTTCGTAGATCTTGTGGACATTTTCTGTTTTCTTTTGTAGCCTATCGAGCTAATAACTAACTAGATGAATGGATAATGAATGGACAACGTTACCATTGCCCTCAGAGCCCAGGACTTCCACGAAGGTCTCCGCCATGTTGGGGCATTCGGGCCGAAGGATGTCTACTACTCAAAGACTCTAATCATAGGTAAAGCAGCAACGCTTGCTATGCACCTCCGAGGGCTGCTTTTCATCGAAAATGTGGAACAGCTTCAATATGCGGCCTCCTCTCTTGGCATCGGCCAAGAATTACCACTAATTTTAAAAGAGCTTGAGGAAGTTGATTTCTTGTCAATTGTACGTGCTGGAGATGATATTAAACGCATTGATCTTAAAATTCCTGAATTTCGTGACGGATACACTGACCTTGGAGAAAGATGGAAGCTACTTAAACCTACGGAGGTGGAGGAAGCGAGCATCAAAACCTTAGACCGTCTTTACCGTGGGCCGGTCGCCAAAGATAAGCTTCTGGATGAGTTCAAAACTGGGAAAGAGGCGATCTTGCTGGATGTCATGAGGTCAGGTCAGTTGCTTTCTGTCCAACCTGTTGATGGTCAATCTATGGCTTTCACGCCCTTAGCTGTGGATGGTAATCCAGGCCAATATTTAGCCTGGTCATCGAAATTCCCCGGAGATATCCCTGATGTTATTGACACACTACAAGCATCACAGGGTTTATCTATTGACGACCCTCGAATTGCCAAAACCGCCGCTGTCCAGACAGCAATATCAACCGGCGTACTAATGCCTGTCCAGGTAACAGGATCTACAGGCTTACGTAGGGCTTGCTGAAAAAAGCATAATCAGTTGATTTGAGCGGCCTTCTGCCTGTA
>JBBDSY010000074.1:0-27536 GCA_040904705.1 Nitrospirales bacterium | reverse complement strand
ACACTTGGAGCTCTACCCGAACCAGAAGTCACCCACAGATTCTGCTGAAGAGCCTAATTTATGAGGAACGCGGATGCTATCCGTTCATCAAACATCTTTAAAATACAATTCCCAGGTGTGCAGAAAAGATAAGGCTTCAATTTTTCAATAATTGACCAAATAATTCAAATTTATACATATTTTTCATCAAAATTTTGCAGTGATTACTGCAGGCCAATTGCTTTGTGAGGTCAAACCACGGCCTTGGTGAAATTTCTGTCTTACCCTTCCCATGGACATGGGCGGAAGGTCTAAAAAGACTCCACGAATTCTGGCAAACTATGGCAATTTCAAATAAGCAGTGAATCGATCTGGTTTTGAATGACAGACTTGATTGCTAAGATCTCATCAATCCCATCAGGAGGAATGTGGAGATCCGCAGTAACTGGCAGGGCTCGAAGTGCGGCTTCCGATATCACCAATGAATCCAGATGGTGCGTAGCTAAATGTTTAGCCAGGCACGTGAGAGCCGCCCCATGTGATGGATCTGTGGCTAAATGATAGGAATAATGTTGATGGAGGTTAATGGCTTCGTTGACCACGGACGGAAAATTCCACGCATCCCCCAGTTGCCTCCCCACCTCAACATAGGATTGTTCCATGAGGATGTCCATCGCCGACCAGGGAAGTCGTGGGACCGTAGCAGGGCGACAGAGATTGACGGTATGGACAACAAAAAGTTTGCCAATACTGTGCAACAACCCACAAAGAAAAGCGGTGTCCTCATTTTTGCCAATCATACTTGCCAGAGTTTTGGCATAGAAGGCTGTGGCAATGGCGTGAGCCCACAGGGCCCTCACTTCCCGTTCATACCCGCGGTCGTTAAACACACCATCTTGCACCGCTAAGGCAAACGCCAGCCCTGCGACGGAATTGAGCCCAAGCCAGGCAATCGCTTGCGATAGGGACTCTATTTCCCGATGCGTGGCGAACGCTGCGGAATTGGTCAATTTAAAAATTTTGGCTGTTAATACCGGATCTTGTTCAATAAGAGTCGTCAACTGCTTGATCGTCGCTTTCGGATCGGTCGTGAATGCCAGAACTTTCCTGAGGACTTCCGAGAGAGGCGGTAAGTGTAAGTCTTTTTTCTCTAACATTTCTAACAAAGGGAGCAACACTTCCAGCATCTCTGGCGACTCAGTGTTGAGAGGAGGTGTCAGAGGAAGCGTGGGGGTGAAAGTTCCATATGGCTGTGGAGTGGAGGAGGATGGCTTGGCATCGATAAGGACCATCGGAATCGTCCGGTTAATATGCGCTAAGGTCAGGACTTGCCGCACATAGCCCTCAGAGACCTCGAACGAAAGGGCAATATTGATCTCTTTTAAATTTTTATATGCCACTAAGAGAAGGCCAAGTCCTGCACTATTGATGAAGGGAACCTTCGAAAAGTTGAGAATGATGTTCTGCGGACATGAGCGTTTCGCCTCTTCAATACAGGCTTGAAAGAGTTTACGGGCTCTAAAATCAAATCGGCCTGACAAGGTCAAAATTATCCGATTTCGTTCGACACGTTTAGAAATTTTGAGCATAAAATTCTTCTGAAATCTCTAAATTGAAGAAAATTCAAACAGAATGAACCGGTCAAGGGTGTACTCGAGATATGTATCGGAAAGATGGAAGACGGACTAAAAAGGCCGACTCAATAATAGGCTACTCGCTGAAAATCATGTCCTAATCCCTTGCAAACCTTTGCCGACATGGCAAGCAGAGGATTCTTTGGGGCAGGTTCAATGGGGTAGTCGTCTGAATTCCTGGTTGGAATCAAGACGCTAGTTGAAAAGCCGGAATGGAGGAAACACAGGAGCAAGAGGAAGTCATTGATTAAATTGGAGCGGGCGAGGGGATTTGAACCCCCGACAACTTGCTTGGGAAGCAAGGACTCTACCACTGAGCTACGCCCGCTCTATCAGGTTAGGTTTGCCATTCTAGGTACGATCCAGAGCTTAGTCAAGGATCACTCGGCGAAGATCATAGGCCATTCGTTACTCCTCAACCATATCGACTAGGACAAATATACGTTTGCCTATTTTAAGTGAAAATTTTCGGCCTGGCTCAAAACGAATTACGGCATCAATGTCACTTATTTTCTCTCCGTCCACCTTAATAGCATGCTGAGAAACCAGACGACGCGCTTCGCCTTTACTTGGCACTTTACCCGTCCATAACAAGAGATCTACTATCGACATGGAGGGATTTTGAGCAATAGAAAAACTTGTCGGCTTCAGTTCCATACACAAATCTGGTTCATCTGGAAAATCTCGTTTCTGAAATCGCTGGTGGAAATCTGTTTTGGCTTCTTCCGCCCCATCGTCCCCATGATATTGCCGAACGATCGTCTCCGCTAAGGCTTTTTTGGCTTCCATGGGATGCCGTTCCTTGACATCCTCTAAATTCGACACGGTCAGCAATTCATAGTACCGCATCATGAGGTCATCGCTGATGGACATCAATTTCCCGTACATATCTGCCGGACGATCTTCTAGAGCAATGACATTGCCAAAACTCTTGCTCATTTTGCGCACGCCATCTGTTCCTTCTAATAAAGGCATGGTGAGAACGACTTGCGGCTTTTGGCCATAGGCACGCTGCAAATCCCTCCCCACTAAAAGATTAAATTTTTGATCAGTCCCTCCCAACTCCACATCCGCGTCTAAGGCGACCGAATCATACCCTTGCACGAGAGGATACAGAAACTCATGAATGCTAATAGGTTTTTGATCTCGATAGCGTTTCGAAAAATCGTCGCGCTCTAGCATACGCGCCACACTATAATGCGAACAGATATCGACCATCGTTTCCGTTGGCATCGGACTCATCCAACGACTATTAAATTCAATGCGGGTTTTTTCAGGATCTAACGTCTTGAAAATTTGCTGTTCGTAAGTCTTGGCGTTCGCTAACACTTGTTCCTTGGTCAAAGCTTTTCGAGTTTCGGATACGCCACTGGGATCGCCGATCATGCCGGTAAAATCTCCAATCAAAAAAATAACCTGATGGCCCAAATCTTGAAAATGTTTCAGTTTTTGAATGAGCACCGTATGGCCAAGATGAAGATCCGGTGCCGTCGGATCAAAGCCTGCCTTTATCTTCAATGGGCGTTGTTCCTTCAGAGATTCAGCCAACTTGGTTTTCAGCTCATCAAGCTGAATGACTTCAACTGTTCCTCGAAGAATGAGCTCTAAGTGCCGATCGAGTTCTGATGTACCCATAATCTCTTTCGTCATGGTTGATTCGCTGAATTAACTGGCTCGCTCTGCCGCCTCTGACTTGACCGTCACAAATGGCTCGAGCTGTTTGAGGCGTTTTTTCCCAATCCCTACGACCTTGCCCAAATCCTGTACGTGTTGGAAATTACCATGTAAAGAACGATAGGACACGATGCGATCGGCTAAGATCATTCCAATGCCAGGTAGCCTTTCTAGCTCCATTCGAGAACCCAAATTCAGATCAATCAAAGGAGTTCTGTCTTCGGCTGGAAATCTTTCCTCTTCCCCTTTCTTTCCTTCTAACTGCGAAGGGGTACGCATAGATTCTTCCGGCTCTCGGTTTAACGAAGGAGGAGAGGCTTGGATCGCGGTCGCCTGTTGAAGCACACGAGGCAGGGGAGGACGATCATGGTGACGAAGCTGAGGCTGGGGCCAACCCACCCACCACACCACGGCGATACCCATTCCCAATATGCCAATTTTTACCAGCAGCGATTTTCCCAAAGACCACTCACCCCAATGTTGAGTCCCGGCCATGATCTATTTCCTGCTCTGTCGCATGGAAAATTATGTACGTTTTCGCGCTTGATGAATGGCCATTCCATCCATATCTTCCGCAGCTTCCATCAACCCTTCCGATAGCGTGGGATGGGCGTGAATCATATCGGCAACATCCGTCACCGTTAACCCGCCTTGCATAGCCAACGCCCCTTCGTGAATGAGATCGGCGGCATGCGCGCCAATAATATGAACTCCGATTATTTTTTTTGATTGTTCTTCGGCAATGATTTTAAACTGACCACTGATTTCACCAACGGCCTGTGCTTTACCAAGACCGCCATACCGAAACCGTCCAATCGTGGGCTGCAAGCCCTGCTCACGTGCTTGTTGTTCCGTCAGCCCGACTCGCCCGATCTCGGGGAGGGTAAAGATCCCTGCGGGGATCACATTATAGTTGATTGACTGGGCCATACCCATCACATTAGCGGCGGCCACTTTCCCCTGGGCGGACGCCACATGCGCCAGCATTGATTTTCCAGTCACATCGCCAATGGCATACACTCCTGGAACCGAGGTTTCCAGTTGCTCATTAACGACAATTTCTTCGCGACTTCCGGTTTTGACGCCCACGACCTCTAACCCTAATCCACGAGAATTCATCCGGCGACCGACCGAAATAAGCATCTTCTCTGCAGTGACTGACTGTCCTGTACTAAGAGTCACCTGAATCCCCTCAACAGTGGATTGCCAATCTTGGATGGTCGTATTCAGAGCCAGCAGAATTTTACGTTTTTTGAATTCACGAGTAAGAATGGTGACTGTATCTTCATCTTCCAGAGGCAGTAATGTGGGCATCATTTCCACCAATGTCACCTGACACCCCAGCCCACTGAATAAACAGGCAAATTCACAACCCTCGACTCCCCCACCCACAATAATAATACTCTGAGGAATCTCGGTAAGATCCAAGGCCTCCTTGCTTGAAATGACCTGTTTCCCATCGATTGGGAACTGCTCCAATTGCGGCCAAGACGATCCTGTAGCCAGAACAATGGCTTCGGCATCAACCAAGTTAGTGCCTCCATTGGTATCAGTGATCCGAACCTGCCGATCAGTCACCAACTCCCCTCGTCCGGCCACATGTTGGATACTCCAATGTTGGAATAGGGTCGTAATGCCTTTTACCAGAGATTGCACGACATCATTTTTTCTGGCCATCATCCGCTTGAGATCAAACCCAATCGAGCCTTCAAACCTTAAACCCCATGCCGCCGCATGGCGAGCGCGTTCGCCCAAATCAACAAGGCTCAATAAGGTTTTGCTGGGAATGCAGCCCCAATTGAGACAAACGCCTCCCACCGCCTGCTCTTCGACGACCGTCACTTGGGCTCCCAATTGAGCGGTGCGAATGGCGGCAACATACCCACCAGGTCCGGCGCCAATAATCATGATGCGTTTTTTGGAAGCCATTACTCTTGAGAGCTCAAAAAGGCATCATATTGTTCCGCGGTCATTAGCCCATCGACTTCAGCAGGATTAGATAGCTCCAACACGGCAATCCACCCACGGCCATAGGGGTCTTGATTCAGCAACTCAGGATGTTCCTCCAATTCCAGATTGACTTGCACCACGGACCCCGTAACCGGCGAATAGATGGTAGACGTGGCTTTTGTCGATTCGACTTCGCCAAGCTCGGCCTCTGCCGCGAGAGTGGCCCCAACTTCAGGAAGGTCAATAAAGACAACATCGCCTAACGCATCTTGGGCAAAGTTACTAATCCCTACCGTCGCCTTGTTGCCAGCCACTCGAATCCATTCATGTTCTTTGTGGTAATGCAAATCCTGCGGTTCCATCCCTACCCCCTTTTCCTCACGATCATGATATGGTTTTGAAATATCTCAATGATTTATCCTGATTCTGAGCCAGCGTTCGAATAGCTACCCTGTCATGAGACAACGCGTCCCTTCAAGATTCGTTCAGCAATCATTTTTGTCAATGATTAGGAAAATGCACGAAGATCGTGGACCACGCCTATGCCAGAAGGAAAATCTTGCAGAGGCGTCATCTCGTTCGCTGTGGCCTGAGAACTAAGCCGCCGCCCGCCTTGCGCAGGCATACTGACCCACACGCGCCGTGGATTATCGACAACAGGAAGCAATCGTTCGAGGACCGCTTTTGTGGAAATACGGCGTAATTTGTCCACCACAGCCTGCTCAGTAAACACCGACCGTCGATCAATTTCCGGGCGCACAAAGAAAAATGAAAACTTGCGCCCTGCGGCATCCATGGCATCCTCAGCATATTTCACTAACGCCCCAACCGGGTCGGTCAGACTATGAGGATGTAATTCTAAACCAAATTGCACAGCCGGGTACTGCGAACGAAGACGCCCAACCACTGTTTCGAGAATGGTCAAACGTTCACGGGCTTTCCAACCAGCCCAACGCCAAAACAAGGAATCCTTCCCACTTTCACGAGACGAAGGCGACGGGCTTGGTGAGCCTTTTGCGGTCTGCAAGGGATCAAACCCCCGGTAGAAAATCTTGGAAGGCTCGAAAGCCACGCCAAATTGTTTTTCAAATCGCTTCACGCCTATTCCTGTCACCCCTTCAACAAGACCCAGCGGATAATCATTCAGCAACACCAAGCCATCAATCCCTTCTTTGCAAAGTCTGCCCAAAAAACGTGTCAGGTACTCTTGATAGGCTGGATGAAAAAGATCGAACCATTCCGTAGCTTGAAATGTCCCGGTCTCGACCTGCCATATCTGGTCATGCCAAATTTGATGTTCTGACGGCGACCAATTTCCCAGACAACGAAGATTCACTCCGACATACATCAATAACCCTGCACGATGACTATGGTCAGCATACGACCGCAACGAGGCTTGGAGTTGCTCCATTACCAAAAGCGGTTCCGCGCGTAAGGAAGCCTGGGGAGCCACAGCCATCCTTTCACACCCCAGATCAATCAACAAAGTGGTTACCCCATCTTGCTTCATCTTCTGTATGCCCTGCTCAAACCCGTCAGCCCCCGGCAACTGGTTTAAAGCAAATCGAATGGCCTGCGTATCCTTAGGCGGAGCTTCCCGTTGCTCAAGAAAGACTTGAATTTCTTTGAGTCGCTGAGACGCGTGGGATTGATAACGTTGGCCGCTCGGGGCCGAGGCTAATTGGCGATACTCCTGCTGAGCCGCCTCCAATTTTCCCATCTGATCATACGATTGCCCCATCCACCAGTGCCCCTCCTTTTCAAGATCGACGTGGGGATTCAAAGCTAGTAATCGGGTCAACTCCCGAATGGCTTTCTGAAATTCATTCGCTTCAAAATAATCTTGAGCATCCTGAAGAATTCGCTCATGAATCTGACGAATGCTCCGAACCTGTTCAGGTTGTGGTAGACGTTCAACCAGGTCCGGCTGATGCTCAACATATGGCGGAAGTGCCTTCTCCCCGGATGGTAATTGGGGTGGCCGTGTGCGTCCACAAGCCACAAGCATCCCCACACACAACAGACAGACGAATGCCCCGTGAAAAATTTTCCAAAGCTTGTGAGACCACACTGGCATTTTTGGTGAACCGCTCCTAACGTAATTCCGATTCTGCAAAAAAGAACCGGATTTCTATTTGTGCATTTTCATCCGAATCAGATCCATGGACGGCATTCGCTTCAATCGACGCGCCATGTACGGCACGAATCGTTCCAGTATCGGCCTTCTTGGGGTCCGTGGCCCCCATGAGCTCACGATGTTTCTTGACGGCATCGGCCCCTTCCAACGCAAGGACCACAACCGGACCGGAACACATATAGGTCGTCAAATCATTAAAAAATGGGCGTTCCCGATGCACGGCATAAAAGCCCTCAGCGGAGGCTTTCGATAACCGCATCATGCGTATCGCGATGGGGTACAAGCCGGCCTCTTCGTACCGTCGAGTAATATCGCCAATTGCATGCTTCGCCACCGCATCAGGTTTAATAATTGCTAGCGTTCGCTCTGCCATACCAGTAAATCCTTTCGGAGAAAAATAAAGATAAGTGAGAAGCCGTCATTTTACGGTGCATTCCCTAAACTTGCAATCGGAAAGCCAGACTAAACACCTGAAAAAACAGATGGTTAGCGCCAGCGCACCACAGGGATTGTGGGAAAGGCACAACAACGACTATAAGCCATTGGGGAAATGAGTCGGAAGCAACGGAAACGAAGTGTTGCGAGAGAGCTGAAGAAACACAAAAACCTCCTGAATCTACCTTTCTTCGGCGCACCCCTCTGGAGGCCGTGTATCCTGAGCCAACCCTATTGAAAAAACAATACGGCCGACTTGCTTCACATTGGCACAAAGATCACCTAAGCCTGGAGTCACCAGTCGAAAAGGCCCGCCCCGTTCAACTGGAAAACCACCACCATCCTGCTCGTACAAGAGAATGCCAAATTGTCTTGCCTGCTCCAAAGTCAGGCATGCGGAATACTGTCTGTCTTTTGAATAGAAGGTCACATGATCGGTGCCGGCCTGAATGCTTACAGCATCAAGTATTGCTTGAATTCGAACTCCTCCCCCTTTCATCGTTGGCAGGACAGTTCCAATATCGGGAATTTGAGCATCTTGAGCTAACAGCCGAAGCTGGGCACGAGAAAATCCCAGAGGCCTCAGAACAGTGCCATCCACCACAACAACCGGCTCATCGGAAGATTCCTGAGGCATGATCCCCTTCATTAATGCCGTAAGCATTTCATTCATGGGTGTCGGCACCCCAAATTCTTGTCCGCGTTTCACAATATAGCCATTCAATTCATCAATTTCGGTTGGGCGGCCGGCCTTCCAATCATCATACATCGACGTATGGATATCCCGTAGCTCTTGCGACCACTTCACCACCTTCTCCGGCATATCCCCATCCAAGGGTACGCGATGCGCGGCCATGGCCACAGCAGAGACTTCACGCACAATCGTCGCAATGACGGGTTTAAGTTCGGGAGCATCCAACGCTTTGGCCACATGATCGTCAAGCAAAACCGTGAGTGGATTAAACACACAATTCCAACACATCTTCTCCCACTTCGTCTTCCGAATATCTTCAGTCAGAAAGCACGGAATCCCCGCCTCCTTAAAAATGGCTTGAACCTGTAACAGCCGTGGGGTCTGCAAACCCATCAATTCGCCAATGGTCACCATCCCTTTTTTGAAATGGTCAATGACACCTGGCTCTACAATCTTGGAATAAATAAACGCCACGCCCCCGACCACCCGCTCCCGCCCGAATCGCATTTTCAGGGTATCTTCAATCGTCACGCCATTTTGTAATGTCAGAATTGTCGTATCCGATTTCAAAATGGGCTCGATCTGATCCATCACCTGATTCAAGTCATAGGCTTTCACCCCTAAAATAATCAGATCGGGTTGTGGTAAATCGTGCGGGTTCGACGCAGACGAAGGATGCACGGTAAAACTTTCGCCAATGGCGCTACGAATCGTCAGCCCATTCTTAGCCACTGCCGCGTGCGTGTTGGGTCGTAACAAAAAGGAAACATTCGGATGCGTCCGCGCCAAATGCGCCCCGAAATACCCTCCAACCGACCCCGCCCCCACGATCATCATATGTTTCATCCAAACACCTTTTGTATCCATAAATATTAACCCTAAAGGCGCAGTATACACCAACGAAATACAACGCACGATCATCCCAACCGCTGCTGGTGACCAATCAAAATTTCAGAGAATAGTCCCGACGAAACAGCATCAACCCCGTCAGGTGAAATCCATGACGATGAATTCTTCGTCCAATTCTGAATAGACCTCGTCATAAAAGGCACAAACCTGTAAGCGGTTCCACCCTCTATGGACGGCCAGCTATTGTCGTCGGGTCAGGCTTGTGATTATAGGGTCAGCGATTTTACAAAAAATTTCAACCGATCACGATGAAAGAATGGATAGGCTTGGACGGAAATAGAGACAGAGGGATTACGTCACGATCTCTGGTCATTAGGGGAGAAGGATCAACTTGTAATTTTGATAACGAGATCGCATTACTCGGATGGGAGATGTTTGACAGAAATGACTTGCGCATCGAGATACAATTCCAACCCCGCCCCTTCCGCTGGATGATCAAACCCCTGGTTGAGTTTTTCGCCAATCGCCGTCAGATGAAGGAATTTCCCCCAATTGTTCACCTGCTCCGGAATGATGACCGTCTCAGTCACCGTCATAAGGGTGTCATCCGTCCCATCCTCCCCTAACTGCGAATCTGCGGAATCTTTATCAAAAAACGTAAAGGTAATTTTGACCTCAATTTTCTCGTGAGAGGGATTGTTCCACTGGGTCCACACTTCAAAGGTTTTGAGGTCATTCTGGTGAAGACGTCCGATCTCCGTGAGCCCAAGATGCAGGGGGAAGGATTGCCGGTTCAAAAAGGTAGGGTTAGCAAAGAGATCCGTCGAAAAAAGACTAATGGAGAGCATCCAGGACAGAACAAGAAAAAAAACACGCAATCGGGTTCGCACCAGACCTTCTCCACTTTTTGATGAGTCTTTTCAAATATCTTTCCCTTTCGACAGCTTGGCCATATTCCTTGCTTAATGTCGCACGACACATCATCAGAAGAGAATAAATGCACATAATCAACAAATTGTTGCGCCTGATGGCCATCAAGGTGAAGAAAAACGATAACGTACTTCCAGCATATGCAAATCTACCCCACGATTATTCCCATAAATCGTGGCATCGGACATATGATGAAAGCGGTAACCAGCCAGTAGGTTCAACGGAAGATGAAAGAGCAATCCACCATGGGCAATAATTTGGAACGGACCTCCAACGTTTTGGCCAGGAAATCTCCATTTACTAAGCAACGCACCTCCGACGCCAAAATCAACCGTCATTGGCCAACGCGCCTTAGTCAGGGTTATCCCTCCTGTCATCGTGCCAATAAATCCGGTCTCTCCAGCCCCCCTTAAAGCTCCGGCAGTTGTATTGAATTGATATCGGGCTTGCCAGTCCCAGGGAACGTCCCAACGTCCAGGAAACCCAAGCGTTCCCACCACATCGAATTGTTCAAAATCCACCTTCTCGCCTGGAGGCAATCCTGCGTCTTTAAAGTTGACCGCCCCGCGAATACCGACGGAGGTCCATTCAAAATCCTCTGCCGAGCTATAGTCGGAATGAACACACAACAAGATTATCAAAACCAAGATTCGACGATATCCATCCATAATGAATTCTCAAACAGAAAAAGAGCCCGCAGGAATACAATTACGAAAATAGATCAGCCGTCCGAAATAGCGAAAATGAATCGGCTATTTTCCTCCTACTGTAATGTGGAGCAGTCACAATTCTTGAGAAAAGATTACAGCAGAATTCATGTCTCGGCTAAAAAAAGGAGGGAAAACATGCATGAAAAATTATGCGAAATGCGGAATGGATCGAATACCACTCTTGGCAGGAACGAGTCAAATGAAGAGAGGCCTTTAGGGCGCTTGTTCATTATGGAGGTGTATAGGATTTCTGGCAGCTTCTTCTATTCCTTCCAATCAAAGCCGGTTACCGCAGCGAGAGAACGCGGGGTTTGCAGGCCGGTCAGGCGTCGTTCGCCAATGATCCAGGTGGGATAACTTTTAACATTCTCTACCGCGCAGGCTTTGCTGAGAGCACTCCCTCGACCACCGGAACTACATTCTACGTAAGGCAGACGTTTGGCTGACGCTTCAAATACGGCTTTCTGTTCTTGACAACGGGGACACCAATAGGCCCCATAAAATTTTACGCCCTTATCTACTAGGTGAATGGCCAGGGCCTGAAGCTGAGGATCTTCTGGACCGGCCGCCGCATCGAACATACCGCTATAGTGCAGATGCAAGCCGCCAACCAGCAATGCCGCGATTACCAGGGCCTCCTTCAATGACGTTGACCAATTGGGGGGCTGCCGAACCAAGGTAAGAATCATGATGGTCGTCATGATGGCAAAGGAGGCAAGGCAATAAGGACATGTCGCTTCGATCTCCAGCACCGAGACAGTCGTCAAATAAGCGCTAATCGCAAAACCGCAAACCGCCAGGAACACCACCGTCGTCCAGCTGCCGGGGGATTTTTTTGCACGCCAGATCACGAGCGCGAGCATGAGGTAGGTTAGCCACCCCCAAAAGGCCATTGGCATGCCTAGCAACGTCGCCCACCGGCTCGCTTGCACCAGATCGCATCCAGATCCTTCACTGCAAAAAGCAGCGTGGGTTTCAAACCAAGCTACGTAGGTCAGATAGCTTGTTAAAAGAATGCCGATCCCCGCCAGTATCAACAGAACCACATCCAAGCCGGATGTTTTCTTACAACCACGATCCGAAACCGAACGCGGGCCGTTCTCTACAAGTTCAGCACTATTCGATTCTTGACGTTTACGGCGCTTACCCATGACGATGTCCCCTCTTAACAACAAACGAAGAACGGTCTACTTTTCATCGGGGCACGCGAACAGGAATATCAAAACTAAAACGAGAATGCAATCAGGGGCTCAATGCAAGACTGGAGAAACACGGCGTGATATTATGGAAACGGCGAAGAGAAGAGACCGATAGTAGAACTATACTGCCTAAACGAACATGAAAAGATCGCTGAACATTGTCGCCGGAGAAAACATTCCCTATCTTACGGAAGCATTCGAAGGCCTCGGCAATCTTTCAATATTACCCGGCCGTGCCATCAGTGCTGCCGACTTACAAGACACACAGATCCTACTTATCCGATCGATTACTCCAGTTGATGAGAAGTTATTACAAGGCACGCCGGTCAGATTTGTTGGATCGGCTTCCGCAGGAACCGACCATATGGATATCGCCTACCTTCAATCTCACAACATTGAATTTGCCTCGGCTTCAGGGTCGAATGCCAATTCCGTGGCCGAATACGTCATGGCCGCCTTATTCCTCCTTGGTAAGCTACAGAACTTTGAGCTCGAAGGAAAAACCATTGGCATCATCGGAGTGGGGAATATTGGTAAGTTGGTCAAGGCCAAGGCAGAGGGGGTAGGCATGCGTCCGTTTCTCAATGACCCTCCCTTGGCGGAAATCGGCCAGATCGATCACCGCTCGTTAGACGAAACACTGAACTGTGATGTGGTCACACTGCATACCCCGTTAAACATGGACGGACCCCACTCAACGTATCACTTACTCAATGAACAGACGCTCAAATACATCAAGCCCTCGGCCGTCTTTATCAATGCGGCTCGTGGAGAAGTCGTCGATACCACCGCGTTGTTGAACGCCATCACCTGCCGAAAAATTGGTCCAACGATTATCGATGTATGGGAACAGGAACCCGATATCAATTGGGATCTCTTCCAAGCTGTTACCCTTGGCACGCCGCATATTGCGGGGCACTCTCTGGATGGGAAAGCCAATGGCACTTTCATGATCTACAAAGCCCTGTGCAAACATTTGAATATTGTGCCGACTTGGAATCCGGCACAATCACTCCCCGCGCCCACCGAGCCGCCAATCCAAATCGCCGCATCGCTACAACACGAACAAAATCAGATTCGTGAAATCATCGCCAACATGTATGACATTCAAGCCGATCATCGTCGGATGCAAGTCTTGTTGACGGACTCGCCAGAAATACGACCGGAACTTTTTGATGCCCTTCGTAAAAATTATCCCGTCCGCCGAGAGTTTCATCAATCCACCGTGACCCTTTCAAAAGGTCAAGGCAGGCTCCGACAAATGTTAAGTGGCCTAGGCTTTCAGAATATCAGAGACGAAATCTAAAGAGGATTCCCGAACCGTCAAGGCAGGAATGGGGATCTACCTAATCGCTTGATATACATTTTTTTTGGAGGGTACTACACCCTCTGCCGTTGTTCGGTTGAACGGAGGCGGATTTTAAAGATGACACGCCGGCTTTTCTCGCGGTTTACCCGGTCATCATGGTCATAGATCAACTCTTGTCGGCCACGACCTGAGGCTGACGTCATTTCTTGAAAACACTGATAGGCAGAAGGCGTTTGTGCCTGAATGACCTCAAGCCCCTTCACCATTACGGCCAGTGAGCGTTCTTGACTCAATTGCAAATTATAGGCGTCGCCACCCCGATCATCGGTATGTCCCTGGATGGCGAGAGAGTCAATCGTGGCCCGCAAAGGGCCGCAAACGGCTGCAGCATAAAACGGCATGGCCTCCTGCAAAAATCGATCTGCCTGAGCCGAAAGCCGGCTTTGGCCAAACTCGAACGTCAGTAAATTCTCTGGGACCACAATCATGAGGGTGAGGGGATCACGAGGATCGGCCTCAAGTGAAAGTCCCAAACGCGAAAGATGATCCCGCAATGCCGCCTGTACATCATCTTTGTGTGCTTGCAGTTCCGACTGTGCCCCGGATGAGGACTGCGTGATAAAGGCCACAAACAGCAGAATGAAAACCATAACAAGCGAGGTCATCAGGTCGGTCATACCGTTTCCCATATGGGAGGAAAATATCCCGTGATTCGTTGTGTATTTCATCCCGTTCGCCGCTGCATGGATATCCGCGGCCACCGGGGCCACGATTTGGTTTTTCCGGTAGGATGGTCATGAGGAGATACCGGAAAGTCGGCGGGTGCTTTCCATAAAAGGGGGCGAGGGGAAGCAGACAACTCCACCCGCGCCAGATGTGGTGCGTCTTTTACCGCCTTAGTGAGTTCATGAATCGTCTGGGTTAATTCGTGAAGTGCAGCATGAAACTCATCCCTGATGACTCCCGGCAGGTTCACCATCGTGCGTCGAGTCTCCGCATGAGCCGTTTCCTGCATAGTCGTCAATGACTGAATACTTGAGGTCAAGCTGGCCATTGGCCCAGCAAGCCCCGGCATTCCCCATCCGCCACCAGTAGCAGGCCAAACCGCGCCGGTCGCAACTTGATCACTCTGTTGTTGGTTGTCAATTGAGGTGAGCTGTTCCAACATCTGTTCCATGGTCTTGCGAGGAAAAAGATGATCGATAAGCCCAAGAAACGTGTGATGAGCATGCATCAATCGGGAGACCATTGGCTTTTCGATAAAAGTAAACAGATTCGCCACCATGAGACCAACGATTGACGTCAAGAATTTTCCGGCTAACCCATTAATCAATCCCTGAATTCCGACAATTTCACTCCCTTGTGCATGGAGCTTACCCAAGCCGACAAACAAGGCGAGAAAGGTCAATAATAAACCCAATCCAGTTACCAGTGAAGGGAATTGATGATAAAACGACAGATTAATTCGATTAGCCATGAGAGATTCTTGCGTCAACACGTCCTCCGCGCGTCTAGTACTAAACAGGCGCGGTTCCATAAACCAGGGCACATGCTCTAAAACCAGGGTCCGGCGATATTGCGCCCAAGACTCACGAAATAGAGGCTCTTTTTTCATCTCCTCGTCGAGCACCTGTAAATCATGGCAGTCACTGCGCATGGTCGAGTTCCCCCCCCGGTTGGCTCGAGCGCAGGCTCTCTGGTCGGGGTGATGCGCAAATCGGTCACGCTCAACATCTCCTCGCTCTTGAGCGAGGGCCACCAACAAGGGACACACCCGTTCAAACCCCCGTTGAACAGACCTCACCTCTTTATTCAACTTGAGGACGTGCCACACAAAAAAGAGCAGAATTCCAAAGACCCCCAGCCAACTCAGCATGGGACTGGACGGCCCGCCCAAGAAGGCGACGTCACGGCTCAAAAATTCCCACAGGCTAAACGTGCTAGTCATCTCATCATCATTCTTTCATTCGCGGTATCTTAATTCCTGAAGGCCTGTTGAAACATTCTCAAGTTTTGTGCCGCATAGAATTGGAAGAAAAACCAGCAAAAGAGGCAGAGAATTGAAAGGAGATAGGAAGGCTTGGTCAGGCTGGTGGGCAAAGAGTACCCACCTAATGGGCAACTCCGTCTTGAAACGCTGTAGAGCCACCCTGGCCTAGTGGAAGCAACATAGCAGAGCAATAGACCATCTATTTCGCAAACACCTCTTTAAGTAGATCCGTCACACGCGCGGCGGGGTTCGTTCGAATTTCCTGTTCCTCTTGGGCCAAGGTATGAAACAACCCGTCCAAGCTTTTTCCGGTCACATAATTATCAAGATCAAACGCTTCAGCATTGACGAAGGGTAACGAGGAATATTGGCCAACCAGTGACTTATATTGAGCAGCCACGCCTACCTGACCCATGGCTTCGGTGACTTTCGGTTTGAAGGCTTCGGTCAACTTCCCTTTCGTTTTCTCTTTAAAGTATTCGGTCGCGGCGGTATCTCCACCGCTTAAAATTTTCTGGCCATCTTCAAACGACATCTCCGTCAGAGCTTCTTTAAAGATAGGTTTAGCCAGTGGCGCAGCCTGTTCAGCCGATCGATTCATACTGACGACGAACTCGTCGACTTGTGGCCCAAGGCCAACCATACGTAACGCCTTATCCATTGATTGCAACTTTTCTGGGAGCAAGATTTTAATGGCATCATTTTGGAGGTATCCATCTGTCTTACCAGTAAGGTTAACCGTATTTTCTGTTCCAACCTCGAGCGCTTCCTTGAGCCCGGATATAATTTTTTCATTGCTCAGGCCGGCGCCGCTTGACTTACCAAGCTGCTCCATACCTTTCTTGGTGAGATCATCCAAAAATTCAAATTGCCCAAAGGCTGCCTGAGGAATAAGGGCAAAAAGAAGAATGACCAGAAATTGAAGACTCATCATGTCAGACCTCCGTGTGTCCGTTTGGAAGAATGGTCAGTTGTGGAGGGGATATAATCCTAGTGTATGGTTTTGACGGAGGCTATGCAAACATTCTACAAAAACCTGGATCAACACCGGTATGTCATCGAGAGGAAGAAAACTGATGCTGCCGCCACGCTTCATAGACGACCACTGCCACGGCATTACTGAGGTTGAGACTACGAGAGTTTGGCTGCATCGGAATGCGTACACGCCGGGAGGAAGGCAGCGTCTCCAAAATATGGTCAGGAAGGCCACGGGTTTCGGGCCCAAAGAGGAGTGCATCGCCTAGATGAAAAGCGACCTCATGATAATTCGTTTGGCCCTTAGTGGTAATCGCAAAAACTCGTCCAGGGTTGCGTGTATTCAGATAGTCTTGGAGCGTCGGATAATCCTTCATCCGGGCAAGTTCGTGATAATCTAACCCGGCCCGTCGCGCCCGCTTATCATCTAGCTCAAATCCTAGAGGGTGAATCAAGTGCAATCCAAATCCAGTGTTTGCACAGAGACGAATGATATTGCCCGTGTTCGGCGGGATTTCCGGTTCGTACAGAACAACATCTAACATTGATGATGAATGATTATCTGTGAAAGTTAGTGAGCCGCATTGTTCTTTTTTGGTGGATGGCGCATGGTCCACGCTAAGGTCACCAAAAGGGCAAGAAGTATAAGTGGAACGGGAAAGGCGTTCATCTCATGAGCCCTCAGATGAGTAAGGGCTGCACCGACCATTGTGATACTCAACACTACAATTCCATAGAATTGCGCCTTCGGGATAAACAGACAGATTCCGCCGACAACTTCAATGACGCCCGTCAAATATAAAAACCAAAGAGGATAACCCCATTGCGAAAAATGTTCGACTTGGGAAGGATTTCCCATGAGCTTGGCGCCTCCGGCCATGATAAACATCCCACCCAATAGGATCCAAAGTCCGGTTTTGATGAGTTTTTTCATATCAGTCCCCAACATGGTGACATGTGAATGAGTACAGGCAGCGTCCAGGGCGGAGAGTATAACTTGATTACCTTCGTAACTCTACTCAAGCAGGCCGAGAATCAGCCATCTTCTTGCCAAAACATGTTGAACGATTTATGTTTAGGCGCCATCTTTCTCGAGCACAACGAAGCTGCAACGTATGCCTAACCATTTCACGATCCTTGATATACGCGAACGGGTTCGACAGGCTCAGTCGGTGACGGTGCTGACCGGAGCGGGAATTTCTGCAGATAGCGGTGTGCCCACATTCCGTGGAGCCGAAGGACTGTGGAAGAATTTTCAACCGAATGAACTCGCCACGCCTGATGCATTCGCCCGCGATCCCAAACTTGTCTGGGAATGGTACAACTGGCGGCGGGAATTGCTTGCCACAAAGAGACCCAACCCCGCACACGAAGCCCTTGTCAAACTCGAAACGCTGATTCCGGATTTTTGGGTCATCACCCAAAATGTCGATGGCCTTCATGCCGCTGCCGGCACTCAACACCTTTCAGAAATTCATGGTAATATTTGGAAAGTCCGGTGTACGGAATGTCGCAGCATTACGCTGAATCATGACGTCCCATTGCCGTTTCCGCCATGCTGTGCACATTGCGGTGGCCTGCTGAGGCCCCACATTGTCTGGTTTGGGGAATCTCTGGCTGTTGATGACCTAGAACAGAGTTACGCCGCCTTACAACGATGTGACATACTGTTGATTATTGGGACCTCGGGCATCGTCTATCCAGCAGCTTCGTTTGCTCCCGTGGCTAAAGAATGTGGTGCCTTCGTGGTAGAAATGAATATGGAGGCCACACCCAACTCATCAGTCGTAGATGTGTCGTTTCAGGGACGGGCTAAAGAGTTAGTCCCGCTCCTGCTCTAACGTTCTTCTTCACCGCCATTTTCTTGACTCGGTTTGTGACGGTTTGTTACGTTTTTTTGTTTAGTGATTTTCAGTACTTATGCAGGAGTGACCAATGCAATTGACCATAAACGGTAAAGTGGAAAACCTAGATGTTTCTACTGTCATGGATGTCCTCAAGACCAAGGATATTGATCCTCAATTGGTCGCCGTCGAGGTCAACACTCAGATGATCGATCAGGAAAACCTGAGCACCACTTCCTTGAAGGAAAATGACAAGCTAGAATTCTTGTTTTTTATGGGCGGTGGGGCATGAAGGGACAATTGTTGCCCTGTATTACTGACGGCATTGGCAACACCCCGTTGGTCCGCTTGAACCGCCTCTCTCCATCTGGTGGGGCGACCATTTACGGGAAAGCCGAATTCTACAATCCGGGTGGCAGCGTCAAAGACCGTATTTGCTTGAATATGATTGAGGAGGCCGAGAAGCAAGGCCTCTTGAAACCCGGCAGCACGATTGTAGAGCCGACGAGCGGAAACACCGGAATTGGCCTAGCCCTTGTCTCGGCGGTCCGGGGATATAAACTCATTCTCGTCATGCCCGACGGGATGAGCTTGGAACGAGCCAGCCTGCTTTCATCGTATGGGGCACAATTGGTGTTGACCCCGGCAAGGGAAGGCATGCGTGGTTCTATACATGAGGCCGAAAGTATTTTAGAGCAAAACCCAGAATATTTTATGCCAAACCAATTTTCGAATCCGGCAAATCCGGCTATGCACAAAAAAACGACTGCTGTGGAAATTTGGGAGGCGCTCGAGGGCAAAGTTGATGCGTTTGTTGCTGCCGTAGGAACCGGGGGAACGATTACGGGTTGCGGGGAATTCTTAAAAGAGAAAAACCCCCACGTCAAAATCGTGGCGGTTGAACCCGCAGGTTCGCCGGTTTTATCCGGAGGCGAGGCTGGCCCGCATAAAATTCAAGGCATCGGTGCTGGCTTCGTCCCCAGCGTGTTGAAACGAGCCTTACTTGATCAAATAATGACGGTCACTGACGATGAGGCCTACCAAATTACGAAGCAGCTTGCAAAAAAAGAAGGCCTCTTGGTGGGAATCTCGGCGGGTGCCAATGTGTTTGCCGCTCAAAAAATCGCGGAATCGTTGGGACCAGGGAAAAATGTGGTGACGATCCTCTGCGACACCGGCGAACGGTATCTCAGCATTGAAAAATACTTCAATATTTAACCGTTATCTCTCAACGATTGAACAGCCATGAGCTTTACCGAAGATCAGATCACCCGTTATAGCCGACATATTCTCTTGCCTGAAGTGGGCGGGAAAGGCCAGAAGAAACTCTCCCAAGCCAAAGTCTTTGTGGTGGGTGCCGGCGGCTTGGGCTGCCCTGTCGCCTATTATTTGGGAGCGGCTGGCCTTGGCACCATTGGATTAATTGATAGTGATGTCGTCGACCTTTCCAATCTTCAACGGCAAGTGTTGCACCACACACCTGACGTGGGTCGCTCTAAGACGCAGTCGGCCAAAGAGAAAATACAAGCCTTAAACCCTGACGTGCAGGTCAACACGTATAATGAGCGCCTGACGGCTCACAATGCCCGAGAAATCATCAGGGAGTATGATGTCGTCATTGATGGCGTGGATAATTTTCCGGCAAAGTTCTTGATTAATGATGCCTGTTATTTGGAAAACAAACCGCTGGTTCATGGGGGCATTCTTCGATTTGAAGGCCGGGTCATGACCATTGTGCCAAACGAATCCGCCTGCTATCGCTGTATATTTAAAAATCCTCCACCAACAGGCGTTGTGCCGACTTGTCAGGAAGCCGGCATCATTGGGGTTGTCGCTGGCATTATTGGCACCATCCAAGCCACCGAAGCGATCAAGCTCATTTTAAAGATTGGCCAGCCTCTGACGGATCGACTATTAGACTTCGATGCCCGTACGACGACCTTCAGAGAAATTCGCGTGAAGAGAAATCCCACATGTGCACTCTGTGGGCCGGAAGCCACGCTCACAGAACTCCTGAATTATGACGAACCAGAGGCCTGCGCCATTTAAGGCTCGCCTCTTCATACGGAGCAATTCAAGCATCCGTGCTGTTTTAAAGATGAGGATTCCATCA
The DNA here is from genome assembly GCA_040904705.1 of Nitrospirales bacterium. GTDB lineage: Bacteria > Nitrospirota > Nitrospiria > Nitrospirales > UBA8639 > Nitrospira_E. The sequence continues at coordinate 7,114 of JBBDSY010000074.1, read as the reverse complement.
TGACAAAGAAAATGCAATCACTGGTCTGCCGGGAATGTGGGAAGGAATATCCCACCCAGGATATCCACGTGTGCGAGCTCTGCTTTGGGCCATTGGAAGTGAAATATGATTATGCGGCCATCAAGAAGGAGCTTACCCGGGAAAAAATTCTTGCTGGACCGAACAGCCTCTGGCGTTATGTAGACCTCCTTCCCGTCGAGGGCACCAATTTTATTGGCAAGCATGCCGGCTTTACCCCGCTCGTGCATGCCAAAAACCTTGGAGCTTTTTTGGGCCTTGATCATTTGTACATTAAGAACGATTGCGTCAATCATCCGACTCTCTCCTTTAAAGATCGGGTCGTGGCAATCGCTCTGACTCGCGCACGGGAGTTGGGGTTTGAGACCGTGGCCTGCGCATCAACCGGAAATTTGGCCAATTCCGTTTCGGCCCATGCGGCTTCGGCAGGCATGAAGTGTTATGTGTTTATTCCCGGCGATCTGGAAGCAGCGAAAGTCTTAGGCAATCTCATCTATCGTCCAAATGTCATTGAGATTGAGGGTAATTATGATGACGTCAATCGATTGTGCAGTGAAATCGCGGGAGAACGTCACTGGGCCTTTGTGAACATCAATATTCGACCCTACTATGCTGAAGGGTCAAAAACCCTGGCGTTTGAAACCGCCGAACAATTGGGGTGGCGAGCACCAGACCAAGTGGTGGTGCCCATGGCGTCGGGATCGTTGCTCACAAAGATCTGGAAAGGGCTAAAAGAATTTGAAAAAGTCGGGATTCTTGATTCCGTCCAGACCAAAGTCAACGGCGCGCAAGCCGAAGGGTGCTCGCCTATCGCGACGGCCTATCGAAATGGCCGAGATTTTTTCAAGCCCGTCAAACCCAGTACCATCGCCAAATCGCTGGCCATCGGGAATCCGGCTGATGGCTATTATGCACTCAAAACAGTGGCAGAAAGTCATGGGGCAATGGATGCCGTCACCGATGATGAAATCGTTGAAAGCATTAAGCTCCTCGCCCAAACGGAGGGCATTTTTGCCGAAACCGCTGGAGGCGTCACCATTGGGGTGTTGCGAAAATTAGTCAAACAGGGAGTGATACGAAAAGACGAAGTCACCGTTGCCTATATCACGGGCAATGGGCTAAAAACACAGGAGGCTGTTATCGACTCGGTGGGACGGCCTACTCGCATACAACCCAGTCTCAAGCACTTTACGCAGACCTTTGGCATTGAGGAGTCAACATGATTAAGGTACGGATCCCCACACCCCTTCGACCGATGACCGGTGGGAAAAATGAAGTGAACATTGCTGGCAATTCGGTGGCAGAAATTATTGAGAATTTAGGGTCTGCCCACCCTGGCATTAAAGAACGAATTTGCGACGAACAGGGAGAAGTGCGGCGCTTTATCAATATCTACGTCAACGAAGAAGACATCCGATTTCTCACGGGAAAAGAGACTCCTTTGAAAGAAGGCGATGAAGTATCCATTATTCCCGCCATTGCAGGAGGCAGATAAATGGCTAAACTTCGATTCCATATTCGATATCCGGAAGAACACATTCCTGATCCGATTCTTCACCAAATCGGACAAGAGTTTCAGGTGGTAACGAGTATTCGACGAGCCGACATTCGTGAGACGACCGGCTGGCTGGATGTGGAGTTCACCGGCGAAGCCGATGAAATTGAGCGTGCGATCGAAGGCCTTCGTCAAAAGGGATGCATTGTTGATCCCATCGAATTAAACGTCGTGGAATAACAGAACACGTTGTATGCAATTCACTGATTCACAAATTAATCGCTATAGCCGTCAAATGATTTTGAGTGAAGTGGGCGGCAAGGGCCAAAAGAAAATTCAAGAGGCCAAGATTCTGGTCATTGGAGCCGGCGGACTCGGCTCTCCCGCGGCGCTGTACCTTGTCGCGGCAGGGATCGGCACACTCGGGCTGACTGACGGCGATGTGGTCGACCTTTCTAATTTGCAACGGCAAATTCTTCATACCACTGATCGTATTGGTATGCCGAAAGTGGAATCAGGGGGGCAACTGTTATCGGCATTGAATCCCGAGACGACACTCGAACTCTATCCCGAACATGTCTCCAAAGAAAACATCATGTCTCTTCTTGAAAAATATGACATCATTCTAGATGGATCCGATAATTTTTCCACCCGATTTTTAATTAATGACGCCTGCTTTTTCGCCAAGAAGACCCTCATTTCTGGAAGTATTTTTCGCTTTGAAGGGCAGCTAGCCACAATCAAACCACATGAAGGCTTTCCCTGCTATCGCTGCTTGTATCCGGAACCACCACCAGCCGGGTTGGTGCCAAATTGTCAGGAAGCCGGCGTCTTGGGTGCCTTGGCCGGAACCATAGGCGTCCTACAAGCCAATGAAGCCATCAAAGAAATCCTCGGGCTTGGAGAAACGTTAGCGGACCGCCTTCTCCTGTATGATGCCTTAGATATGACCTTCAGAAAAGTTGCTCGCCCCAAATCGCCCGATTGCCCCCTCTGCGGACCTCATCCCACCATTACGACCTTGGGAGAGGACTATGAGGTTGTCTGTAGCCTCTGACCTCAATGCTCCTCATTCCATCAGGTATCATTCAAGACATGATTACTCATGCACGGGAGCTGGCCCCGCATGAATGTTGCGGTATACTCTCTGGAAAAGACCAAACCGTAGCAGGGAATTATCGGATTACGAATATCCTGGCCGAGATGTCAGAGGGGGACCTTTCTCGGTTTGAAGGAGCCAAACTCTCTGACCTCCAACGGCTCTCCCCGGAAGAACGTGCCGACATCGCCTTCCAAATGGACGCCCGCGAAATGGCAATGGCCCAACGCGACATACGCTCAAAAGAGCTGGACCTGATAGGCTTTTACCACTCCCATACCTTTAGCCCGGCCCGGCCCTCCCAAACCGATATCACCATTGCTATGGAATTTGAAAGTTACCGCAAAAAGCTCAACTTTCCGGAACCTCTTCACCTCATTATCTCGCTGGAACATACGGAAAGCCCGGTTATTCGAGCCTACCGCATCACAGACTCCCAATCGACCGAGGTCTCTATCCAACAGACCACTTCGTAGGTACCTTCCCCCTGTCACACTTCGCTAATTTTTCCGCAGGACCATAGACATCCCGCCTGCCAACTTGAGATAATGAGCGGATTTTTCAAAACTCATAGAAAACTCGCGGAGGAGAAACTCATGCCCCCCTATTTACCCATCAATGGCTTCCTAGCGTTGGTGTTCCTGATTCTCACAAGCACTCCGGTTTTAGCAGAAGCCTCAACAGCACTGAAAAGTTATTACAGCCCTATCGTTCGATTGGAAGCTGATAAGGGATATTTTCTCATTACCACAAATTCCGGGATTCAATGGGTACAGGTCGAAGATGCGGTGAGAGAACATCTCAAAACATTAGAAGTTGGCGACATGATTGATGTCGTTGTTGAGTTGCGCCCGGATCCCGTGCCTCCTCTTCTGAAATCCTGGAAACTCGCCAGAAGTGCCTCTCCTTGCAAAGTGCTAAAGGATCAAACTTGTAGAAAGGAATAAGGAAAAACTTCAAACCAGCCAAACTTCCCTCTCTCCCTGATTTCCCCATCCATTTCTTCGCAGTTCCGCACGATTTTCTCAGCGTATGGCCCTGTTTGCATGTGTTCTGCAGCCCTCCCTCGTAAGAACCATCCCTTTTTTTGTTTAACATAGGCCAAGCTGCTTAAAACCCGTTCTCCCCCTGATATCTCCTCTAGCATTCTTTCCTTTCTCTGATTGACACATCGAGGAACGCTTCTCGTTTGGTTCGTCTCGAAGAGTGAAACCTTTGTGTTGGGCCCTTTTGCCAAAGAAAAATGACCTCGGCTGTCGGGTCTAAACCCGGCAATACCAGAACCCGATTTACCCTCTATTAGCCCGCCAATTACCCATAAGGATTTTTCCCTCACCCCAACCGTTCATTCCTCTTCGGAACAAACCCCTAGAAGGGCGAGGGGTTTGAATGCCAGAGTGAAAATTCAATATGAATTCTTAAGAATGTCGAGAAGGAAGGGAGAATAATTTTTCGATGAGAAATTATGTGAATTGGAGAGCAAGAATCGAAATTACGACCTAGATCAACTTCGAGTTCTGTCTATGCTGTAACCCAGCTTTAGGGCTGGTTCCTGGTATCGCGCTTAACCTTCACCTTTACCAGGCCTGAACTGAGCAAAAGCCTCCTGCCCCAAATACCGTTCCAGCTTTTCACTGAGATCAGGAGAAAGACTCTCCATTGAAGCCATACGGCGTAGCTGTGCTTCCATTTTGGTTTGTAAATCCAGTCGATATTGCCTGAATTTTTCGAATGCCCCGATCATTCTAGATGCAACTTGAGGATTTTTTCCATCCAGCTCCATGAGAAAGTCAGCGACAAATTCATACCCCGACCCGTCTTCCGCATGAAAGCCTTTGGGATTGGCTTGAGAAAAACTCCCATACAACGCCCGCATTCTGTTCGGTGTGGGATGCTCAAACACCTGGTGTGCTGTCAGTTTTTTCACAACCGTTAAAATAGCATCGTCCTGCGATCTCGCAAATGCCCCGATCCACTTATCCACGACTAACGCATCATGTTCAAATTGATAATAGAAATGTTGGGCAACGCCGTCCCGATATGATTGGGCCTCATCCATATTGATGATGATATTCAGCGCAGCATAACGGTCCGTCATATTATTGGCCTGGCTATATTGCTTGACCGCCAACTTGGCCACTTCCGCATCTCCTGAATGCGATAAATATGTGAGCGCCGTATTTTGTAAGCTGCGGCGACCACTATCCCCACGATCATAAGGCTTAGCAGGATCATGATTGGCGTTGTATATCTTGAGAAACTCATCGTGGAGCGCATAGCCCAATGTTTCGAGGAAGCCCTTTCGTACGGCCAAAATGGCGTGCGGATCAATCACCTTTCGCTTGGGAGCAATTTCCTGATAAACAGGCAAGCTTAGAGCCAGACCCATGAGTTCTTGGTCCATATCTGTTCGTTGCACGATCCTACGAAAAGAATCCAGAACATCTCCGCCAACGATGATGTTTTCTCCGCGTTCATAGCGGTCAATCTGCTCCATCAGTTTCGTGGTGAGGAATCGATTTCCTGCCTCCCACTGATTGAATCCGTCTCGATCATGAACCATTAAATGACGCAATTGGTCATCTGTATACTGGGCCTCCAGATTGACCGGTGCGGAAAAGTGGCGGAACAGCGAGGGGACATGGTCAGGAGGGACATTCTCAAACGTAAACGTGTGCCTCGCTTGCGTCAGCTCCAATACACCTTGAACGACATCCTGACCCTCAGGACTCACCAATCCAAATTTCACCGGAATATGCCTGGGTTGACCGTTTGACTGATTGTTGATCGTGGGGACATGCTGCTCTAGCGTGAGTGTGGAAATTTTCGTGGCATGATCATAGGACCAATTGGCTTTTACCGTGGGTGTGCCCGCCTGTGTATACCAGAGCATGAACTGGCTCAGGTCACGACCGGAAGCCTCCTCCATACAGTGCACCCAGTCTTCAACCGTGACCGCTTGTCCGTCGAACCGATCAAAATACGCATCCGACGCTTTGCGAAAATCGTCCTTCCCCAATAAAGTATGCAACATCCTATTGAGCTCCGCTCCCTTACTATAGACCGTGGCGGTATAAAAATTATTGATGGTGATAAATTGATCTGGTCGCGGTGGGTGGGCCATCGGCCCCGCATCTTCGGGAAATTGACTCATGCGCAAAGTTCTGACGTTGGTAATACGATTCATAGACTGTGAACCCATATCACCGGAAAATTCCTGATCTCGAAAGACCGTCAACCCTTCTTTTAGACACAACTGAAACCAGTCACGGCAGGTCACGCGATTCCCTGTCCAGTTGTGGAAATATTCATGCGCGATGACCCCTTCTACGCCTTCATAGTCGGCATCGGTAGCCGTATCAGGATGCGCCAACACATACTTTGTGTTGAAGATATTCAGGGACTTGTTTTCCATGGCCCCCATATTGAAATCGTCGACCGCCACAATATTGAACAGGTCGAGATCATATTCACGACCATACACCTCTTCGTCCCATTTCATGGATTTTTTAAGCGAGGCCATCGCGTGCCCAAGTTTATCGAGATCTTTGGCCTCGGCATAAATTCGCAACGCCACAGGACGACCGCTGGTGGTCACGAATGTATCTTCAAGACATGCTAAATTACCCCCGACCAGCGCGAATAAATAACTGGGCTTGGGGAACGGATCTTCCCACACCGCGTAATGGCGCCCATCATCCAATTGTCCTTGATCAACCAGGTTTCCATTAGAAAGAAGGACAGGCGCAGTTGTGTGCTCAGCCATAATCCTGGTGGTGTAGGTGGCCATATTATCCGAGCGGTCAGGGAAAAAGGTGATCCGCCGAAACCCTTCAGCTTCACATTGCGTACACCAATTTCCCCCTGATTTATACAGGCCTTCAAGGCCCGTATTCTTTTCAGGGTGGATTCTGACCAATGTGTCTACGATAAACGTACCGTTGGGGGGTAGAAGAGAAAGGGACTTTTTATCAACCATGTAGCCTTCTGTCAGATTCACACTATTGGCTAGAGCCACATCATTAAGCTTGACCTCCAGCAATTCCAGGTCTTCGCCATCGAGAACAAGAGGGTTATGGTGATTGCCATTTTTTTTGACCTGAAGTTTGGCACTCACGAGCGCCTCTCCTTCGCGTAAATCAAAATTCAGATCAACATGCGTGACCCAATAATCAGGTTGTTTATAATCTTTTAGGTACGTCACAGTATTAGCTTCAGACACGGCATCATCTCCTATTTTTCATTAATCTTCGCTTCCTGGCCATAGCAACCTATGGCATTTTCACCATAACCAGACCCACATGCAATGGGATAGACCATAAAGCAAGTCAACCATTACCCGATCACAGGACTAATCAAAAAAAACGCATCTCCCCAGCGACGTTTTCTTTAGAAAGCCTTTTTGCCATTCACGGCGCCCAAGAGTTTTCGATCATGCCGGGTTTCGCCCCATAAGCGCTAACTTAAAAATTGAATAGCCTCTCCGGGCATGCTAGTCTCGT
>JBBDSY010000073.1:96567-109930 GCA_040904705.1 Nitrospirales bacterium | reverse complement strand
ATCAATTGTAGCTTAACTTCGCCGCAAACCTGTCCAAGGAAGTAGGACCACCTCTTCTGTAGCAGTTCAAAACATACACAAATTGACTTTCTGAGCGCATCCCAATTGTCCTCAAATTGTTTAGAACTCTTAACGCCAAAGTTATTTACTTTAAAGCTAATATCTTTTTCAAATAAATATAAATAGGTTTTTAGGATGAAATCTTTATCGATACGAAATCCATAGTTGGTAAAAATTTGATCACAAAGTCCATTGATAGCCTTCCTTGCATCGCCTTTCCAGTGAGAAACAACAAATGACATAACAAGATCGGAGAAATTGAGAGGAGTTCCATTCTTGTTAATACGAATGAAGATTGATAATGCTTTATCTATGTCTTGTGACCCCTCGATATAGCAATTTATAGGTTTATCTACATGAATAACTTCAAAAAGACGGCTAATAATTTCAGTAGCAAGATCTGAAGCTAACTTGGTTTCTTTTTTAATGAGTGCAAGCAGCTTATTTGTATTGTCTACATCCAAGATATCACCCACGAGAAACCATTCATCCTTTTGTCTTTTATACTCCGAATTAGTGAGAAACTTGAAAATGTAGCGCTGCCCTTCGTCGTCATCTTCGTAGAGTTCCGTAAGTTTTAGGAAAAGTTTTCTCGGTGGAAAGTTATCATCGTTTAACATTCCCCACCGTGAGTATGGCTTGCGCCATGCAAATGACCCTTTAAGTCCGATATACAGAGAAGATAGTCTTTGTTGGCCATCAAGAATACCATAAAAATCAGGACAGCCTGCCGTAGGGAACTCGCGGTTGTGCGTGCGATGAAATTCAACATATTCTCTCAGTATTTCATAAAATTTGAATTTTGACTTTGTATCGCCCTCTACTCTCCATAGTAATAGGCTGTTGATTGGATAGTTTTGCATTAACGAATCAAACAGCCAACGAATTTGATCTTCCCACCAAGTAAACTCCCTTTGTATAGACGGCAGTAAATAAAGGTTACCATCAATATTCCTAATTGCCTGCAAGATCGTCATAGGAGGTTGAAACGACATTCTTCACCTCACACAGAATAATGGAAGTGAACAAAAACTCAGTTTTTTTGTCCACCTAACCCGCGGCGGTGCGACGGTCCGATGGCGCGTAGCGCCCGACTCGAGCCGGATGTTAGGTCGCACTCGGATCACATCACAACTCTCTGTTCCTCACCGGAATATTTCTTGACGAATCCTTCGAGCTTGGGAGACAGATGATTCGCGAATACTCTGTATCGGGCAGCACGAACGACGCCTCGATTGAACTTTCGGGCCTCGGAGGCAGATAACCGAAATGTATTCTTGTTCGGGTACCCACGTTTCGGTGTACACACAAGTGCGAGGTCGCTCCGAAGATTCATGAGAAGTTCCGCCCCGGGATGCGCCGGTCCAATTTTATTCACGCCGATCGAAGCGCCTGAAAAGACAACCGGATTGTCGGAGGTCACAAGCGCAACGCCATCTGGCGGAACGAAGAACTGCCAAGTCTTCGTCAACGCACTATCGGCGACATTCTGCGCCACGCCGATCATCGGTTGCAGGGAAACCCAAGACTTTGCAGTTACTACCACATCATCTAGATTTAGCGCTTCCGGTTTGTATGGGACTTGTGGCGCAACGAGACGAAACGCGTGCCCTGCGACCTTAGTATGGAAATCGTTAATCCCGTCTCGAAAGCTTGGCACCCTCGTCAACGAGAGTCCGACAAAGAAAGCGAGGGTCGCTCGTTCCTCTTCGCTCAGCTTCGTTATGCACCCAATTTCAGCGGAGATTTTTCGTATGATTTCGGGGGCTTCGTTGTCTATCGTTCGGCCGAGAAGGTTCTCAAGCGTATCGAAATCCGTGCTGCCATCTTCGCGTTCCTGCGCGTAGTACGCGGGTGCCCAAGCGATCGACCGTACAGCCTTCTTTCTCGGTGTCCGTCCGGATCGCTTGTCGTAAACCCATACGAAGTTCCGAGAACCCTCCTCCGGTATTGAGAAGCCACGCAGGTAGCCCTGGGGCACGAAATGATGGCGGGTTGCGTTCATACAGACCTAACAATGTTTAGATGGAACCGCATAAGAGCCGAGTCTGCCCATTTCTGTCCGTATAATATGTCATTGAGGTTTCCGAAGAATACGTCAAAAACATTTTCTGTCCAATTATTTGCGACCACGGGTCCATTTATGACGGCATCTTATGCGGATTTGGCTAACACCACTTTCTTGAATGGGTCATCCTGCAGACTGTGAACGCCCGCCGCCCCCAGTTGAGAGCATGGGGCAAGATCATCGTCGTTTTGACTTCCTTATGGTTCAACTGTATGAGGACTGGTCGAAATTAGGCACCGAATACCCTCAGATCGGAAACGATGCGGAAATGCTTCTTATTGCGGGTAACAAGAGGAAGGTTTTTGATCAAAGCCGTCGCTGCGATTAAGGCATCGGCTTTTTCCAGGGACGGATGCTGCCGTCGGATTTTGGAAAAGAGAACAGTGATCTTTTCCGACAGGGGGATAAGGCGCCACCGGCTCAATTCGAGGAGAATGGCTTCCCGTTCCTGCTCACGCAAGCCGGACTTGGCCAGGAGTTCCTTTTTGGTGATCACCGAATAGTAGACAAGGTGATGGGGCGAATCGATTAACCCGGTAAAGTGGCCCGAATTGAGATAATCGATGACAACATTGGTATCTACGCGGAAGGAGATTTTTGCCATGCATGAAGGTCCGCCAAAAACTCCTTATCTGATTGCCTCCGAGCCTGCTTGCGTAAGGCGGTGACATAGGCCCGACTGTCCTTCACCTCGGAAAGTCCATAGGGATTGAATCGTTCACGGACAAGTTCTTCCAACAACGTGACCGGATACACGCCTTTCCGCTTTGCTGCCTGGGTGACCAGTCGTTTTAGGGTTGGGTCAAACGATAACGTCCACTTTTCCTTACGCACACTGGTTTTGGCCATCGTCCCATCCTTTCAATCAAGCTATGACGATACGTATTTGAGGCGTATTGTCAGGCACTGTCAAGGGACTATCCTTCCATAGATTGACACGGATATTGCCTCCATGAAGCCGCGGTTTGTGGGCAGTCTCGTTCCTTTTGACACAATAGGTTCCGAATCAGAGCAGGTATCTGGCCCTTACCTGCGTGAAGACCATTCCCCGGTCAATTTCAGCCAGAGATCGCTCCTGCCACGTCATAGGTCGTAGCAGTTCAGATGGAAAGGTCCCACTGGTCCATTCCGATGTAGTCAATGTGGAGCCATTTCGTGACAGTCACAGATACCTCAACTGGTCTTCCCCTGATTTTACGGACACATCTGAAAAGCCTCATACTGGGCAAGGAGGTGTGTCATTTGAATGCGTGGAGAGAAAAGACATGTTGAAAAATATGTCCGTGGCGTTGTGCTGCTCGCGGGAAATGGCGCGCTTCGGCGCGCTATTTCTTGGCGAGTGCAACAATTCGTTCGCATTTCTCGTACAGGGTTTCAGGAGCGATGTCCGCCCCGTTGGGCCAAGCGATGGTGCCTCCTTCAGTTCTTGCCTGACGGAAGAAATCGCGATCCTTGAGGGGCGCGAAAATGGGTCCACGTTGCAGGTATTCCGAGAAATCAATGACAGCACTCGTGCCATCATCAAAAACGATCAGGAAACAATAGTCTTCTTTGTACTCAATCTGTTTGACTTCGTTCAAATTCCATATGGTTCACCTCAATCCAATCTGATAATCTTCTTGATTTCTTTAGGAGAGGGGGGCTCCTTAATTTCTCAGGCTGAATGCTCTATGGGGAAAAATAAAAATCTCCCGAGAATGAAGATGAGGTCCAGGGCGATTGCTTTCCGTTGGTTTCTCGCTCGACACCTTGTAGGACTCGTTTGAAAACCTGTTCAACCGGGAGACCGGGCGTTTGCAGGTTTTTGAGGAGATGCTTCGTGTATAGGCCGTTGCGGGCGTCTCCATCGCTGGCGACTTTGCCGGGGCTGGTGGCATAGGCAATCAGGGTGCCTTTCACAGCCGAACTGCTGACCACGGCTAATCCCCGGCTTGCCGAGCGAAAGTCTTTGGCAAAGGGATTATCCCGGCAGGCGTCCAAAATGACAATATTCAACCCGTTACGGGCTTCTCCCATTTTTCCAAGAATTTGTCCGATGTGCACAGCCTTATACCGGACATCGGTTTCCGTCTCAATTTTGGCGTTGACGGGGATCAGATAATTTTCGCCGTCGGTCTGGACTCCATGTCCGGCGTAATAAAACAGCCCTACGCCTCCTTGGTAGAGTTGACGGCCGAACTTGCCGATGGCCCGTTCCATGCCTTCTTGCCCGGCATTGACTATGAGGGTGACCTCGAACCCCAGCTTCTCCAATGTCGAGGCCATATCCCGAGCGTCGTGCTCGGGGTTCTTCAGCGATCCAATCTCATATTGAGCATTTCCAATGACCAGGGCGGTTCGTTTTCCCACCTCTCCCGGAATTGAAGCTGGAGTTTTTGAAAGCAGGGGGGAATCAGGAGGGCCGGATTGGCCATCATTCCGCAACGCCACGATTTCGGTGACGGGAGTTCCTTCATCTTCCTTGGTGTACACGGTGACTTGCATGGATCCGGCATTGTCTTTCACCCAGTCGAATGGATCATTGATGGCAAAATGGAGTTCCCCCTCTCCCGTGGTCCGAAGTTCGCGTTCGGGGCCGACTTCGAAAGGTTTTCCTTCTGCCCCAATCTTGCCCATGAGCGCGTTCGCGTTGATCCAGGGAACTTCTTTTCCCACTCCAGACAGTCCTTCCGGACCGCTCCAGACATTAAATGCCGGGGCTTGACTCCATTTTCCCATCGCCAGAACTTTGAGTGTGGTTTTTGGAGTGAGATGTATTCCCGTGGGTTGCCAGGTTTGATTGGCGTGAATCGTGACCGTGTGTCCCTGAAGGTGGGCGGTCTTGAGTCCTTGCGAGGGTTCGTAGTTGACAGGGTCGCGTTCGTAGGAGCGCGACGGAGGAAATGTGACACAGCTTGTCGTGAAGACACTCATTGCGATTCCTAAAAGGAGACCTGAGCCGATGAATAAATTATGACGGGATTCTCTTGTCTTCATAGCTGGGAACCGTGACGTTCCAGATGCTGTTAAGGGTGAATGGGGAATATAAGAGCGTCCGGTTTTATTCTTAGCCCATCACCATTGCCGGGTTCATAAAATATCCATGGTTTTTGCATTGTATTCAGTGAAGGATTTCTGGTCAAAAATCTTTACCATCATCGCTTCAGGGGCGAAATTGAAAATTGGTCAGAGTGAATCCCCCTGCTGCGGAAACATCGGCGTGGGCGAGGCTTGCCGATACAACGATTTATTCGGGTATTGGGAAAGGGGTCCGCGCGCGGTCTGGTTGCTAATAGGGTGGCTGTCCAAACGGGATCAATCAACAAGGCGGCTCTGGACAATCAATGGGTTCTTTTCGTGCCAGGGTCGCTGAGTCCAACGGGCCACCCGCCGAACTATGCAGCTCCTATTGTCAATCGGTGGACACGGGCGAATCTTTCCATCGTGTCCGACAATATTGTGTTCGGCCCAGGGTTGGCCCCAGGGGCAGGAAGTCCTTGGAACCTCAATGATTTTTGGGATATCCAAGTGGCTGAAACAGGCACGCAACAGGGTTATGGTCCTGATGGAAAGTCAGCCGATATCGAAACACCTCTCGCCTCCCATTTGAAGCATCGTGCATCCGGCAAATACCTGGTCAGCGTCAATGGCCAGCTCCAATTGAGCAAGCCCGGTATGCCGTGGCGATTAATTGAGGTTCCTATGGAAGAATTGCAAAAAGCCGAAGTTGGACCACTCAAGAGTCGTTAGCACGGCGTGATTTCAAGAATCTGTTGGAGGGTTGGGATTTCAGGCGGCAACTGGATATCGTCCGGTGACTTTGCGGTGGTTGTGGGAACCGGTTTTTCAGGTATATGGCCTGAACCGTAAGGAGGTGGTTTCCTATACCTGTGCTTTGGTAGCCCAGCCCGGCCGGTAAGCTTTTTCGCTCATTTTCGGCTCAAGGAATCTTCCCTCAAAGTGGGCTATTCTGATTCGAATGGTCATCCCTTGTTTATTCGCTCCCAGAAATTGTCATTGCGGCGCATGAACAGGCCAGAAATTGTTAGGTGATGGTCCCTTCCGTTCTATGTTGGAAATAACGTTGCAGGGCTTTGCCCCAGTATGAGTCTGGTGACGCACACCATGCCTGTTCATGGAGCCAATGGAGGCTGGCACGGTCGCGCACGAGGTGGGTCAGTTCTTGTTGTGTCAACCGTTCAGGACCCTGGTGAAAGCATCGTTTGCGGAGTGCGAGAATCATTTTCTGTTTCTTCCCACCGCGATGGTCATGGGCCATGGCTTGATGGACGTGGTTCAGCACGGGATCCACGATGGCCTGCACGGCCGGAGAGGAGGTTCGGGCTTGGGTACTCAGCACAGAGGGGCTGCCGTTAGTCAAGTCATCTAATAAGGATGAGCCGAATCGTTCTTCCTGAACCTGAAAAAACCTCCTACGCTTCAGCCAGTCCCCCGGCCCCACCCGGCTGAAGAATACCGATGTGGGTGCCGCAAAGATTAACGGTCCTGCGACCGGCAGGGACCAATAAAAAAACATCTGATCCAACCAGTAGGCAAATGCCGCCCAGCTTCCGGCCAGCAGAGTTCCCGGGGCTTGATGGAGAAGAGCAGCCGACCAGCGGGTTTCATCTGTCCGATTCTGGCCGGCCCAACGCAAGGTGACGTTAAGCAGTGATTCCACCACAAACCGGCTATGGGCCAGCATGCGAATGGGCGCCAAGAGGGATGACACCAGAATTTCGCCGATGACACTGGGTAGGAGGCGAAGGAATCCTCCATGATGGATGACACGACGACAGCGTATGGCATCGATGACCGCCAACAATTTTGGGAAAAACAACAGGAACAAGGTGCTGCTGGCCAGACCGATTGCCCATTCCGGATTCCATTCCGGCCAGAGCGGAAACAGGCTATGGGGTTCCGGAAAATAATTAATGGGAACCAGGACCAGACGCGCGGCTTCGATCGTCGTGAGTATTAAAAAGATCAACCATAAGGGTGAAGCCAGGTACGACATAATCCCGTTCAAAAAAGCCATGCGATGAGCGGGGCGCAATCGAGGTTCAAAGAGCATCACCCATAGATGCTGCAGGTTGCCTTTGGCCCAACGTTTATCACGTTGCAGATCGTCCACGAGTGTGGGAGGGGATTCTTCATGTGTTTGCAGTAAGTTCGGTTCTAACCAGACTTCATAGCCGGCTCGCCCCATGAGTGCCGCTTCTACAAAGTCATGACTAAGAATTGAGCCGTGAAAGAGCCCGGGTCCGTTCAGCCGCTTGAGGTTGCAGTGCTGCATAAACGCCCGGGTGCGGATAATCGCGTTGTGTCCCCAATACACCGCTTCACCCAGTTGCAATGATGCAAGCCCCGTCGTAAAAATTGGTCCGTACATGTTGTTGGCAAATTGCTGGACTCGCGCAAACACTGACCGGGCATTGATCAAGGTCGGATTGGTTTGAAGAATGCCCGTGAGCGGTTCGGCTTGCATGAGTTGGACCATGTTCACCAGCGTCGTCCCCCCCATGAGACTATCGGCATCAAGGACGATCATGTACTCATACCCTTGCCCCCAACGGCGTAAAAAATCGGCGATATTGCCGCTTTTATAATGTTGGTTCAAGGTTCGGCGTCGGTAAAACAGACGTTCGCCCGCTCCCAATTCCTGACAGAGTTGGTGCCATGCGGCTTGTTCAGCTAACCAGACATTAGGATTGCGGCTATCGGAAAGAATAAAAAAATCAAAATGGCCAATCTGACCGGTCTTCTCCAGCGATCGATAGACGGCGCGAATCCCGCTAAAGGTCCGATGGATGGGTTCGTGATAGATCGGCATGACCACGGCGGTGCGCGACAGGGGTTGTTCATTCAACTCTGCTGAGGTATGGCGGCTCAGTAAGGATAGACGATCGCCTCCGAAGCACCGGATGATAAAGCCAAAGATTCCCATCCAAAACCCGACCGATATCCAAGCAAACAAGATAAAGAACAGAGTAATAATGCCCAACTCCACGAAATTTCCCCCGTGATACGGAAGAACCGCCGTCATATAGGAGGAAGCCACCACCGATTGGGCGAGAACGAGTGTCGTCAGTATGGTGCGCCGGATCGATGCGACTCTCTTCCAGTTCACCTGCTGTTTTGTCGCGGTGGCATCCCGGACTTCTTCAACTATCGCCTCACTGAGTCTCATTCACTACATCCCATACTGGCGCGTGTGATAGGTGGAGCGGTGGTTGGGAGCATCGGCTTCTGAATGGCAAAGTGTTCATGTACTCTCGCCATCACATAGGGAATTGGGTCTTCCTCCTCTGAGGCAAGACCCGCCTCAACCAGTTTGAGAGCTTGCATGGACACATCCCGGGTTAAGGTAACTCCCATGGCCGATAAATAATTACACACCCGCGCGAGGGTGTGCTCGGCAAGCGATCGGGCTATCATTTTTTTTCACCTGTGAGGATGTTGTTATTCCCCGGAAGGCGGTATGTCCAGGTTTCGGTCAATGTGGACGTCTCGTTGTTGAGAAACGCTCGCAAATGAAGCGGCTTTTGGGGAGAAGGTTTTGCGAGGATCGACAAGCGCCAACCTTTAATCTGGTCATGGTATTCCACAAAATGTTCCAGAATTTCCCCACCCTCTAACGCCGTCACCTGGCCATTAATGGGTGAATTGGGAGACAATTTGCTCAACGGGCCTCCGGTAAAATCGACAATGACCCGATAGGCGTCGGGAGCTTTTCCTCCCCCGATACGATTGCCATCCCCGATAAAGGTATTCTCCACTGTCCCCATGGGATTTTGTGAGATATCAGATTTCCCAAAACTCACGCGATACGCAAACGCCAACGGCGTATCGGGGGTCACCGGTGTGTTTGGTGTCCAAAACGCCACCATGTTGTCATTGGTTTCATCCGGAGTCGGCAATTGAACCAATACGACTTTCCCTTGTTCCCATTCACCTTGGGCCTCGACCCACGCGCTTGGACGTTTATCATAGCGTGCGCCAAGATCTTCATAATTTGCAAATTTCACATCACGTTGCAACAAGCCGAAGCCCTGGATTTTTTGGGTGCTGAAAAAATCCATTTCCAGGGTGCCAGGATTGAGCAAGGGCCGCCAAATCCATTCATCGCTGCTGCCATCATGAATTTGCAATCCGTCAGAATCATGCACTTCCCTTCGCCATTCTCCAGTGGGTCGGGTTGTGTTCTCACCATAAAAGAACATGCTGGTCAGTGGAGCCATGCCGAGTAATTGGATTGTTTTTCTCGGAAAAATTTTCGTTTCTACCTTTATCTTCGTCGGGTTGCCTGGGAAAATGGTGAACTGATACGCCCCCGTGAGACTCGCGCTGTCCAATAACCCATACACCATCATCTCTTTGGCATCAGGAGATGGGCGCACCAGCCAGAATTCCGTGAATGCCGGGAATACTTCCCCGCTGGGCATCCCCGTATCAATGGCTAGGCCTCGTCCCGAAATCCCAAACCCGTTATCTTTTCCTACTCCTCGAAAATAACTGGCCCCTGCGAACACCATAAACTGATTTTGCTCGTTTTTTTGATTCAATGGGAAGGTCAGTTTGAACCCAGCCAACCCGACATCCGCCGGTACCCGTTTTTCTACTTCAGGGTCTGCAAACACAAAGTCATTTTTCGAGAAGGTCAGAGTCCGTTGGCCTTCGGCTTCGATGACATGCAGGGTCACCGGGTGGGTGTAAAACAAACCTGGGGCAATGAGCATCACCTGAAAATTCGATTGATTTTTTTTCCACAGGCTACGGTCAGGATTAAATCGGATTCCCTGATAGGCTTCATAGGAAATTTCCCGCATAAATTTCGTGACGGGTTGAGGGGCTTGATAAGGCGTTTGTGCGCGCTCCTTCGCTTTCTGAACTACATCGTCGAACGTAAAACCCGCTGCAGCCTGTATGGGCCACATCATCACCATGGCGACAAAACCGATAAGCATTTTCATCATCAACGACACTCCTGATTATTAAGACGAAATAAATGGACCAGCTCTCATAGCCCCACTCTCTCTGTACAGAGTTTGGGGTAGCATTGCTCATGGAAGAAAGGAGCCTGAGTCTGCTAAGAGAGGTGGCTGGTCCGACTACCTATCCTATGATTAATGGAACATTGTACTACATAGGAGGCCTGGAAAGCAGATGGGAATGACATGTCGAACCCAAAAAATTTAGGAAAATACGTTCAATATTCGCTGCCGGAATCAGGCATGGGCCTTTTTTGTGAAAACAGGAGATTTTAGGTTCTCAACAAGGAAAAAGAATCGGGGAAGTGGGAATGTTTTGAAGGAATCGGCTGGGTTTATTGTAGGACCCATCCTACATATAGAGGGTGTGTTTCTTCATCAGTTGCCAATGTTGTATTTTCAATTTCCTTTATTTATTGATGTCTAAACCAGCGGGTGATGCGGAGATCTTCGCCGGCGGTTTTGACGAAATAGGTGGTGGGGAGGATTGCTTGTGTATACACGGGTCAGCTTGATTCATGAAATCTGATTTTCAATTGATCTTAGGCATCCTCCGTTAACCGGCTTTTGGTTCGGGATGGATTTTGGCGGCAATCCAATACCGCATGGATTCGAATCACGTCTTCCTCGATAGTGTAGTAGGTGGCAAAGGGGAAACGTTGTGAAAGGCACCGGTAATAGCCAAAGGCCTTTTGATGAATGCCCGCATACCCAGGAAGGGAATCAATGTCGGAAAACAGGGAGTCCAAGAAATACGAGCCGAGCTTGGGTTCTCGGCCTTCATAGAAATGGAAACCTTAGATTAAATCCTCTTGGGCTTCATCGAGTATCTCGACGGTGAGAGTTTATGGCGAATGTTGGCTTTGGCGGTTTCCCAATCGCTAAACCTCGACTTTCCCTCTTTTAGGCGCTGCTGTCGCTCATCAAGGGTAGTCTTGTGCCAGACGGGGGATTCAACGGTTTCTGGAGTACGTGCGAGATCTTCCCAGAGCAATTCCATCAGGGCAAGTTTTTCGTGGAGAGTCATTTCATGAAGGGGTACGTTGACTGACATGGAGACAGTATACAACAGGGAATTGTGAAATGGCATCCCTGAGCCTAACGGCTATGGCTTTATTGATGTCTAAACCAGCGGGTGATGCGGAGATCTTCGCCGGCGGTTTTCACGAAGTAGGTGGTGGGGAGTAATTCCTGTCGGGTCGTTTGTGAGGTGTTGAACGTAAAGGGGGCAGATCCGGTACGCGCGCCTGAAAAACCGTTGGGGATGATAGCGGGCTCACTGACGGCCAAGGGTTTTTCGGCTGGATGGCGCTCGCGGCCGCTGATGGTGGCGAGTATCTGTTCGATGTCTGGGCGACGTTCGTGGGAGGCCACGAAGAACACCGTTTCTATGCCTTTGAATTGATCGAGGCTGAACCAGTTATTGCCTTCAGGCAAAAGATATTGCTGCCCCCCTTTCACCGGGTTCGCAAAGGGACTGGACGCCGAGGGAAAAATCCCCTGCGCCCATGCCGAGCCATCCACTGCAATCACATAGACATAGCAATCGGTATTGGCGCGGAACATGACGCGGAATTTATCACCGGTCTGAGAGTTTCCTCGCCCATCCAAAAGAACGTCTCCGTCTTTGACGGGCAGGTAGGATTGCACCCCGTTCACGAGATGTTTTTTGACCAGCAGGACATCCAGGCTGATCGGAGTGGCCGTGGTTTGTGCTGTTTCGGATTGAGTGGTCTCGTATTCGCCTGTGCCTGCGGGTTGATTCGAATAAGCGGGTATGGATGCGATCCCTGTATTGTCATAGGGCGTTGGGTAGGGTTGCCCTTGCTGGTCCATGGAGTACGAGGTATCTGGATACGGTTGGTTCTGGTCAGGATATGGAGGTTGATTCGGATAGGGCGTCTGATTCGGATACGGGTTCTGATTGGGATAGGAATTCTGATTGTTTGGATAGCCATTGGCCTGTTGGTCCTGCTGCGGATATTGATTCTGCGGATAGGAGGAATTCCCGGGGGGCGAGGTTTGTTGGTTGGGATTCACGGAGTTATTGGGATACCCATATTCCTGCTGCCCTTGATTGGGGTATTGGTCATGTGGATAAGGAACATTCCCGCTGTATTGCGGTTGCTGAGTTTGATAGGGGTCATAGGGTTGTTGAGCGTAGTCTGGGGAAGATGGATATCCCTGGGGAGGGGGATAGTCTTGTGCGGTCTGGTAATCCTGATTTGGATACCCGGGTTGTTGATAGCCGCCTGGTTGTCCGTAAGGACTGGCGGTGTTGCCTTGGGCCATGTACGGATTGGTCCGGTGCTGCAGGGCCGTCAGGAGCGTTTGCATGTTTTGTTGATGGGTTTCATCGTAATTATTGACGGCTGAATCCAGCAGGCTGGCGCCAAATTGAATGAGAGGCGGAATGAGGATTGCTGCGGCTGGACATCCAGCGAGGAAGAGGCAGAGGCCAATGAGTAGCCAGGGTTTGTGGGTGGGGGACATGATGTTAAGTTCGAGGTACGGTGGATGTGTGCTCACTACCTGTTGGGATAAAAATAATGAGTGGCCATGCTTTTTGTTTTCTTCGGCTATTCATGCCGGAACCAGCGGGTGAGTCGAAGATCTTCCCCGGCTGTCTTCGAGAAATAACTGGTCGGCATGATGGTCTGATTCTCTCCTGATTCTGCAGAAAGGTTGAACCCCTTGGCGCTTGGGCGGGCTCCGCCCACCCCATAGGGGACCATGGCGACTTTGGTCACCTGTTGTGGCGTTTCGGTGGCCGGTCGTTCATGGCCTGTAATGCTCTGCAACACTTCTTCGAGGTCCTGACGTTTTTCTTGTGACGCGACAAAAAAGATCGTTTCAATCCCTTTGAATTGATCCAAGCTGAACCAATTGTTTCCCTCAGGTAGAACATATTGTTCGCCGGCCTTCACCGGATTTGCCAGGGGTGAAGAGGGCGGGGGAAAGATGCCTTGCGCCCAGCCTGAGCCATCAATGGCGACCACATAAACATAGCCATCCGACTGGGGCCGGAACATGATGCGGAATTTGTCTCCGGCTTTGGCGTTTCCTCTTCCATCCTTCAGTGCATCGCCGTCCTGGATGGGTACCATGACAGTCGCGCCGTTTCTCATGGTTTGTTTTACCATCACCACATCTAGGCCAATCGGGGTTCCAATTGCTCCTCCCGTCGTCGAGTAGTCAGTTGGCGTGTTTGGATCCTGAGGATAGCCTTGCTGAGCGTAAGGATCCTGTTGAGTCGGTTGCTGGC
>JBBDSY010000073.1:0-96467 GCA_040904705.1 Nitrospirales bacterium | reverse complement strand
CATAGGGATCTTGCGAGTAGCCGTGTTGGGCATAGGGGTCAGACTGGCCGTATGGGTCTTGGCCCTGCTGTTGGGCATACGGGTCTTGTTGCGCTGGTTGCTGGCCATAGGGATCTTGCGAGTAGCCGTGTTGGGCATAGGGGTCAGACTGGCCGTATGGATCTTGGCCCTGCTGTTGGGCATACGGATCGTACCCCCCTGATTGATACGCAGGGTTATTTCCATAGGGTTGATTAGCAGGAGGATAGCCCTGAACCTGTTGTTGCGGGTTGCATGGCTCACTCGGGAAAGTCGCGTGTGATAACTGACCTGGTACACCACGAGGCTGGACGCCATCCTGATACACCTCTTGGGGGTAATCCCCTGGATAGTTGGGGTCAGTGCCTTGCGGTGGCACATTCTCATAATAGGGTTCTCCCGTGTCCGCACCTTGAGGAACCTGTTCTTGGTCGAAGGTTTCGGGATCAATAGGGAAGCCTTCTTGCGGCAGACCTTGGTCAAATTGTCCTTGGTCGACAATACCAGGGTTGAGTGGGAAACCAGTGTTGGGATCGATCTGTTCTTGAGGTTGTCCATAATTGTCTTGCCCGGGATATCCTGAAGGGTCTGCGACTGGGTAACCGGTATTGGGATCGATTTGGTTTTCATACCCGTAACCGGGTTCATACCCTTGGTTGTCATATGGATAGCCCTGATCCACAGGGTGTGGTTCAGGTTCTTTCTTCTTTTTCTTTTTAGGCGTCACCAGTTTGGTGAGGAGTTTGTTTAGCTTTCCTGAATATTTTCCGCTGTAATTGGCGGCGGCCGTCGCGAGCAACGTGCCCCCAATATTCGCAAGTGGACTAAGGATCGCTTGCTGGATGAATGACGTTGTTGTGGGACTGAATGAAGATTGGGCAGTGTTTGGTTGGCAGGGCTCCCCTTGAGCCACCGAGCCTGACCCATTGGGTGTCGCGCAACCTGCGATTATCGAGACAATGACCAACACCGCCGTTATTGATGTGAAGTTGGGGCTTTTCATGGGAAACCTCTACTCATGCCGGAACCAACGAGTCACTCGTAAGGCCTCTCCGGCTTTTTGGGTGAAATAGGTGGTTGGGATAAGTCCTTGGTCTTGACCTTGAGGACTGTGTGACTGTTGGCCGATGATAAATGGGGTTCGACTTGGTTGGCTTCGATGAAATCCTGCTGGAATGATCGGTGCTTCGGTGACCTGTTGAGGCGTCTCACTGGGATGACGCTCCTTCCCCGCGATATTGGTTAAGATATCTTCAATGTCCTGCCGTTTCTCGTGCGATGCGACAAAAAAGATCGTTTCGATCCCTTTGAATTGATCGAGGCTTAACCAGTTATTGTTTTCGGGAATAATATATGGTTGGCCCTGTTTCACTGGATTGGCAAAGGGGCTTGAGAGGCTGGGGAAAACGCCTTGCGCCCATGCCGACCCGTCAATGGCAATGACATAGACATAACAATCGATATTGGCTCGAAACATAATGCGAAATTTATCTCCGGCTTGTGCGTTTCCCCGTCCATCTTTGAGGAGGTCGCCATCCTTGATGGGAATCATAATTTGGGTCCCATTCATTTCGGTTTTTTTCACCATGGCCACATCCAATCCGATCGGAGTTCCAACTGCTCCTCCTTGAATGGAATGACCTGTTTGCGCGGCGGCATCTTGAGGGGCGGTCTGTTGAACGGGTTGTTGGGCATAAGGATCTTGCGGATACCCTCGCTGGGCATAGGGGTCGTGAGGATAGCCCTGCGGACTGTTGGGGTAGCCTTGTTGAACGGGTTGTTGGGCATAAGGATCTTGCGGATACCCTTGCTGGGCATAGGGGTCGTGAGGATAGCCCTGCGGACTGTTGGGGTAACCTTGTTGAACGGGTTGTTGGGTATAAGGATCTTGAGGATACCCTTGCTGGCCATAGGGGTCATACGGGTATGCGGGCACGTTGGCGGGAGAAATACCTTGGTTAAATGGTTGGTTTGTTATTCCGGGTTTTCGCAGGGCCTGAAGCAGTTGCGCCAGGTCTTGTTCATATTTACTGGTGTAGTTTCCCGCAGCCGTGGCCAACAGGTTTTTGCCAAACAGCAAGGCACTATCCCAAAACCCTGCCTGTGTAGCTACCGGAAAAAGCAGCAAGCCTCCTAAAACAAAGGAAAGAATCGCACCATTTCCACGGGGATCAGGGTTGAGTGCTCTGCCTGGTGTCTTCTGCATGGGTTTTATTCTAGGTTCTCGTGATTTAAAAGGGCAAATGATTCGCCTTGAGTGAGTCTGGCTGTCGATCTCTTTGCTTTGGGCCTCGACTACCATGAATGGGCAGAGAACTTCGGGTTTCCGAAAGTCCCCATGTGGTTGTTATGCAGTCAGTCGGAGGAAGCCGGGAAATGGTTCAAGGCTGGAGGGGAACGGCCACTCGCACAAGATTGGTTTGTTGTCGGAGTTGAGTCAGAAGGGCATCTACCGTCATCGTGCCCCGTTGAGGAATGGCCAGGGTGTAGGTGCCATCCGTTGAGGGTCCATCAATAATTCTCCCTTGTATCGTCTGAAGAAATTCTCGAATGTGTTGGTCTTGTGCGTCAGCCTGAAAGCCTACTCTGATTGTGAGGACGGACCCTTGCGGCGTGCCTTGTGGGATGCCGCGTTCAATAATGGCTTCAGTTTCCTGCCTATGTTGTCCCTCTGGAGTTCCCATCAGGGAAAACAGCAAAAAGGCTTGTCCGACGATGAGCACGGAGGCTAATGCCGGAACCCACTGGACTTCAAAGACCGAACGAAAGGCGGATTCGACCATTTCCCACCATGGTGTGGTTATGGGTTGAGGGATTTTCCATGTTTGGGTTTGCTTTTCCTGTTCGATCCGACGCATGAGAGTTGAAAAGGCGGCCGGGGATGGGCCAGGGCGTTGAGCGATACTCCTTTTTATGGCGGCTTGCATGTTGGTCACCTCCTGCAACTCTTGTTGGCACGTGACGCAGGTTTGAAGATGGTTGGCTACCTGCTGTTCTTCCTCAGACGGAAGCGTCCGGTTCACATAGCCTGGAAGGAGCATGGCTTCGGTATGAAGTGGGTGTTCCGGTTCCATTCTCTTTTTCCTACAAAATATCTTCTGTCACGCCGTGGTGTTGAAGCGTTTTTTTCAGTTGTTGTTTGGCATAGTACACCCGGGTTTTGACTGTATTCACGGGAATACCCAGAAGTTCCGAAATTTCCGGATAGGATTGCCCTTCGTAAAAGGCCATATGAAGGATTTCCCGGTGATCGGCTGAAAGGTTCATCATGGCCTGATTCGTCAGATCTGCCAGTCGATTCTTGTTCGTTTCTTCAAACGGCCCATCCTTGGGATCAGACGATTCTATGATATCCTCGATGGGAAGGCCTCCTCGTTGTTGGCTGGTCACTTTGCGCAAGCCGTCGACCGCTTTATGGTGGGCAATCCCAAATATCCATGTGGAGACTTTAGATTGTCCCTGGAAGGTGGTGAGTCCTTTCCAGACCGCCAGCATGACTTCCACCAGAATTTCCTCCGCTAAGGTGGCATCGTTGACTACCGTCATTACATAGTGAAAGATCCGTTTTTCGTACCGTTGATACAAGGCTTCAAAGGCTTGCTGATTATCGGGGAGGCAGGCCTTGATGAGGTCGAGGTCCGCCACGTCTTGCCAGTGAGTCGCATCCATGAGGGTGAGGGTTCAATCTGAGGAAAACGGTCTAGGATTCATGATGTTGTTGGGCAAAGGTCGACGGTCAGATCGTTTGCTCCTTTAACATAGGTGAGGAGAAAGGACAAGACAAGAGGATGATGGGAAAAGGGCAGCTACATGTGTCGGCGACCTATAAATGGTCGAGGAAAACGCCTATCCTCTGACCTGAGGGTGACGGGATGAAGGCCTTTGAACCTTTTTTGGCGTGAGGTAGACATACCTCACAACACAAGGTTGAGTGAGGAAACCAAGCAAGATAGACTAGGCACAATAATTGTTCGATTGGAATAAGAGGGTCATCATGAAAACACACAACACGCGCCCCAACGTTCTCCTACTTCTGATTGTCCTGGGTTTTCTAAGTCAGGTTATGGCAGCGGCTCTCGTTCCGGCCTTTGGGGCGGTCACGAACGCGTCTGTCAAACGGGCTCTCCTTATCGGGATTGGAAAGTATGAAGTGTTACCCCGGCTGCCAGGGGCCAAGAACGATATTGATTTAGTCCATCAGGTCTTGTTGTCCCGCTATGGGTTTTCTGACAACCACATCCATATTGTCCGGGATGAAGCCGCCACGAGAGTTGAGGTTCTCTCGGCCTTAAACAAAATCGTCAATGACGCGGGGCCGAATGATGTGGTCTATATCCATTACTCAGGGCATGGCTCGCAAGTCGAGGATTTGAATGGTGACGAACCTGATGATCATTTAGATGAAACGATTGTGCCACAAGATGGCCGCACCGAAGGTGTGGCTGACATTACGGATGATGAATTAGAAACCATCCTCTCTCAACTCAAAACCTCCCAAGCGGTGGTGGTCTTAGATTCCTGTCATTCCGGGACAGCGACCCGGGGATTAGAGGTGCGGGTGCGGTCAGTTCCAGCCGATGATCGCATAGCTCTTTATAAAAAAGGAGGCGTGCTCACTCGTGCGATTGTTCCTCTTAACAAACACGCCTATGTCCTCTTTAGCGGCGCGGCCTCACATGAAGAGGCATTGGACGGCCCGGTTGATGGCCGGTACCACGGTTTCTTTACTCATTCATTATTTAAGAGCTTGCAGTCTGCCCCAACCGGGGCTTCAACCCGGGAAATTTTTACCGGCGCCAAAAGCGAACTCAAGCGAATCCAAAATCAATTCGGCCGAACCAGTATGCCTGAACCGCAATTAGAAGCCTCCAAGGCCAGAATCGAGCAACCCTTCTTTGCCCTTAACAGCCAATCCGGAGTCACGGAACCGACAGATTCCGAATCGGCACGACGGTCATGGGTGACGGTCCAAGCCCAGAAGGGAGCCGATCATGTGTTGGTGAATGCGGTGGCGCTCGGTGCCGATCCCGGTTCAGTGTGGGCCATTTATCCTGATGGAGAAACCGCATTTGATCCGGCGAAGGCACAGGGATTTGCGGTCGTGAAATCAGTGCAAGAAGATCATGCGATTGCCAAAGTTTCCGGAGGTTCGGCCGCCATGACGGGCAAGGGACGGGCGATCATGATTGCTCCCGCACCCCAATCGCAACGTATTCCGGTTCGCCTTCTCAATGTGTCGTCGGAGCAGGCGAACGATCTTAAGCGAGCTTTACAACAGAAGCTGGGTGAAATTCAATTTGTCGGTGCGGATCAGTTTGCACGGTTTCTCGTGGATGCCAAAGACCACACGTGGCATGTGTATAGTGCCGATGGGGAAAAGGAAATTTTGTCGTTGCCGATTTCTGGGAATCCCAAGGCGCTTGACCCTATGGCTCAAGTGTTAGTGCAATCTCGGAATGCGTCGCAATTGCTGGCTCTCGAGAATCCTGCCAGCCAAATCAATTTGGATGTCAGTGTGGTGCGTGTGGGTGAGCGAGGGATTGCGGTGGTGAGTGATCGAATGGATGCCCCGGTGTATCATATCCGCCGTGCTCGTGAATCCCGGTCTCTCTCAAACAGCTTGCAATTGGAAGTCATGACCGACACGGATTGTTACATTACGATTGTGGATGTAGATGCAGAGGGCAATGTGAATGTCTTGTTCCCCAATCCCTATCAAAATCAACGCTTCTATGCTGAGGGGTATGTACGAGCCGGCCGTTCAATTCTTTTGCCGGATTCCTTGAATGACGGGAATCGTGCAGGCTTTCATTGGGACTATGCCAATCCTCCTGGCGTGGATACGATCCGAGTCTTTGCCAGTACGGACCGCCAACTCACCACCCGCATACGGCAGTCGGTAGGTTCATCAGAGCAATCCGGTTTGAATCAAGGCGTGATCGTTGGGAAGCCGTTGGCGCAATTGGTTAGCCTCAGGAATGAATTAGTCGGCGGGATGACTCGCGGTCTCATTACGGTATCCGATGAGCCGATGGGCCAACCGGCCGCCAATGAGAACACCCAGGCCATCGAAACCCCATATCAGGGAGGGGAGTTTCCTCAACAAACCGATGCCGGTGGCGCACTAGGCGGAGAACAAAACGTGGGGTACGATCCTGACGTTTCTTTTCCGGCTGAAGCCGTCGACCCGCTACAAGCCATCCCGGTTCAACAGGCAGTCGCAGACTGGACTGCGGCTTCTGTCACCGTCCTCGTTCAACCATAAGCGCGAAGGCAAACGGAAGGAAGGTCATCCAATTTTGGATAGCCTTTTCTGGCCCCTCCATGGGACTTCTCAATTTTTTCTCAAGTCATTGTCTGAAAAAACCTGAGTAGTGAGTCGATATCCGATTGGGAAGTGGCGGAAGACCAAGATAGGCGAATGGCTGTTTGTTCCTGTTTGTTAGGCAATTGAAAGGTTTTCCAGGAAATGTCGTGGGCCTTAGATTGGAGTTGGCCGGTAGCCTTTTGGTTTTGGGAGGTTAGTGACAAAATCCCTGGGCTGTGCGGTCCGTCCCATTCAATAATTCTGATTTGAGAAATGTTCGATAATTCCTGTCGTACTTGTTCCCTGATCTGTTCCAACCTGGCAGTCTTCATCCCATCCTTTTGTTTAATCAGGCAAGCTTTGGCAAAGCCGGAGATCAGTCCAATGTTCTGAGTTCCTAATTCATAGTCTGCGCACGAGGGCTGACGCAGTTCTTTCCGTTCATCGCATTCTGTCAATTGGTTCCTGAGAATGAGGGCGCCGGTTCCCATTGGTCCTGCACACCATTTATGTCCCGGGAAAAAGTACGCGTCGGGTTGCCAGTCATGAAGGCCTACGGGAATATGCCCTACAGCTTGGGCACCATCGATCATTAGTAGCGCAGGATATTTCTGCGTCAGTTGATAGAGCCGTTCAATGGGAAATATGCGTCCATCGATATGTGAGACATGACTGATGACGATGGCTCGAACGCGTCTTGTTTCTAAACGTTGTTCAATTGCTCTCTCGAATTCAGCCGGGGAGCCGGGTTCCAGGGTATGTATCTGGACCCCGTGGGGCTGTAAGGCCAGAATTTCTTTGAGCACCGTAGAGTTTTCATGTGTGGTGGTGAGGACCTGGTCTCCCGATTTCCAATGGATACGAGATAAGACCAGAGAGCTGGCGGTGGTGGCATTGGGCACAAAGGCAATGCGTTGGGCATCCTCGACTTGTAAAAATTGCGCGAGGTTTTGTCGGCAGCGTTGGAGGGTCTGACGATAAAAGTGAATGCCCTCATCGGAGTAGAGAAGTCGGCTGAATTCTTCGAGTGTGGCGGCAACCTCTTGTTGCACGGCCTGATTAAATGGGGAGAGTCCTGCCGCATTAAGATAGATCATGTGGCTTTTTTTTCAAAAAAATGTCTCAGGACATATACCGGAAAATTCTCTGTAGTTGATGAGACGGCATCGGGCATCACTCTTCTATTTTTTGCTACTCAGGCACTGAGAATGCTCGGCGGACTGCTGTGAGAGACTAGAGAACAATTAAAAAATATGATACCGACCGTCGAAATGCCGCGTGATCGACGACTGTGAAACATCTGCGTGTGTGTCTACCGACTCGACTGTTCAGTGTTACTATGGATGACAAAATAGTCCAGTTCCAATGCGCCGGTGTCCGATTGCACCTCCACGGTGATTGAATGGGAGCCAGCGGGGAGCGCATGTGAGAGACGCAGCTCTTGCGTCATCTCATAATCGCCAAGGGTGCCCTCATCCACCATCTCAATCGTTGGCTGGCGTCGGCCATCCACAGAGAGCACGACACTACTAGGGTTTTTGCCCTTTGTATATCGCAGGCGAATGCTCGGGTTCAAAATATCCTCGGTTAGCTTCAACGCATAGTGTGCTTCCCCGACCCCTTGTACGGTTTGCCCACCGGACGCCGACTTGCGGGCCGTTTTCCTTAAGGTGCCCGAAGCATAGTCCTCTGCCTGTGTGGTCACGAGATACCCCTTTGGTCCCAGTACGTCGATCTTGAAATCCGGGGACGAGGTATTGTGCCGCGAATAGGTTGGCCGGTAAAACAACCAGGAATCGCTCGGTATGGTTGTCCATTCCTCATGCTTCGGATCGATCGGGTACGTCTGCGTGACCCCGTGGGACGATGTCGCCTGGATCCGGGCGACGTCGGAATTATCATCTGTGACCCACATGGAGCGCATGGTGGTAAACGGCGCGGTGACGGTGTCATACGTCACATCTGTCACGCGCACCGTCGTCTTACCCGGTTCTGCATGTAAATGCAAAACCGCTGACGACCCGTTTTTATACCGCACCTTGATGGTCATCTTTTGCGGATCGATATCCAGCCTCTCGATCGGCGTGAACGGAAACAAGGGATGCTCTGTCGCCGGCCCAATAATCATAGATGCCCCGAAACAGACCCGCTTCTCCCGCCCCGTCGGGGGTGGCGGTATAATACGTGCGTATCCATTGGCGTAGAGAACAAATACTTGCGGGGGGGGCTGGTCGTCGTCCGCCCGTTTGAGGAACTGGATGTAATCGTGGTCTGGCCTAGACGCTCCCCCTACGATATGGACTGCCATTCCCGATTCATATGGCCACCCGGACACATCCATGACTCGAACCGCCACATCGCCGTCGTTATACAGATCCATACCTTGGAGATCGGCAAGGTCCACAAAACCCGACGTCACGAGACTCGCATACTGACCGGCGGCCCCGGATGCGATCACCTGGGAGGCATCCCATTGAGGCTCGGTCTCTTTTGTCTTCGAGAGAAATTTTAAATTCTGATTATCCGCATCGTAATAGGCAATATTCGGATACCCTCTTGCCGACACCCCCAGCGAGGCAAACCGGCCGACATCCCCTGCCGCATCCAGAACGTTGGCCACCGACCATTGCGAGGCGGCGGGTTCTTTGTGGAGGTATTTTAAATCCTTATTCGTGCCATCATAATACGCCACATGTAACGCCCCATCCGGACCAAACGCTATCGAGGCATATTGGCCGACATCTCCCGCCGCATCCAACGTCACCGGCGTCGACCATCCCTGCTCATCCCGGTAGATATATTTTAAATGCCGATTGCTCGCATCGTAATACGCGATATGGGGATAGCGCCCTTCATACGCCCCGTTCATTTTTTCTTTCCGGCCCTCATAGTACACAGTAATAGAGGCGTATGTTCCGACGTCCCCGACAGCATCTAATACCACCGGCGCCGACCAACCATGTGTGTCATCGGTGGTGACGTATTTTAAATCCTTCTTATCCGCATCGTAGTACACCACATGTCGCCTGCCGTCCGGGTCTATCGCCATTGCCGCATGGCGCCCGACATCGCCGGTCGCGTCCAGAATCGTTGGGGTTGCCCATCCGCCCACGGCATCCGGATCGTGCTTATACGTATATTTTAAATTCCCGTTTTCCGCATCGTAATAGACGACGTGATGCCCCCTGTCCCGGCTAATGCGTAGCGAGGCGTATCGCCCCACATCGCCGGCTGCATCGACAATCTCCGGCTCGCCCCAGTTCCCCTTTGTATCCCGGACAATGTACATGAGCCTATGGTTCAGGGCGTCATAATAGGCCATCGCCGGTGGAGCGGCTAAGCCCACCCAATGTCTATCTGTCGGCGGATACGCCAGCGACACATACTGACCGACATCCGCATTGACCGCGTCCGGGGTTTCAATCGGATACCAATGGGATCCAGGCGACTGCCAGGCAAATTTCAGCTTCTGTTGCGCCGCATCGTAGTAGGCGATCTGCGCCGTCGGCCGCATGTCCCACGCCTGTTCGCAATGCCTGATGTCGGAAAGACAGAGATCTTTCTGAGCGGGAGCCAACGGAAAAAAAGTAGGAAATGTCGCCGTGATTTGATAATCCGACACATAGCCGCCATAGATTGGAATATTCACATTATCTTCTTCCGCGCACTGTGACGGAAAGCTCAGGTTTTTGGCGTGACGCCATGTGTTCGCCTCCGCAACAGAGAAAGTTTGCAGGCCCATTATGATTACACATAGTAGCCCGACTATCGCTCGATTCTTTGCCTGACCTCTGGTCCATGCTCTCACCATTAGCCCATGTCCTCCTGTCTATCACATTGACCATACCGATCATTTACCACTTGGCTACCAGCGTGAAACTGGTGGATGAAAACCAGATTCCGTCATCATCGACACGGTAGCCGTCATCACCCTCAACTGTAATCTGTCCCGGTTTTCCATCCTTGTGGATTGGCCAGCGAACATAAATTTTTCCGGCAGTGCCTTTTGGCATATTCACATCCAGATTCAGCCTCTGTTCGCTATCGTCCCACTTTGCATTCATCGTCAGGTTTCCAAAATGTGTGGGAAAATCCGTAAGGGAAATACCATCGTCTACAAGCCATTCGCGTGGAGTACCAAAGAGCAGGTTCAGGGTCTTACTTTTGTCCTCTTCCATCAGGATGAGGCCCCGGACAGAATTAACATATCCCGACCCGACCCACGTATGGGGCATGTCCCCGATATAGACACCCCTGCGGCTGTCGGACAGAACAACCTCGGCAAACTGGTTCCAGCTGGCAGGCCGCATGTCCTTGAAGAGGATTTCATGCAGGTCGAATGCTTCTTTGCGATAACCAAGGGTTGTCAGAGCCAGAATATTGCGAACCTCGTAAGGCGTATAGGCGTACGGTTCAGGCCCGGTATCCCGCTCCATCACCATCCTGTAATAGTCCCGAAAAGTCCGGTCCAGGGCATCTGCCGGTAGGACATGCCTGGCTTCAGTGGGAAACAGGGCAATGGCAATGGAGGTCGGATCAGGAGTGCCCTTGTCCGCATCGACAGGGATATAGTCGAGGGACTTCCAGGCAATGGTTTTTTCAATGGATTCCCTGACGCTGGTGTCGAAAGCTTGCCCCTCGGTCTTCGCCCAACCAGCTAAATATTCGCGGCCCAGGGTTTCCGCCATTTCAGTGCCGTCCGCCCACCCGCGAATGGCCCAAAAATCGTCCCAATAACTGTGTACCGGGGTAATGAAACCTTCATGGCTGATAGAGGGGGGTAGGATGCCTTTCAGGCGTTCACCGGCCTCAAGATGTTGATAATATTCCGGATCAAGAGTCCGTTCGCGCAAGGTGACAAGATATTTCATTGCCCGGTGTGCAGCATCAAAATGCTTTTCCAGAAAATCCCTGTCACCCGTAAAGCGATAGTACTCCATGATCGCATAGATGAACTGACCCTGGCTGTCCCATTCGATATTCCTGCCCCAACCGTCATACACCTTGCCGTTGGTGAAGAGAATGGGGGGCACGAGACCATCGGGCTCAACGCGTTCGGCATACCAATCCAGATATTCCCTGACCTCATCGAAAAAACCAAGGCGCAGGAGAGTAGAGGAAATCATCGCGCCATCCCTCATCCAGGTTCGGTTGTAACTGCGCGCACCGGGCTGGATGACTACGTCATCATTGTTCAACAAAATATACGCTGCCTGCGACTTCACGGTATGTTCGACTGCCTTGTCGGCCAGCTCAAACACCATACGACCAAGCTTGCGGGTCCAGAATGTCACGTACTCTTGTCGCAACTCGCCGAATTCCCCGGCAGTTTTCATATGTGACAGGGACTCATGCAGGGGAGCCGCAAGAACAACCTCCCTGGATTCACCGGGTTTCAGGTCAAAGGCATATGTCCAGGCTGCCGAGAGCAGGCCGGTCCCGGCCTTGTCATCAAGAGATGTGGCATCCTCCCTATCTTTCCTTGCGACCGGCGCGACCCTGCCTCGCAGAGCGTTTGCAATATCCCCGTGAGCATAAGGCAGAGCCAAGAACCTGTCGGCAGCCGAAAGGGATATGTAGCTGTTCTTGTCGTTGATCATCACGGGTTTTCCGGTTTTGTGCTCGTACCTGATCGAATTGATAGGCGACAGGCCGCCATGTTGCCATTTGGGATTGATCTGGGCGGGCCTGATCGTGACGATGATTTCCCCCTGCCGGACAGTATCGGAACGATTTTCCAATGTATGTCGTACATAGGTCATGCTGGCCTCGACGGGGCCGCTGGTAATGGCTTCGGACCTGAAATGAAGTCCATTCCCCGTCTCCCATTGCACTGAGGGAACCGGCAGGTACCCGTCCTGCAATTCCTGAGTAATTGTTGCAGCGACAGCACCCGAATACAGATTGTCTCCCTCTTTCACATAAGGCATCAGGATGGGGCTATCGCGTTGGAATTCCAGATTGCCAAACTCATCAAACAGGCTTTCCTCGCTATCCTTTGGAAGTCCGACCAGGGTCCAGTAGGTCTGGTACCCCCTCAGATGTGGAGGATAATCGCCGAAGGGAGCCTTCCGGGCATTAAACTGATACTGGACAAACGGAGTGAAGGCTTCCGTGGGGCCACGCAAGGAAATATCACCAATCTCGAAGCCGCCCCTGGATGTTACAGGGTCAGCAAGCACCAGCCTGATATAGCGTACTTTGGATGCCTCATGCGAAAGAAAATCGGATTGCCCTTGTGCTTCCGAGATAGAGAGAGAAGAGACCTCTTGCCATTCCTTTCCCTCCATCGAAATCGCCATGGCCACAGAACCGGCGTACTGCTGGTTCCAGTCAATACGCAATCCGGAAATAATCCTGGGCCTGCGCATGTCCAGAAGCAATTCCACCCGGTCACCAGCCCCGCTTTTCCAGACGGTATCTGTCCGGCCATCCATCATAGCCGGGGCATTATCGCTAACACCGTTGACCACGGTAATCTCCACAAGATCGTTCATGCCCTTGATGTCCAATTCCCAGAGGGAATTCCCCCAAGCGGTTGCTCTCACCCTTGTCTCCAGCCGGACATATCGTCCCGATACAGGGCGGATATACATATCATCCATCTGCCCGTCGCTGTCGTTGGTGTCATATACCGTCGTCCACTCCCGGTTATCGGTAGAAATCAGGATGCTGTATTTTCTTGAATATGCGTGCTCCCAGTGCAGGGTAAAGCCGGTTATCTCAACCACCTTGCCAAGATCAATCAGAACCCATTCCTTATCCTTAGGCTGACTGGACCAACGGGTCCCGATATCACTATCAGCCAGATATCCCGGTTGGTATTCATCGTCTTGGATCGAGGAGGCGGAGACACGCCATTCGGTTTTCGGTGGGATGTCGGATGCCGACAGCGCTGGTGTGACGGTCAACACCAGCAGGATCGAATGAAACAGAAATGCCAACATTCTTTTCTTGTACAACGTCATCGGTGATCTCCTTGATTTGCCGTGAGGGCTTTGTGCCGAAGCTCCTTGCCGTCTTTCCTGAACAGATGGCAATGTTCTGCCGCAATACACACCGTCAGCTTGTCTCCCTTGGTGCCACGGAAATCGCCGGAACCACGAAAGGTCAGCGGTTCATCGGCATCCGGCGTGTCCAGATAGACATAGGAATGGCTGCCCAATGGCTCGACAAGTGTGATCTCTGTCTCGACAAGATTATGATTTCCCCCAGAGGCCAGATGCTCGGGACGAATACCCAGCGTGACCGGAGAATCCGGAAGCAGCTCTCCGGAACCGGCCTTCAGCTGAATCGTCGTGCCGCTTGCAAGCCGGACAATTGTGTGAGCCGGGCAGCTTTCGACCACAGATCCGGCCAGGAAATTCATGGCCGGCGATCCGATAAAGCCCGCCACGAAACGGTTGGCAGGATAGGCGTACAGGTCGTGTGGCGAACCCGTCTGTTCGATGCGTCCATCCCTGAGTACCACGATGCGATCCGCCAGGGTCATGGCCTCGACCTGGTCATGCGTGACATAGATCATGGTGGTCTCAAGCCTCTCGTGCAGTCGTGCAAATTCATGACGCATTTTCACACGAAGAGAGGCATCCAGATTTGAAAGCGGTTCATCAAACAGGAATATGCTCGGGCGTCTGACTGTCGCCCTGCCGATGGCGGCGCGCTGGCGTTCTCCACCGGAAAGTTCTTTCGGTTTACGATCAAGCAGTGCAGTCATGCCGAGCGTCCCGGCAGCCGCGCGCACCGCCCGGTCTATTTCCTCTACAGAAGCTCCGGCAATTTTCATCCCGAAGCTCATGTTTTCATAGACAGTCATATGTGGATAGAGAGCATAGGACTGGAACACCATCGCAATCCCGCGCTTGGAAGGCGGAAGACTTGTGACATCCGATTCACCGATGGTGACTGTTCCCTCATCCAGATCCTCAAGGCCCGCAATCGCACGCAAGAGGGTCGACTTCCCGCATCCTGAAGGGCCGACAATCACCGCAAACTCGCCATCCGTGACATCAAGGTTAATGCCCGACAACACAGCGGTTTTGCCAAAAGTCTTATGAATATTTCTCAGGGTCAGACTAGCCATGATGCGTATGCACGGAAAGAGGCAGGAAGGGTTCGTCCAGAACCGCACCATTGGTTTCGATGATTTTCGAATAATACCGGGCGGTATCCTTCGGCGTTCGCTCGAGGGTCTCAAAATCGACATGCACGATGCCAAATCGCTTGGCATATCCAAGAGACCATTCATAGTTGTCCATCAGAGACCAGGCCATATATCCCCGGACATTTACACCTTGCTCAATTGCTGTCCGGATCGCGCAAAGATGCTGATTCAAATAATGCATCCGTAGCGGATCAATGACACGATTGTTTATCGATTTCGGCGGATCGAAAAATGCCGAGCCATTCTCGGTGATATACAGCGGCATCTCACCATAACGGTTTTTGAGCCACAGCAGCGTATCGGACAGCCCGTCCGGGTAGACTTCCCACCCTGTTTCCGTATAGGTCTTGTGAGGCTGGCGCACGCTTCCAGCCCTGACAGGCAAAGCCTCAGGTTTATCACAGGTGACGGCACGCGTGTAATAATTCAGTCCCACAAAATCGATTTTCTGACGTATCAGATCGAAGTCTTCCGCAGGCCATTCAGGCCATGCGTCCCTGAATATCTCCTTCATTTCCTCCGGATAGGATCCCAGGAGCGCGGGATCAAGAAACTGTCTGTTCATGTAGGCATCCGCGCGATTGGTGGCCGCCAGATCTTTGGGATCCTTCGATGCCGGATACTTCGGCTCGATATTCACAACCAGACCGATTTCATGCGTCCCAACGGCCCGATAGGCCTGAACGGCCGCCCCATGGGCACGCATCAGATGATGCGCGGCAACCGGCGCTTCGTAATGACAGGAATGTCCGGGGGCCAGTGCGCCCTGTAAATAACCGGCATCGGTTATCACCCAGGGTTCATTCAGTGTCGTCCATTTTTTGACCCGGCCATCCAGTCGCCGGTACATGGCTTCCCCATAGTCTGCAAACCAGTAGGCAATGTCAGGATTCAACCAACCGCCACGATCGTCCAACGCTTCCGGCAAATCCCAGTGATACAAGGTGAGGAGCGGTTCAATCCCTGCTTCCAGAAGACCGTCAACAAGTTTTTCGTAAAAACTTAGGCCTTTCTCATTCAGTCTTCCCTTGCCTTCGGGAAAAATACGCGCCCAAGCCACCGAAAATCGATAGGCCTGCAACCCCAGCTCCTTCATCAGGGCGATGTCTTCACGCCAGCGATGGTAATGGTCACAAGCAATGTCGCCGGTATCTCCATTCACGGTATGTCCCGGCGTGTGAGAAAAACGCTGCCAGATGCTCGGGCCTGCACCATCGGCCAGCGGCGCACCCTCAATTTGATAGGCCGATGTCGCCGCACCCCAGAGGAACCCCTCAGGAAAGGTAGAATGATTTTTCATGTATTAGCGTCCCTTTTCTTAAATGGCTGCACATAATCGGGTTCGCAGCAACCGCTGTTAGGGGGATGTCCAGCGAACGCCCACAGGGTCTCCATTGAATGTCACCCTGATGCCGTCTTTCAGGCGCGCTGGCAGGACATAGCCGCCAGGTGGCATCGTCGATCCTTCCAAATCAAGGCGCACTTGCCCGCCTACATCACGAGCGGTATACGACACCTCGCCATACACAGTTTTCAGCCCCTGCACCTTGATCCCTTCGCCCTGCAACCAGGAGTGAGGCAGACCGGCACCGATAACCAATGCGCCGGTTTCCCTATCAGCGTAAACGAACAGATCAAGTACCGCCCGGATGAAATCCGAGCCAACCCATGTATGGGGCAGATCACCGATGAAATGCGGCTCCCGTTTCAGTCGACTGATCACCTCGCTCCACTGGTTCCAGGCTGTCGGCCGGCGATCCTGCATGTAAAAGTCCAGCAGGGCATGAGCACGTTCCAGTTTGCCCAGTCGCACAAGCGCACTCACCTGACGGAATTCATAGGGAGTATAAACCTCCCACGCCTTATGACCATCGCGCCGCGCCACAAACTCGGACCAGGCTTTTTCAAACGTAGCCATCAGTAACTCGCGGGGTAACGCTGTTGCGGCCCCGGTAGGCGAAAGCGCGATCGTGGTGGATGTCGGATCAAAATCCTGTCGGTCGGCTGCACCCGGCACATGTCCGATCTCTTGGCCCAACAATCGGACAGACGCCCCGATGTCTCCGGAAAATTCATCGGCCTGTGCGTTGAGTTCCGCAGCGCGCTCGGTGTCTCCTAGATCATCAGCCAGGAATGCTGCATCGTACAACCCTTTCAACCCCCAGAAATTATCCCAGAATGAATAGGCCGGTGTATCCGAGTAGCCTTCATGGCTGATCGAAGGCGGTAAGAGACCATAGAAAGCTTTGCGATCACCCTGACTGTTCCGTTCCGTCCGTTCAGAAAGCCGCAGTTCATTGATGGCGGCAGCAGCCTTGTCCGCATAGGTCCACATGGCTTCGGCAAAGGCACGATCTCCGGTGTACCGGTAAATATCCGCAATCAGAAAAATCAGTTCTCCATGGCTGTCATTTTCTACAACCGGGTCAGCGCCACGTTTGTCGACACAGCAGGGAACTTTGCCGCTGGAAAACTGATACGGCGCAAACCAGCCCGCAAAATCGACCGCAGGTTCATTGTGTCCAAGACGCAGGAAACTTTCACTCATCATCGCTCCGTCACGTATCCATGAACGGGCGTAGGAACGCGGTCCCGGTCGCAGTGCAGGTCCTTCCCGCGTGATCATCATATGCGCGAACGCGGTTTTCAGGGCATGGAGAGCCGGCAGGGATTCAGGCGGACCTGAAATCTCCACACGATTCAGGATTTCCCGCCATTCATCCGCCGCTGCCGTTTCG
The DNA here is from genome assembly GCA_040904705.1 of Nitrospirales bacterium. GTDB lineage: Bacteria > Nitrospirota > Nitrospiria > Nitrospirales > UBA8639 > Nitrospira_E. The sequence continues at coordinate 79,240 of JBBDSY010000073.1, read as the reverse complement.
GCGGCGGCAATAGTTTTGCCGTCCAGATCGGGCGTCCGTCCGGCATCGTCATTGAGTACCGTGACGACAGTCGCCTGGTGAACTTCACCTGGTTTCAGGTCAATATGAAAGTACATGGTGCCGGAGCCGAATCCTCCTGGAGCCGCGATGGGTTGCGAATTCGTGCGTGCGACGCCGTCCTGATCATGAGGGAAACCAGCTTGTTCAAATTCTGCCAGAGTCACCTGATCCGGTTGCCGGTCAGGATACACAGACCAGTCGCCGTTCACGTGAAACGCCGTACCATCCCAGTCGATCTTTGTAATCCTGCTGGCACCGCCCACAAGGTTCAGTGTCTGCGTGGGCGGATTAACCTGCATGGGGCGGATGGCCAGCGCGAGGGTGAGCCTTCGCCGGGTTTGGCCGGTATTGGCCACACGGTATTTGGTGACCACATCACGGGCATTGCCGTCCGTGCCGCCTTGCCTTTCGGCGGAAACGGGCGGACGATGGGCAGTGATGTCGAGAGAAAAGCCCTCATGGGTCCGGCGCACTTGCGGCAGGGGCAGATAATCATCCAGCAGGCTGTGGTGATGTTCGCCATCGGCCCAGCTCAGCACGGCACCATCTTCGATCACAAACGGTTCGATCGAAAAAGCCCCGGGTCCCGGTTCCATGGCGCCGTCTTCCGACAGCAGTGCCGCCCGGCCGCCATGGGGAACGCCAACAATGGTCCAGTAAATCTGCTCACCTATAAAACTGCGTGGATATGATCCTTTTTTAGCTTCCTTGGCGAGGGATAGCAGGAACCGATTATCATCCTGCCCGAACTCCGGTGGTTCGACCGTCGCATCCAATAGACCAACACGGCCCCCGGATGCCGGTGTCACCGAAAGACGGACATACCGTCCGAAGGCTTTGGCCATCCGCAGATATTCGGTGGTGCCTATCGAGGAAGGCCGGACATACTGTTGCCACTCCGGCACCGTCCATGATGTGCCGTCTTCCGAAAGGGCAATCTCCATCGCCTTTGGCTCTTGCCTGTCGGCCCATCGCAAGGTCAGACCGCCAAGCTCGCCCACATAGCCCCGATCAAGTGTCAGGTCCGTGGCCTTGCCGGTAGTCCAGATTGTCTTTGGATTGCCGTCAACCGCGTCAGGAGCAGGAGCGTCACCGGCTTTTGCCATCACCGGAGGAAGAATAGCGGGCAATTCGGGTAACGTCCGAATTTCAAGGGTATCGAACTCGACGGAAGCCTTGTCACCGCTTGCCCCGACAACAACAAACTCCATTGTGGCGATAGTTTTCAGATCATGGTCCTCGATGGGACCCCAGGCAAAACTGATATCGCTGCGCCGGACGCGAATGGTTGTCCAGTTCTCAGGAAACCCGTAATCAGCAAACCGCTTCCACCAGACATTGGCCCCACTTTCATCAAGCAGCTTTATTTCAAACGTAGATGTCGGGGCATGACCTTTCAGCTGAAATGCCATCTCGAAATTGTTCGACAGATCAAGCGGGAGTGCTCGACGTGCATAGGCGACGCCCGCAGCCCGGAATGTATACGACAACTTGAGTGCATGGCCCCTCGCGCCTTCCGTCCTGCTCACAGACGCATCGCTATCTTCTGTGGCGCCTGCCTTCCATTCCCCGACATGTTCAAATCCGTCAAGTAAGCGAAAATCATGCGAGTCGGTTTTTTCACCCGCCGCGCTCATGGCCATTGATAAGCATACCATTCCAGTCAACAGACAGGATGCGATCCGCCTCATACATCTCATCCCTTGACGCTACCCGCCAGAGTTCCGCTCATGTAATAACGCTGAAGCGCCAGGAAAAGAATCAGGACCGGTGTAATCGTGACGACTGCGCCGGCCATCATCAGTTCGACATCCTGCACATGCTCCCGCGACAGGGATGCAAGGGCAATCGGCAAGGTATATTTGTCGCTGTCGGTCAGGACGATCAGCGGCCATAGAAAATCATTCCATGCGGCCATAAAGGTGAACAGTCCCAAAGTAATCAGAATGGGAGTCAGTAACGGCAAAACGACCGACTGGAAAATGCGTAGTTCGCTGGCCCCCTCAATACGGGCCGACTCGATCAGCTCCGTCGGAATCGACAGGGCATACTGCCGGACCAGGAAGATTCCGAAGATGCTGGCCACAAAGGGGATCAGCACACCGATCCAGCTATTGACCAGCCCCATTCCTTTCAACATCAGGAACAGCGGAATCATGGAAACCTGTGCCGGAATAACCAGAGCACTCAGAAGCCAGCGAAACAGCAGTTGGCGCCCCTTGAACTCCAATTTGGCAAACGCATAGCCTGCGGAGACATTAAACGTGAGCGACAACAACGTGGCCGCCGACGCCACAAACAGGGAATTCAAAAAATTCCTCCCCATGCTGGAATATTCAAAGAGCTTCAGATAATTCTCAAGTGTCGGGTGTTTCGGCAACAGCGGTGGGGGAAAACTGCTGGCCTCGCCCGGAGACATCAAGGATACGCTCAGCATCCACAACAACGGGCCAACGGCAAACACGGCGAGGAAAGACAAGCCGATATTCATGCCCGATCCCCTCCACAGTTTGCTCATCGACTTAGACTCCGCTCCCGTACCGCCGCATCACCGTAAGCTGGCTGATTGCCGCCACAATCATAAACACAAACAGAATAAACGCCACCGCGGAGGCCGAGCCCAGGCTCCACCATTTGAAGCCTTCCTCGTACATCAAATAAATAATGCTGAGGGTACTCTGGACAGGTCCGCCCTGTGTCATGACATAGGGCTCGGCAAACAGCTGAAAGTATCCCGCCATGGTCAGCACCCCGACAAGAAACAACGAAGGCGCCAGGGAAGGCAGTGTGACATGAAAGAAACGCTGCCGGGCGTTGGCCCCGTCAATTCGTGCAGCCTCATACAGATCGCCGGGTATCGCCTGCAGGCCCGCCAGAAGTATGATCATATTGTATCCGAAGTTTTTCCAGACGGCGAAAAGGATGATGGCGGGCATGGAAAAACGCGGATCGCCCAGCCAGTCCACTACCGGCAGGCCCAACCAGTCGAAGGTATAATTGATCAGACCATAGCGGGTGTGCAAAAGGTACCGCCAGATCACGGCAACCGCCACGATCGTTGTCACCACCGGCGCAAATAGCGCGGTCCTGAAAAACCCCTTGAAGCGTACCATCTGCCCGTTCAGCAACAGTGCCGCTCCCAGTGACACCATCACCGAGAGGGGTGCGCCGACCAGCACAAAATACACCGTGTTACCCAGGGCCTGCCAGAACAGCGGCCGTTGCAAGAGCTCGATATAGTTTTGGAAACCCACAAACCGCAGATTGGAAAGATCGGCAAGGGCGTAAATGTCGAAGTCGGTCAGACTGATGGCAAAGGCCGCCAGTACCGGCAGAAAGAAAAAGACGGCAATGATCGCCAGCGCGGGACCCGCAAACAGCCACCCCGCCACAGATGGTTTCACGACTTGGCTCCCTCTTTCCGCGCCAGCATCCAGCGGCGTTTTTCCAGAAGGCGATCGATCCGGCTATCCAGTTTGTGCGCCGTCTCGGCTGCCGTCCATTCCTCATAGACCGCCCGCTCTGTCACCATGCGCAATTCCTGCACGATGCGTTCCCACTTTCTAAAACCTTGTCGTGTCTTGGGAATCACGGAAATTTTCATTAGTTATCATAACTCCAAAGACCTTACGGACGCGGAAGGGTTCACGATTAACCAGCCACATTGAATATGAAATGATGTCCGGAAATCTAAAGGGCCGTCGAGGGGGGAATGTAACTCAGGCTTCGGTTGATTCTATTGGAGATTAATGGGCAATTGGTGACACGGATACGTGTCTCCTCAAAAACCACGACCGCTCCGTATGATTTTTTTCATGACGCAGGTCAAGCGTATTCCTCAAGTCGGTGTCTGCAAAAACTCCATCAAAGTTGATTTCTTCCGAAGGAGCGAAGCGACTGAGGCGGACCGGGTTAGGACCCTTATGAGGCGCATGAAGCGTCTTCGCTTGCGAGAGGTTTCCACCGCGCCTGAATCGTATCTGCAGAAAGGTCCGCTCCACAGTCCCACTCAATATAATACCCGCCATTGTGGATATGCTCGAATGTGTTGCGATCTTTCAACGGAGCAAACGCTTCTGATTCCAAATAGGGTGTGATGTCAAACAGACCGGCTTGCCCATCATCAGCTTTGATATAAAGTAGGTGATCGTCTTGTGGAATAACTTCTGTAATTTTCACTGATCAAGCCCTCGAATGGGAAAAGGTTTTTTGCCTACTACCGCCAGTTCCCAATCGGCCAGTAGATCCTCCTGGTGTATTTCAATCCATGCAACGACTAACTTGTGTTTTTTAGGAGGAAGCTCGCCAGCCAACACGATACCATCCGAAATTGAATATACCGCAACCTGCCCCTGATATTCAGCGTGAATGTGCGGCGCGTGGTGTCTTTCCCTATCATAGAAAAACATTCGGATAAGGATACCGTAAAACATGGAAATCGTGGGCATGGGTGCGACTCTCTCCTCTGTGCTTATCTGGGCTCCAGCTATCACAGAAAGGAAGCTCATATTTGAGCAGCGAGCGGCAACTCTCGCTCCGGGACTGCTTCAGCCGCATATTTCAGGGTTTCGCGGACATCTTCCGCGCAAAGATCAGGATAGGACTTCAATATCTCTTCTGTGCTCATGCCATCTGCCATCATCGCCGCAAGAGTGGCGACGGGATCCGGAGTCCCCGAATACACGGCACGCCATCCATCTGGTGCGGATTGACGGTGATTTGTGTAAATTTCATGGGTTATTTTTTCCTTCTTTGATTGTAAACCAACAGTCGGTCGGGGACAAACATGTCCGCAGGGCTGGATCTAATATAACAGGGGAACAAAAATAGCCTTTCACCGATCTAAGCCCCACTTTTGCTGGACCCATTTGGTGGCGTGCGTTAGAGCGAACGGCTTCCAATCCAAGGGCTTGGGTGCCACAGATGGTTTCACGACTTGGCTCCCTCTTCACGCGCCAGCATCCAGCGGCGTTTTTCCAGAAGGCGATCGATTCGGCTATCCAGTGCACGCGCCGTCTCGGCTGCCGTCCATTCCTCATGGACCGCACGCTCGGTCACCATGCGCAATTCCTGCACGATGCGTTCCCACTCGGGGACTTTTGGTGCCGGAAGCACGCGCTCAAGCTGATCCCGGAAGGCCGCGACATAGGGATCTGATTCAAGACGGTCTCCGCGCCAGCTTGACCGCCGCGGCGGCAGATTGCCGCTCAACTCGTAAAACTGTTGTTGGATGTCCGGACGCGACAAAAATTCAATAAGCCGGAATGCCGTATCTTTATGTGCGGAATGTTCAAACACCACCAGGCTTGAACCGCCCGCCGTCGAGGCCCCAGGACCCGAAGGCCCCGGCAAAATAGCCGTCATCCATTTATCCTGCATTTCGGCAGGCAACCGGCGGCGAAATTCACCGATATTCCATGGCCCGCTCAAATAGAACGTAAAATAGCCGCGTGCAAATTCATCCCATACATTGGAAATGGTGGATTCACTGGAAACCGGTGACAGCCCCTTGCGGAAAAAGTCGAGGTAAAAATCAAGAGCGGCCACCAGCTCGGGGCTGGAAAAATTGCCATACCGGTTACCCTCCCGCAGCAATGGCACACCTTGCTGCAGTGCCAGGGAGACCTGCATTTCAAAATCATTCACCGGCACGAACAGGGCAAAGCTGTTTCTCCCGACGTGCTGCTTCACGGCCGTGGCCGCCTCCATCAACTCAGGCCAGTCACGGGGAGGGCGGCCAATACCGGCGGCACTGAGAATATCCTGGCGGTAAAAGAGGAGCCTCGTATCGACGTACCAGGGGACGCCATAGAGGGTATCGTCAATCCGGTTCGTCGCCCAAATGCCCGGAAAATAATCGTCTTCCTCGATCACGGAAGACGCTTCCGCCATCTCGTCTAGCCTGGCAATGGCATCAAGCGCCGCAAATTCCGCGATCCAGGTATTGCCCATCTGGGCGACATCAGGCAGAGAGTCTCCGGCAAAGGCCGTCAACAATTTTTCATGTGCGGCGGACCAGGGAACTTGCTGGACAATGACATGAACACCCGGATTCTCTCGTTCAAACTCTTTCAGCAGCTCAGGAACGATTTCCCCTTCACGGCCCATCGCCCAAAATGTGATTTCCAGAATGTCATCCTGGCTGCTCCCGTTTATGCATGCGGCCAACACGGCAGTCAGCACAATGAAGGCAACTACAAACATCCCCGCTGTTTTTTTACACGATATTTTTTGGCTCATACAGAATATAGGTGTCCTGGCTCTTTCATGTGTGCCTCTGGAAAATTTGTCTCCCCTGCTCCGACGCCTGCCGTCTGTCCCAAGGAGGGTCCCTCTCATTACAACTCGTTTTTCCTATAGTGATTCCAAATAATTTCCAAAGCCATCGTTATCTGTGTGCCTTCCTCGCCCCGGCAGTGACGCCTGCCGTCTGGCCCAAAGGAGGAACGCTCTCATCTGCAGGCGGGCCTTATTTGAGCGGAGCGAGTAGGTCCGCCCTCCTCAGGCTGACGTTTGTCCTTTTTCTTGAAGCCAGAGGGGGCGTCAATGGTTTTGGCCACTTTTGCCGGGACAAAAGTGGTTCGGCTGCCGGGCCGAAACCCGGCAAATATCATGTACTCTAAAAACTCCAGATAGTGGATTGTGCTTGAAATTTGAGCCTTTTCGCTCTAAACCAATAGGAAGTTAATGGAAATGCCTCTGGTAAACCAAGATGGATTCCCGATACACATCGTCAAGCTGTAAGGGCAGAACCATACATTCTGAATGATCCTCTTTTTCCCGGCCTGTTGTCATGCTGTCACGCCTGCTGTCTGACCGGATAAGCAAATAGCACCGGCGTAAGGAGCTACACCCGAGCTTGCCCAAATATAACGTAACCTCACACACGACACGGTTCTGTCAATATGATGATGGTTTGACGGGCTGGTGTGGTGAATACGTAAACGCGCAATCCTATTCAATACAAACAGTGAACGACCGTTTCTCGCGGTCTCACATGTTCCAATTTTGGAAGAGTTTCGAGTGCCATCATAGTTGAGGTAACCGCTCTGCGAATATACCAGTATTTCTTTCGCTGCCTGCTCAGTGGATCATACCATTTTTAGGTCTTGGCCGATTGCAAATCATTTGGGCGTGAATGTGGGGGGGCGCCGTTTGAAACAAGCCGAGTCGGCTGATGTGTGATTGCAAGACCTGATCCTCATCCCCAAACGGATTCACCGCGCGTGGGGTCAGTGCGGGTTGTAAGTGCCTATTCGGAAGTAAGTTGTTTGACCATGTACAGGGGCCGATATCCATTTTTACCCAATTCAATCTTGTGTTCCTCAATCTAATTGCTCGACCTCAAAACCCAGGTACCTTAAGACTTTAGTCGTTCTTCCATTTACCACGGGCAAATTATCATTATTGCACCAACCTACAATTTCTTGAACGTTTGATCGACCAAATACATTTAGTTTGTATTTTTCATTAAAGATAAGGTTCGCCATCCGCACAATAATCTCATCCTCTCCGTGCAGAAGGTAGCTAAGACAGTCTTTTATTCTCGATAACTCATTTTTGGCAAAAAACTCTCCTTTAAGGCCTTCCAGTCCTCCTGGATAAAACCTAAACCGGTCATGGAATGAATGGATCACACAAAGCACATCGAACAGTTCATCAATCGATGCTTGTTGAATAGTTTCTGGTGTTGATAACCATCGCTTGATCTTCGGATAGTTCACCTTGACGATTTGGTTTTCAAAGTGTGGATATGAGGTTTCCAACCATTCCCCTACCAGGGGTTGGATTTTAGATTCCTGCATGGGCCTTGAGAGTATTGGTTGATGTAAGTATGAATCTCCCTTCGCGTAAGTATCACGAACAAAACTAAAAAATGAATCAATTTCCATTCGCAAAGGAATGAGCTCTTCGGGTACCTTCCTCTTCCCAACCCCCTGGTAGGCCCTGAGCACAACTTGAAATGCTCCAACGCATTCCTGATAGTTCTTGCGATAGTCATCAATGAATATGTTCTGTTCCGTTTCTTTTTGCGGACCCCGATTAATGTTTGCGTAAACCACATTCCCCAAAGTGGATTGCACTTCCTCCCCCATATTTGCAATCAATTTATCGGCCTCTTGATGGCGGTTGTATATGGCCTTGTACTTCTCTATGGCGACGGCATCAAGAACCTTGGCTTGACTCCAAAAGTCCGAAAATAGACAGGCGAGTTCTCCAAATCGCGGATCATCGCTGGGAATGGAGACCACGACTTCCTGATTCGTCAGGAGAGCGTGCTTTGTAAGATTAGCCGAGCCGACGAGGGCTTCTTTTTGCCCAAAGATGTATAACTTCGGATGAAAGGCCTGACTAGTAAAATACCTCACTTCGACATTTTCCAGTTTGATAATTTGTTCCAAGGAAAGTGGGTTGGTGGGATATTTGAGCCCAAGGACGATTCTTAGGTGATTGTTTCCCTTGACGAGTTTTGACAAAGAATCATGTTCGGTGAAGTAGGCCACGGCAATATAAATGTTTCTCCCACCCTCATTCATATAGGGCACCAAGGCATTCTGGACGAAGTCCTTTTTTGCACTCCTGTTGGTGAATAAGCCATCGCTCATGGTTGTCCCCTTCCCGTGGGATCTTTGGTGCTATCGGGGTCGATGTGGAAGTCTGTGGGGTCGTGTTGCTTGTTTTATAAATAGATTTGTTCAGGGTGACGCCCTGTCGCGACCCATCCGCATTAAATACGATGTAAGGCCAGACAGTATGTGAAGCGCCATCTTATTATGAAAGCGACATGACCCCCTTATCTTTATTTTTCTTTGTTTTGGTCAAAGTGTTGTAAAATTTCAGCAAGATTTAACTTATCAGCTATCACCAAAGCCTCTTCATATAGACGATGTGCGTCTGGAGAATTAATTTTACTTTCCTCCCTAGCCCAGAAAAACTTTGCTAATCCTTCAGAGCGCATGTCTTTTTGTTTTTTGAAGGAGGCAATTGCCTCCTTATAAAGTCTTCTACCCTCTGAACTGTTTCCTTGTCTGAATTCGATAACACCACGGGTGGCAGATAGGACACTCTTGTCTGATTCAGCCAATTGTGAATCGTGAATGGTTTTTAATACTTTGCTTGCTTCCTCAAATTCCCCTAAAGAGGCTAAAGAGAAGGCCAGATTGTTTTTCAACATGAATTCATCAGGCGTGGCATTTAGTCCCATTTTTGCTATCTTTTTGGCTTCCTCAAAATCACCCAAACCCACCGAAGATATATAAGATGCAGCTACGGCAGGCCTAGAGCTAAAGGGCTGATATGCCAACCAATTTTTCGCGGCTTCTAGGGCCCCTAAAAGGTCGCCCTTTTTTATTTTAACGATTGTTTGAGCCTCAAACGAATGGGGAAATCGATCCATATTTAAAAGATTAATAGATTCACCATACACATTTTTTATAAAACTTACTTGAGCTACTGTATTTTCAGTTGGATCCTCCAGTGCGAACACAAACATTTTTTTTCCGGTCTTTCTTGATCCATTCTTGAATTCAATTGTCCCCAAGGCACAGGCTAATTCCGACAAATGAAACTTTGAGATGGAATCACTAACAATCATTGATTTTGCAAACTTAATTTGTCTCGAGGATATATTTAAAATATCTGAAAGAGCTATTTCCGCTGCAATTAACCAGGGGTCGTGTCGCCCAACATCACTCTGTCTTAGGAGTGCTAGCGCCTTTTCGGGTGATTTATTGTGTATCAAAAACCGACACCCTGATCTAAGTAAATACCGGTTTTCTTTGTTCAGAGATAATGCAACTGCGGCAGCATCTTCTGCCGGATCTTGCTGCCCTATTGCACTATAATAAAAAGCTAGATCTAACCACATAATTGGATTGCGGGGGTATTCTCTCGCCCTTTTCTTTAGATTGGCAATTGCCCCATAAAAGTTTTTCGTTTCTTCAGGAAGAATAATGCCTGGAATAGGAAAGGGTTTATTTCCAGCAAGTCTAAGAAAACTCTCGGCAATTTCTAGAAGGGGAGCTGTAATAAACTTTCTTTTTTCAGAAATAAATTTTGCAGCTTCAATAGCTGATTCATCATCGATTTTATTGAGTACTAAAGCACTTCCTACTAAATCGGCTGCATGTGCAACTTTCCCTTTGTCTTTCCACGACCAAAGCCTTTTCAAATAGTCCTCATCTTGAATTTCCTGTTTAGCTGGTCCTCCTAGTGGCTTAGTCATACCAAGCCATCGAGCCACCGGATAAGTGTGCCAACGTGGAATTACCTGTCTATCTCTTGAAAATACTTCTCCAAAACTCATCGAAGTCTCATTTCAGCTTTCCTGCAAAGTAATTCTAGTTTCGAGATGTATCTCTGAAGGTCATATCTAGGAACTATGGTATGTTTCCACAATGGATCTCCCCTTTTATTTGGATCTGGATCACAGAGTTGCTTGATCATATCTATGATGTCTTCACTCAAGTCTCCAGCGGTCTCTTTAACAACAGATGTCAAACCATTAATGCTTTCCTCAAAAGCATGCTGAAAATAGGGAATATCTTCTTTGAAGCTGGCCCTCTTAATCGGTAATCCTTGCAATTTACATATAAGGTCATGAAAAGCAGAAACTCTAGCGAAATAAAAGTAGAACAGACTACCAAGCATATATAAATCCGCTAAAAACCTTTTTTCGAATCCATCGACACCTGTATCTCGGTAGAACAGGTCAGGAGGTGCATACGACCTGTCCCCAGGAATTGGAGGAAAATCATTATTTGATGGGAGGTTCTTATCTGATGCTTTTCCTAGATCTCCAATTTTCTGTTCATTCGCATTCATGACGATAATATTTGAGGGTTTTAAATCTTGATGTGCAATGCCAATTCCATGAAGTTGTTGAATCCCAACGGCTGCGTTATGGAGCGAACGCAAACACCAAGCCAAGTCAAAGTTATTAGATTCCGTAATTACATCTCGAATATCACCAATAGCGAGGTCAAAAATAAGATAGTACACCGGACTGTATATTCCGAATCCATCAATAATAATTGACCCATCTAAAATGGGTGTCATAACCCGACGTAATTTTTTATGTTTACATTTACTTAATACGTCACGTTCAAAGTTATAGGCCTCTGTCATGTGTTGAAGCTCCCTAGCAGGATCAGGACAATTTATAGCGGCAGAAAAGTCTAAAGCCTTCAAGAAAGCTTCTTGTCCCACTTTGCTTTGAACTTTGTAACCGACCGAAAATTTTCCCCCTGTACTGGTTGGTTTCCGGGTAATCATTTCCGTTACCATCCAACCATCTCTAAGCTCTTTTCCTTGCAAACAATGAGCTGGCGTGCTGTTCATGTTCCCTCTTCCATTAGTTTTTAATCCTATCTGAATTTGGAAATTTTGACGTTCCTGGAACTTCCCCAGACTACGTTACAAAGCATATCTCTGGATCTTATAAATGTCGAGAAAGGAATGGGTTCCTATGACTGTTCCCTGATTCCTTGCGGGGAAAAATGAGAATTTTGGAATGAAGAATAAGTAAAAATGGAGAAGACCTTGCCGTCACACATGCACATAAGGCCTCTACCCTCTCGCCTATGGGGAACGTCCGCTACGGCTCGAATGCTCCGGCGCCTTTGCTCCTCTATCGAAACCTTCTTACCCGGAAACGGGTGGGACGGGTGGGGAGGTTTTTTGCAATTTTCTTTCAAATTGGAAAGAGTTAGAATTATTCTCAACACTATTGGGGAATTAAAGCACGGCATGTGGGCGGTCTATCTCAATTTTGGGCACATATATGCGAAATATTAACACTAGGGTTGCCTAATTCATGGAGGTGAATGGCCATGGCTGACGCACAAGTCATCAATGGAGTCGATGTCGCAGCGGTGAACGAGCTGGTGAAAAACGTGGAGAGTGATACCAAACTGGGTGAATGCAGGTTTCACATCAAAAACACCTGGAGTACGTGTGGACAAAACCAATCAAAGGTCTCAAGCTTTTATGCGGCCAAGCAGGAAAGGCCTCACGAAAACCCATTCACCCTGAATGCTGATGAGCCCCCCATTCTGGCCGGGCACGACAAGGGTGCGAATCCCGTTGAACACTTATTACATGCGTTGGCGGGATGCCTGACGACGACCTTGGTGTACCATGCGGCTGTGCGGGGCATTAAGGTAGAGGAATTAGAATCGGAACTCGAAGGCGACTTGCATATCAGGGGATTTCTTGGTCTCTCAAATAAGATCAGGAGCGGGTTCGAGAATATTCGTGTCAATTTCAAGGTCAAAACCTATGCGGGTAACATCGAGAAACTCAAGGCGTTGAGTAAACTCTCACCGGTTTTCGACATGACCTCCAATGGCACAAATGTCCAGGTGAATATCGAGAAAAAATAAACAGTCGAAAGGTATTACCTCAATTGAAAGCCGGCGGAGTCAGCTGAACTGTGCTGACAAGATCTGACTTCCAAGTATGGTCTCAAAGCCACCCGGGACCCTATGGATTGTTCGGAAATGGTGTAGTCGCCCCTATGGCTCAGCTGCAAACAATTGGGTCTGATGCAGGCTAAGGTTTTCGGGCTAGTGCGAGACTGATGAGTTGGTCGGGATCGGTGTACCATTTGACCAACTCGAATCCGGACGTGTGGAGTAAGTCCTCGGCCATGGGGCGATCGTATTTGGTGCTGAGTTCGGTGCGAATTTCTTCGTCCTTTTTTAACTGGATCGAAAGATCCAGATTGGGAATGTCCAACGATTGATCCCGGGTCGATCGCAACCACATTTCGATCCGATGGGCGTCCGGATTATACCGCGCGACATGCTCGAAATTGGCTAAATCGCATTGGGCGCCAAATTGATGACGAAGCACCCGGAGAATATTTTTGTTGAATTTTGCGGTGATGCCTTGTTGATCATTGTAGGCGGCTTCTAACCGGCTGATGTCGGTAATGAGTTGAACGCCTAATAAGAAAAAATCTCCAGACGCCATTTCTGTATTCACGGCGGTGAGGAAATCTTTCGCTGCGAGGGTTGGAAGATTGCCGATGGTGCCTCCCAGAATCACGACTAACCGTTTCCCGCCTTCAGGAATATGCTCGAGATGGACGAGAAAATCTCCGGCTACACCATGAATCTGAAGGCCTGGATATTCCTGCACCAGTTCTTCGGAGACCCGGCGAACAATGGTTTCATCCACATCGAACGGCACGAAATAGCGCAACTGGCCCGTGCGGGCCATGGCATCCAGCAACACGCGGGTTTTGGTCGCCGCCCCTGAACCTAATTCCACCAGTTCCTCGGCCCCACTGAGTTCAACGATTTCGTCGGCACAGGCGACAAGCAGTTGGTGCTCGGTTCGCGTTTGGTAATATTCGGGCAACTCACAAATTTTCTCAAAGAGCGTCGAGCCGCGTTCATCGTAAAATAGTTGGGATGGGAGGGTTCTTGGATTGGACAGGAGTCCTCTTTTCACGATATTTCCCAGGGTATCGGGATTTTCTCTGGTGATTGGCACGTCAATGGTGATCGATGCTCCGGGTCTTGAATCCATTACTTCTCCCTGGTTCGAAACTGCACACACAGCGCGGAATCAATCAATGGGTCCGTTGAAAAAAGCCGCCAGCGGCGTTCTCGCCATTTTTCTGTGCTCACGTACTGCATGTACGCTCCGCGCACAAAAATGGCTGTGGCCTTGCTGGACGGACTTTTTTGAACCGACCCAAGGCCTCTGACATCCAACACGTTCCTGACATTTTTGCCTCTCGATATCCTCATCATTCAACAGTCCTTCAATCTCTCGTGGTGTCCTCATGATTGTTTCAGATATTTTCAGGATACCTGACTGGGGGCATTTGATGTAAGAAGGAAAAAATATCACACAACGGCTGGCGACGGGAGAAGCATCATGTCATCGAAAGTTCATACACTATATCCGCCATATTCCATTGTTGCAACCGATGGAGGTGATGAGATGATTCAGACCATAGGAGATGAATCATTCGGTACAAAACATTGTTATTCGTCGGTTTATTGAGATGGTTCGAGGCCCGGTGGTCGTACGAGACGTTCAATCCAACCTAAGAGGCCATCGACCATGAGCGCCAGGATCGTGACGGGTAACGCTCCGGAAAGAATCACCTGCACATCGGCCAATTGCAATCCTGAAACAATGGGCACTCCTAATCCACCAGCTCCAATAAAAGCGGCGAGTGTGGCGGTCCCTACGGTCCAAATCGCCGATGTTCGAATGCCGGCCATGATTGTTGGCGCGGCGAGGGGGAGGCGAACAGATCGTAGGATTTGCCATTCGGTCATTCCGAGTGCTCGCCCTGTTTCCACCACGCTTGGCGCGGCATCCCGTAATCCCGAAAAGGTATTCCGCAAAATGGGATACAGGGAATAGATCCATAACGCCATGATCGCGGGCAGGGTTCCTACCCCGAACAGTGGAATCATAAATGCGAGTAGGGCAATGGCCGGAATGGTTTGGGACATGCCGATGATACGGATCATGGTTTCGGCTCCTGTGCGCCATCGCTCCAGTAGGAAGGCCAGGGGGATAGCCAGGAGTATACCCAACAGTAAGCCCATGCCAGCCAACCCCAAATGTTCTCCTGTCCGAGTAAGCAGTACCGCTCGCCGTTCCCACATATAGGAGAGAAAGGACGCCGATTCTTTCATCGTGGCCGTGGTTGGTTGGTGCTCTTCTTTGACTAGTTGGAGATGGCGTAAGGCATCATAGGCGACCTGAGGTATCGCTTCCCCCTGTTCCTGAATTCGAAGATTCAATTCACGCATTCGTTGAGGGCTGAGGGCGTTGGTGAGTAAGCTCAGCACCTGCCCCAGTTCAGGATGACTTTTCAGAGTTTCTCCACGAACGAGCGCGGTGGCGTCATAGGGCGGGAAAAATTGACGGTCGTCTTCCAAGATCACGAAGTCGTAGGCGGCTAATCTGCCGTCCGTGGTATAGACGTCCAGCACATCCACATCTCCGTTGTCCGTCGCTTGATATTTCAACGATTGCTGCATGCCCACGACTTCCCCGAAATTCAAGCCGTAGTACTTTTTGAGCCCGGGCAATCCATCCGTTCGCTGAATGAATTCATAGCCCAATCCGGCTTTCAATTGTGGGGCGACTCGAACGAGATCCGTTATGGTGTGAATGTTGAGCGCGTGAGCACGATCCCGTCGTAGGGCGAGCGCATAAGAATTATCAAAGCCCAGTGGTGCAATCCACCAGAGATTCCAGCGTTTCCGAAATTCATGGCGTACGCGGTTGAGGACGTCGACCGGATCGCGCATCGATGGTTCGCCCAGGATCGTGACCAAACCGGTTCCCGTGTATTCGGGATAGAGGTCAATCCCTCCGTTCATTAACGCTTGAAAACAAATTTGTGTGCCGGCGAGCCCTAAGCGTCGTTCCACGGTTAAGGCTGTTTGGGCTTCGATCAACTGTGCGAACATTTCGGCGAGGAGGCGATTTTCTAGAAAGTTTTTTGAGCCTACAATGATGGTGGTATTGGATGAAGCCAGAGCCGGGCACACACAGATCAACACCATCGCTGCACTCACGAGGCTGTTTCTCAACCATGGAGCATGCCATGCACGGATGTCGCGTGTGTCAGAAAGCCAATGCTTCATTTCAATGTTGTTATGCCAAATGATGTTCGATCAGCGAAGTAACATATGGGGTAGCGGGTGAGTCCGTGAGTTCCTGTGGGGTGCCCATTTGATGAATGTGCCCGTCTTTTAATACGGTGATCCGGTCACCCAGGCGAAACGCTTCTGACAGATCATGCGTGATCACCACCATGGTTTTATGGAACGTGGATTTGAGTGCGAGAAATTGTTCGTGCAATTCATGCCGAATTAATGGATCCAAGGCGCTAAACGGTTCATCGAATAAGACAATAGGAGGATCGGCTGCCAAGGCTCTTGCGACGGCCACTCGTTGGCGTTGTCCGCCCGAGAGCTCAATGGGATAGCGGTCCGCAATCTGTGCCGGGTCTAAACTGACGAGGGGAAGGAGGGAGTTGAGACGATCATGTTGTTGCTCGATGGGCCATCCTAATAATTGAGGCACAATGCACACGTTGCGTCGGATGGTCCAATGCGGAAAGAGGCCTCCATCCTGAGGGACATAGCCAAGTCGGCGCCGAAGGGCAATGGGGTCCTGATCGGTTGCCGGATGACCTTGAATGAAGACCTGGCCTGAAGACGGTTCGGCGAGACGATTCAGCAATCGCAGGAGTGTGGTTTTCCCCGACCCACTTTCTCCAATGAGGGCCATCGTTTCGCCTTGCTTGACTCCCCAGTCGATATCCTGAAGCGCTAATGCGCCAGCAGGAAATCTTTTGCTGAGTTGTCTGGCTTCAATTTCCCAAGTGTGCGTCACGGGGTTACCTGGTGAGGTCGTGAGAAGACATTCTCGAATCAGGTGCAACAGTGAATGAGTGAGTCAATAGCTTCGCGCCAGGCTGACGCGTGCAGAATAACAAGGAAGGACAATCCTGGCTAGCCAGGGAATACCAACACGCTCAAGTCCACATGATGCTTTTGGACAAAAGGATTGGCTTCATGGTGAAAAGGTCCATATGAACTTTTGGTTTCAAGTTCGGTATAGTGTTGCTAGCCCCATATGGGGGTTTTTTATTGATTCCTATCCTGTATATTTTTCTTTTTTGTGCATTGATCAGCGAGGTCCAGCATGACGACACTATGCTCTAGCCTTCAGCAAGAATTGGAGGAAGCCCGGAGACGGACGGACAGTCTTTTTGCCCTGATAAGCCCGGAGGCCATGTATGCGCGTACGATTCCTGAACGGCATCGTATGATTTTTTATTTAGGACATCTTGAAGCGTTTGACTGGAATCAATTATGTCGCTGGACGTTGGGCAAATCCGCATTTCATTCTTCATTTGACCAGTTGTTTGAGGCCGGTATTGATCCGGCCGTGGGTACGGTTTCGACTGATACACCGGCTGATTGGCCAACAATCCGGGAAGTGGAAAATTACAACACCCGGGTCCGACAAGAGATCGATCAGGCTTTAGAGCATGTCCCGGAGGAGATGGTTCATGTGGTGATTGAGCACCGTCTCATGCATGTCGAGACGACCGCGTATTTATTGCATCAACTGGATTCCATTCATAAACAGACGCCTCGTTCCGCACGGCTCTCCTTATATGGACACGTTCCTTCTGAAGAAATGATAGAAATCCCCGACGGGTCGGCCCGTTTAGGTCGTCGTCGTGAGGAAGGGTATGGTTGGGACAATGAATTTGATGCGCATGATGTAGTCGTTCCCGCGTTTGCGGTGAGTCGATATAAAACGACGAATGGGCAATATTTGCAATTTGTGAATGAGGGAGGAACGACTCCCGCGTTTTGGAAACGGCACGGGAATCAGTGGATGTTAGAGACGATGTTTCACGAGGTGCCGTTACCGCTCTCATGGCCGGTGTATGTGACCCAC
This sequence comes from Nitrospirales bacterium, assembly GCA_040904705.1. Lineage (GTDB taxonomy): Bacteria > Nitrospirota > Nitrospiria > Nitrospirales > UBA8639 > Nitrospira_E. The sequence continues at coordinate 61,720 of JBBDSY010000073.1, read as the reverse complement.
CAACAAGCTCAGGCCTATGCTGATTGGAAAGGATTAGCCCTTCCTACGGAAGCGCAGTTTCACCGTGCAGCCTATGGAACGCCCTCTGGGCTTGAACTGGATTTTCCATGGGGTGATGAAGTTGTTCAGGCAACGTATGGGAATTTTGATTTTCAGGGGTGGGATCCTCGGCCTGTGACAGCCGATGCACAAGGGGCGAGTGCGTTTGGTGTTGCTCAACTTGTCGGGAATGGTTGGGAATGGACATCAACGACCTTTCATCCGTTTGAGGGCTTTCATCCGTTAGACACGTATCCCCTATATTCTGCGCGATTTTTTGATCCAGATCATTATGTGGTGAAAGGCGGAGGGCCGTTGACTGCCAGCCGGTTGCTGCGCCGATCGTTCCGAAATTGGTTTCGACAAGGCTATTCTTACGCTCACACCGGTTTTCGTTGCGTCAAGGCCTAAGAGAGCTCCGTAAAGTCGCGTCCCCTTCGCTCACCTGAATGTTCGTCCATTCGCATCTCAATACATTCAAAAATTTCACGATTTCCAGCGCCATTGCATGAACGTCCATTCTGCTTTTTATGACCCGCGTCGCTGGTGGTTGGATCTCGCGGGAGTGTGGCAGGACACTCGACTCATTGTGGTCACCGCTCAAATTGCCGCGATTTATGCGGCTATTCTTATTCCGTTCAAGGCCGGTATTCCGATCATTCCCGGATTTGTGGAATTGCGGCCTGCCAATGCTATCCCCATTGTGTCGTCCTTGTTGTTTGGCCCTGCGGCTGCGTGGGGAGCTGGCATCGGCAATATTATCGGGGATTGCTTCGGGACGTTGGGTCCAGCCAGTGTGTTTGGTTTTTTAGGTAATTTTCTCCTTGGCTATCTCCCGTATTTAATGTGGGGGAATTTGGGTTTCCTCTCATCGGGTCGGCCCCCGATGGTGAAGTCATGGCAACAAGGCTTGGAATATGGACTGATTTGCGTGGTCGCTTCCGGAGCCTGTGCAGGTATCATTGGCTGGGGAGTGGAACTGTTGGGGTTGCTTCCCTTTATTGTGCTCGCGCCTGCGATTTTTTTCAATAATATTGTGATGGGATTGTTACTGGGGCCACCCTTATTAGGGTTTCTGTATCCTCGTATTCAACGGTGGCATCTACGGTTTGAGGACATCCGCCCGTCTCTTGTCCTTCCAGAGAACTCGGGGGATTTTCGCAAGACTTCTCCCGTAGAGCAGGATGGGCTCTATCGTGCTAGCGAGGCACAAAATCACATGCCTCTCTTAGCTTGTCGAGATTTTTCCTTTACGTATTCTTCTCAAGCCACACCGACCCTTCGGAATATGACATTTTCCGTTGCTTCTGGTGAATGGGTGATGTTGTTAGGTCGTAGCGGGTCGGGCAAGTCTACGTTGTGTTATGCCTGCAATGGACTTATTCCCCATATGATTCCCGGGGCATTCTTGGGTGAGATACACGTATGCGGGAAAGACACGCGTGCCTTGCCTGTGTGGAAACGCGCGAAGGATGTGGGATTAGTCTTTCAGGATTTTGAAACCCAATTAATCGGCACATCTGTTGGAGCCGAATTGCGGCATCCTTTGGAATATCGTGAAGTCCCTCTCACGTTTCCTGAGATGAACCGCCGCATTGCCCATGCTCTCGGTTCCGTTGGGTTGGAGGTCGATATTGCCCGTGATCCGATGCAGATGTCGGGAGGACAACGTCAACGGCTCGTGATGGCTTCCGTTCTGGTGCAGGAACCGCAACTCGTCATATTGGATGAACCCGGTTCGGATTTGGATCCTGTCAGTCGCACGCAATTGCGACAGACGTTGCGGGGGCTGCGAGACGACGGTTTTAGTGTGTTGATGACGGAGCAAGATCATGACGATCTTCCCCTGGTTGATCGTGTCGTTGTGCTCGATGAGGGTAGCATGGTCTGGGATGGACCACCGGCGAAGCTGCTGCGACGTCCCGACCTGATGCGTCAGCGAGGCATCAGACCTCTAGCTTTGACAGAATGCTTCGAGGATTTCGGATGCGATCCGCTACCGCTCACCATAGAAGAAGCCTGGGCGTGGGCAGAGAAATTACAGCTGATGATCGATCCTCCGGCAGATGTGCTTGGTGATACCGTACGGCTTGGGAAGTCAGCGCCCTCGGTAGATGTCTCAACAGATCCGATTGTGAAAATCAGCGAGATGAGCTTTCAGTACGAAGAGCAATCCGTTCTTCAGGATATGACCTTTGCAATTTATCCCGGAGAGTTTTTGGCTTTGTTAGGCGCCAACGGGTCAGGAAAAAGCACTTTGGCGCGGCTGTTGAACGGACTTCTTACTCCATCTCAAGGGCGGATTTTGGTTGATGGCTTTGACACCAGTACGACTTCTATGAACGAATTGGCGAAACGTGTTGGTCTGGTTTTTCAAAACCCCGATCATCAAATTTTTGCCGATAGCGTGTGGGACGAAGTCGCCTTTGGCGCCCAAAATATGGGCGTTGCACACGAAGAGATTGCCGTTCGAGTTTGTGAATCGTTAATGGCTGTCGGACTCCCCGTTGAACAGAGCGGGAGCTTGGATCCGTTTTCATTGCGAAAAGGGGAGCGACAGCGGGTGGCCGTCGCTTCGATCCTTGCGACTCGACCCGCCATGTTGATTTTTGATGAACCAACCACAGGTCTGGATGCGTCCGAAACCGATCGAATGATGGCCATGATCCGCGAACTAAACCGACAGGGCCATACGATTGTGATGATCACGCATTCGATGCGATTGGTTGCTGAGCATGCTCAACGATGCCTCTTGATGGAAGGGGGAAAGATTATCGCGGATGGTTCGCCGCGAGATATATTTCATGATTCAACTCTTGTTCGTGCTGCCTCGTTGGAGATTCCTCCCCTTTCCCGGTTTAGTCAACGATGGGGGCATACCTTATTAACTGTCAATGAAGTGAAAGCTTCCCTGAAGCCACAAGTGTGATGACCGTCTCACTGTATTTAAATCACCACACGTGGGTGCACCGGTTAGATGGGCGCACGAAGATCCTTGTGGTCTTGGCCTTTTTTATGCTGGCTTTGTGTTTTTCGCATCCAGGATATTTGCTTGGTGTGTTAGGTGTCGTGCTGGTAGGTCTAGGCGTGGCGCAAGCAGGCGTGAACGTGAGGAAGATATGGGCTCTTGCTGCCTTGCTGGTGTGTTACAGCATCGTCTTATGGCCATTTTTTGTGGAGGGAAAGCATCCAATACCCGGCCTTCAATTTCTCGGAGTGAGTTGGGAAGGATGCATGTTTGGCCTCGGGATGGGGATTCGGTTGCTTATCATGGTGTGGGGAGGCGTGTGGTTGCTTTCGACGACGACTATTGAAGAGTTAACTCAAGCCTCTCAACAACTGGGAATGCCTTCTCGAGTGGCCTTCGCATTTGCTCTGGCATTCCGTTGGGTTGGGATTCTGCTAGGGGCGGGGGTTGGGGTGCTTCAAGCGCAACGTTCACGTGGGCTGGATATCTCTTCTGGATCTATCATTGAACGGGTTCGCAAATATGTGCCTTTGGTCGTGCCGCTCATTGGGCATGCTCTTCGTCAAACGAATTTGTTAGCCATGGCCTTAGAGTCAAAGGGCTTTCATCCCACCGCTCATCGTTCTTTTCACATGGCTGGAAAAATGAAAAGTCCTGATTTTGCTGTTCTGATCTTTGTCTTCTTGTTGTTAGGAGTGAGTGGTTGGATGCGCTGGCAGGGGATTGGAACGATGGAGGTCATATTCTAAGGAATGACAATTTCCCAGGAGAGAGAAGAATTCAACATTGGCTCCAAAGCAAAAGCGGGGGTTACCCCAGAACGGGTGAGTTTGAGCAGGAATATTCTTCTTCAGCTAGTGCCACAAATTTAGAAATATTTTTGATACATCGTCCGCAACAGCGTTTCTTGTCATTCAATTCTAAGGCAGAAGCCAGTTTGTTAGGGCAGGTGACTCCTGCTCTTCCCAACTCCTGTACATCAGATTCTCGAATGCCTTTACAGATGCAAACGAACATGGTTACGTTTTGCTTATATGATTAATTCGATAATGATAATAATTCTCAACTTTAGACAAGTTTACTATGAAGCTCTTGCTCTGTCAAGAGATGGTAATTTTTTCATAACTCATTGAAAATAAATAATTTATATCGAGTTTGTGAAAGGTGCAATTACTTTATTTTCTTCTCCATTCTTTCTTTTTTGTCCTGAAATTATCGGACATATTCTGCTAACTGTTGGGAGAATTTTAAAATGAACATAGCTTTTTGCATAAGAGCCCGGCTTGGGAAGGTGGAGTTACGTATCTATTGTCAGCCAGGTGCCTCGAAAACTGAAATCGTGGGATTTCATGGCGATGCGCTGAAAGTTCGTCTCGCGGCACAGCCGGTTGAAGGTGCGGCCAACCTTGAGTTATGCCAATTTCTGGCTCGGCACTTTGAGGTCTCACGACAGGACGTCCAGATTCTCTCGGGAAAGGGTTCCAGGCAGAAGCGGGTCTTGATTGAAGGCAAAACCGCTCAAAACATTCAAAATTGTCTTTCTCAACATTTAGACTGAAAAGTTCTAGAGGTTTCTTCGTGATGCTTGTCGAGGTTGCACCAATAGGCATTTCTGATCCTAAATCCTGGTCGTTGGTTTACAAGCCACTAGGGCACTTTTATAATGCTTAGCCCTATCATGGGTCTTGGTGTTAGTCATTTTTGCTAAGGGTTGTTCAATAGAGAAAGTTTACTAAACGTGTCACGGAAACCTGCTTTCAATTTGTGATGTCGCCACAATCCCAACCACAGAGGCTTGAAACGCTGTTAGTCGACCAGATTGATCTGGCGACGGCTCAGAATCTTGTCAGCCAATTGGCAGACATACAATGTGAGAGCGCCCTTTTAGAATTGATAGATGAATTGGGAGAGATTTCCTCCAAAATACAAGGAGAGGCGATTTCGGCATTAGGGGAAATAGGACGCCGGGGTTGTCTGGGCAGTGTCGTCCCATGGCTTGATCTTGGCATTACCCTCGCGCAAGCCACCGGTGCCTTGGGTCTTCGTTACTTTAAGGAAAGCCCTGCGATTCTTGGATTTTTAGGAGAGCCGGCGCAACGAGCGGAGCTCCTGGCGCAGGTCTTGGAATTAGCCGATGGGCCTACGGAGTCCGCGCCACAATGTGCCTATGAGTGGTTTAAAGTGCTGCCTCAGTTGGCGCAAGATCATTCTCAGGAAAACATGCAGCAGTGGGCTTCTTTAGGGATGGAGTTAGCGGGATGGAACTATGTTTTAGGGAATGAATTTTTCCGTGAGAGCCCAGCGATTGCCCGAGCGATCCCCTTGGAAGGGGCAAAAGATTGGATCGGATTTGGCATGAAATTGATGGTCCAAAACAGTTTCGGGAAGCCTGACTATGTGGGCACTTTGGAGTTTTTTCGAACGAGTCCCAGTCTTTTTATGGAGATCGTAGAACCTGAGGTAAAACGACGGGTTATAGATCTAGGATCAAATCTCGCTGACCGTTCTCCTGAGAAAGCGATCACGTTTTTAGCTGAAGCCCCCACCATTCTCTCGCGATTGCCTTCTCAAGAATGGAAAGTCCGCGTGCTGAAATTTGGGCTGCTGATTGTGGACCAGGATCCTGAGACAGCTCTGATCTATTTCCGGCGGGTTCCCGAGGTGTTGGAAATGCAAGGTCCGTCTGAAGATACGACCGTGTTTGATGCGTGGTTTACGCAGGGTATGGAGGCGTTGGAATATAGCCTTGAGGCTGGCCGCGCGTTTTTCGCGTTGGAAACACGGCAAGCCTGTGCCGTCGTGGAAGAGGCGCTCAGCGGCGTGTCTCTCCGGCAGGTGTCCCGTTCCCTGAAAATGTTTGCCATGGCGCTGTGCGGGCGAGAGGTCAGTTTGGAGCCACTTCCCGAAAGTGGGGCTGTATCGGATCTAGCAAAGGCGACCACACATTCAGCTCGCGCTCAATTGAGCAGGAAGAACTTAACCATTTACCTCCCGCTTATGATGAAGCGATCACCGACGCAAGAGGGGAATCGCCGCTGGTATTCCGTCATGGTGGCGCATGAAGTGGGGCATGTAGAGTTTGGAACCTATCGAGTCTCTCATGACGTCTTGCAACGCGTGGCTTTGAATGCGAAGGCCCGGTATGAAAAAACAGGGAAGACTCAGGAGCAGGCTATCCGGACGTTAGGAGACCTGTTTCGGGTGTACCCGCAATCCAGAATCATTCGGGATCTATGGGAAATTATTGAAGATGCCCGCATTGATTTTTTTCTCAAACAGGAATACCCAGGGTTGCAGGAAGATCTTGCTATCCTGACTAAAGAAGCCATTCAGACCCGCACGTTGTCGCATGGCATGACCGCGCGGGAAATCGTGTTAGATGCGTTGCTCTTGTATTTTTCAGGACTGACCAACGATGATTTTTCTCGGCCCGGTCTTCAGGAGGTGATTGATGAGGTATGGGCAATTGCGCGAACGATCCTACGCCCAACGGCCACGGTTAATGACGGGATCGAGCTAGCGGATCGTTTGTACCAGGAATTAGAAGCTCGAATTGGGACGTTCGTCAGTGATCCAGATGAGGATCAACGTGAGGCCCTTTCTGAGGAGACTTCGGTTTCCGAGGCAGGTCACCAACACGAAGCGACTGAACACTTGAATGATGACTATCAACCCGTCCTCAATTGGGAGTTCCGCGGGGTCTTAAATCCGGATCATATTGAAGCGGAAGATCAGCAGACGTCGGAACCCGAGTCCCGAGGCCAGCATTCAGGCGGAGGTCTTTCAGAAGGAATGGCAGGACGCTCATCGGATCGCCAACAACACTCCCCCTCGCAAGCATCCCCAGACCCGCAGAAGCCGCTGTTTGGGGCTTCTCCTCTTCAACAATGGTTTCAGCCTAATCTCCAGGCACAAGATGGGCGTCATGGTACGTCGTTGGGCAGTGGAAGATTTGTGTACGACGAATGGGATGGAAGGATTCGTGACTATCGCCCCCAATGGTGCCAAGTGTTCGAGCAAGCAGGAGTGGAAGGCTCGTCCGACTTTGTTGATGAGACGTTTCACGCGTATGGGCCTATGGTCCGGCTCATTCGGCGCTACTTTGAAACCATTCGCCCTGAGGCCTTTCGGAGGCTTGGTCGACAGTCCAATGGAGAAGATATCGATCTTGATGCGTTAGTCAACTGGATGGTGGATCGTCGTCATGGGTTGGAACCGTCCGATCAGGTCTATTCAACTCGCCAGAAGCATGATCGTCACGTTGCTGTGGCCTTTCTTGTAGATATGAGCGGATCGACCGGCCGCCAAATCGGGTCGCGTGCTCGTCCGGTCATTGACATTGAAAAGGAAGGGTTATTATTACTGTCCGAGGCGCTTTCAGCCATTGGAGATCAATATGCCATCTATGGGTTTTCCGGGCAGGGCCGGCAAGCCGTGGACATTCATGTCCTGAAAGATTTTGAGCAACGATCGGGTGGGCGTGTAGGTTTGAAAATCAGCGGCGTCAAGTCGCGACAACAAAATCGTGATGGGGCGGCTATCCGCCATGCGACGCATCGACTCATGCAACAGGCGGCAAAAGTGCGGCTGCTCATCTTGATCAGTGATGGAAAGCCGTTGGATGATGATTATGCGGATGAATATTCTTTGGAAGATACCAAAATGGCGCTTCGTGAGGCGCGCCAGAAAGGCATTCATCCGTTCTGTATAACCATCGATCAGGCGGCGACCGACTATGTCAAACGCATGTATGGAGATATTGGATTTTTGGTCGTTGATGAGGTGGAGTCGCTTCCCACCCGGTTGCCCAAAATCTATCAACGGCTGACCGCGCGGTAATCAAGGTGAGGATGGGCAGGAAAATCTATGACTCACTCCACTCGACCTGATGTGCCTCCCTGGCTTTATAAACTCTTCACCGGGCATCAGTACCCCTATGTCCGGCGTCAGGCCAAGTTTGATAAGCCTCGTCCGGCGGATGGCGAGCGAACCGAGCCGACGCTAGACGAAATCAAGGAAAAATTTTGGGAAATTTATCCTCGCTGTTCGGCGAAAATGTTGCAGGAAATCAAAACCGGCATGATCGTCGCGTTTAAAGAGTTAGGGGGCTACGATGCGGGGGCCTATCAGGAGTTTGTGGATCATCCTGAAGATTTTTTGGCTCGCGAGTATGGCAAAAAAAAGATCAAAGTGAATTTTTATGATGGGGATAATTTTGTGTGTACCATCAATTTTAAAGTCGCAGGATGGGCGAGCCATGACGATGACTGAACGCGCGTGGTTGGGATTCGCAAAGGAATGGGTGACGTGATGAAGCGAGTGAAAGTGACGGTGGTGGGTGCCGGCAATGTGGGGGGATCTATTGCTCAACGTCTCGCCGAAAAAAATTGGTACGACCTTGTTTTAGTGGATATTGTCGAAGGCATGCCACAAGGCAAGGCGCTGGACTTAGTAGAAGCGGGGCCGGTCTGTGCGTATGACTCCGCGGTCACTGGAGCCAATAGTTACGAGGCCACAAAAGATTCAGATATCGTCATCATTACCTCAGGTATCCCAAGACGACCAGGTATGAGCCGGGATGAATTGCTGGAAACTAACACCAAAATTGTATCGTCAGTGGTGCGGGAAACGGCCAAACGGTCACCGGAAGCCATTCTCATTATTGTCTCCAATCCGCTTGATGTGATGACGTATGTGGCCCACCGCGTGAGTGGATTCCCGAAAAACCGCATTCTGGGGATGGCTGGGGTACTGGATTCCGCACGATTCCGTTCCTTCATTGCGGAGGCATTACAGGTCTCGGTGGAAAATATTCATGCGATGGTGCTGGGTGGACATGGTGATTCGATGGTGCCACTCATTCGATATACCACGGTCGCTGGGCGACCCATTACTGAATGGCTCTCGCCGGAGGCGTTGGCTGCCTTGATCAAGCGCACACGGAAAGGTGGAGCAGAAATTGTGAATTTATTGAAGACGGGAAGCGCCTACTATGCTCCAGCGGCCTCCGTGGTGGAAATGGTCGAAGCCATTTCCAAAGATCAAAAGAAAATTCTTCCCTGTGCCACCTTATGTCAAGGCGAGTATGGATTTGTTGATTTGGTCTTAGGGGTGCCGGTGAAATTAGGTTCGGAAGGAGCTGAGGCCATTATCGAATATGCTCTCACGGCTGAGGAAAAGGCCGCTCTGGAAGCCTCGGCCCAGGCGGTTCGAGAATTGTGCGCACAGGTGGATCAGATGATCAACAAAACGGCCTGAATGCAGACCGTTCTCTCAAGGAAATCTTTTACGAATACTCTTAATGACCACGGCATCCCTGGATGCTTGACGGCTTTGGAAATCCATTCGTATAGTGCTTGTGAGTTATGCCAAGCAGCCCGAAAAGGCATCTTCGGTGTGTTCAACTCGTTTGAAAATCCAAAAATCATTCCAAATCAGCCGTTTGGGAAGCACTATGATTGAGACGATGACTCCACGAGTATTACGAGAAATTCCTGGAGACGCGTGGGATAGCGAGTCGTATTGTCAGCAGGGTGGATATGAGGTTTGGAAACAATGCGTCGCGAAATCCGATCCCCAAGCCATAATTGCGCAATTGAAAGAAGCGCATTTGCGAGGCCGCGGTGGAGCAGGATTCCCAACAGGTTTGAAATGGGACAAAGTCGTCAATCATCGGGTCAAAGAACGCTATTTTGTCTGCAATGCTGGAGAGCACGAACCAGGGACGTTTAAAGATCGCTATTTACTCAGGCATCATCCCCATCAATTATTGGAAGGGTGTCTGATTGCGGCGCATACGGTGGGAGCCAAGCAGGCCTATATTTATCTCAACCATGAATTTGCAGAAGAGAAAGCCATCTTTGAGCGGGCCAAAGAAGAAGCCAGAGCCAAGGGGTTCATAGGTGAAAACATTTTTGGAACTGGACTCAATTTAGATATCGAAGTCTTTGACGGCTATGGCAGTTATGTGGCGGGTGAGGAAACGGCCATGCTGGAATCGATGCAAGGGCGTCCGGCGCAGCCGAAACAAAAGCCGCCATTCTATCCCACAGAATTTGGCCTTCATGGCAAGCCGACACTCGTGAATAATGTGGAAACGTTGTCCAATATTCCACAATTATTACGGAAAGGCCCCGCATGGTTCCGAGAGGTGGGAACCAGTACGACGCCCGGCACGATGTTGTTTTCCCTCAGTGGGGCCGTCAATCGACCTGGGGTCTATGAGTTGCCGCTAGGAACGTCGATTCGTCATTTGATTGAGGTGTGTGGGCAAGGCGTGCCTCATGGCCATGGTGTGAAAGCCGTCTTCCCTGGAGGTCCATCTTTCTCAATGGTTGGAGCGGATCAGTTAGATCTCCCTATGGATTTTGATTCCTTAAAAAAGGCCGGAACCGGACTGGGGTCTGCTGGTGTGATTGTGGTCGATGATGTCACCTGCATGGTAGAGCAAACGCTGAAATTTTCCCATTTCTTTGAACGGGAAACCTGTGGTCAATGTCCGCCCTGCCGAATCGGCACGGAAGAGTTGGCGACGTTGATACGGAAAATTGAAGACGGCCACGGTGAAGAAAAAGATTTGGCCAAATTATTGCAAATTTGTGGATTTGTGAAAGGTACAGGCTTTTGTACATTGGTCACGGGTGCAGCGGTGTTGGTGCAAAATAGCTTGCGACTGTTTCGGTCTGAGTTTGAAGAGCATATCCGCTTGGGTCGGTGTCCCCAAAAATCGGCCCAGGTGCCAGTAGGATAAGGGACGATTCCAATGCCTCGTGTGACGTTTATCCATCCTGAAGGAAAAAGTGGCGAGGTAGCAGCCGATCTCTCTCTGTTGGAGGCGGCCGAGCAAATGGGCTTCCCCCTTAATAATGATTGTGGCGGTAATGCGTCCTGCACAACCTGTCGCGTCGATGTGGTGGTCGGATTGGAAAATTTGTCCGACATTGATTTTGATGAGCAAGATTTGCTGGATCGAGAAGCCCTCATTGAACCGTATCGCCGGTTAGGGTGCCAGGCCCGGGTGTTGGGAGACGTGATCGTCCAGGTTCCCGAAGAGAAGTGGGAAAAATCATCATTGGATACATCTCAAGAAGTCGAATCTTCTTCCCAATAACACATGTGCGTATGCTGAGAGATTATTTGTACATTTCATCACCCCAAAAACTCTAATTCCCATCAACTAGCCTCCATGCCAACTGTCATCTCAATCACTCGAACGTTTACGTTCTGTGCGGCCCATCGCTTGCATACTGAACAATTGTCTGAGGAGGAGAATCAAAAAATTTTTGGCAAATGTAATAATTTGAACGGGCATGGGCATAACTACACGATTCAGGTGACTGTTCAAGGAGAATTGGATACGAAAACCGGGCTCATCACGGATGTGGATCAACTTGATCAGGTTGTGCATGAAACCATTGTCACTCGTTTCGATCACCAACATTTGAATTTCGATCCCGCCTTTGAACGCCTCACGACAACCGGAGAAAATCTGACTCGCGTTATCTGGGATTTATTAGTGGATCGGATTCCATCGGGCCGATTGGAAAAAATCCGAGTCGTCGAAACCCGGGACAACTTTTTCGAGTATGTCGGTGATGCGAAGTCGTAACATTTTGAGGGCAACGTTCCCACCAACCCGAGATCATGGAGCGGTATGAAACCCAAATCGACGAAATCCAAAGCTGCATCTACCCCACGCCGCATCAGAAAGATTGCACATGCGGATAAGATTGACATGAGAGAGCCAGCTTCAATCCAGGATATTGAGCTAACTATCCGGAAATTACTGACTCAGCTGGGAGAGAATCCTGATCGCCATGGATTGCAGGAAACGCCCCGACGAGTGGCCAAGGCCTTAACCTATTTAACGCAGGGGTATCTTCAAGAGATTGACACGCTGCTTAACGATGCCCTCTTCCCTATACAGTATGATGAAATGGTGATCGTCAAAGACATTGATTTTTATAGCCTGTGTGAACACCATTTGTTGCCGTTTTTTGGCAAATGCCATGTGGGGTATATTCCTCGAAAGCAAGTGGTGGGATTGAGCAAAGTGCCGCGAATTGTCGACATGTTCAGTCGTCGCTTACAGGTGCAAGAACGCTTAACTGTGCAGATCGCCCACACCATTCAAGAAAAACTCAACCCACATGGCGTGGGGGTGGTCATGGAAGCACGGCATCTCTGTATGAGTATGCGGGGCGTGGAAAAACAAAACACAGTTGCGGTGACAAGTGAAATGCTAGGTGTGTTCAGAAAGCAACAACAAACGCGGGATGAATTTCTCAAATTGATTCGTCATCGTGGAGGTGACGCTGACTAGCTCCCTTCTTAAGCGCTTAGTCTCCTGATCTCATAAAGATCAGGATGACAGGCCCCTTGACCATTTTTAACCAATCAGTTTTAATGCGTGTCATATTTATTCGGGGTCTTCTTTTCCCACGGATGGGCCAGGAGCGCAGGATGCGCCGGACTTATGGTTCCCTTCATCTCTCGGTCATGTGCCATCGGGTAAAATGGTAGTTTGGGCTAATTCTCACCTTAACCTGATTCTGATCCCCCTCCAGCTTAACGTAGTTTGCAGTCATTCTCAGTCATCAATTTGAGGCTGGGATTTCACAAATACCCCGTAGGGTGACTCCTTCCACATACACCACCTGCGTGAATGGTGGGGGTCTTTTTTCCTGATTTCCGTGAACGAGAAAGGAAGGAAGATTGGCAGATGTGTGGTCGGGGTTAGAACATCAATAATAATAGATGGCAAAGATACGGCCTAGGCTGTTCCTGATACGTCTTCTTCGGCTTGGGTGAGAATTTGAGCGAATCGTCTACCGACAATGTTGGTGACTTTCCCCATTATTTCGGTCAATTCATTTAACTCTTCTGGCTTCAGTTCTTCTTTCAGATGAGGGTGCAGGCCCCAATTGGCGTTCACGAGTTTTCCGTCTCGTTTAATGACGACATGTAGGATTTCTGTTTCGGGGGAATTCGTTGGAGCCTTTGACGATGAGGTTCCGGTTCCTGAGCTGCCTTGTGCCATAATGGTCTCCTTCATTCAAAACGTCATGAGGCGTGATTGTACTGTATTGCAGTTCTGCCTGTAACCTCCTCAACCCTTCCTTTGTGAAATTTACTCATCGCTTGTCTGACTTCAAGTTATAGCGGTACATTTCTTCTTGCATGAGATGGGTTCATGGATAGTCCTATGGAGCATCATGCGGAGTGGCTGGGGGAATAGAGAATGGTAATGAGGCCACTCCGTATTCACATTTTGAGGGGGTAGGCGGGTATGGAAACCAAGCGGCGTAGATTCTGGGACAACATGAATATGAATGACCTGGCCAGGAATTTCTTTGAAGGGCTGTTAATTCTCGTGCCAGTAGTGACGACTCTGTATGTGGGCTGGCTGGTCTTACAAGCAATTGACGGATGGTTGAATATCCCTATTCCCGGTGTGGGATTTCTCGTTACCCTTGGGCTCATCACCTTAACGGGTCGGTATGCCTCGACGGTGTTTGTGCAAAAGGTCCTGGATATGATGGAGGCCGTGTTAATTAAGGCACCGTTTGTGAAGTTGCTCTATACCTCACTCAAAGATCTCATTGCAGCCTTTATGGGTGAAAAACGACGATTTGATCAGCCTGTCCTTGTTTCCCTCGCCCAGGGTGGCCATGCTGAAGCCGTGGGTTTTGTGACACGGACTGACTTAGAATTCCTGGGATTGCTCAACCACGTCGCGGTTTATTTCCCCCAATCCTATAATTTCGCCGGACACCTGTTGGTGTTTCCTAAGGAACAGGTTCGTCCGTTAGAAGCAGAAAGTGCAGAAGTCATGGCCTTTATCGTGTCGGGAGGGGTATCTGGGGGACAGCAGGACAAAGGGGCGCTCGTGGCCTAACTCCGACATGAGATACTGGTACGATACGCCCTCGCCATGGGGAACGAATTTGCTCGCTATCTATTCCGCATCTGTGAAATCTCAAGAGGTCAATGAGGCGGGCTCTTCTTCCCATTTCCAGTTTCAGGTCGTTGCCATCATTGACCAATCAAGCTCATGATTAGCAAGTGAATAATAATTCCATCTTGTCGATTAGCCATTCATATATTAGAATGATCATTCACTTATTGGGACGACAGCGAAAATAGTCGAAGGGTTGTATGGATCAACGATCCCAACGAAAGCAGCGCGAATACGAGGCCAGGAGGGAAGAAATCCTCCTCGCAGCCGAACGCATATTTTCGCAACACGGGTTTTTTAAAACCAGCATGGCGGAAATCGCCGAATCTGCGCAATTTGCGATGGGTACGGTGTATCGATTTTTTAAGAGTAAGGAAGAAATCTATATTTCCCTGGTGGAGGCCAAGGTCGAGGAACTGTTGAGCCTTCTGAAGGATGCCACTAAGAATGGGCCGACCGCTCCCGAGAAGCTGCGGGAAATCATACGCGTGAAACTAGCCTTTGCTGATCAAAATCGTGACTTTTTCCGGATTTATGTCTCAGAATGGAGTGGCTTTGAATGGACGGTGAAAAGTGCATTTGGCGATCGTGTGTGGAAAAAATATTTGGCTCAAATCGATCTCGTCGCCAATCTCATAAGGGATGGGATAAAAGCGAAAGAGTTTCGTCGAGTCAATCCGAAAGATACCTCTCTGGCTCTCCTTGGGATGCTCAATTCCACGATTTATGTATGGATTTTGCAGGGAGGACCTAAAGAGTCGCTCGTTGAAAAGGGGGAATGGTTGAGCACGTTGTTTCTTGGGGGCATTGGTGCCGTCAAGACGAACACGTAACTGTACACTACCATGACGATTCGTTCACATATTCGTTGGTTCCTACTTGCTCTGCTCGTTGGTGCGCCCGGATTGCTGGGATGCAGCGAACAACAAGCGGCGCCACCACCAAAAGGGCAGCCACCGACACCTGTTCGTGTCGCCGAAGTGGTGAATCGCACGGTGCAAAAAACCGTCGAGTTGGTGGGGACGGTCGAACCCTGGCGCCGGAGCATCGTGGCCGGAGAGTTGGCGGCATTGGTCGAGAAATTCCCGGTGGATGAAGGCATGGCGGTCAAGCGAGGTCAGGTGTTGGCTCAGTTGCGTACGGATAGTCTGACGATTCAGCTCAATTCGGCTGAAGCGTCCCACCGTGAAGCGCAAACCCGGTATGCCCAGGCCAAGAAGGACTTGGAGCGGATCGATATGCTTTTTGGGAAACAATTGGTGACTCAAAAAGAGTTTGATGATGCCGTGACTCAAGATGCGGCTCTCAGGCAGCGGTTGGCCCAGTTGGAGTCGGAGCTGTTGCAGGTACGGGATCAGCTGAAAAAAACGCGTGTGGTGGCACCCTTCGATGGTTGGGTCGTTAAAGAATTCACGGAAGTGGGACAATGGATTCAAGCCGGCGGACCGATTGTGGAATTGGTTGATCTCTCACGAGTGAAAGTTGAAGTACCGTTGCCGGAACGCTATGTCGGTGAAATCCGGGTGGGCGCTTCGGTCACAGCCACGTTTGACGGCCTGCATGGGTTTGAGGCTCAAGGCACGGTCTTTTCGGTGGTAGCCCAAGCCGACACAAATTCTCGCACCTTTCCCATTAAAGTGGAATTGCCGAATCCCACACTCAGGATCAAAAGTGGGTTGGTGTCGCGTGTCCTGTTGCAGGTGGGGGCACCTTATGAAGCTCTGGTGATTCCCAAAGATGCCCTGGTCCTTCGTGGGGGGGCGGAGTTTGTCTTCGTGCTAAAAGATGGCAGCGTATCACAGGTGCCCGTGGTCCCGGTTAATCATGTGAACGATGAGGTAGAAGTCAGCGGCTCGCTTGAATCGGGAATGGTGGTCGTGGTCGAAGGCAATGAACGTCTGTTCCCTGGTCAGCCTGTGCGTGTGCTTGAAGAGGAATCACCGGCATGAATGTGATTCGATCGGCCATCCGCTATCCGGTGACGACGACAGTCGGCGTGTTGTTTATTGTTCTTTTCGGGGTGGTTTCTCTGCTGCGTTTGCCTATTCAACTGACGCCCGATGTGACCAAAGAAGAAATTACTGTTGATACCCGATGGAATGGAGCCAGTTCTCACGAAATTGAACGGGAAGTTATCGAAGAACAAGAAGAGCAGTTGAAGGGCGTTCAGGGCCTTGAGCGGATGTTTTCTGAAAGCTCCTTTGGGAGTGGGAAAATTGTATTGCGGTTTCCCGCTGGAACCAACTTAGATGCGTCCCTTCTTCTCGTCTCCAATCGATTGAATCAGGTGAAAGAATACCCGGATGAAACCGACGAGCCAGTTTTGAGTAGCGCAGATTCCTCAGGGGTCGCTGTTGCGTGGTTTATTTTCGAACCCCTTGAAAATAATCCTGTGTCGATCGACACCATGTTCGATTACGCCGAGGATGTGATTAAAGCCAGATTCGAACGAGTGTCGGGTGTGGCGGCTTCAAATGTTCGCGGAGGGCGTGAGCGGGAGATGCAAGTCTTGGTCGATCCCGCCAAGCTGGCGGCACGTTCTCTCACGTGGGTGGCATTAGCGCGGGCGTTGGATCAAGAAAATCGAGATTTTAGTGGCGGGGATTTTGATGAAGGCAAGCGATCCTATGTCGTGCGGACCGTGGGTGAATACAAAACGCCGGCTGACGTTGAATCGGTGATTATTGCTCGGAGGAATGGTGCCCCGGTCTATATCCGAGATGTGGCTTCGGTGAAGCTTGATTACAAGGATGCAGAGAATGTGGTGCGGCAAGCTGGGAGAACCTGTATTGCGATCAATGTGGTTCGGCAACCCGGAGCGAATGTGCTTGAGGTAATGGATGGATTGCGGGTGGCGGTGCGTGAACTCAATCAAGGACGGTTGAACCCACTCGGTTTCAAATTGTATCAGGTCTATGATGAGACCGATTACATCTATAGTTCGTTGTCTTTAGTTCAACAAAACCTGGTCGCAGGGAGTTTGTTGGCTATCCTGGTGCTCTATCTGTTTTTGCGGACCGGGAGCACGACCTTGGTGATTGGATTGGCAATCCCGATCAGCATTATGGGGACATTTATCGCCCTGTGGTTGTTGGACAGAAATTTAAACGTTATTAGCTTAGCAGGGATGACCTTTGCTGCCGGCATGCTGGTCGATAATTCTATTGTGGTGCTGGAGAACATTTATCGGCATCGCGAAGCCGGCAAGTCACTCTTCCAAGCTGCCTATGACGGAACGGCCGAGGTATGGGGTGCGGTGTTGGCCAGCACCTTAACGACTATTGCAGTCTTCATTCCGATCGTGTTTATTGAACAACAATCGGGGCAACTCTTTCGAGACATTGCTATCGCGATTAGTGCAGGCGTGGCTCTTAGTCTCTTGGTTTCCATCACCGTGATTCCCAGCCTGGCGGCTCGGATTCTGACGACGCGTACCCGACGGAGGGACGGTTCGCCGGATCAGGGGACTCTGAACTCCGAGATTGATGAAACGGTGCTGGCGACGGAGGAGGGAGTTACTCGATCCCATGTCTTGGCTGATCGTATGGGTGCGATGGTGTCGACGGTGTGTTCCAATAAGTCACTTCGTCTCATCACAATTGTTGGCCTTATCGGACTGTCAAGCGGACTGTCGTGGCTGTTCATTCCTCAAGCAGAATATTTACCGACGGGGAATCGAAACCTGGTCATTGGCATTCTGCTGCCTCCGCCGGGCTATAATCTGGATACTTTTCTCAAAATGGGGAAGACGATTGAGGCAGTGCTGCAACCGTATTGGTCTGCCAAACCCGGTTCTCCCGAGGAAGCGCAATTGGACGGACCCAGCATCAGAAATTTTTTCTTTGTGGCACGTGGGCGAATGGTCTTTATGGGTGCTCGGACCAATGATGATGCTCGGGCCAATGATCTGATCCCGGTCCTGCGTCGGGCTGTCGCAGACCTGCCAGGCGTCATTAGCATTATTACACAACGAAGTTTATTTCAAAGGGGATTGGGTGAAGGTCGGAATATCGATATGGAAATCACAGGACCGGATTTGAATGTTCTGGTCGATTTAGGCGGAAAAATTTTCAAACAAGTGAAGGATCTGCTCCCCGACGCGCAAATCCGGCCCAAGCCCAGTTTAGATCTTGGAACGCCCGAGCTCCATGTTACGTTACGACGTGACCGTGCTGCGGATCTGCAACTGACCAATCAAGAGCTGGGGTTTACGATTAACGCGTTAGTGGATGGGGCGAAAGCCAGCGATATGAAGTTTGAGGGTGAAGAGATCGATTTGACGGTTCGTGGTGAGGATCGCTACGCCACTCGGACTCAAGATATTGAAAAGATACCTATCCATACCCCGGGAGGACGATTGACCACGGTGGGAGCGATTGCGGACGTGAATCTCGTTCCCGGCCCAGAACAAATTAATCACATTGAACGGGAGCGGGCGATTGTCATCCAAGTCATCCCGCCTTCTGAGATGCCCATTGAAACGGCCATGGCCCAGTTACAAAGCCAAATCATTGCCCCGTTGAAAGAAGAAGGGTCTTTAGGACAATTATATAATATCAGATTGTCGGGAACCGCCGATGATTTGACGCAGACCTATGATGCCCTAAAATGGAATTTGCTCCTAGCGTTATTGATCACCTATTTGCTGATCGCCGCTCTGTTTGAAAGTTTTCTGTACCCACTGGTCATTATCACTAGTGTGCCGCTTGCGGCGGTGGGTGGGTTATTGGGCTTGGCGTTGGTCAATCAGTTTGTGGCCTATCAACCCATGGATGTGTTGACCATGTTGGGTTTTATTATCCTCTTGGGTGTCGTCGTGAACAATGCCATTCTGGTCGTTCATCAGGCCCTGAATTTCCTGGACCCTACGCGCCGTGAGGGGAGTGATCTGTCTTCATCGACGAGTACGTGGTCGACTGACGATCCTATAGAAGCCATCGCCGCATCCGTTCGAACACGCTTTCGCCCCATCATGATGAGTATGCTGACGACGACCTTTGGTCTCTTCCCTTTGGTGGTGTCCTCGGGAGCCGGGTCGGAGTTATACCGTGGCATCGGCAGCATTGTGCTGGGAGGCCTAGTGACTTCGACAATTTTTACGCTGATCCTGGTGCCAGCCTTATTTAGTTTCTTTATGGACGTAAAGAAAGCGGGCCGGCGCATAATGATGTCCAAACCTATCGTGGCGACGAGCATGAGGGAAGTGTAAGTTATGGGTCATGAAAACCGTACGAACATCCGCGATCTGGTTCCCACACCGGGGAAGCAGGGATGTCGGGTGGATGTTTCGGCATGGGTCTTGAGTATGGGTCTGGCTGTCCTTCTGGCCGGATTGGGTCAGACAGGGTTAGCGGCGACCGAGCAATCCCTTTCTGTGCATCCAGAAGCCCCGGTTCTGAAATTAAGTTTGCGGGAGGCTATGGATGCCTCTGTGGATCAAAATCCCACTGTCCGGTTGTTTAACGAACGGATTACCCAGGCGCGGGATGTGGCCAATACACAATTGGGGGAGTTGCTGCCGAATATTTCCGGGCGAATGAGTGGAGCCCGGCGACGGTTCTTTGTCAGTCAATTTGGTGGCGCACCCACGGTGATTGGCCCGCGGGATTTCTATGAAGCGAGAGCCTTTCTCACCCAAAACGTATTCAGTTTGAGTCTCATTCAAAGATGGCGCGCTGCCAAAGCCGGGGTGGATGTGGCCGGGATGGATGCGGAAGTCACCAAACGTGATACCATGGCCACCACGGGCCTGATTTATTTAGAGACACTTCGAGCGAAAGCTGCAGTGGACGCTCGCAAGGCGGATGTTGCGCTGAATCAGGAATTACTCCGTTTGGCGACGGAACGAAAATCCGCGGGGATGGCGACGAGCCTGGATGTGACGCGAGCGAAGGTGCAATTGGAAAACGCCAAACAGCAATTGTTAGTCGCTGAAAATGAGCGGGATCGTTCCTTGTTAAATTTGATTCGCGCCATGGGTTTGTCGTTCGATGTGCGGCTGGTGCTCACGGATGAAATGAAATTACTGGAAGTTTCTGAACAATCCATCGGGGAGGCCTTGCAGGTTGCGAAAGCAAACAGGCCCGAACTGAAGGTGCAGAGGAATCGAGAGCGACTGGCCTCTCTGACGTTAAGTTCTGTGACCAATGAACGCGTTCCCTCCATTCAGGCGTTGGGCGATGTGGGCCTGATTGGGAATCAAATTCCCGATTCGCTTACCACGGACAATGTTCAGGTTCTTCTGACGGTGCCGATTTTCGATGGGGGACAGCGGGAAGGAAGAATTTCGGAGAGTCGCAGTCTCGTCCGGCAGGAAGAAATCAGAACGCAGGACGTGCAATATCAAGTGGCACTGGAGGTTCGTGATGCCCTCATCACGATTAGTTCGGCGAAACAGCAAGTGGCCGTGGCCGAAGAAGGATTAAAGCTCGCACTCACCGAATTAGAATTATCGCGTGAACGATTTGCAGTCGGTGTCGCTACCAACCTCGAAGTCACGGATTCGCAAACTCGGGTGGCGCAGGCCCGGGATAATTTGATTGAAGGATTGTTTACGTTTAATGCCTCACGTCTGAGCCTGGCCCGGGCGCAGGGTCAGTTGGAAAAATTGTAACGGATAGAATTTTATCGTTCAGAAGGTAGGATGACCACACTTCAACTCAAACAAGAAATCCGAACGGCCGCCAGTAAGCGTCGAACGTTTGCGATTATCAGTCATCCCGATGCGGGCAAGACGACGTTAACCGAAAAGCTCTTACTGTATTCCGGCATGGTCCGAACGGCGGGGATGGTTGGTGCGCGGAAAAATGGGAAAATGGCCACCTCCGACTGGATGGAAATGGAGCAGGAGCGCGGGATTTCCATTACTGCATCTGCCATGCAGTTTCCGTATAAACAGGCGGTGATCAATGTATTGGATACGCCAGGTCACCAGGATTTTTGCGAAGATACCTATCGAACTCTGACCGCGGCTGATAGTGCGATCATGGTCATTGATGCAGCCAAGGGTGTGGAAACGCAAACGCGAAAACTCTTTGAAGTCTGCCGACTCCGTCAAATTCCCGTGCTGACTTTCATTAATAAAATGGATCTTCCTGGCCGGCCCCCATTGGATCTCATGGCTGAAGTTGAAGAAATTTTGGGGATTCACGCCAGCCCCATTAATTGGCCCATCGGGTCTGGGCGAGAATTTATGGGTGTGGTGGATCGAGATACGCGTCAGGTGTTGTTATATACCAAGACCGCAAAGGCTGGTGCAGCCAAACCTGAGTTGACCCAAATGTCCCTGGATGATCCTTCGTTAAAGAATCGTGTGGCAGCCTATGTCTGGGAAGAATTGGAACATGATCTGGAATTACTCGATATCGCCGGGAATCCTTTTTCCAAGGATGAATTCCAAAATGGAAAAGTGACGCCCGTGTTTTTCGGATCGGCTCTCACCAACTTCGGTGTTGAACCGTTTTTTGATGCATTCGTCGATATGGCGCCCCATCCTCATGCGCGGATCGCGGATACCCCGGATGGACACGAGCAGACCATTGATCCAGTTGACGTGCCGTTTAGTGCCTATGTGTTTAAACTGCAGGCGAATATGAATCCGCGTCATCGCGATAGTACGGCGTTCATGCGTGTGTGTTCGGGGAAATTTGATCGGGATATGGTGGTGAAACATCATCGAACCAAGAGCGAAGTGAGATTGTCTCGGCCTCACAGCATGGTGGCCAAGGAGCGAAATACGGTGGATGTGGCCTATCCTGGTGATGTCATTGGCATTATCAATACCGGAGCGTTTCAGATCGGCGATACGATTTCATTAACAGACGGCTTCAATTACAAGCCGTTGCCTCAATTTCAACCGGAAGTTTTCGCGCGAGTGCGCCCGACAGATACTACGATGCGAAAATCGTTTGATAAAGGGATTGAACAACTGGCGAAAGAAGGCACCATTCAAATCATGCGGAGTCTGGATGGGTTGGAATTTTTTGTGGCGGCCGTAGGGCGTCTTCAGTTTGATGTACTCGAATTTCGCTTACACAATGAATATCGGGTGAAGACCATTGTCGATATGCTGCCGTACGAATCCAGCGCCTGGCTGGTGGGAGATGTGGAGACGTTTAAACCGCCTTCTGATGCCCTGGTAGTAAAAGACAGTCAGGATCGAGCCGTCGTCCTCTTCCGAAGTGCCTGGTCAAAAAATTTCGCGCGCGAACGCAATCCCCAGCACGATTTCAACGATATGGGATGATTTTTAGTTAGTTTGTATAGGGGTCAGATACCGTCTTAAAAGTCAAGAGGCCCCCGTGGCTCGTTCAGGACGAAAAGGGACTCCACTTTTTAAGACTCCATAAATTTGATGCAGCAGTTTGCGCATCACAGCTCCGACGACCACCATTTTGGGTTTACCCGCTGCCAGTAACCGTTCCCGCATAGCCTTGAGTTGAGGATTGAATTTCATCGCAACCAGCGCCGGGAAAAATAAGGCTTTCCTGAGACTGGCGTGGCCCATTTTTGAGAGGCGCCCGCGCCCTTTCACGGAGCTTCCTGATTGATGGGTGCGAGGAGAGAGACCACAGAAGGCCGCTAACTGTTTGGCATGAGAAAATTGGTGGATGCTTCCGCAGATCGGCAAGATCTGAGCGACCGTTCGTTCTCCAATCCCCGGAATGCTGAGCAGTAAGGCTTGCTGCTGACACAACGTCGGATGTTGCTTTAGATGTTCGGCGATCACCTTCTGGAGGCGATGGATCCGGATCTGGAGTTCTTCCACATGCTGGCGAATATCGTCTTCGACAAATCCCTTCTCGCCCTCCAACCGATTGTGTTCTTGCTGAGCCAGCGCCGTTAAGGCATCCAGACGACGGGTGTAGGCCTTCAGTTGCTGAATCTCGGGCGGCGCGGGTTGCCAGGATCCAGGGCGCATGGCGACACAAAACCGCGCAATCACGGCCGCATCCTGTTTGTCCGTTTTCGTGCGGCTCAGTTCACTGCGCGCAAAGGCTTTGATGCGGAGTGGATTGACCACGCTTACCCTGATGGCGTGCGCATGCAGAAACTCCGCTAACGCCTCCCCATACTTGCCGGTCGCTTCCATGCAGGCATGAATAGGGGCCACCGTGTGCTTGGCTAACCAGGCCTGCAAGGCCCGGAAGCCCCGAGCTTGGTTGGTAAATTGTTTGTGGTGGATTTGCCGGTGATGAAGAAGCGCCACATCAAAGGTGGCTTTCGACACATCAATGCCAAGAACGTGTTGAGAAACCTGGTTCATGGGGACCTCCGCATAACTAGTCTTGTGAATACAGGCTCCGTCATACTCCTCACGGGCCTAAGATACCGTTCAGTTTTCCTCGGAAGAAACAGAGGGCATAATCTGACCCACAGGGTTACAACCCAAGACTCGAAACATACTCACTCTGTTCCAGAACCCTTCCGACCATAAAGGCCCGCAACCCAAGATACAAGACTCGAAAATATGCGAAATTTTCATGTCAATAAATG
The DNA here is from genome assembly GCA_040904705.1 of Nitrospirales bacterium. Taxonomy (GTDB): domain Bacteria; phylum Nitrospirota; class Nitrospiria; order Nitrospirales; family UBA8639; genus Nitrospira_E. The sequence continues at coordinate 38,261 of JBBDSY010000073.1, read as the reverse complement.
CGGAGTAATCATTCCAAGTCTGAGCTTCAGAGGGTGTGTTTAATTGCAGGGGTTGCAGAAATCCAAAAGGAGATTTGATGATGGGAAAGAAGCCTATGAAAACTATAGGGAGCTTGGCTATTTTCGGAATGGTCAGTGCTCTATTCTACTTTGGCTCTGTAAGTTTTGCGAAAAACGTTTCAGCACCTGAAATCATCAGTCCGACGTGGATTAATTCAGACCCACTCAAGATGGAAGATCTCCGTGGAAAAGTCGTGATGGTAGAACCCTGGACATTTGGCTGTTGGAACTGCCGGAACATCGAGCCTATGTCAAAGCCTGACATCAGAAATATGCAAAGGAAGGATTAGTCGTGATTGCTGTCCACTCGCCGGAGTTCAGTCATGAGAAGGAAGTGGATAAAGTCAAAGCGTATGTGAAGGAAAGACATATTTCTTATGCCGTACCTATCGATAATGAGTTTCGCAATTGGCGGCAATATGGCAACCGCTACTGGCCAACGTTATAGGTGATCGATAAAAAAGGCACTATCCAATACACGAGGATCGGCGAAGGGGCCTACGAACAAACCGAAGAAATCATTCAACAACTCCTGGCTGAGCCGGTATGAAAGTAGATTCTTGAGGTCTTTAGGTTTCAGGTATCCACGCTTTGACAATCATGGCTATTTTTATGGCCTAACTTCTTTGAGGACGCTCAACATTTCTGAATGAATCAACGTATTGGTGGCGAGGATGGTCTTATTATAGATGGAGTAAGGGTCGCCTGCGTAATCTGTGATCTTTCCGCCTGCTTCTTCGACGATGACTTTCCCTGCTGCGGTGTCCCAGGGATTGAGTTGCAATTCCCAGAAGCCGTCGAGTCGCCCGCAGGCGATGTAACAGAGATCGATAGCGGCGGTCCCGGTGCGGCGCATGCCCCCTGCGCGAACGGTGAATGCACAAAATTCTTTGAGATTATTGTCCGTGGCCGTATGAATATCATAGGCAAACCCTGTTACCAATAACGCTTCGTCGAGTTTCGGTGTGGCCGACACGTGGATGGGTGTGCCATTAAGAGTGGATCCTTGGCCCTGTTGTCCGAGGAAGAGTTCATTTCGTGTGGGATCGTAGATCACTCCGATGACACAGGTCCCTTGGTATTCCACCCCAATGGACACGTTGTACATGGGAAACCCATGTGCGAAGTTGACCGTTCCGTCTAGCGGGTCAATGATCCATTTAAGAGGATGCTGAGGAATGTCTTGTAAGCCTTGCTCTTCGCTCAGAATCTGATGCTCGGGAAATGTCTTCCTGATCGACTGAATAATGGCTTTCTCTGATTGTAAATCGGCTTCGGTGACGAGGTTGATGGATTGGCCCTTTGACTCAATGGTAAAGCCTTTTTGGGCATAGTCTTGAAGGATGGCGCCGCCCAGTCGTGCCGCCCGGATGGCGGATTGCGTGAGATTGTCGATTTCGTTGAGGGAGAGTGTCATGATGTGGAGGGAACGATTGAATAGGATTCCGGATGGTGGAGAAAGTCGCAAGTCTCCCAGGGATGTTGAGGAAAATAGGGCATTGACGAGCGATTAAAAAACACGCCGGGAGCAGGTGGCCCTACCCCCGGCGGTACTGCTGGTGGGACTGTCTAATTACTTCTTCTTTGTTGCGGCCTTCGCTTTCGGTTTAGCGGCGGCTTTCTTTTTCGGAGCGGCTTTCTTTTTCGTAGCTGCCAATTCACTCACCTCCTTTCCCATTAGGGAACTTTTTAGTCTTTGCCTGATTAGACGACCTTGGGTAAGGCCTTGTCGTGATTGACTTCAAACGTATTGGGTCCTACTTTTCGAAACCGAGAGTCACGTTTTAACGAGGTGGCAATGGAGGTCACAGGAGTTTTCCCCCTGATGGGCATTCCACCCTCTTTGAGTCGTTGATACAAATCCTTCGCATGCAGTGGGCAACCTACCTCTTGCAAAACCATGTACACCGCATCGGGGACGCTGCGTCCGACATACTTACTCCGCCCCAGGAGAATCTCCCGCGATTTGGTCGCGACGTCGACGTCAGATGCCGACACCTCCCCCTTTTCGTGAGAGGCGATTTGGAACGAGAGGCTGGCCAGCTTCGCTTTGTCAGCTTCCACTCGATACAGGGTTTTTGCCAACTCCAGGTATTTCTCAACCGTTGCGATTTCATCACCTAGTTGCTCCCGCTTCTTTTGAAGCTCCTTGCGTTTGCGTTCGTATACGCTGATTCGTTGTTCTAGACCTCCAAGGATATCTTGCAGTTCATCATCTTGATTCTCCATCGTTCGAGCTCCACCATATGTTGAATGGAATTTTATTCATGTTTTAAAGCAAAGTCAACAAGCAAGCTTTGATTTTTATTTTTTATACCAATCTTTTTTTATTGATACAAAAAGTTATTTGTCAGAATAGAGTATATGGTATGTTTTTCGAGGCCTGTGAGAAGCTCACACTTTTGTGAGCCTGACATTCAATTAGCGCGGTATTATGTTTTTATCCGTCAACATATAGTGGTCATAAATCATTGTGCGAGGAATAGGTGTACTTAAGGCCCCATTTGCTTTAAAAGAAAAGTAGATAGTTCCTGTTGTATAAGAACGATGTTTTGATTCATTGGCCATTGCCGTTTTGCGTCCTTGTCATTTTGGCAACAGTAAAAAAGCAGCGGATCACTCAACAGGCTTTTTACTTTTTTACCTATTATCTATATGTAGATTGGTGAAATTACGTATGAGAAAGAAAGCAATAGGGCAAATTTCCAAAAACGAGATTGGTTGCGTGGGCTCGGGGAGATGGTATGATCTGGCAGGCTTTTTTTTGAGTCCATTGTGGATGAAATGAAAATGAACACGTCTCTGGTGAATCTTCTCGCTCTCACTGTTCAGGAAGTAGGGCAATTGGTACAAGACCTTGGTTGGCCTCGCTACCGAACCAACCAAATTTTACAATGGCTCTACCAGCATCGGGTATTGGCTATTGAAGGCATGACGAATTTGTCCAAAGTGGATCGTGAACGCTTGCAACAGGTTGCGACTGTTTATCACGACCAAGAGATTTCTCGCCAGATTGCCAGAGACGGCACGGAAAAATTCTTATGGGGTCTGGTCGATGATCTGGCCGTTGAAACGGTGCTGATACCGGAGGAGCGACGACGGACGTTGTGTCTTTCCTCACAGGTCGGATGCACGTTGGATTGTGGTTTTTGCTTGACAGCGCAAATGGGTATCAAACGGAACCTGCGTGCGCAGGAAATTGTGGGACAGGTGTTAAACGTGCAAGCCCTGTTGCCAGAAGGAGACCATATTACGTCGATGGTTTTTATGGGAATGGGTGAACCGCTGATGAATTTTGATGCAGTGGCTGACGCCATTCAACGTCTGACAAATTTGGAATGGGGGTTAGGCTTTTCCCCTCGGCGCATCACCGTCTCGACGGCAGGATGGATTCCCCGCTTTCCCGATGTTCGGCGTCTCGGTGTGAATTTAGCGATTTCCTTGAATGGAACAACCAATGCGCAGCGTGACCATCTGATGCCCGCAGTCAACGCCCGCTATAATCTGGACGCGTTACTGATGGCGTGTCGAAAGTATCTGGAAGATTCTGAGCGCCCTTTGACCTTTGAATATGTCTTAATCGCAGGGTTCAACGATTCAGCAGAGGATGCGAACCGTTTGGCCTCGCTGCTGCGCGGGTTGCGTTGCAAGATCAATCTGATTCCCTTTAATGAGTTTCCAGGCAATCCTTTCCGACGACCCACCCTGGAGGATATCAAGGCCTTTCAACAGATTGTTCGCAGTCGCGGCCTCGATGTATTTTTACGCAAAAGCCGCGGAGATGATGTCTTGGGAGCCTGTGGTCAGTTGGGCCGATCAGCCTCCGAGGTGTTAAAGTCTGCGCCGACTCGTTCAAAACGATCTCTTCCAATTTATGCTGAGTCTTAACCCAGCCTTACAACAAAAATACGCGACTCTGCAGAAGGTTTTCCATGACCTGGGTTCGGTGGTCGTGGCGTTTTCAGGTGGAGTGGATAGTACTGTTGTGTTGAAGGTGGCCGTGGACGTTCTTGGAGAGTCGGCCAAGGCTGTGATTGCGACTTCCCCCACCTTACCAGCGAGTGAGCTGGAAGAAGCGCATGGGCTGTGTGAGTCAATTGGCGTCCCTCTGCAAGTGGTGGAAACGGATCAGTTGAATATTGAGGCGTTTGTGCAGAATGATGCCACGCGCTGTTTTCATTGCAAAACCGATCTGTACCAGTTGTTATCCAGCATTCAGGCAGTGGCTGGTTTCCAGGCTATCGTTGATGGGACAAATGTCGATGATATGGGTGAAGACCGACCGGGGATTCAAGCGGGGAAGCGTTTAGGTGTACGAAGCCCTTTGTTAGACGCGAACTGTGACAAGTCTGATATTCGTCAATTAGCTCAAGCCTTGGGTTTAGCGAACTGGAATAAGCCGGCCGCTGCCTGTTTGTCGTCTCGTATTACACGAGGCATCCCCATTACTAGAACTGCACTGTCTCGTGTGGAGAAGGCCGAAGCCTTTTTGTTGTCCCAAGGGTTGACTCAAGTGCGGGTTCGCCTTAATGGAGAAACGGCTCGAATTGAAGTGGGACAATCAGAAATTGCGATGCTGATCGAGGAAGATCGACGTACGCGGGTGCTTAGGGCTTTGAAGGAAATAGGTTTTCACAACGTCACGGTTGATTTGGAGGGCTATCGGGCAGGCGGAGGGAATTAGGAGTGTGATTCTGGCATTATGAGCGGGGGAAAAAGAGGGAAGTGTCACTTCCCTCTTCAAGATATTTCGAACGATGTGTTACGGAGTTCCCAGTAGGAAAAAACAAGACAGCAATCTGAATTGCGGTGGCGGTCTCGACGGGTTAATTTTTGGATTGTGCCGCGACTTCTGCTAGCGCTTCCTTGGCGAACCGACGATGATCGTCATCCGATAAGCTTCGGCCAATCACCTTTTCTGCCACCAAAATTGCGAGCTCCGCTGCCTGACTCTTGATGTCCTCCACGGCCTTTCGACGTTCCCGTTCAATGTCCTGGGTCGCTTCTTCTTTAATCCGGTCCGATTCTGTACGAAGGCGTTGCTGATTTTCGTCTAGCAGTCGCTGGGCTTTTTGTTTGGCTTCGGCCATTAGGGTTTCAGCCTCTTTTGCCGCAAGCTGGAGCTTGGTTTCGTATTCCCTCAGCTTTTGCTCTGCCGTTGCGCGACTCTGTTCTGCCTGATCTAAGCTTTCTCGAATCTTTCGTTCTCGTGTTTCGAGCGTTTCCAGAATCGGTGGCCAGGCATACTTATAGAGTATCCAGAATAGGATGCTAAACGACAGAACTTCCCAAAAAATCAAAGTCGAAAAGAAATGTGAATCAAATTGTGGCATAGCTCAATCGCCTTTTACCCTTTGCCCATGATGATGAAGGCAATGACCAGTCCGTAGAGTGCGATGGCTTCTACTAATGCGAACCCAATCCACATATACTTGCCGACTCGGGCTTCCGCCTCTGGCTGACGGGCGACGGCTTCGATCATCTTCCCGAAAATATACCCGATGCCAATTCCGGCACCTGCAAAACCTGCGGCCGCTAGGCCCATTCCCAAAAGTGCTGCTGCTGCAGAATCCATTGTGGTGTTGTCCTCCCAGTTTAAAAGGGATTAATAGTAATGACTGACTTTCATGGTACGAACGAGATTAGTGCAGATGAATGGCATCACCAATATACACACACGTTAAGACGGTAAAAATATAGGCCTGAATAAATGCGATGCCTACCTCTAGGCCATACAACACGATGGTGAATGAAAAAGGCAACCATCCAATGAGAAGCCCGCCGGCAATCGTCAATCCGAATAATACTCCAAGAATGACATGGCCAGCCGTCATATTGGCAAATAATCGCACAGCCAGAGAAATCGGTCTAGCGAGTTGACTGATCAGTTCAATCGGAATCATTAAGGGAAGTAACCATCCAGGGGTGCCGGGTGGCACCAAAATTCCTAAAAATTTTGTTCCATGTAATTGAAAACCAATGATCAGGCTGAGCCCATAGACTCCCAGGGCAAATACTCCTGTTGCGACAATCTGACTGGTGACGGTATAGGACCCTGGGATCAGTCCTAATAAATTGCAAAACAAGATGAAAAGGAACAAAGCGCTGATGAGGGGAAAATATCGCATTCCTGAGGACCCCATGGTGTCCTGAATTATGCCTCGAATAAATTCAACCAGTAATTCCGCCACGCTCTGTAGTTTTGATGGGACGAGGGATCTGGCGGCCCCTGCTTTTAATAGGAAGAGGGAAGCGACGCCCACCACAATCCACATCAGCAAGACGGCCTTGTTGACTGAAATGTCGAGACCGAAAAGCGAGAGCGGGATGAAATTATGAAGTTCGAAGGAGTGTAAGGGATCTTCCAAAGCGGAACCTTGTTTTACTTCTTAGTATCCCACCGCTGGGCTGCGCGGTAGGCGTTGCGAATGCCCGTGATCAATCCTAAAGCCAAACCAACTGCTACACCCCACGGTGTAGAATCTAGCACATATGAATCAACTAACCATCCGAGGAATCCACCGACGATAAGAGCGGCAAGCAGGTCGGTCCCCACTCGCATGGCCTGTCCCAGCCCCGCAAATAGTGGATCCTGAGAAGGTGCCATGTGTGAAACCTGCAAGGCGAGTCGTTGGAAGGGGCTACATTCAACCAAAAGATCCTAAATATTGTCAAGGAAAGACCTCGTTTAATTTTTGAGATATGCTACAGTAGGTAACGTATTAGGTCTTCTGAGTGAATGAGAAAGGAATTGAGGCCTTCCGGTATATCGGTGTTCCATTTTCCCCTTGGAGGATGAAAAAATGGTGAAAGGCATCGTACCTATTCTTCTGCTTCAAGTCGCGGTGAGTGGACCCCTGGTTTTTGCGAATCCCACGGTGGATGAACTCCCGGATTTAACTGAGGGAGTGGTCCCCGTCATCCAATATAAACATGCCCAACCTCTTTCTGGAACGCACCTCACCTCTGTGAGTGAGGTCGAATTTATTGTTACCGTGAAAAATCAAACCGGCGATCCTGTGGTTGCGGATTCCTTGATTCTGATTGTGGATACCGTGCGAGAAATTACCGGCGCTGATATTTCGGATCGGGTAGAAATTACAGCCCCTGACGGGTTGTTGGCCAATGGCAAGCCATTTTTCCGAATTCCCAATGCCGATCAAGAGCTGGCTCCGTTTAGTGTAAGCGAAGCGGTGACCATTCGGGTGAGTAATCCTGACTATCTTCGCTTTTATCCGCCAAGTATTCGGGTGCGTGGGCTTCGCCGTTCACCAGGAGAGGCCGTCAAAGGTCTCTTGGAATCCCTGGTACAAAAAGGGATATTAGCTCCTGAGGAAGCCGCGAATGCCATGAAGTCTACTTCTCCTCCAATTCCAGTTCCATCAGATAACCCCTAACACACTTGTCTGTTCTTCCCACCCAGACGGAAGGGGGGATTGACCACACCCTTCCTTCCGCAAACATCTTTCCTCTTGTGAAGCAATGTTTGGTTGCCTATGAAGATCCATTCGAGCTGTATGGGCGGGTAACCGGTTATTCCCCGCACTCGTTTTTTATCGAGCATGATTATCATCAGGGGAGTGAGCCTCGCCGTTTCTCCTATCTGGGGTGCGATCCCTATCGAGTGGTGAGAGGGAAGAACGACACCGTTCAAATCTATTCTGACGGTGTTTGGACAGAGCAGGCAGGAGATCCATTTTCGTTGTTACAGAGACAGTTTGTGGAACACCCTTCCGTTATCGCGCCTTCTTTTCTGCCTTTCTTAGGGGGCGCGGTTGGATGCTTGAGCTATGATCTGGCCAGGAGCTTCGAGGTTCTTCCGGAGTATGCGCAAGACGACCTTCAGTTTCCAGATATCTATTTTCTTTTTGTTGAAGCCTTTGTTGTGGTTGATCATCAAATGGCTGGAGCCTGGCTGGTTTTTTCGCCTGCTCCGGAACGGCTAGCGAAAGAGAATTGGGAGCATCTGTACCGGGAAGGACAGTCTCGTTTATTGGATTTTGAAGCGAAACTCCAGTCCGTGGACCCTGTTGCGGATGGGAGCAAGACCGGTCCATTTTCCCTACGCATTCATGAGGGACAATCAGCTTTTGCCTATCAAGATCGTGTACGCGCATGTCAACAATTTATCGGCGCTGGAGATATCTATCAAGCCAATCTCTCCCATCGATTTCAGGTGGAAGGGATTACTCACGCTTTCTCGTCACAGGCGCAGGCTGGAGCCAGTCTCTATCGCCAATTACGGCGCATGAATCCCTCTCCTCATTCGGCGTTTTTCGTGCTTGAATCGGACGTTATTGTGTGTAACTCCCCAGAGCGACTGGTTCGGCTTTCCGATGGGTATGCTGACATGCGCCCCATTGCGGGAACCCGGCCGCGCGGGGGAGGGACGGCTGAAGATCGACGTCTCGCTGAGGACCTGCTTTCGAATACCAAGGAACGGGCCGAGCATTTGATGCTGGTGGATCTTGTCCGTAATGATTTAGGACGCGTCTGTGGCTATGGATCCATTCGGGTTGATGAGTTCATGACAGTGGAGCGCTACTCCCATGTGATGCATCTGGTCTCGCATATTTTCGGACAACTTCGTGCGGGCTACAACGGATTTGACCTGATTCGGGCTGTTTTCCCAGGGGGCACCATCACCGGGGTACCCAAAGTTCATTGCATGGGAATTATTGAACAGCTGGAACCGGTTCGGCGCGGATTGTATACGGGGTCAATAGGATTTATCGGGTGGAATGGAAACGTGGACCTGAATATTGCGATCCGTACGCTGTTGTTGACGAAAGGCTGTGGGTATCTTCAAGTTGGAGCGGGCATCGTGGCCGATTCCGACCCTAAACGGGAATATGAAGAAACCCTTCATAAGGCACAAGCGTTTTTGCAGATTCTTCAGCCATAGCAGGATTTATAAGGGATGCCGTATGTGGGTCTATCTCAATGATCGGTTTGTTCAGAGAGAACATGCGCGAGTCTCGGTCTTTGATCATGGATTTTTATACGGGGATGGGGTCTATGAGACATTGCGTGTGTATCAGGGAAGGGTGTTGTTATGGGAACGGCATCTGGCACGTCTCCACCAATCCTGTGAACTCATTGGGTTAGACCTTCCCCTATCGGACGACGCATGGTTGCCAATCATTGGGGAGCTCTTAGTTCGTAATAAATTGCAAAATGCCGGCCTGCGAGTGACCATCTCTCGTGGTGAAGGAGAAGTAGGGATTGACCCAGGGTTGTGTGCTCGTCCGACCGTTGTGGTCATGTCTAAGCCTGTTGTGGAGTATACAGAACAACAGCGGGAACAGGGTATGACGTTACATCTGGCGTCCATCAGACGGAATCCTGAGCTGGCTCAATCTCCTCAAATTAAGGCAATCAGTTTCCTGAATAATATTCTGGCTAAACAGGAGGCTGTTCGAGTAGGAGCGGATGACGCGCTGATGTTGAATATGGCGGGGGAGGTAACTGAGTGTACAACGAGCAATATATTTTTTGTGAAAAATCACCGTTTGCATACACCGGGCACGGAGTGCGGAATTTTAAAAGGCATCACCCGTGAGGTTGTGATGGAGTTAGCTGAAGAGCAGGGCGTCGGTGTGGTAGCAGGACGTTATGGGGCGGAAAAATTATTCCAGGCCGATGAGTGTTTTATCACCAATACCGGGATAGAAATTATGCCTGTCTTGAAGATCGGGGATTGTCAGATAGGACGTGGGAAGCGAGGCCCTCTCACCAGTGCGCTCATGAAGGCTTTCAATTCAAATGTGGATCGGTATTTGGGGTTCAGCTTAACGCCCTCGAATGAGTAGCAGCAGCTTCAGCTTCTGACGGTTGTTTTCGCTTTTTTTGGATGAGAAGCGAGCGCAGAAATGTCAGTTTGTTGGCACTGGCTATGGACCTTCCATTTCAAGCCTTTGAAAAAGGGAATGTCTTCCCGGTAATGGGCTCCCACGCTGTTCGTTCGCCACAGAGCCGCTTCGGTGACACAGCGCCCCACCTGAAGCATATTTTGTGTTTCCAAGCCCGTTCGGTTGAAAGGCGGCATCTGCAGCTTGCGAGACCACTGTTGAAGTTGGTCGAGCGCTTTTCGTAAGGATTCCGCTGTTCGTATGAGCCCCACCTTGGTCCACATCAATCGGCGAAGAGAGTTTCGGAGTTTCTCCACGTCCTGTTCGGACATGTGTTGGGCTGAAGATTGTCGGGGAATCGAAGGAGCCATAGAGCTTGGGGGTGAAGAGGTTTTGGCATAGGTCGCTGCGGCTTCCGCGGCGCGTAATCCGAAGACTAATCCCTCCAGGAGCGAATTACTTGCCAGACGATTGGCGCCATGTACCCCTGAACAGGCCGCCTCACCGGCGGAAAACAGGCCGGGCAGGTTGGAGGCCCCGTGAAGATCAGTTTTCACGCCACCCATGAAATAATGGGCGCTGGGCGAGACTGGGACCCATTCTTCAGAGATATCAATATCATACCGTAAACACGTGGAATAGATGGTGGGAAAGCGTTCTTTTAAAAACTTTTCCCCTAAATGGGTGACATCCAAATAGACGTGGCGGGCTTTCGTTTTTTGCATTTCTGCCCAAATGGCTCGGGAAACAATATCTCGTGGTGCGAGTTCCTGATTTCGATCGTATTGTTTCATAAATCGTTCGCAGCGATTGTTCCGGAGGATTCCACCCTCACCACGCAACGCTTCCGAGAGAAGAAACGGAGGGCTTGACGGGAGATACAACGAAGTGGGGTGAAATTGGACAAATTCCATATCTTCGAGAATGGCCCCGGCTCGAAGAGCCATGGCAATGCCATCACCTGTTGCATTGGGTGGATTCGTGGTGCGTGCGTAAATTTGCCCGGCTCCACCGGTGACTAATAGGACCGCCGAAGCCAGGATGGTTTTGCAGGTTCCTTTTTGTTCGTCGAGGACGCTGGCTCCACGACAGCGTCCGTTTTGAATCAACAAATCAACTCCAAAATGATTGCCCAACCATTTCAAGTTTTTAAGACCTTGCGCTTTGGTACTCAAGACTCGAACCATCTCACTCCCGGTGGCATCTCCACCGGCTCGTAATACGCGGTGGCGGCTATGGGCTCCTTCCATAGTAAAAGCCAGCTGGCCATCGACGGTGTCGAATTTAGCTCCCCATTCAATCAGTTCGTGGATACGGGAGGGGCCTTCTTCCACCAACGATTTTGTTGCAGGACGTGACCCTAGTTGATGCCCAGCCTTGACCGTATCGGTGAAGTGAAGATCGACATCATCCTCTTCGCTTAGTGCCACAGCGACCCCCCCTTGGGCATAAAACGAGTTGTTGTCTTGTGGCCCGCCTTTCGCGACCATCGTGACTTCGCCATGTCGGCACAGTTCAATGGCGGCGCGCAGTCCGGCCACGCCTGCGCCAATAATGAGAAAGTCTGTTGAAAGAACTTGAGGGGTCATGGGAGTCTTGACCAATGAAGGAGGCATGGGAGGATAAAAAAGCTCTAGAAAGGGATCGTAAAGGATTCAGGACGCTAGGTTGAGACGAGTCGCCATGCCAAAGGGAAGGTCCCCTTCCGTCCCTCGCAGCAAAATCACCTGGTTACCACTCCATAGAAGCACGCCGTGACCTCGTGCTTGGTCGTTCGATCCTTGACTCGAGCGTTGCCAGGTACCTTGCCAGGAAATAAATGCGGAAATACGGTTGCCATCGATGAGGATACGATCCACCGTAAAATCGAGACGAATAGATGAAAATGTGGCAAAGTCTAGTCGGGCCTCAGACTCCAAGACTTCTAGCTGTTCGAGGGGTAAAAGGAGTTCATGGAAGGCAGATGCATCTTTATTGACATAGGCTGTTTCCAGTGTTTTGATGGCTTGGACCACTCGTTGAAATCGAGCATGGTCTTCGGGATATTTCGGTGCCTTTGTCGAACATCCAGTCTCCGTGAGACATCCCAATGCTAGAGCAATAAGGGTCGTCCATATCCAAAGGCGATTGATGGCGAGGGTTTCGGTTCGCATGAGGCCCTATAATGGAGAAGGGTCCTGGTAAGGGTCAAGGGAATTGTGAAAAAGCAGATGACTCCTGGGTACACGAGCGGGTATGATAGCCTTGCTTCCTTGACACCTTTCTTAACCCTATGATACCAAGATCGGTTGTTCATAATAAAAGTCGAGAGTTGTGTCTGTGGCTTGCCATCTCATAATTTTTTAACCCAGGAATTTATCTCTATGTCGAGTGTGGTCAAAAAGCGGAGGAAGAAGATGCGCAAGCATAAGCATAAAAAACTTCGTCGCCGCATGAAATTCGCCAAGCGGCGTAATTAATTACATCGGTCAGCAGGGAAAAGGGCATTTGCTATGACCCAGGGGAAAAAGACTCGGATCAGGGTACGCTCCTCCCTGTCGACCTATGTCGGTGAACTGTTAATTCCTCCCATGCGGAATCGAATTTCGGACGTTCTCAATGATGAATCGGTCCTCTTTGTGAATTTGACCGATGTCCTCATTGATGACACCCACCATTCCGAGTTTGTTGCACTCAATAAAATGCAAATCGAATCGGTTATTCAAATCGATTGACGTCTCCTCTTTTTTCTTGCCTCTCTCCTCTCAAACTTTTTCGGCAGTGAGTTGCGATTAGTGTTCTGCTACACCCATTTGTAATGTTGACTTAACGATACCGGGGCAAAACCTCTATGAATCAGTGGTCCCGCTTTCTGCCTTTTATTCGTCCTCAAATAGTGATCATGGCCTGTGCTGGTGTGGCGGTTATGGGTGTCGCGGCCTGCAATCTGATCCTGATCCGAATGGCCGGATCTTTATGGGATTTGATCACCGTGGAAAAAGATCTTCAGCATTTAACCTCAATGGTCTGGCTGTTTATCGGATTAGTGGTTGGCCAAGGTGTGTTGTCGATGGGCCATAGTTATATGACTGCATTGGCTTCTCAGCATGTGATGGCAGATTTTCGTACGCATGTTTTTTCCCATTTGCATCGGCTGTCCCTCAATTTTTTTGCCAAGCGACGCACCGGAGAATTGATTTCCCGTCTCATGAACGATGTGGGGGTCATTCAAAATCTCCTCACAGAAACGCCCATAGATGCACTCAAACATTTGGTCACCATTATCGGCGGAGTGGGGTTTCTCTTGGTGATGAATTGGCGCTTGTGTCTGTTGATTCTCATCCTTCTCCCCTTACTGGCACTGGTCGCGCGGATTTTTGGAAAACGATTAAAAGCGCTTTCTATGATTATTCAAGACCAAACCGCCTATGTGACCACACTTATTGAAGAAGTGGTATCAGGCATTCGGGAGGTGAAATCATTTGTCCAAGGCCAACGAGAGGAAGCCAGGTTTCGATTGGGTATTGAAGGGCTTTTAGCCACGACCATGCAGCGGACGGCGGTCTTGGCGGTCTTTGTCCCGGTGATAACATTTTTCACCTTTGTGATGGCAATTGGGGTCTTGTGGTATGGCGGGAAACAGGTTATTGAAGGGCAGTTATCCCCAGGAGAACTTTTTGCTTTTGTCCTGTTTGCTGGAATTCTCATTGGGCCGTTCGGGTCGGCTGCGCGTATTTTTACACAAGTCAAAGAGGTTCAAGGCGCGATGGCCCGAGTGTTCGAACTCCTGGATACGCCGTTAGATATTCAAGATAGGCCCGATTCCCGACCTCTAGTGCCGATTCGTGGCGATGTCCGGTTCGAGGAGGTGCAATTCTCCTATGAGGATCGTCCACCGGTCTTAGACACCGTTTCCTTTTCAATCAAGGCAGGAGAATGTGTCGCGCTTGTGGGACCGACCGGAGCTGGAAAAACCACGATTATTAATCTCCTGCACCGTTTTTATGATCCCACAAAGGGACGAGTGCTTATTGACGGCCATGATGTGAGATCCATTCAATTGGACAGTTTGTATGGCCAATTGGCATTGGTGCCACAGGAAACTTTCCTGTTTGGCGGCACCATTATGGACAATATTCGATATGGCCGCTGGGATGCCTCAGAACCTGAGGTCATTGAAGCCAGTCAACGCGCCAACGCCCATGAATTTATTCACACGCTGCCGGCGGGCTATCAAACTGTCTTAGGAGAAAAGGGTGTGAACCTATCTGGTGGGCAACGCCAGCGGGTGGCCATTGCCCGGGCGTTATTAAAGGATCCACGCATCCTCATTCTTGATGAAGCAACGTCGGCGTTGGATAGTCAAGCGGAATCGTTGGTGCAAGGAGCGCTGGTCGAGCTCATGCAAGGGCGGACGACGTTAATGATTGCTCATCGTTTTTCTTCTATCCAGCGGGCGGACCGAATTCTGGTGCTTCACCGAGGAACGATTATCGAGGAGGGCCGGCATGAGGCGTTGCTGGAACAACGGGGTCTTTATCATCATTTATACACGTTGCGGGAGGTCGAAGGGATCGTGGATGCTCCTTAAGGAGGAGCCGTGGGAAGCTAAGCCGTTAACAGAGAATAGGTACGAACGCGACGGGCGTAAACTGCATTGATGATTAGGGAATTTTTGAGAAATCGGCAGGAATATTGATCAAGGTCCCGTCTGGGAAAAAAATGGCCAAGGTACCTGGTGCTTGGGGGTCGAAGTCAGCATAAGCAAATCGTGCGGTAAAACGAGAACGAAAGCTTGGAGTAGGTCCTGGGTTTTTTCGACCGCGTTCGGCAGGACCAATATCGACAGGTCGAACCATGAGATTATCCTGTTGCAGGGCGATTTCTGCTCCTTCGGCAAAGAACTCCTCTTCACCGCATAAGCGCACTTCTACTTCGAGATAGGGCATGGCTAAAATTTCTTGGATTTTCGATTCTGGCATGCGGATATCCTGCTTTTGACGTTTGGATTCTGCCGCTTCACGACGACCAAAGTATTCCAACCAATACCGGCGTGTGCGCAAGATGGCATGAGTTCCGCAAGGATCTACTTCAGGATCGGCACCTACTCGAACAATTTTTTCCGAGGCCTTCATCACTGCTGCCACATCCTCCACGGATTCTGCGGTTTCCATGGTTTGGCGACCGGTCGCGAGGGATTTAGTGGCTTCCTCCATGCTCAAAGTCAAATCAATTCCATACGAAACGGAGGGTAGGGTGATGACCCCTATGCCCACAGTCGCGAATAGAGACAATGAAAGATGGATGAATGATGTTGAGCCGATGCCCATGTAGGTTCTCCTTAAGAGCGATTGCAGCTACCGGATGAAAGATAATTTCGGAATTGTAGAGGAGCCTCTGAACGTTTGCAATCCCTTGAGTCATCGTACTGCGTGGCGTTGGTGCTTGCCGGGTTTTTGCCTCAGGTTGAGGTGCGTGGGTCAGGAAGAAAGTGTTTTAAGTGAGAGACTTGTGGTGATAAATAGTTGACTCCCTCTTTCCACTTCGGTAGATTAAGAATCCGTTAGGTCAAAAAGTGAGCGGGCCGTCCCCAGGCCGGCAAAAAACCCTGGGTTCTCGCCACCGTTTAACATCCCCAGTTACAACGAATTTCATGGTAACAATTCAATGGTCTTCGAAGAGGTGTGGAATGAGCAAGGCACCACTAGGGAGGACGTATGGACAATAAGAAAGTAGAACGGGTTTACACGGCCTATGCGTCTGTGTACGACCACACGTTCGGAAAAGCCTTTAAACAATCTCGGGAATCTGCTGTTCGCGGATTGTCCATTGAGCCTGGTTGCCAGGTTTTAGAGGTGGGAGTCGGAACTGGCGAAGCGTTGCCCTTGTATCCCTCCCACTGTGATGTATTGGGGATTGACCTGTCGGTGGGCATGTTAGAGCATGCCCATCGCAGAGTGGACGAATTCAAATTATCGCATGTCACCCTTCGGACAATGGATGCTGGAAATATGCAGCTTCCAGATAATACCTTTGACATTGTGATGGCCGCCTACGTCGTCACAGCGGTTCCGGATTATCGGAAGGTTGTCAATGAAATGATTAGGGTGTGTAAACCTGGAGGCAGGATTGTCATGCTGAATCATTTTAGCAATGGGAATAAAGTCATCGCAGCGGTCGAAAAATTTATTTCCCCCATGTGCAAGCATATCGGATTTCGAACCGACTTGGCGCTCAATACGGTCTTGGAAGGGACCAGTTTGATCGTGGCCAGCAAGAAGAAGGTGAATCCGCTTCGGTTTTGGCATTTGGTTGAATGTGTCAATAAAAAGAACGGGCAGCATCCTGTGTTCACCAATGGTTTTGCCGTCAATGAGTTCGTGTCCTGATGCCTGGTGGATCTGAGTATTCACCACTTATTTGAAAATTGATTTTGAAAGCCATCCCTTTCGTTTCTTCCCAAATCCGCTAGTTTCACCTTCCCCACTATTGATTTTTCCCGTTAGGCGGATATGTTTTGGCTCTCTTCAATGGGAAGGTCATGAAAATCGCGACCTGTCTTCAACATGTATCTTTTGAAGGTCCTGGTGTCTTTCGTCAGGCCTTAGAAGTTCGAGGCTATTCGGTCAAAACCATCCTGGTTCCCTCCGGGGGATTGCCCCTGGATCCAGGTGATTTTCTGTTGATCATGGGCGGGCCCATGTCAGTCAACGATCCTGCTCCTTGGATTGCCGAAGAACTTCAATTGGTGAAAACGGCAATGAACAAAGACATTCCTGTTTTGGGCATATGTTTTGGTTCGCAATTGTTGGCGAAGGCTTTAGGGGGCTCTGTGACTCCAGGTCCCTGCTTTGAAATCGGGATGGTTCCAGTGATGGTAACCACTGCAGGGTCAGTCGATCCGATTTTTAGTCAAGAGCCATCAATGTTTCAGGTCTTTCAATGGCATGGGGAAGGAATCAGTCTTCCTTCCGAAATTCCATCGTTAATGGCGTCAGCTAATTATTCCTTACAAGCTTTTCGTGCGCGGGAGCGCTGCTATGGGTTGTTGTTCCATCCTGAAATGGAAGAAGCGGCGATCCAGGCTCTCTGTCGTGAATGTCCTGAAGATGTTCAAAAAGGAGGAATTCTTCCCGAAACGATTCACGCACAGGCCATCCCCCATTTGCGCATTTTGCATCAATTCGCTGACCGCCTGATTGAGCATTTGGCTCAATAACGTCCAGCCCTTGTCCCTTCAAATTATTTCCCATGGGTGCGATCTGAAAAAGTGGCATGGCAGTACCCCAAGCGACTGAAAATTTGGTACGGTAGCGCCTCAGTATTTATTCTCGAAATTGCAGAAAAGGAGCAGACATTCATGGCTGGGTTTCCCCTTCAATATGCAGAGCGCATTCGCACCTTATCGCCCTATTTATTCGCCGCGATTGACGACATGAAGCGAAAGGCCATCGACCAGGGCATGGATATCATTAACCTGGGGATTGGGGATCCCGATTTGCCGACTCCAGAGCCCATTATTGAATCGTTGCGGCGAGCGGCCGGCGATCCCAAGCATCATCAATACCCATCCTATGATGGTATGTTGTCCTTCCGAACGGCTGTGGCCGCGTGGTATCGACGCCGATTCTCCGTGAGTCTCGATCCCAAGTCCGAAGTAGTCACGCTGATTGGGTCTAAAGAGGGCATTGGCCATGTACCGTTGGCCTTTATTGATCCGGGAGATATTGTCCTGGTGCCCAGCCCGGGCTATCCCGTCTACCCGGTGGCCACCAGTTTTGCCGGGGGTTCTTCTTATATGATGCCGTTAACGAAAGCGAACGGGTTTTTGCCTGACCTGGCCGCCATTCCTCACGACGTGGCGCAAAAAGCCAAAATGATGTTTTTGAATTCTCCGAACAATCCAACGTCGGTTGTCGCCGGTAAAGATTTTTTTAAGAAAGTGGTGGACTTTGCGAAGGAACATCAGATCATTGTGTGTCATGACGCGGCCTATTCGGAAATCTATTATGACGGCAAACGGCCAGCCAGCTTTTTAGAGGTGGAAGGGGCGACTGATGTCGGCGTGGAATTTCATTCACTATCCAAAACTTTCAATATGACCGGTTGGCGGATCGGCTGGGCGGCCGGCCGCCAGGAAGTCATCGCGGGTTTAGGGAAAGTCAAAACGAATATCGATTCCGGCGTATTCCAGGCCATTCAAGAAGCGGGCATTACCGCACTGGAGTTGGATGATTCGGTGACTCATGATTTGCGAGGGATTTATCAAGAACGTCGGGATGTGCTGGTAGGTGGTTTAAAAAAACTTGGATTGTCATTGGAAACGCCTGAAGCGGCCTTTTATGTCTGGATTGAAGTACCCACGGGGTTTACGTCAGCATCGTTTACGGCCCATCTCATTGAAAAAGCTGGAATTGTAACGACGCCGGGTAATGGGTTTGGTGATGCGGGTGAGGGTTACATTCGGATGACGGTGACGACAACGAAAGAGCGATTGGCGGAGGCGGTTGACCGTATGCAAAAAATCGGGTGGTAGTTGGTTGCGCCCCATAAGAAAGAGATGCGGAGAGATAACTGAGGTGGTCCTCTACTTAAGAGTGCGGAGTTGATGGCGCGGATGCCGTGTGGTGTATTCGTTCTTGTTGGAGAGCCAGAACCGTACGGTCCTTCTCTTGGAGCCATTGTGAAAATTTTACGGATACCTCTCCCATCGTTCCTTCCCTGCCCATCATCTCCAAGGCATAACTGATATCTGCTAACAAGATCGCTCCCATCGAACGTGATGAGCCCTTACAGGCATGGGCTGCCTTCACCAAAGCCGCAGCGTCCTGGCGCTCGACAGCCTGTTTGATGCTTTCGAGGTGACGAGGCAGGTCCGCAAGAAACTGATCCATGACGGTGAGGAAAAATTTCTGATCCTCTTCGCCGCCAAGTGATTGCAGATCCTGGATAATGCCATCATCTAGGCTGGTAGGGGACGAAGGTAAGACGGCACTGTTTTTCTCGGGAACAACCATGGATGCCTCTTCACTTGTTGGACGAGGGGGTACCCATTTTGTGATCATGGTCGAGAGTTCTTTCAGCTTGACCGGTTTCGACAAAAAATCATCCATGCCGGCATCCAAGCAGGCTTGCCGATCTCCCGCAAATGCATTAGCCGTTAGTGCAATGATGGGCACACGAGAACCGTGAGGAATATGGAGTGAAGAGGGAGAAATTTCAGAAGAAGGAGGCTCTTGCCCCTTACTCCTGACTTTTGCCTTCCAATCATTCAAGCTTTCCGCTTCACGAATCTTCCGTGTGGCTTCTATGCCGTCCGTTTCTGGCATTTGGCAATCCATGAGGACCAAATCATAGGATGTACAACCAACAGCGTTTACGGCTTCTTGTCCATTTTCTACCCCATCAACGTGATAGCCGAGTTTTTGAAGCATGCGAACAGCCACTTTCTGGTTGACCACATTATCTTCTGCAAGAAGAATGTGGACTTTTGTGTGCGCCTGGGCCGCTTCAAGGGTCGGCCGAGTGATCAAGGAGGAGGCGTGACTGGTGTGGGATGAGGGCGTCTGTTGGTCGGTGCCTAAAATCATTTTTAGGCACTGTTGTAATTGTTGATGCCGAATAGGTTTCGTGAGATAGCTATTGAAGCTGGCGTGTTGAGCGAATTTGCCTTCGCCCCGTTTTCCGAAAGTCGTGAGGAGAATAAGTGGAATATGGGAAATCTCAAGATTTTGTCGGATACGTGTGGCTAAGGAGAGTCCATCTTCTTGAATCGTTTCTGCGAGAGTATGGTCCAAAATGGCAATATCGAAAGATTGCTCCCCCTTAGCATGTTGCCGAAGTAACGCGAATCCATCATGCCCATTTTGGGCCACCTCACACGCCATTCCCCACGATTCGGCGTAATGCTGAAGGAGAAAGCGTATCGTGTCATTGGATTCGACGATACACACACGACGACCTCGAAGGGAGGCATTGGAAAATGGAGGTGGAGAGGAGGAGCTATGAGCGAAGGGAATGGTAAACCAAAATGTACTGCCGTCCCCCTCATCACTGATCACTCCAATCTCACCATGCATCAGGGTTACGAGTTGTTTACAGATGGCCAATCCTAAGCCGGTGCCGCCGAATTTTCTGGTGGTTGAGCTGTCGGCTTGGGTAAATAATTCAAAGAGCCTCACCTGAGCTTCAGTGTCAATACCAATCCCCGTGTCCGTGACCGCAAATCGAAGGGTGGTGGTGTCGGTAGTTATCCCAACCACGGAGACGTCCACTACGATTTCTCCCCCTTGCGTAAATTTGATGGCATTTCCGATAAGATTAAAAAGAATCTGCCTGATTCTTCCCGGATCGCCTCGTAATTTCAGAGGGGTTGTGGCATAGATTAAGCTGATCAATTCAAGATTTTTTTGATTGGCTCGTTCCGCAAGCGTATCTAAAACTTCATCAACTGCTGTCCGTATGTCAAAGTCAATGACTTCCAAATCCAATTTGCCCGCATCGATTTTTGAGAAATCCAAAATATCGTTAATGAGAGTGAGAAGGAATTCTCCAGAATGTTTCAACGTTTCCAGCATCTCGTGCTGATCGGCATCTAAATCTGTGCCGAGGAGGAGATCGGTCATGCCGATGACGCCATTTAAAGGGGTGCGGATTTCATGACTCATCGTAGCCAGGAACTCGCTTTTGGATCGGGCCGCCGCGAGCGCTTGGTCGCGGGCGTGAGCTAATTCCTGGTTTTGTTGTTCGAGGGTATGAGTGGTCGTCTTAATGAGAGCTTCAGCCTGCTGTCTTTCGGTGATATCTCGACAGGTCCAGATAAAACCGGAGGGTGTCCCGTGTTCAGAGGACAGCAAGGATAAGGTAATTTCAACAGGAAAATGCGTGCCATTTTTTCGTAGGCCGATCAATTCGCCCTGCCATTGTCCCGAGAGACCAAGTGTCGGAAAGCAAGTCTCCTCCAAATCGGTGACCTGTTCTTTGGAGTAGAGAGTTTTCCAGGATTGACCGACAAGGTCATTGACCGTGTAGCCATACATCTCGGCGTGAGCCCGATTGATATAGGTATATTTTCCCTGTTGGTCAAGCAATGACAAACCTTCGATGGCCTGGTCAATGGCTCGTTGGAAAGAAGCTCGCGCCTTCTCCATCTGTTTTCGTTCGGTGATATCTTTAAAGGTCACAACAGCACCCACAATCTGACCCTGTTCATCATGGATGGGCCTGCTGGTATAAGCAATCGGGAAGGACCGTCCGTCTTTGCGCCACAGGATTTCGTCTTCGATTTGGTGTATGGCACCATCTTTAAAGGCGGCATACATGGGGCAGGTTTCTCGAGGGTAGGGTTCTCCATCGGAACGGGTATGATGAACGGTGGCATGCATCGGGACCCCAATGAGTTCTTCTGGCTCATAGGCCAACATTTTGGTGGCAGCCGGATTCACAAAGGTCGTCCGACCTTCCAAATCCAATCCAAATATCCCTTCTCCTGCGGACGCGAGGATGCGTTCGTGCTGGAGGAAGAGATCGTGATGAGCTTGACGGGCCTGTTGGCGGTCAATGGCCGTTGTGATCCGGTCGCCCACCATTGCCAGACTCTCCAAGGTTAGGGATGTCAGTGGGTGTTTGGCAAAAAGGGCCATGACCCCTACCACCTCTTCACTCTTGAGTAGGGGATATCCCGCAAAGGCGACCATACCTTCCCGTTTGGCCCATTCCTGGTCTGACACACGAGGGTCTCCGATCACGGAATTGGTTAAATGAGGTTTTTTCTCTGCCGCAATCTTTCCGATTTTGAATTGCCCAACTGGAACACGACCATGGGGACCATCTAAATGTGTATAGAGGCCGGCGCTGGCTTGTAGTTCAAGGATCTGTTGGTTGGGATTAAGGGTCCAGATCCGGGCAAAGGCCGCGTTGAGATGTGTCACAATCGCTTGTGTGCATTGCTGAAGAAGCGGCTGCAATTCTTGGGTGTGGTTGATAATTTGTCCAACCTTGGCGTCTAATGCCAACAAGCGGTTCTGGTCTAGCATTGTGGCTTCGGCCTTTTTTCGCTCAACGATTCCTGGCCGAGCCTGTTTCCGAATCCGTTGGGATTCGGGGACCTGCCGGTAACGATCAGCAATATCTTGAATAATGACCAAGGCCTGCCACTCTTGATTCGGTTCGTTCCAGATTGATTTGGCAATGGTTTGTTGAATTCGCGGTTGTCCATTTGGGAGGGTACAGAGCAGAAATTGAGGATGAAACTGCGACGCGAAGGTGACTAGCGGTCCACCGGTAAACAGGGGCTCAAAGCGAGACGTATAGTGGGGGGTCCCTAACCGAGGGAAATGGGTGACAAGCGGGTGCCCCACCACAGCTGCTTTTGATACTCCCGTCCACTCTTCGAGACAGTGATTCCAAAAGACCACCGTTCCATCCTGACGAAGGATGAATATCCCTTGGGGCAGGTGGTCCAGGATTTCAAGATTGAAAGGTGATTCAAGTTGAGGCATGAGGTGTGGTGGGAGCAAGCATCATTTCGCTGATGGCATCAACCAGCCGTCCCAGGTCAGGAATACTGAACATGAGCATGATATCTCCGGTCAAGTCATATTCTTGAATCGTGAAGTGGGTCTGCGCCCACAGAATAATTTCTGAAGGATCCGATAATGTGGGTTGCAATAGTCTCTGTATGGAGGTTTCTAGATAAAACGGTACGGAATAGATAATTCGATGATTCAGGACGTTGGCAAATGAACCGATGACGCTGTTGAGCACAATGTTCCCAATTTCCGTGATAGTGGCTTCCCGGAGGGAATCCATGGTGTCAGGATCTTCTGCTTCTCCGGTTAGAGCAATGACCAAGGTTTTGGCGCTTTCGGTAGGGAAGAGTAAGCACGACGCTCCAGAAAATGTTCCTTTAAAAGGTAATTGCACCGAGGAAAAGGTGGTGTCCTTCAGTGTTTGAATTTCTTGTGAAAGCTCATCCATTTTCCCTACTTGGAGAAATGGGATGTGCAGCCGAATCGGTTTCTCCAACATTTGATTGAGAGATCCAGCCGCTCGCCCTACGCCGATATTCAGCAATTCTTGTAGGGCATCCTGTTGCTCTGGACTCAGGTGCATGGGACCTCCGTGGATGGGTGTGTCTGGATAATATGTTGTGACGCCTCCTGTAATTGGGTTTGTGTGATCAGGTCACCTTTTCCCGGTTTTTTTTGACCATTCCCAACACCATGCACTTCGTGCCCTAGGTTCTGGCGAATTGCGCAGAGATTGCCGCGTGGGGAGGAGGAAACATCGAAAGAAATTCGGCTCATCAGGGTTGTGGATCCTTACCTTTGTGGCGTCAGGTGAGATAGGGAAATCGGGCGTTTGGAAAAGCGTTCATGTCCTGGATTTTGTCGGGATGCGAACTTCCTTGAAGACTTTTTTTTTGCGCATGAATTTGCGAGATACTCATGATCATGGCGACTCCGTAGATACGGAAGCCAACAGGACTTGGCCTAGGGCCTGGCGCAATTGGTCTTGTTTGACGGGTTTATTTAAAAACATCTTCACCCCTAATTCCAGACATCGGTCTTTTAACCATTCCTGAACATCGGCGGTGAGGACAATGACTGGTATTTTCATTCCTAATGCTTCCAATTGTTCAAGAACCTGGACTCCATCCATGACCGGCATGAGCATGTCCAAAAGGAGACAGTCCGGAGTGTTGGCCTTTATTTTCTTCAGTGCCTCTTGGCCATTACAAGCTGTGTCCACTTCATGTCCGACATCGGTGACGATGGCCGCAAGCGTTCTTCGCTGGAGTAAAGAATCATCAGTAATTAATATACGACTCATGGAATAGACTCTCCTTATGAAAACTCGGGCTTGATGGATAATAGGCTATTCAATCCGTAGGCGTTGGCGCTTCTTCTCTTTGGGTTGATCTAGAGCCAATCTTGATAGGTATATTCGGCTTTTTGTGAGGGGATCTTTATGGAATGAAAGGGGGAATGGAAAAAAGGCGTTGAGCGTGAGGTATGAGGGGAGAGCAGGGGAGCTAATGGCAGATGGGGATGAGTTGATTTGATGATTGCCTGAAGGGAACTGAAACCTACGTCCACGTTTTAACAGACCGGGTGTTGCAGGTCGAAGCGGTTGGCGGTGCGCATTTTGTGGCGAATAGCAGAGAGACTGGTGCACCCCCGCATGGGCAGATGAAACACTGAAAGGAGATAATCTATCCCAAAAATCAGACGTTCGAAAATTTCCGGATGATGTCGAAGATTGAGCAACATACCCAGTCGGTTGGGAAGGATCAGGGGTGATATATCCGCATAGAAGTTGGGGTACCGATTCACAAACTCTAACAATGTGAGGGAATACTTTTCGTAAGCCATGAATCCGTCACTCCAGGCATGGGCAGCAATCACCGTCGCACCTTGATCTAGGGCCGTGCGCAGTCAGTTGGGATCGCCCGGATTGGTCTATGCCCATCAGGCTGAATCCCTATCCCACATGACTGAGCAGGAGAAGGCCCATGGTGGCCAGTTCTCGATGGCAATTTTTGTAGGGGTAATGGCCAGGATCAAATTGTTGGGAATTGGGCCGCACCTTCACCAAGACGGCTCCTGCTTCAGCTTAGCGATGAAGTTCCTCAAGGAATTTTTCGGAATGTCCGTCAGCGGCATGGTGTTCCACTGGATTGAGAGGACATCTTCATGCCGTGCTATGGTGACGGTCGGGGCTAGGTACAGCGTTCATGCGCAATGCGTTTAAGAGCGCGTAAATCCAATTTCCCACTCCCTAAAACAGGGAGCTGATCGACCTTGATAAAGTTATCCCGTTTTGGAATAAAAAGATTAGGGAGGCCGCTGGCTGCCACGGTGTCCAATAACTTGGAGATCAAGGATTCGTCGAGCATATGCAGCACCACAAGTTGTTCCCCTTTGCGTTCATCGGGAATAGCTGTGACGGCGAGCATCATGCTCTCAGCGTGAATCGCCTCGTGCAAGGCTTCTTCAACCCGCCCATGGGGAATCATTTCCCCGCCAATTTTAGAAAATCGTGACAGCCGGTCGGTAATCGTCAAAAAGCCGTCTTCATCAAGTTTGGCAATATCTCCTGTGATGTACCATCCTTCGCGCATGGCTTGGGCGGTCAGATCTTCACGGCCCAAATAGCCATCCATGACGTTCGGACCTTTCACGAGTAGCATGCCTGCAGTGCCAACGGGCAGTCGTTTATAGGTGTCAGGATCGACAATCCGAAGTGACACACCAGGGAGTGGCTGTCCCACGGTGCCTCGTCTCGAGGCAGGCTGAAAAAAACCGGCTGCACGAAAATCTGGACAATTGACCGCGATGACTGGGGCACATTCTGTGACTCCGTAGCCCTCGATGGGGCGAAGGCCAAAGCGTACTTCAAACGCCATCAAGAGGCGGTCTGGTAATTTTTCAGCGCCTGTGAGGGCCATACGAAGGGAGCCGAATTGTTCAGGGGTACATCGCCGAACATAGAGTTGTAAAAAGGTTGGGGTCGCTAACAGTATGGTGGCTTTGTGGCGATGAACGAGGCCGCCAATGGCCGCAGCGTCCAAGGGGGACGGATGGAAAATCACTCCAGCCCCATGAATGCTGGGAAACCATAAAGTTGCGAGGTATCCGAATGAATGGAAGAACGGCAAGATGCCCAGAATGCGGTCATGTTTATCCACATGCAGCAGTTGTGCGACGCCTTCCACATTGGAATCCAGACTGAAATGGCTCAGCATCACTCCTTTTGGTTCTCCTGTGCTTCCGCTAGAGAAGATGATAGTCGCTAAATCCTCGATGGTCGGATGGGTCATCGCACCGCAGGCACGTTCCAGCAGGCGAATGGGAGCAAAGATCGCGAGGAGAAACGCGATGAGTCGAGCGCGAGCATCGATGGATGTTCGAATATCTTCTATCCGTATGAGCGTGAATTGTGCGGGACATTCCAATTTGGCTTTCTCCAGAAACAGGCGACTAGTCATGATGGTGGTGATGCCCGCTTGACGGCAGGCCGATTCCATGCCAGCAACTCCGGCCGTGTAGTTCACATTGACCGTGGTGCGCCCAGACAAAGTGGAGGCGATATTTGCCAGGGCACCGCCTACGCTCGGGGGCAATAAAATGCCCACCGTATGTTGTCCGTCCCAATGGGGTCGCAAGGCTCGTGCGATGGCGATGGCTCCGGTCAACGCTTGGAGACAGGAAACCTGGGGCTTGGTCGCATCTCCAAACACAAAACGGAAGGGGTGTCTGCGCATCGCTGAGACAAAACTGTGATGCAGTGGGCGGCAGGTTCCTTTCCTCACCTGCCAGGCTGCTTCCCCTAGTTCCTGAATGGCTTGCCGAAGGTCGTCTCCGCTTGTCGTGGACGGAAGGGGTTCCCCGAGAGAGATAGTGATAGGAAAGGGAATGCGAGACGGCCATTTGGCTAAAAATTTTCCTCCAATAAAACTAAAGACACTTCCCCATACCCGATCCAGATGGATAGGAATGATGGGAATGGTCCGACCTTTGACGATGCGGGTGAATCCTGCCCGAAAGGGCAAAAGATTGCCCGTGCGTGTAATCTGACCTTCTGGAAAGATACAGACGAGTTCCCCCATATCCAATCGGCGTCCCGCCTCCCGCAAGGCAGACAGGATTTCTTTTGGAGATCCGTTGGAAGAAATGGGAATGGCACCCATGATTGTTGCGAACGGGTTGAGGAATCTATTGTCGTAATAAATTTGATCGACGAGGAATCGAATCGGCCGATCAGTCGCGGCCAAAAGCAGGAATCCATCAATGAAGGATACATGGTTGGGGACTAAAAGCGCTCCGCCTTCTTGAGGCATGTGCTCTTTTCCAAGGATAGTGAGCCGATAAATAGTGTGGGTGAATAGGACGAATATGAGACGGATGAATGTTTCAGGAAGTTGGTAGAGAGCCCAGAGTGTCAGCAAGCCACTTCCAATCCCAGAGACGAGAAATATAGCACTGGCATTTAAGCCGATGGTCGCCAACAATCCGCATCCCAGAGATCCCATGAGCACACCTCCAAATACCAGGGTATTGGAAAAGGCGATGACGGCTCCCCGGCGATCGGATGGTGATCGCCACTGAATCAGCGCATTGAGAGGCACGACCACAAATCCGCTCGAGAGACCGAGGCAGGCCATTCCCAATAGCGTACCGCCCAATCCAGGCTTCATGAGACCTATCGCTCCTAAACTGAGGGTAATGCCAATGCCTCCAAGCGGAAGGTAGCCTAATTCCACCTTTGTGGCCGAAAGTTTTCCAACCAGAAGGGAGCCTAATCCGACGCCCACCCCAAAAGCTGCAAGAGGAAAGCCGGAATACGTATCTGATAGATGTAGGACGGCTTTGGCATAGACCAACACGTCTTGCCCAACCAAGCTGGCCAGCGTCCAGAATGCAATGGAGCCCAGAACGCCCAAGGTCAGGACGCGATCCGCGCGGAGAGCGTCGAGGGCCGCTTGCCACGTTTCTCGAATTCCCCCATCCTGTCGGGCTTGTGGCACAGGAGGGATCATGAACGAGGCCCAAAGTCCCAGCCCGGAGAACAGGACCAATGCCAATCCGGCTATCCACGATCGATGACCTGCCAGGTCGAGTAATGGACCGGCGAGTGCGGTCCCCCCGATGATGGCGGCGAAGGTCCACATTTCCAGTTGTCCGTTTCCCCAAGATAACCGATGGTGGGGCAAAAGTTCTGGCAGAATTCCATATTTTGACGGACTGAATATAGCGCTTTGTGCGCCCATGCCCGCAAGGACGAGCAAAGGCAGCAGACCTCCCTCAGGATAAATAAAGAGGGCTGTCGTACCCGCGCTCATCAGGAGAACCTCAAGGGCTTTCATCAAGACGATTACCGTGCGTTTACTGAAGCGATCAGAAAACACTCCGGCAAAGGCGGAGACCACCATGAGAGGGAGTGTGAAAATAACAAAGGCTTGGGTTGTTTGAGTTTGTGATGCCAGTTCAAAGGTTGGTCCAGAAAGTCCGGTAGAGTTTGCCACCTGTTTGATGGCCAGAAGGGCGATTATGAGTTTCCAAGCATTATCGTTGAATGCTCCAAAGAATTGGGCAATGAGGAGCCCACGAAGGGCGCTGGAGGAAGTCCCGTTGGTTGGTGTGAGTGAAAGAGAATCAGCCATGTCAGGAAGAAAGGACGTGTGCCGCGGTGTGGGGAGGAGACATCATCACGAGGAATGGTTGGATATTAACATGTTTTCAACGTTTAAAAAATGTTCTGAGGGGGCTCTCCTTAAAGTTCCTAGCCGAACGACCGATTTATTCCGTAATACTGTTAATGGTTTTTGATTGGCTAGCGGAGATGCCCTGAGGTTCGGCTGGATACCTAGCAGTGGTGGATCATGCGGAGCCTGGTGTTCCTCATGTGATCAGTTGGATGTCCATAAAAAATTAACTGGCAGATTCTATTATCCCTATGATGACTACCACAGTCTTCCCACGAGAAGCGGAATCGGGTTCTGTTTCCAGGAGAACGGGTGAATCGGTTTTTCATAAGATGAGGAATGTGTTGACGAGCGTGCATGTCTCAGCAGGGCTGCTTAATGATCATTTGCGTGGATTTCATGTGGAGGATGTTGGGCGTGTCGCCGATATGCTCGAGGCACACGAAGATAATGTGGGATGGTATCTCACCCAGGACCCCAAGGGAAAAAAAATCCCACATTTTTTAGGGAAATTAAGTCAGGAATTGCGTGATACCCATTTACATACGCTCACGGAACTGACCACTCTGAATTATTATCTTGAGCAATTGGAATATTTACTCACGGCTGGGCAATCACCGGAGCGGGGAGGCGGCTTCAAAGATACGGTTCATTTTTCTGTGGTGATGGAGGAAGCGGTGCTCGCTCATCATGCAGAATTGGCTCGTATGGGGATTGCCGTGGTGCGGGAATACCGTCATGTCGGAGCGGGCATTTTGGAGGTTTCCAGGCTAAAGCCTATCGTCGTGAACCTGATTCGGAATGCGATCAATGCGATGCGCGAGGTTGCCGAACGAGCCCATCGACTGGTTGTGCATGTTCTCCCTTGTCCGGATCGTGACGGATTTGTGCGTTTGCAAGTGGAAGATTCAGGGCAGGGTATTGCGTCGAACTGTCTCACTCAAGTTTTTTCGCCTCACGAATTAGGATCTCAGCCAGATCTCTTGCCGAATCTTCATACCAGTGCGTTGGCAGCGAAAGACCTTGGTGGGTCCTTACGGGTTTGGAGCGATGGTCCGAATCAGGGAGCCACTTTTACACTCGATATACCAATCATTCACATGGAGGACACACGATAATGGACATGGAACAAGGAAACCGCAGAATCTTGGTGATCGATGATAACGTCGCGATTCACGATGATTTTCGGAAAATTCTGGAACGCTCACTGGATACGTCGTTGTTACAGGAGGTTCGAGCTGAATTGTTCGACGATGTCGCAGAACAAAAGGTGGTGGAAAAGTTTGAAGTCGCGTGTGCGGACCAAGGTCAAATGGGATACCGCATGGTCCAGGAAGCCATGAGGGCTGACCGACCGTATGCGGTGGCTTTTGTCGATATGCGCATGCCACCCGGTTGGGATGGCGTGGAGACCGTCGAACATTTATGGCAGGAAGATCCCGAATTACAAGTGGTGATCTGCACGGCCTTTTCGGATCATGCATGGGAGGATGTGATAGAACGATTGAATAAGAATGATAAATTGCTCATTCTCCGAAAGCCCTTTGATAACATCGAAGTGTGGCAGCTGGCGAATTCGCTCACCAAGAGATGGGCTGAGGCGAAGCAGGCCAAATCACAGTTAGATTTGTTGGCGAAATGGGCAGAAGAACGGGCCGAGGAAACGGTTAAAGCCAACTAATTCGATGAACATCCCAAAGTCATGGCTAGACTCCATTCGATTTTCTGTGCCTGTAATAGCTGTAACAGTTGTCGCTCGTCGGTGAGATGGCTGGTCCGTTAATTCTGCCGTATTCGAGTGCCAGGATTGGTCGTAGGAAGGCATTCGTCACCCGTAAATGATTCCTCATGTTATCTTCTAATTGTCAGTTTTCCCTCCAAATGTTGCCACTTTCAGTCTTGATGATTGGCTGTGATGAGTCGGATTTCCCTCCATCATGGCGTGCCGTCCTCACCTCTATCAATCCTCAGGCGTCGGTCCAATGGGTCACGACCGTTCACCAAAGTATGGTTCGAATGGCGTCCGGCAATCGATACGATGTTCTTGTTCTGGATTGTCGAATGGATAAGGACGCGTGGGAGGCTATTTCACACATTCAACAGGACGGTCAGAAAGTGGCAACCATCGGAATCACGAAGGTTGATGAGAGGGCAAGTCCTGAGGCCAAGATGACTGAGGATGCCATTGGGTATCGTATAGATGAAACGATGGCTCCGATTATCTTAAAGTGGGTGTTGCAGCAAGCGCAGGAACGCAAGCAGTTTCTCGTTGAGCTGCAATTGCTTCGAAGCCAATTAGGCGAAGCGGCGTACAAAATTGAATTGGCTGATGTGGCCTCAACGGTCTTGCACAATGTCGGCAATGTTCTGACGAGTGTGACCGTGGCGGCAAATATGGTGGAGTCTGTGGTCGATCAATCCTCCGTGACGCTCGTGAATCGAATGGCGGAACTGATGAATGCTCATCAGGAAGACTTAGGGACCTATCTTACGGAAGATCCAAAGGGTAAGCGGATCCCGACTTCTCTCGAAAAGCTTGGGTCTCACCTCATCGAAGAACAGCGGACAATCCTCAATGAGATGAAAGGGTTAGTCAGAAATATTCGCCATATGAAACAAATTATTGCTTCCCAACAGACCATGGCCAAATCGACGGTACGGGTGGAGTCAATGGCCTTAGTTGATGTGTTATCCCATGCCATGGAAATGAGTTTTCAGCCGGAAGATACCAAATGGATGACGATCTATCGTAACTATGAGGAGGTACCGCCGGTGTTGATTGATCAACATCGATTGCTACAGATCTTGGTCAATCTCCTTCGGAATGCCAAAGAGGCGATGCAACAACAGGGTCAAGAGCACCATGAGTTGCATCTCTGTGTGAATTGTCACAACAACGAAAAGACCACTGTGGTGCTGACCATTCAGGATAGCGGGATCGGTATTTCTCCGGAGCATCTATCGAAAATGTTTACTCGAGGGTTTACCACGAAACAAGAGGGTAATGGGATTGGGCTGCATAGTTCCATTGTCGCCATTCAGGATATGGGTGGGTCGATGCTTGTTCATAGCGAGGGCGTTGGGAAGGGTGCCGTGTTTACCTTAACCTTCCCTGTTCAACAGGAGGCGATGAGGTCGTGACCGTGGAGACGTTTAGACATGGGCAGGTGTTACGGATTATGGGCTGGATCAAGACTCTTGCTCACTGCCAAGCCTTCCTTTCGCAGGATTTCTTCGTTAAACCATGAATCAGTATTGGGAACGAAAGGCGGGGTTACCCGTCGGGGAATCTGATGAAGCGATCAGGATTCAGCTTGCCCAGCTGGAAGACACGCATCGTCGTGTCATGCAAGACCTGTTTCAGCAACAAGAGGTCGCCACTCAATTAGCCCAATCGGTTCGAGAGTTAGAGATCCGCAATTTGGAACTCTCCGCTAGTCGGGATCAGGCCTTGGCCGAATTGAAGGAGTGGAACCGGACCGAATCGGTTTTGCGTCAAAAGACGGAAGAATTGGCTAGATCCAATCAAGATTTGGAGCAATTTGCTTCCTTGGCGGCCCATGATTTGCAGGAACCTCTTCATTCCATACAGGTATTTGTCGATGTCTTGCGAGTCAAGCACGGCTTGTCATTGAATGAGCAGGCCAAGGACTATCTCCATCGCGTGGCCAAAGCCGCGAATCGTATGCAGCAACTCATTGAAGGATTGTTGCTCTATTCCAGAATCGATACTCCTGGTTCGAAGGGCGAGCCACTTGCGTTGGGGCAGATTGTGCAGGACATCCTTTCTGATTTTGGCGCGAAAATTGATGAATTGGAGGCCGAGGTTCAAGTAAGAGATCTTCCGATGATTCATGGGGAGCCCATGCTCATTCGCCAGTTGTTACAGAATCTTATTGGCAATGCCTTGAAATTTCACAAACCAGGGGTTGCTCCTATTCTTCATGTTTCTGGCCTGATGATTCAGAATCGACGTCATATAGGGTTAGGAAAAGCTGGAACCCTCTGTCAGATCGAAATTCAGGATCAGGGTATTGGGATTCCAGAGGAATACCTCGACAAAATTTTTGGCATGTTTAAACGACTTCATCGAAAAGATGAATATGAAGGCACTGGTATAGGGCTTGCCGTCTGTAAACGCATTGTCGATCAATGCGGCGGCGCGATATCCGTTCGATCAACGCCTGGAGAGGGGTCAACTTTTACCGTGACGCTGCCAGGCGATAAAGATTGATGATGGCTATTGCAACTCATACTTCTTGGAGACGTGTGTTGTCTTTTTGTGAGGACAGCAGCACGCATGAATTTTTGAAAGATGCCCTTCAAGTTTCCGATGTGGCGACATCGGCATCGGAGGAAACGTTTGCCGTGCCGGACCTGTCCTTGGGGGGCCTGAGTAGGTTTTTCTTTACTTTTTTAAGCGTTAGAGATCGGGAAGATGCATTTCAGGCCATTACAAGGGAAAAACAGAATGGTACATCGTTTTCTCTGGTCTTTTTCTCCGTTCGTGGGGACCAATGGGATCTCATCAAAGAGAATTTAGAAAAGATTTGGGAGTTGGATGGAACTCTTCGATGCATTGTGTGTTTGCCATGCGATGCCGGGACATGGCCTAAAAATCTGTCGCTGAGTCGATCTGCGCAATGGGCCGTCTTTCGAACGCCAGGGATGCCGGAAGAACTGTTTCAATTGGCGTCGTGTGTGTGTGCTGTTCCGATTTTACATACTCAAGGGGCGTCATCTGAACACATAATCGCAGGCCCGAACAGTCAGCTTCATGACGCGTCTCTGCTTGCGATCGCCAATGATGGAATTGAGCAACAAGCTGAGTTAGATTCGGCCCGAGGTGAATTGGCCACTTCGAAAGTTTATGTGGGCAATGTGTTACGTTCGATGGCGGATTCTCTTCTAGTGATTGATGCCAATTTGACCATAAGGTCGACCAATCCATCATTGCTTGATCTTTTAGGGTATGCAGAGGGCGAGTTGATTGGGCAATCACCGGGACTGATTTTTGGAGAAGAGTTTGCCCAGGGCTCCATCATCGAGAATTTATTACTGCAAGGATCTGTCAGTGGCATTGAGTCTAGTTTTCTGACGCGCGATGGTCGATCGATTCCTATCTCTGTTTCCGGTTCTATGATGCAGGACGATCAGGGACAATTTCAGGGATTAGTTTGTGTGGCGCAGGATATTACTGAACGAAAACTTATGGAAGAAGAAAAATTGCAACTACATGAACAATTACTGGAGGCGTCCCGACGGCTCGGGATGGCCGAAGTGGCCTCCGATGTGCTGCACAATGTTGGGAATGTGTTGAACAGTATCAATGTGTCAATCGGTGTTGTCGCGGATCTTTTCAAAAATTCGATGGTAGGAGATGTGGCGCGAATCTCACAAATCTTTCACCAGCATCGCGAAGATCTCGGAAGCTACTTTGCTACTAATCATAAGGGCAAACAAATTCCAGCCTATTTAGAGAAATTATCGGAGCAATTACTGGAGGAACAACGGGTGGGGGTTGCGGAACTGGACCGCTTGCGGAAAAATGCGCATCATGCTCAACACTGTGTGGCCTCCCAACAGGATTTTGCGAAGGCGCAGGGGATCACCGAGCCTATTTCGGTCGTGGAATTGATGGATGAAGCGTTAGCCATGAACCATGAGTTGTTGGAGGCCCTAGAGATTGTTGTCTCACGTGAGTTCGATGAAATTCCTCAGCTTGTCGTGGATAAGCATCAAGTGCTTGAGGTCCTGGTTGATGTGATTCGGAATGGCTGTCAGGCCATGGCACTTGCTTCACCCAAACAACTTTTTGTGCGAGCGAAACTTATCCCTGGTCCCCCTGATTCCGTTTGTCTGGAAATTCAAGATTCAGGCGTAGGTATTCCAACTGACGATCTCACGAAAATCTTCGGGCAAGGGTATAACACCAGGGATGATGGACGCGGGATGAGTTTGCATAGTGGAGCACTGGTGGCCAAAAACCTTGGGGGAGCCCTACGAGTCCACAGTGAAGGTCTTGGACATGGAGCTACCTTTGCTCTGGAGTTACCCGGCAACTTTCAATTTCCTGATCTGTAGATCATGTATTTTCAGCTTTAGCTTTTTCCTTCCTGCCACGTTCACTGCTGGTTGTTTTGATGACTCTCCTTTCGATTCTACGCCGTTTCTAGTTGTTTATGATCTGACAGCAAGGGACTTCTTAAGAGACCTTTTTAGACAACCGAGGAGAGATTGACGCAGCCTGTTATGTGGGAGATCTCAGCGAATTATATTCTCAGGTTCTTTCCTCGCACATGGGGTGGGATGTTTTAATTTTTGTGAAAAAATAAGAATGAAACGATGACAGGGGAACCTACAGCGACGGAACTCTCTTTAATGAATACCCATGAATTGGAAAAATATTTTCAAGAAGTAACAGTACAAGTTGGGGCGCTTCCCTCCCATCTAGAGGGAGGGTTGAGCATTGGCGTCGAAATTTTCACGCTATCCGAAGGATTTGGCATTACTCCGTCCTCTATCCAGGCTATATGGCAACATAGTATACGCACGGGTTATCTCGCGGCTCAAATTGCCATCAGTCAACAGGTCGATCAAGATTTAGCCTGGCAAGCCTTTGTGGGGGGGCTGTTGCATGATATTGGGCTGCTCATTTTTCTGACTCAACAGCCACATGTCTTTATGGCTGTCGTCGATCTTGCGCAATGTCGCGGAGAGGAGCTTGGGACCCTTGAGAAAAATATCTTGGGGACGACTCATGCGGAAAGCGGAACCACATTTTTAACTCGCTGGGGAGTCCCCCAGGATCTTCTGGATATCGTGATGTTTCATGATCAACCGTTTCAATCTCCCTATTCTGGTTTTTGCCCATTGACGGCTGTCTATATTGCTAATGTCCTGGAGGGAGGGGGAGTTGCTCAAGACGGCGATGGGGTGGTGGGGTGGGAAGGTGAAGCCTATTTATCCCGTTTAGGATTATGGGATGAGCTTCCACGTTGGCAAGGATGGATGCGGGAGATTTCTCCTCTCCCTGTGTGATGGCCCCATTAGAGTCTATGACCAACAAATAACGTTGGATTTTGTATTTACGCCTTTGGTTCTGGTTAAGCTATCCCTTCCGTTTTTACAATACATCATATGTTTTCTTTAGTGGACAATTTTCTGAGAGATTCAGTCTGAAGCCTATCCATTCCGCTGGGGTGACATTCCATGGAAATTTTGTAAGAGTATTGTAGGGTATTTCTCAAGAGTGTACGTTGTCGCGATGTTCGAAATTTATGCACGTAACCCCTCCCTTCCCTTCACAAAGGTAATGGTGAGTATGCGATTTCGTCCATGGGTGTGTGGGCTGTTTCTTGTGGGTGAGTTGCTCGCCAACCCCAATCCAGTTGTTTCGCTTGATTCGCCTCCAGTCCCTTGCCATAACCCTGAACAATGCTTTGCCGAATTTCTGGTAGAACTCGCTCAGTTTACCTCTGGCTCATCCCATGCTGAAAATGCCCAGCAAGCGTATCTTCAGCTAGTCACGGCCCATAGCCAAACGGTTTGGGCCTCGCGAGCTCGTCTTCGTTATGGTCATGCACTGCGGACCATGAACCCACATCAAGCCATCCCTTTTTTACAGGGCGCCCTTACTGATTTTCCTGCTTTGGATGATTATCTCCATTTTTGGTTATTCCAAGCCTATGTCAATGCAGATATATGGCCGGAAGCGACAAAGGTAGCCCAGGAATTTATCGATGGCCATCACGAGTCACTTGTTCGAGGAGAAGTGCTGTATGAGGGCGGCCTAATCTTTTCCAAATTTGCAGATTGCACGATGACTCGTTCCCTTTTGTCGAAAGCCTTAGAAATTGACCCGCAACACTCAAAGGCGGCGAACGCGCTATTCCAAATCGGCAAATGTGTGGGGCAATTGGGCCAGCAAGATGAATTGGTGAAGCTCTCTCGGGAATTGTGGTGGCAGTTTCCGATGACTCCGCAGAGTCTTCAGGCTGAACAGTGGCTGGCACAGGAAGGAGGCCAGCCTTTTGTGCCGAGTCTCGGTGAGCGCTACCAGCGTGGCATGACGTTTTATAATAAGGGCCTCTTGAGGAAGGCCGTTAAGGAATTTCAAAAAGTTGGGAACGTCTTCCCGAGCTCCCCTCAATTTTTCCAATCGCAATTTATGTTAGCTAAGGCCTATGTTCGGTTGAAGCAATACGACCAAGCGGAAAAGGTGCTACAGGTGCTTGTTCGATCTTCTTCTTCCAGACAAAATGAGGCCTGGGTTTGGTTAGGACGGACATACTTACGACAAAGCAAAGGGGAAGCCTTATCGAATCTGGTTAAGGCCTTGCCGGTTGGGCAGCTTACGGGGGACCAACAAGCCCAGCTCTATACGTTCCTTGGGATCTGGCTTGACGATCATGACCGTTGGCCTGAAGCGGTTGAGGCCTATGAAAAGGCTGGTCAGGTCGCGACCACTCCTTCGACGAAAGACGAGGCCTGGTGGAAAGTCGGGTGGATCCACTACCAACGTGAGCAATTTTCTGACGCGATCGACATCTTTCAGAGAATTATTCAAGAAACGACAGGTCAAAATGCCATTTCCTCTGTGTATGCTGTGTCACAGGCATGGTATTGGTTGGCCCGTTCCGAAGAACATCTAGGGAACATGCCCTTGGCTCTTCAGTATTTCCAAGAGATCATCAAAGCGTATCCCTTGACCTATTATGGCCAATTGGCACAAGCCAGAATGGGTTTGACGGGAGGCGAAGCACATTCATGGACTGTCTTGGCTTCAGACAATTCTCAGAGAAATGGTGTTCCTGGTCGACTCCAACATAATGTTCATTATCAAAGGCTGATGGCCTTACAAGCGGTTGAATTAACTCATGAGGCTCGCCAGGAGCTTGAGCAGGTTTATGCCAGTCTTGGTACGGACACAGAGATGTTCCCACAAATAGTGAATTTAGCCGGAACTCTTGGGGCGTATGATATTGGTATTCGATTGGCTATTCGCCATTTTGGGCAGACGTTGAGGACAGGGCAATTGCCTTCTACTTCTCCGGCTTGGTCAGGAGCGTTTCCCATGGGTTATCAAACCATCATCCAATCGGTGGTTCCGCATCATGTGGACCCATTTCTCGTCTCAGGATTGATTCGTGAAGAAAGTTTGTATAGTGCACAAGTGGTATCCCCAGTCGGCGCGATCGGGCTGATGCAACTGATGCCTGCCACAGCAAAAAATGTCGCCCAACAATTGCATCTGTCGGATTTGCCATATGATTATGACCGCTTATACCAGCCCGAATATAATATTCGAGTTGGGACGTACTATTTAGGACAATTGCTGAACGAATTTCAGGGAAACATCATTTATGCCGTCGCGGCGTATAATGCGGGCCCTCGGGCAGTCAAGCGGTGGATAGCCAAAAATGGGCACCGTCCGACTGATGAATTTGTTGAGCTCATTGGCTATCGGGAGACCCGTGGATATGTCAAACGAGTGGTAGGAAGTTACCGAATTTACCGGACTTTATTCGGTCAAACCTGCCCCCCCATTTCTCTTGACAGGTTTTGTTAGACGCACTATAGTCCGGCTCGTTTTGGCCTATGAGAAAGGAGGGGTTCGTGAGCGTTGAAAAAATGGAAAAATTGGAAGTTCGCGTGCGAAAATTGCTGGATTTGGTGGTGGAATTACGGCAGGATAAATCGCATTTGGAGCAAGAACTTGATTCGACCCGGGAGCGATTAGCCAAACAGGAAGATATGTCGGAGGGTTGGGAAGACGAGCGGAGCACCATACGCTTGAAAATTGAAAAAGTGCTCGACGAACTAGAATTTTTAGACCGTTCAAACGAGTAAAGGCGGAACGAAGTCATGGCAAAGACTATTGAGGTTGAAGTCTTTGGTCATCGATTTTCCCTTCAAGGGGAGGGGGATGAGGCCTATTTCCATGAGTTGGCTGAATATGTTGATGGGCAAATGCGCACACTCGCGACACAATCTCGAACCAGCACACCTACCAAGCTTGCCATTTTGGCAGCGATTAATGTCACCGATCAGCTCTTCCGGCAGCAACGGTTGGGCGATTCGGGAGAAAGTGAGATGGAGCGTCGGGCACAAATCCTTGTGGAAGTCATTGATGAGCATTTAGATTCTCAACCGACTTAAAT
>JBBDSY010000072.1:0-28579 GCA_040904705.1 Nitrospirales bacterium | reverse complement strand
AAGCCATCGATATGATCTTTGCCATGTACTAATGAAAAGTTAACCTACTATAACACCGGTGGACCCTGCAAAAACCATCAATTGCCCATTAGACCAAGCCCATGTCGGCCTCGGGATTATCGCTAAAGAATTCGATATCGTCGCCGGTCATGTAGGGACAACTTTAAAAGAATGCAAGGTTCCTCCAAAAGAATACGATGAGCTCATGACCAAAGTCGGCGATCTTCGCGACTATGTGGTCGAAGCCAGAATTAAAAAGTAACGGGGTTCAGACGACAGCTAAGAAAATATGCACCGATTATATATACCGTCCTCACCCCAACCTTCTCCCTCCAGAGCGGGAGGTTCTGAAAGGTTTTAATTAATAGGTAAACGACTTTATTTTCTGCGAATGGCGACCAGGCGGCCCATCATTTCTTGAGGGAAGTTTACAGGAGGGGTACTCAGATCAATTCGTGGACCAACACCTTGAACCAGCTTGGGACCTTCCGAGGTGTGGACGATACCCTTAATGCGTAGAACGTGCAGCGATTGCAATCGTCGAAGAAGTTCTTCGGACATGATGTTGGGAGGGAACGAGAGTTCTTCCGCCTCAAAGGCTTCATGTGTATGAGGAAGAATTTCCGGCTTGCCTTTACGCTTGGATGAATTTGACGAAACGGGTGTAGGAGGGAAGACCACTGACGTATCGATCTTCCCCTGAATACTTCGAATGAATGGAGCATCAGGAGCCATATCCTGAAGGAGTTTTTCAACTCGCTCCAAGGATTCTTCTGCCACTAAATCAACTTTATTGAGCACCACGATATCTGCCGAAGACACTTGCTGCTCAAACGTGCCTTCCAAATCTCGGCCTTCCGCGACCTGCTCCGCATTGGCCACGACGACTGCCAGACTTTCCCCGACCCATTCCGTAATCGGTTCACGCCAAAAATTTATGAGCGTTTCAAAAGGCAGAGCCACACCGGAAGTTTCGACGACCACCCGATCAGGACGAATGGTTTCCCATAAATTCTGAAGTGTCTCCAGTAATTCATTGGACAATTGACAGCAGACACAGCCGCCGTCCAACTCCACATATCCCTGCCCACCAGCTTCCTGCAGCAGCGCCCGATCAATTCCCAATTCACCGAATTCATTGGAGATCACGGCCAACTTCAAGCCCTGTTGTTGGGCATCGGCGATGAGATGTTTGACAAAAGTGGTTTTGCCGGCGCCTAAAAAACCGGAAACCAC
Organism: Nitrospirales bacterium; assembly: GCA_040904705.1. Lineage (GTDB taxonomy): Bacteria > Nitrospirota > Nitrospiria > Nitrospirales > UBA8639 > Nitrospira_E. The sequence goes on along the minus strand of JBBDSY010000072.1, from coordinate 27,343 downwards.
CAGTGCGGGCACGCCGAGCAAAGAGCTTGGGGGATCATTCTGAGAAAAAAGTGGAGAAGATTTACTGATCATACTGAAAGGGACATCTCCGATGGAAAGGCGCCATTGATTGAAGACATCGTCAATGCGGGCTGATTTCGTAGACTAACGTCACGGTACCACTGACGGTGAGTTCTCCGGCTGACACCGAAGCATCGCCCGAACTCTCCATCGCCATGGCCATGTTGGCCATTCGGTATCGGGTGGGCGGCACCACAACAGACACTCCACCTTCCACCACGTTCATGATCTTGACTAATTTGAGTTTCAACGATTGCGCCAGTGCTTCAGCTTTGGCTTGGGCTTTCGATCCAGCAAGTTGCAGGACTTGGAGCTTATGGGGTTGCTCGTCTTGTAATCCCCAGGAGATTCCGGAAAAACGATTGGCTCCAACTTTTAATATACGATCCACAACCTGGCCGACGATATCCAAGTTCCTGACCTCCACATTGACTTGATGAACCACTCGATATCCAATAATTCGAGGGATGGTCTGCTCCAACGACTCACTGGAAGACCGCCGTGGAGGGGGCGGATATTCCGGAATCACATTCAATGACGTCGTTTGAATATATTTTGGCTCAATGGCTAACTGTTGGCATTCTTTCAACACCCGAGCCATCCGCTCTTGATTCTCTTGTTGGACTTTGGCCAGTTTTTCTCCGACCGTTTCGACCGCGAAGCTCAACACAGCCTTATCGGGAGGCACATTCACCTTGCCTTCTGCTGAGACGGTCAGACGTGGCTGATCCTGTGCATCATCCCCAGCCCATCCCGGTACTGGTAGCCAAACCAAGATCACTCCTAGCCCCCAATTCACCATTCTTGGTGATTTCAGAGCTTTGAACATTGACAAACTCCACAGATGTTTTTGAGAATGGCTTCCATCATGGCAACATCCAATCCTCGCTCAATTCCAACCGCCTCTTCCTCAGAAATTCCAGACCGACTCTGCACCTGGTGCCAAACAACGATGATGAAACGGCTTGTGGGAGAAGGTCGGTTTATTCATTACACCTGCCCTCAATGTATTTTCCAGCATACGTCTAAGGTGCCGGCTTCCTCAGCTTCTTCTTAAGTGGTTCCCTAACAGTCTCTCAAAACAAATTGGACACGATACGTGTCCCGCCAACCCACGTCCCGATAATGCTGCCAATCGTGGGAAGGAGAAACGCAAGAAACACGCGTAACAGCCGACTCTTCCACCACCGACCCGGAATCGCGATATCTTCCGCCACCGTTTGAAAATCCCGCACGATAGGGGGCTGCAAATAGGCCTGTACAAAGGCCGTCACATACCCCACACCAATGACCGGCGTAAGACTCGTAAACGGCGCAGACACAAATGCCGTGAGCGTCGTCAGCGGATGAGCCATCGCCAAAAGCCCACCAATTCCACTGGGGATGCCATTCGCTAAAATCCAAAATAAGGCATTTTCTCCCGCGGCACCAGCCCCTTTCTGCCAACCAATCCACGCAATTGACCCGACTATTAAGACGGGAATGCTCCACCCTACAATCTTCAACATCGGAGAGACTGGAGGAACGAAATTCAACTCTTCCAGATCAACCGCTTGTTGTTGCTGGATGGTTTGGCAAATCCCAGCCACATGGCCAGCTCCTACCACAGCCACCGTTCTGCTTCCTGGGGCATCGACCATTTTCTTGGCTAAGTAGCGATCCCGCTCGTCAATCAGAACCACTTTGAGCGTCGGCACTTCTTTCCCCAGATCTTTCATCATCTCCGAGAGCACATCTTGTTTTTTAAGATTGCGAATTTCATCTTCCGATACCTCGGTGGTATCGAAAATACTCAGCAGGAGCGAAGACATGAGCAAACTTTTGCGCCAAAATGGTGTGTTGCGCCATGCCCGGCGCATAGTCACCCGTACATCACGGTCACCCAACGTCACCGGAACATTGTGTTTCTCGGCCATCCGGATAGCCTCAAGCATTTCCGAGCCCGGCAAAACGCCCAGCTTATCGCCCAGCCGCTTCTGAAAAGAGGCCAACACCAAATTAACGATAAGGGTGCTGAGTTGCTGCCGGCGAATGATTTCTTTGAGATCGAGAGATTCCCATCGATTGGGATGCGAAATCGCTTCAAATCGTTTGGCATCTAATTCGACACAAACGCCATCAGGCTGCTCTTGTTCAATGACCAACTTCACTAATTCGACAGACTCTTGTGACACATGCGCCGTGCCCACCAGGATGATTGTCTTATCTCCCGTGGTTAAGACGGTGACATCGGAGTCATAGTGCCCAAGAAGACCAGTTGGGGGAATTTGTACTGAAGAGGGCGAAGGATCATCCATATCTGACATACGTACACCTTGGCATATTTGGCAATAAACTTGTCAAGTTTGATGCAGGAAATTGACTCGCTACCTTGTTGACCCACCTGGGTCCCACCTTCTCTTCCACTGGTCTTGAGTGGTAAAATTCAGCCTCAACCTTGAGTTGACATGACATGGATACAGAAAAAAAAGAACATGCTCAACGATCCTCAACATGGATCTGGCTGAGTGCCGATGGCGCCAGATGGCGAATAAACCGCACATCAGATGGGGTCTGGTCGTGTCCCATCGGCACAGGCGGGAAACGGGTGGGATCCTGGGAGCGCGGCCTGCCATCCAGCCTGGGTTCATGGCCTGGGCAGAAGAATCAGGAATAGCCGGTCATTTGAGTCGGCTCCCTACAGATCAAAGAGGAAATGGACGTTGCCTCCACCCCAGGACTTGATCGTTCCTTCAATGCCCTTTTGATTTCCGGAATAGACCCATACGACAACGTCATCAAGGCCCGTCAATTTCTTCATCTGCTCCAAAAGCACAAGCACAATTTTCCGTCCTCGCTCTCGATCTGCCGATAACCGATTAAAGTATGGTTCCGTGACGTGCAATTGAAGAAGATTCCCCTTGACTTGAAGGCCCGTAATCTCAGGATTGCCACCCATCTGCATTTTGATAGTCTCCGCAATTTCCTCATTCGTTTTAGACATATCTCACCTAATTCTTTCTTATTCTCGTGGCCATTGCCGGAATTGTTTCGTTTCTGAGAGAACTCTATGAAAGGGGTTGCGTCGCCTCCTCCAACCACGCCCGAGTGTCCGCATCGACTTTGGATTCCAAACATTGCCACACTCGAAGATGATAGGCATTCGTCCAGGCTCGTTCATGCGTGGACAAAAGATCCACGAGAATAAGCGTCCGATCAAACGGTACCACCGTCAACGTGTCGAATCCTAAGAACGGACGGTTGGAGTCTTTGAATATCTCCCCGTGTCTGACCACAACTAAATTTTCGAGCCGAATCCCAAAAGCCCCGGTTTTGTAATACCCGGGTTCATTGGACACAATCATGCCCGGCTTTAGTGCAACATCATTGGCAGATTTTGAAATCCGCTGTGGGCCCTCATGGACGCCGAGAAAACTGCCAACCCCATGGCCCGTCCCATGGTCGTAATCCAACCCCATGGCCCAGAGTGGCGCTCGGGCCAAGGCATCCAGTTGACTCCCCGTGGTCCCTTCAGGAAATTTGGCCGTGGCCAGTGCGATATGGCCTTGTAAGACTCGAGTATAGCGATCCCGATGTTCGTCGGCCGGCTCACCAATCGCCACCGTGCGAGTAATATCAGTCGTCCCATCAAGATACTGCCCCCCTGAATCCACAAGATATAGAGTGCCTCCCTCCAAAGGCCGATCAGTCTCAGGAGTCGAATGATAATGTACGATGGCTCCATTGGACCCGGCACCAGAAATGGTAGGGAAACTCGCATCTTCCCACAATATTTGTTGCTGGCGACAATCCTCCAAATATGACGAGGCTTGCAGTTCTGTTACGAGCCCACGTGGTGCTTCGCGAGCCAGCCAGGCTAAGAACCGACACACGGCGGCCCCATCTCGTTCATGGGCCGCATAGGCCCCTTGGATCTCAACAGCATTTTTACAGGCTTTGGGCAGTGAACACGGATCATTGCCATGAGTCAGACGTGCTCCATGGGTGGTCAGCGTAGAAAATATCCAGGAATTCGTTTTCGTGGGATCGCACAGCACCTGCTGACCTTGTTGGCCTAATTGTTGTAAAGCCACCTCGAAGGCTTCAGGTGATTCCAAGGAAACGTCAGGACCTAGATGCGCAGCCAGACCAGGACTCACTTTTCGAGAATCCACAAAGACCGCTACCCGTCCAGTGGAATAGATAATCGCCTGACACAAGGGTAATGGCGTATGCGACACATCGCTGCCTCGAATATTGAGCAACCACGCGATGGAATCAGGTGCGCTGATAATCGCGGCGTCAATGCCATCATTTCGAAAATGCTTGGCCAACTCCTCACGCTTTTCTTGCGAACTTTTCCCCGAGAACTCCAAAAGATGCGGTTGAATCAAACCCAGGGGAACAGCCGGTTGTTCACTCCACACTCGATCAATCGGGTTGGGAGAACAAGGAATCAGCTGAGCCTCGGCTCGGTCACATGCTTTCTGATACCGTTCAAGGTCTTTCGGAGTATGGAGCCAGGGATCATATCCAATCCGGTTGGAGGGACGAACATGATATTCGAGCCATAGAGGCGGAGGATGATCACCGCTATGGTTGAAGGTAAAGTTCTGTCGGTCTACCTGATTCTCGACTTGGAGGGTATACCGCCCATCCACAAATATCGCGGCTTCCTGGGCTAGAACAATCGCTGTGCCCGCAGATCCGGTAAACCCGGTGAGCCATGCTAGTCGTTCGGCACAAGCAGGCACATATTCATTTTGATATTCATCAGCGTGAGGGACGATGAATCCCGTCAGGTCCAGCCGTTGTAATTCCTGCCTCAACGCTTCAAGTGGTGCGTGATACATAGATTCGTCGTCTTACACCGCATTCGTAATCATCTCTTAGCCATCGGCAAGCACACGCAAAGATTGCAGGTTAGCATATTTCCTCATGATCTTGCCGAGGCAAACTGAAAATGTAGGGGCAATAAGTATGGTAACTACTGGATGGATTGAAAAGCTTTTTCTTCGGATGGGTAGGTTGGAATCAACGTAGGGAAATTCGCGTCATCGAGTAAGGTTTTGATGCATTTTGGGGGACCCACGAGGCTCATCGCCAAATCACTTTCTTTTAAATTGAGATAGGCCAAGGCCAGCCCACCCAAAGCGGTACTGTCCATAAACGTCACGCCCTGAATATTGAACATAATATGCTTCGCGCCGGACAGTCGAGCACTATTGACGATCGCTTGAAAGACTTTTCGGGAATAAAATGTGACTCGTCCGGAAATCATCAGCACGAGGGTTTTGTCTTGTAATCGTTCGGCTACATGCATATCAACACCATGATTCTAGCCTCCTTCTCGGCAATTTCAGGCAATTCTTGCCGATTACCCTTGATTTTCTGATGATTCGGCTCGTCCTAAGAGCTCCATGAACCTGAAAAACCCACGGGCACTTCCAAGGCATGAGGGGTGCTCATCGGTTGACGGTCCCGTTCAATCGGTTCTGCGGCACGTTCTCCCGCCAAACTTCCTCCTCTAACCTGGGATGTTTCTTAAAGGTGGTCACCCTTTCAAGGGAGGGAACATCGGTTATCAAGGGTTCCTGACAGTTTTCCGCTAGTTCAGCTGTCACATAATAGACACGCAATTCTATTAAAACGGGTCACTCTAATACTTGCTACTAAGGGATAGAGAGAAAATAGGGTTGAAAATACTGAAATTATGTGTTGGTATAGAACCTCACGCCTCCTAATAAGACAATTTGTCTTCCTACTTACAACTTTTCTCAATAAAACGGATGGGCTGAAGATCTCAACCTTCGGTTTTGAAAGAAATTCAAGGAGGTCAGGTCACAAAGGGGGGGGTAATCCCTTCCCTAAGTTCATAGAGAATTGATTGTCATTTGATTAAATATTGCCCTAAAATATTCGCCAGTAAAGGTTACCCCTCTAATTCCTACGAATTAAGAGTGACACGTTGAAAACCGATAATGAATGCAATATCCAATATTCTCAATCTAATATAGTCAGAGCGGACAGGGGCTCCTAATAAGAAGTGGGCTTGGCCTGTATGAAAGCTCAATAGTTATATGGGAATAGGTATTGCATAAAACATTAGGTATTATTTTTTATCAAACCTATCCATGATCTAATTTTTTGGCTTGGGGCCAAGCGCTCTTTGAAAAAAAGCCGAATAGGGTTGGTCATAATGTAAGCCGTTATTCACTTGACCGCATCCTTGTGGATAGCAAGATTTTTATATGATCAATCACAGTTTCACCGGAGCGTTAACAGCCCAGTTCATCGCTAAAACCACACATGTGGGTTGCAAAAGATATTTTCGTCATTTTTCCGACAAAACAGCCTGGCACTTAATGCGCGGTTATAGGCTGATTGACCTGAAAATGCCGGGCACGGCATTCAACGACGCCTAGAGTGTATCACCTGCGCATTCGCTGGCTAGAAACCATAAGGACATTCCCTGCCAATGGCAGGAAATGAGCTCACCATTGCTAAAAGTAAAACACACAGCTCTGAGTCATATACTTTTCCAATGGGCTGCTACTCAACCAGACCGTCTCGCTTTTACCTATCTCGGTGATGGAATCACGCCATCCCAGACACTAACCTATCGTGCGTTGCATCATCGGGCTCAAGTGATTGCTGAACACTTGAGCGATTGTGTCTCACCCGGCAATCGCGCACTGTTAATGTTTCCTCCTGGCCTTGAGTTTATATCTGCATTTTTTGGGTGTCTCTATGCCGGAGTCATTGCAGTACCAACTCCAGAATTAGATCCTTTGCGAGCCAAAAGGAGTAGACCGAGAATTTGCTCGATTGAAAAGGACTCTCAAGCCTCAGCTATTTTGACGACAAAGAAACTCTTTGAGGGTAACGAGGGAAAATTAGAAGACCTTTCCAAGATTACCGCCGGGGAGCTCCTTTTCATAGAAGAATTTTCCCAAGATTCCCCAAGCGAGGGGGACAAATTTTTAGACCTGACCAATGAGATCGCGTTCCTGCAGTACACCTCAGGCTCTACCTCAACTCCGAAAGGGGTAATTGTTACTCAGCAGTGCCTCATTGAACAATTGAATGCCCTGACACATTCTTGTGGGTTGACAGATAAGAGTATTTCTCTGAATTGGATGCCCCATTTCCATGACTTCGGGTTAATAAACGGATTGCTCTTAAATGTGTATGTAGGCACACACACCTTTGTGATGGCTCCAACGAGGTTCCTGCGAAACCCTCTTGTGTGGCTGCAAGCTATCACAAAATTCCAGGTTACTCACAGTAGTGCCCCAAACTTCGCCTACGATCTGTGCGTGACAAAAACCGAACCACAGGAAAGAGTGACCCTTAACCTTCAAAAATGGTCATTTGCAAGCTGCGGTGCCGAGCCGATCCGTGTCGAAACAATGGATCGTTTCATCCAAACCTTTGAGCCCTTTGGATTTAACAGACGATCCTTTGTGCCAGCCTATGGCCTCGCTGAGTATACGCTAGCAGCAACCATAACGCCCCATGGTAGTCTACCCTCTCATCTGGAACTCGAAGCACAGGACCTGGAAAAAGGCTCCATCGTTCCCGCACGTACAACCACTCGAGCCACGAGAAGGATTGTAAGCTGTGGCTGTCCGATTCAAGGGGCAGATCTTCGTATTATTGATGAAAAAACCCTTTGCCATTCTTTTCCGGATAGGATTGGGGAAATTTGGCTTGCAGGTCCCAGCGTAGCTAATGGTTACTGGCAACATAAGGAAGAAACTCACCAAACCTTCAACGCCTTTACGGCCGACACTCGGGAAGGCCCGTTCTTACGAACCGGAGACTTAGGTTTTCTTCAAGAAGGAAACCTTTATGTCACCGGTCGACTCAAAGACCTCATTATCATAAGGGGCAATAATTATTTTCCGCACGACATCGAACGAACGGTTCAAGAGAGTCACCTCGCATTCCAACAGGGTGCCACTGCTGCGTTTTCCGTGCCTAATGGAACGGGTGAACAACTCGTGGTTATACAAGAGCTCAGGCACCATAAACCTTCAACGGACTTTGAACACCTTACGTCGGCAACCAGGCAGGCAGTATCACTGGAGCATGACCTCCCTGTGTATGCAGTTGTTTTGGTGAAGTCTGGAAGCATCCCAAAAACCACGAGTGGCAAGATACAGCGTCAGGCATGCAAGGAGGCCTTCCTGACCGAACGCCTCACAAGCTTGCATGCCAGTATCAAGGCAGCAAACCAATATGATTCTACTGACTTCCCTCTCACACAAACTCTTCTGCTGAACGCTTCCTCAAACGAACGGCAACGGGTGCTTGAGAACTTTTTGGTGAGCAGCCTGGCTCATGACCTTAGCATGAATCCGGGCTCATTGAAGTCAGACCAACATCTCAATGAACTTGGCATTGACTCATTGATGTCTGCTCAGCTCACATGCAAGATCGAAAGGGTAACTGGAGTCGTTCTTCCACCTTCTACATTTCTGCAGCATCTCCCCATTGGCACACTCGCTACACGACTGCTTGGCCAACTTCCCGATCGATTTGAATCGCAGCAAACAGCGACGACGAACGTCGGCATACCGGTCCACGAGTACCATCTTTCGCCGAACCAAAAAGCGCAATGGTTTCTTCATCAGCTGGACCCACAAAGTGCTGCAGGCAATGTCGCAGTGGCGTTGCAGATTTGCCAACCGCTTGACGAGACAGCCGCACTCCGCTCACTTAACCTGCTGGTTAATCGGCACCCGATTCTGCGAACAGTGTATGAGAGTCAATCAGGGGTACCCTTTCAGCGAATCCTGCCCAGTGTAGACCTTACCTTAGAGTTGAGGTGCGTAAAGAACTTAGACTGGGAAGATGTGAAAAGAGACGTCATTTCAACAAGTCAGCAACCGTTCATTCTATCCCAAGCTCCACTGTTCAGAGCACATCTTTTTGAGAAGTCCTCAACAAACCACCTTTTGCTTCTCAGCACTCATCACATCGCGGCTGATGGATGGTCTATGCATCTCCTCGTCGAAGATTTCGTTCAATTGTATTCGCAGGAGATTGGTAAGGACCCATGCCCCAAGCTGGGCACACCCCCTGATTATGTTCGCTTTTCCCGCTGGCAGACCGACATGCTAAAAGGGGATGAAGGACACAGACTTGGGGCCTTCTGGGATATACAACTTGCAGGTGAATTGCCCAGGCTTAATTTGACGTATGGTCCCGTTGAGCCTCTCCTGACAACACCTCGAACGGCGTCGCAGACCTTTACTATCAATTCCGATCTAACAGACCGCTTGCGTGCTATTGCCAAACAGGAGGGTGTCACTCTTTATGTGATGCTCCTGGCTGTGTTGCAAGTCCTTCTCCATCGATACACTGGGCAGGAAGATATTCTCGTTTGCACGCCTATGTCAGGAAGAATTCGACCTGAACATCAGAAGACCTTCGGCAATTTAACGAACACCGTGATTCTTCGGGAGACTCTCGTTGGCAATCCCCACTTTCGAAAACTGCTACGGCAAGTGAGCAAAACAGTCACCGCCGTTATTGATCATCAAGCCTATCCCTTTTCGCTGCTTGTTGAACGCCTAAGGTCTCAACGCAAAGAAACGAAACTCCCTCTTGGACAAGTCTTGTTTGTGTTGCAGGACTTTAAGCTGTTTGACGACCTGAATGATCGCTCATCAAAGTTTCCAAACGAAGGCAAGACTCACGCTTATCAAGACATTACGGTGGATCCGTTTGTGATTCCTCAACCAACAGGGCAGTTTGACCTCACCCTAGAGGTAGCAGAGAATGGCCCATCGCTGACCGGTCATTTCGAATATAACCGCGATCTATTCGATCCCAGCTTTGTCGAAAGGTTGGCAAGCCATTTTCAGATCCTTCTGGATGGCGTCACAATCTCTTCCGATAGCCGCATTTGGGATTTCCCATTTTTCCAACCTAGCGAAAGGCGACAAGTCTTAGTTGAGTGGAACCCAGCCCCTGCGCAACTTGCCCTGACTGCGACGGCCCATGAGCTCATAGAATATCAGGTGACGCTGACGCCAGGCACCATTGCTCTTGTTTCTGAGAAGACAGAGCTGACATATGACCAATTGAATAAACGGGCAAATCAGGTCGCCCATCGTCTCCTGTTAGCAGGCGTTGGACCAGACATGCCCGTGGGCATCTGCATCGAGCGTTCGATTGAAATGGTAATCGGGATCCTGGCAATCCTCAAAGCTGGCGGCGCCTATGTGCCGCTCGATCCCAACCTCCCTAAGACCCGTTTGGCTTTTATCGTGGAGGACCTCCAGCCATCGGTTATCCTGACCACGAGCAAACTAAGGAAGGTCGTACCCGAGGGTCAGGCCACGCTCGTTTCCCTTGATGAGTGCCAAGAGGAAATTTCTCGCCAGCCGGACAGGAACCTGACTCCAACAGCAAACCCGAAAAATCTCGCGTATATCATTTACACATCAGGATCAACCGGCAGGCCAAAAGGTGTACAAATTGAGCATCAATCATTAGTCGCGTTTGCGCAAAGCTTCCGTAAGGAATGTGAACTGAGGGAAGGCGACAGAATACTACAATTCTCATCACTTGCCTTTGATGCATCAGTGGAAGAAATATTCCCCATTCTCATCAGTGGAGGAACCCTCGTCATCCCTACCGAGATGACGGTGGAATCTCCGGAACGGTTCTTGGAAAAGTGCTGTGAACTGAACATCACCATCCTTGATCTCCCAACAGCATACTGGCATGACATTGCCTTACAGCTAGATAAGCGACCTATTCAGATATTCCCGTCTCTGCGCCTCATGATTATCGGTGGAGAGAAAGCCTCTCCTCGTGCCGTTCACGCCTGGCAGGCCAATGCAAATCCCTCGGTCCATCTGCTCAATACCTATGGGCCAACGGAAGCAACAGTCACTGCTACGACCTATGATCTCACTAGTGCCCGACAACGAGAAGACCATAATGAGGTAGATGTGGGCCTATCCGGCAACGTACCGATAGGGCGACCCCTCGCTCATGTAAGGGTTTACCTGTTGGATCAGTACCTTCAGCCGGTCCCCATCGGTGTCCCCGGTGAACTGTACCTTGGCGGACACAGTCTAGCTCGGGGATACCACAATCGCCCTGAAGAAACCGTCAAGAATTTCATCCGGGACCCACTTAGCACAGTTGGAGGCACCCGTCTCTTCAGGACGGGAGATTTATGTCGGTATCGACCAGATGGCATTTTGGAATACCTTGAAAGAACCGATCGCCAGGTTAAACTGCGTGGTTTTCGAATCGAGCTTGGGGAAATTGAGACAGTGATGCAAGAACACCAGGGGGTGTATGAGGCCCTGGTGACCTTGAAAAATAACGCACAAATAGGGTCACATTTGATTGCGTACTTCATTCCTGTTCGACAGCCTGGATTACCCGCCAGGGAGCTTCGAAACTTCCTCAAAGAGCGATTACCGAACTATATGATCCCGGCAACCTTTATGGCGATGGACTCGTGGCCACGCACCTCCACTGGGAAAATTGACCGCTCTCAATTGCCCGAGGTTGATGAAACCCAGTGGGAGTCTGAAGAGAATTATGTGGCCCCACGGAGTCCGGTAGAGCAAGCCACCGCCGAATTATATTGTGACATATTGGGCCTTACTCGAGTAGGTGTCCATGACCATTTTTTTGAGCTAGGAGGACACTCGCTCCTCGCAGTTCAACTCGTCTCACGCTTGCGCGAGATGTTTCGTTGTGACATCCCCTTACGTCTGTTTTTTGAGAATCCCACAGTCGCTGGCCTAGCTGACGCCATCGCGTCGGTTTTGCAAGGAGAAGTGGCCAAAGGAACAATCCCCTCTATCACGCCAGTCTCCAAAGATCGCCCTCTTCCTCTCTCTTCTTCTCAAGAACGTATCTATTTTCTCCATAAACTGGCCCCACAGAGTGCGGCCTATAACATTCCTATTGCTATTCGATTGCATGGCCAACTAAACCACGAGGCTCTTGAGGAATCCCTCAACCAGCTCATTCGCAAACATGAATCCCTTCGAACAAGTATTCGCGAGGAATCAGGCACACTCAGCCAGGTGATTTCATCCACAGCGTGTGTCGCCATAACCAATATTGACCTGCGTCAGGTTCCCGATGATGAGAGGCAAGAGGAAGCTCGCAAGAAAGCGGATGAGGCGGCACGGCACCCCTTCGATCTCACGAGAGCACCCTTGTTGAGAGGGGCATTACTTCAGTTGGCCAATGATGACTATGTGTTGATCTTGACCATACACCACATTGTTTCTGACCAATGGTCCTTTGCCATCCTTGGGAAGGAATTGGGCCAGTTCTACAATGTCCTTTGCAGCGGAAAAACGGTTCAGACTGAACCGCTACCCATCCAGTATGCCGACTTTGCATGTTGGCAACGCCAATGGCTCACCCGTGAGGTGTTGGAAAATCAATATTCATTCTGGATAAGCAAACTGTCGGACCTTCCGATACTTGAAATGCCAACTGATCACCCACGACGACCCGATCAGACTTTCACTGGAACATATATTAGCCTCGACCTTACCAAGCCACTCCTCAATAAGCTTCAAAGGCTCAGCGCCACCGAAAACGGCACACTCTACATGCTGTGTCTTGCAGCGTTTAAGGTTCTACTTAATCGTTACACTGGCCAAACAGACATTGTCATCGGTTCGCCAGTGGCGAATCGGCATTGGCCTGACGTCCAAAGCATGGTGGGAACATTTGTCAATACACTCGTCCTTCGGACAGACTTATCCGGGGAACCGACATTCCGCGAATTGCTCAAGCGGGTACGCGACGTGGCCTTAGAGGGTTACGCGCATCAAGATTTGCCCTTCGAAATGCTTGTTCGAGACCTTGCACCGACCCGCACGTTAAACCGCATGCCGTTAATTCAAGTATTGTTTAATTTTGGTAATGCGCCCTTCGAACGAGTGAAATTTACCGGGCTGTCACTCAGTCCGTTTGAGATTGATCGGGGAGCTTCACAGTTCGATCTCAGCCTATCCATCGATACCATGGCCTCAGGAAAGGCATTTCTAGAATTCAACACAGACCTCTTTGATTATGATCACATGGCACTTATGCTCACGCATTATCATGAGTTACTTCAATCCATTGTCGCCACACCAGACACTCCAATTTCTGCGCTCAATCTATTAACCCCTGCAGAAAAACAACAAATCCTTGTCGAATGGAATACGACCGACACACCCTTATCCATCGATGTGTCAACCATTAACGCGTTCGAACTCCAGGCAATGAGAACACCGGATTCCTTGGCCGCCATCTCGGAAGAAGCGACACTCACCTACTCTGAGCTGAATACTAAGGCCGACCGATTGGCATTTGCTTTTCGCCAGCTTGGAGTCGTACCGGATCTCCCCATAGGGGTGGCTATTGATCGAACACCAGATCTTCTCGTTGCCCTGTTGGGAATCATGAAAGCAGGAGGAGCGTATGTACCACTTGATCCACAAGGCCCACCTGAACGATTTTCCTTCATGTTAAAGAACAGTAAAACGCCCATCCTGGTCACGCAACGCCGGCTCATCAGAGAAATTCCGGGGTACCAGGGAACGATTTTTTTCTTGGATGCTGATATCGGCGGCCGAATTCCTCCTATTGGTCACACGGACATTTCCCGGCATAAGATCTCGCAATCCAACCTGGCCTACGTGATTTACACCTCTGGCTCAACAGGACAACCCAAAGGCGTAGAGGTAGAACACAGATCTCTCATTAATTTTCTCCACGCCATGTCACGCATGCTTGCTGTGACCAGTACTGATATTTTTCTTGCAGTAACACCGGTCACTTTTGATATTGCCGCACTTGAGTTATTTCTTCCTCTCTCAGTTGGGGCTCGCGTCGTCCTGGTCAGTGGAGAAGAAGCGAGGGATGGCAAAAAGCTCATGGAACGACTGCAAACATCAGGGGCAACCGTGATGCAAGCCACTCCAGCCACCTGGCGTATGCTCATCCAGGCAGGTTGGCAAGGGAGTAAGAACTTGAAGGTCCTTTGTGGTGGTGAGGCCCTCACACGAGCATTAGCCGAGGAGCTTCTCACTCGTTCCCAGGAGGTCTGGAATCTCTATGGCCCAACGGAAACCACCATCTGGTCAACAGCACAAAAAGTCCGCTCGGGGACTGGACCTGTATCAATTGGCCGTCCTATCGATAACACACGAACCCTCATTCTGGATAAGAACTCAGCACTCACGCCTGTGGGCATACCTGGTGAATTGTATATTGGGGGGGAAGGCGTCGCACGGGGATACTTGGGTCGTCCAGACTTGAGCACTGAAAGATTTCAACCCAATTCTTTTGGCTGGCCGAAAGAACGCCTTTACAAGACAGGAGACCTTGCCAGATGGAGAGCCGATGGTAGCCTCGATTACCTGGGGCGGGATGACCACCAGGTAAAAATACGAGGCATAAGGATGGAGCTTCCAGAAATTGAATCACGACTCAACCAAATGCCCGAAATTAATCAATCCGTCGTTCTTGCAATCGAAACCGATCAATCAGATAAGAAACTCGTGGCATTTATTGTGACTTCTACAGAAGAAGATTTGGACATCGAGGGGGTGCGACGCCATCTGAAGACCTTCCTTCCCATGACCATGGTTCCTTCAGCATTCGTCTTTCTACCCGAGCTTCCGCTCACACCGAACGGCAAAATAGATCGAGCAGCCCTTTTGACCATAAAGGGAACATCGTCACGCCATTGCTCACCGAGTGCCTTGCCGGAAAATAATCTACAGCGTCAACTTATTCGTATTTGGGAACCCCTCCTAGACAGACAAGGAGTGGGAATCGACGATCATTTTTTTGATCTGGGTGGGCACTCGATACTGGCTTTACAGCTTTTCACCGAAATCGAGAAATTAACAGGTAAGCGGCTACCCTTAGTGACTCTATTCAAAGCCCCCACTATCCGGGAATTAGCAGCCATCCTTCAGAGCAGCCAACGGCCTACCAACTGGCAATCCATCGTCCCGATCAACCCCTTTGGAACGAGCCCCCCCCTCTTTGCGGTGCCGGGAATTGGCGGGAACGTCGTAGGATTTTACGAATTGGTACAACTGTTGGGGAATGACCAACCCTTTTATGGACTTCAATCACGAGGGCTCGATGGAAAAGCCGAACCTTTTACCACAGTGGAAGACATTGCCTCACACTATGTCAGCGAAATCCAGTCGGTCCAACCCACTGGTCCGTATCACCTGGTAGGCGCCTGTATCGGAGGCATCATCGCCTTTGAAATGGCGCAGCAGCTCTCCGCCAAAGGGCACAAAGTCGCGCTGTTAGCTTTACTGGAAACCTGGCCTCCAGCCTCCCTTCTGGTACCTCGCTGGACCACACCGAATCGTCTACGCCCCTATGCATTTTTCTTGTCGGTTGCCTTCGAAGTTATAGGTGAAATATTTCGCGCGAGCAGGAAAGAACGCCTCACACGCATTTCCAAAGCCCTTCGTGGAATGAAAGAAATGGTGCATAGAGGAGATGTCTATCGGGGCGATCGCGAGATGCGTTTCAGAGATAAGGTCTCCGAAGCGAACCGCAAAGCCGCAGGATTGTATCAGCCGCAACCTTTCTCAGGTCGAATCGACCTCATCATCGCCTCGGAACGTCCGGTCAACCCACCAAAGGACACGAGAATGACATGGTGCGATCTAGCCTTAGGAGGATATTCTGTAGACGAACTACCGGCTGCGAGTACAGGACACCTTTTCAAAAAACCCCATGTCACCTCGCTCGCAGAGAAGCTCAATAAATTACTCTCTCAGGCCCAGACTCCCGAATAATGCTACGCGAGATTCTGAAGTTCTTTTGGTTCTTCTCGAGTATCTCCTATCGTAGAAGTCTTGCCATTGGATTGTCTGGTCTTCTTAGCGGAGTATTCGGAGCCGGCCTCATCGCCCTCATTAACACGACCCTTCATACCGAAGGGAGTACGAATGGATTAATCGCAGGGTTTCTAGCGCTCGCACTTGGAATAATCGGCTGCAAC
The DNA here is from genome assembly GCA_040904705.1 of Nitrospirales bacterium. Taxonomy (GTDB): domain Bacteria; phylum Nitrospirota; class Nitrospiria; order Nitrospirales; family UBA8639; genus Nitrospira_E. The sequence continues at coordinate 11,280 of JBBDSY010000072.1, read as the reverse complement.
TTACTGTCCCACGCGTTATTAAATCGAGCGGGACAGGACGCCGTCCTCGAACTCTGTTTAGATCTGTCAAAAAAACTCTTCACCGCGTCCTATCAACTTCTTGAAGAAAAAGGGCAATCCCGCATCCTTGCCACTCTCACTGATGATGTGCGGGCCATTGCTTCAGCCATTGCCATCATTCCGGTATTGTTGATGAACACCGCTATCCTCCTAGGATGCTCAGTTTACCTGGCCTACCTTTCCTGGAGAGTATTTCTGATCGTACTGGTAGTGGTGTTTGCCGCAAGCATTGTTCACAAATTCCTTAACGAACACGCATCCAAGTCTGTTCAACGTGCAAGAGAAGCCCGGGAGAAAGTCCTCTATCTTTTACGGCATCTGGTGGAAGGCCTCAAAGAATTACACCTTCGTGGATCGCATAATCAGGCATTTATAGAAGACAATCTTGAACCGGCATCTGAGGAATTTAAGCGAGAGAACCTAGCTGCAGGATTACAATACGGTTATATGCAAGCCTGGACGGCGCTGATGTTTTATGGAACGATAGGCGCGTTGTTATTTTCCATCCCATTGCTGAAAGATCTGCCTTCTGAAACGCTGACAGGATACCTCTTCGCATTCCTCTACATGATGGGCCCGTTTCGGGCCTTTATCGGGGCGGCACCGGCCTTAAGCCAGGGAGAGACGGCGCTGAAGAAAATCCAGGAATTGGGCCTTTCTCTGCATCCAGAGCTCACTCAAGAAAACCCACAAAGCAGTCTCCCAATAAATTCGGATTGGCATACTCTCGAACTTCAAGGTGTCACCTTTCAATACTCCCAGGGATCTCAATCAGACAAAGGCTTTTCGCTCGGGCCGCTACATTTCTCAATAAGTCCAGGAGAAATTGTGCTCATTGCTGGTGGGAACGGAAGTGGGAAGACCACGCTCATGAAGCTGCTCTGTGGTCTGTACCTTCCACAGGAGGGGCACCTCCTCCTTAACGGTACCAAGATTACTCAAGACAATAGGAAATGGTTTCGCGAACACCTAGCCGTCGTGTTCTCAGACTTTCATTTATTTGAAAACCTCGTCGGCATGGTCGGTTCTCGCCAAGACAGTCGAATAGAGCATTTCCAGAAGGAACTTCACCTTGACCAGAAGGTCACCCTCCGGGAAAAGTCGTATACATTTGACGGGTTATCTCATGGTCAGCGACGACGGTTAGCACTGCTTGTTGCATTCATTGATGATCGTCCTATCTATCTTTTTGATGAGTGGGCTGCTGATCAGGATCCGTATTTCAAAGAATTTTTTTACCACAAATTTTTGCCGGAACTGAAGGCTCGAGGTAAATCGGCAATTGTGATCACCCATGACGACAGGTACTATCACGTCGGAGATCGCGTGGTGAAAATGGAAAATGGCCAGTTAATCGCATCCCGCGAGAAAGGAGAGAAGAAATTAGTCAGTCTCTACACATCAAGCTGATCATGAACATTGGTTATCGTATTGGCCATGCGATAATTCAACCCGCCTCTCCTATTTCAGTTCTCCCACCCCTACCAATTCAAACGAAATTTTTCCCTTATAAAATGTAGCGTCTTGTCCCAAGCCAACTACGAAAACTAGCCAGAGCCAAAGAGTGGCTCGCCGAACGCTTTACTCATGGTCCGACTCGAATAATCCGGTCCTTTCACCGAAAGCTCGGTCATGAGCAACACCCATCGTTTTCCAGTCAATCGGTCTTTCATCATCGTGTATATCTCCCGCCAGGGCCAACCTTACTGATATAGTAACCAAGAAAAAACCCTGCCTCCATATTTGATACCCCTGGAACTATTTCAAATGAATTCATCGCAAACACACACCTCGAACCAGGTTTCCCTGCTCGCACTCTTAAAAGAGCATTTTGGGTTTACCTCATTTCGACCGTTGCAAGAAGAAATCATTCGCGAGGCATTGGCAGGAAGGGACGTGGTCGCCCTTTTGCCGACAGGCGGTGGAAAATCCCTCTGTTTTCAGTTGCCGGCGCTGGCCAAAACGGGACTCACCGTGGTGGTCTCACCCCTCATTGCACTCATGAAAGATCAGGTCGATGCCCTTCAAGCCAATGGGATTGCCGCCACCTTCCTCAATTCCTCGCTCAGCACACAGGAATCCCAGTCCCGGTTACGGAGTGTCCACCGTGGCGACTATCGGTTGCTTTACATGGCCCCGGAACGCCTCATGCTCCCCGACAGCCTGAACGATTTTCAGCGTTGGCAGGTGAATCTGCTTGCCATTGATGAAGCTCATTGCATCAGTGAATGGGGCCATGATTTCCGGCCGGAATATCGTAGGCTGGTAGAACTGCGAGAGAGGTTTCCTTCCTTACCAATCATGGCGCTGACGGCCACAGCCACGGGGCGGGTACGAAACGACATTAGCACACTCTTGAAACTGCGGAATCCGGCATCCTTCGTGGCCAGTTTCAATCGCCCGAATCTCACCTACCGCGTGCAGGGCAAAGCCAACCCCGTTAACCAGGTCTTAGCGTTTCTCCGGGCACAACCCCAGGAAAGCGGGATTGTGTATTGCCAAAGCCGAAAAACCACAGAACTACTGGCAGAACGATTACAGGCACAAGGCATTAAAGCCCAGCCGTATCATGCCGGCCTGACACCAGAGGAACGAACGCGCCATCAGGAGTTATTCCTGCGAGACGACGTGCAGGTGATCTGCGCCACAATCGCCTTCGGCATGGGGATCAACAAACCCAACGTGAGATTTGTCATCCATTATGATCTGCCAAAAAATCTGGAAAGTTATTACCAGGAAACCGGTCGCGCCGGCCGTGACGGATTGCCCAGCGAATGCGTGTTGCTGTTCAGCGCCGGAGATACGGTCAAACAACAGCGCTTCATCAGTGAAAAGCCCGGCATCCAGGAACAGCAGATTGCCCGCACGCAACTCCAACAAATGGTGCAGTACGCCGAATGCCCAACCTGTCGGCGAGTGGAATTATTACAGTACTTTGGAGACACATATACCTCAGAAAACTGTAGGGGCTGCGACAATTGTCTCTCCCCTCGGGACAGCTTCGACGGCACAGAAATCGCCGAGACCCTGCTCTCCTGTATCGAAACGATCTACGACACGAGTGGATTTAGCGTGGGACTCAATCATGTGGTGGCGGTGCTGACCGGCGCGAATACCGAGAAAATTCGCCGATGGCGCCACGACCAATTGCCCATGTATGGACAAGGCAAAGCCTACAGCCGGCCGGCATGGGCCGCCATGGCCCGTGAACTCATCAGGCTCGGCTACCTTCGTCAAGCCACAGAAGCCTTTTCGGTCTTGGAGATCACCGAACAAGGCAAAGCCTTTACTCAAGTACGCCACACAATCATGCTGACCACGCCCATGAGCGAACCTTCGCGCAAAGCCCAGCTAACCGAAGAGCTTGCCCATGACGAATCCTTGTTCGCCCAGTTGCGCCAACTGCGAAAAAATTTAGCGGACGAACGCGATGTCCCAGCCTATGTCATCTTCTCCGATGTGGCCCTGCGACAAATGGCACAGGACTACCCCACGAACGAGCAAGAGTTCTTACGAATTAGCGGGGTAGGAAGTCGGAAGCTGAAGGAATTTGGAGCAGACTTTCTGGCAGCCATTGCGGAATATTTGGAGAGCAATCCTCGACAGAATTTCTCAAAAATATCGACACCACCACCACTGACACCCACAACAGGTAAGCCAAAACCCCTGAGTGGCACCATCCAAGAAACACTACGTCTATTTCAAAGAGGTTTTTCTGTGGAACACATCGCCAAGCAACGCGGACTAGCAGCAAGCACTATCTATGGACATTTGGAGCAAGCCATCCAAGCGGGTGAATCCGTGGATATCAATCGGTTCTTAACCCCAGACCAGCAAACCCAAATCGCGGAGGCTTTCACCCAAACCGGGTTCGGAAACCTCACCGGAGCCAAAGAACTCCTCGGCGACCTCTACGATTACAACCAACTCCGCCTCTTCCGCGCAATCCATGGGAAAAATGCTTGTTAAAGGAATCCGTTTTCTTTCCAGAGACTTATTTTTCGAGTCTAACCCAAATTTCCAATTCTGAAATGATTCGTCGTCACCGAGTCAGTGCATAGCGATTTTCTCGGACTCGGAAGGCCTCTGTGCCACCCTCAAGAAGTAGGCACACTGCCTCTCGAATTCCAAACGTCCCGTTCGTGAAAGAATGCTCCAATGCTCCGGAATGGTATTGAATTCGCGGATAGGGCTGCGAAGAGGGGCGCGTGGCGGTTGCAATAATTATTTGCTCCGCATCGGTAGCGACAACCAGATTCGGATTGTGGGTAATCAAAATTATCTGACGCCTGGTCTTAGCCTTCCGGATATATGGCACTAGCTGCTTATAAACCGAAGAATTATCCAAATTGCCCTCTGGTTGGTCGATCAAAAGCGGCCTCGTGTCATCTTCGTCCATCAGGAGATAGAGGACCAACAGGGCAATTCCTCTTGTTCCCGGAGAGAGGTATTCCAGCTCGGTTCCTGAATAGCGGATTTTATACGTTAACTCGATGTGATCAACCGAGAACATCCAATCATAGAGTTCAACTAGAGTAAGCTTCGAGACCCCGTATTTTAATGGAAATGATTTGGCATCAACAGCATCGCAAAACTCAGAGAAAGCCGACTTGATCTCGTCGATGTCTCCCTTCTTCCATGCCGAAACAAGCTTTGTTTCGACAATCCGTTCAATTTCAGCTCGTTTTCCCTCTGCTCCAGCTCGTCGCCCATCGAAGAAGCGATTCGCTTGCGACAACCAAGACTTCGCATCGACCTGATAGCCCACGGACATGCTGAATTGCATCTCCGCCCCGAATTGTTGAATCGCCTCCTGCATTGGGCGATAAAGTTCTCGAAGGCCTTCTTCGTCAGAGTTTAGTGCCCCAAATACTTCAAGGTAGAGTTCGACTTGCTTCTCTTTTTTCATTTCGAGGTTGGATTTGACCTTGCTATCGAGATTTTCTATTTCCTTCCCAAGTCTTTCGGCCGTGGTTGCTTTTTCTGCAATTCGCTTCTGCAGATCGAGTAGCCTCTTTCGGCTTACTTCATCTTTGGCTAGTTTTTCCTTCAGCTTCACAATGGCTCTTTAAACAGCGAACAACGATCGCATGTCATCAGTGTCGTCCTCTTTGCCTTTGAGCTTTGAAATTTCTGCTTCGAGTTTCCCAATTTCGCTGCCGAGCAATTCGTCCGCATCGCCATCCCATGTTGGCTGTAGTTTCTCAATGAGCTCAACAAATATGCCCGCAGCTGCCAATTGTTTCTGAATCTGGGCAATCTCTTGTGCAGTGCTCTTCTTGATTCCCAAGTATGTTTCAGCAGCGCCTTCGATCGTTCGTCTTCGCCTCGTTCGAGATGAGATCTTATCCTCTATCTCTTTCTGGATCGCCTGTTTGAGCTCAAGCGATTCAAGAACCTGTTTGTCAACTGACTGAGTCGCGTTGGGTAGTTGCTTTTTAAGTTCCTCAGACTGCTTCTCAACTTCGGCCTTAGACCTGACCTTGAGGCCCCGCTGAGCCAGGGTATCCTCAAGTCTTTCAACTTCTTTGTGGAGCGTCGCCAATTCGCCACGCAGACCCTCACGCCGAATGTTGGAGGCTGCTTCTCTCGCATTCCTTAACTCACCAAACGAAGAGTAGCCTTCTTTCTGAATCTCGTCTAATTTCGCGAACACTACGTCTTCGATCGCTTTCTGAAGCTCTGTGCCCTCCAAATCGGACGAACAAAGCCGCTCGACGAAATCTTGCGACAAATAACGAACACGAGGTCGGGTTGCGCTGTATGGCTCATCAGTAAGAATTGCCTCTGTTGTTTCGCCGCCGCCCCATTCCAACCGAATCTTCATTTCTTCGAGGTGTAACACACCTTAGGTAATAAACGATGATTGGGACTTCGTATCGAGGGGGACTGCTGATGCAAAGGCTGCCAGATCAGCAATTGCTGTTTTTCCAGCTCCTTTCTCTCCGATGACTGCGACCAAGCCAGGGTTGAGGTCCAGGGATTCTGTCGTGAACCATCCTTTAGTGTTTGAAAGTGAAATCTTTTTGATAAGTTGGCTTTGGTCGGAGGGTTGAGGAGGAAGCCCTCCTACGTGAATCCGATCTTCCGGTTCCCAGAGAATCTGTCTAAGTCCATGAAAGCTTGGATCGCCCTTGATCCAACAGAACCGATCTTCGTCCGGCTTAAAAAGAGATGCAATATTGTGGGCATCCGAGCCGTGAACGCAGGGCTTTAAGGATCGATATTGACGAACAATCTCTGCCGCTGGAACGCTGGGCTTGAGGCCGAGATAGTGTTTCCGATCAGATGGATTACCTGAGAAAACGAAGTGGCACCAGCGCAGGATCTCGTCCCGAGTCGCGCCAAAACCGTCGAGAGGGAGGCCGCTGATGCCATCCTTCCCATTAGCAATGCCAATCAAAGAATTTTTCTTAAGCCAGGCCTCCTCCTCGAGCCACTTCTCGATAATCGTTCGGTCTGGCTTGAACTGACTGATTCCGAATCCATATGCAGCTGATTCATCTTTGAGGTCGGAACGTTGGGCTCTCGCAAATTCGATAAGCTCCGTTCGGCAACACCCATAGGTTTCCCCATCGTATTTGTATTTTAGATTCTTCAATGCCCGTTTGATTCTGTCGATATGATCGTGCTCGGCTGGGTCGACCAGCAAGTGAAGGTTGAGGGCCTTCCCATCATCCGTCGGCGGCATCATTCGAAACTCGATGTTTGGGACAAGAAGATAGACATCGGACAGCTTTCCATTTGAACTCTTCTCGTGTGCAAGTTTCTCGTAGCCATCGATCGACATGTAGTCGGTGACACCAATTACCGAAATTTTGGCCTCCTGCGCAGACGATTCGAGTGTTGTCACGTAATCATTCCAGCTCACACCTATAAACGACGAGCCGAGCTGGCTTTCGGGAGTGTGAACCTGAAGGTCCCAACGCCGCCATTCTGACCCCTTAGACCAATTAGATGGTGCAATTGAAATTGGGCTAACTGGCGCACTCATACCCTATCCATTATATCTGTGAATTTAAACGTGGGTATTCCCGAGGCATTCGATACGGGTGGAGCAAGCAGCCGCATATATCTAGCATTTCCAGCGATTTTTTCTTTCTTTGCACTTTCTCAACAGTTTCTACTTGCAGCTTTTACCCATAACGACCACGCTAAAAAGTGTCTACCACTATCACTGAGAAGAACCCGTGGCGTTCTCAGGTGTCGGCTTGAACGACGGATTGGGCCGCATTTCATTACTTTGACTGAGAACCGAGACGTCGAGCAAGAAATGCTTTGAACCGCGACGTGAGAGAGAACACGTAAATTAGCAGGGAGTTTAAAGGAAAGATTCTGGTCAAAAAGCAGCTTCATGCCAGAGGCGCGGAAAGCTTTTTCTCACGATCGGCAGCAAACGAGAGACAGGCATGGATATCATCTTTGGTTAATTCAGGGAAATCACTGATGATTTCGTCCTCCGTCATCCCTGAAGCCAAGTATTCAAGTACATCCGAGACGGTAATCCGCATGCCTCTAATACAGGGTTTCCCACTGCGCTTCCCGGGTTTAATAGTGATGATATCTGCGTAATTCATAGCCAACATAGTACATCTGAACCGCAAGAATGACAACACATTAGGAATTGAGACTCCCTCCCTGACAGAGAGCGTTTACAGCCAAAGCTTTATGCAAACCCCTGCCAACTCGGACGCCGAATTTTCAAGAATACTCTTTTCCCGAAGTGGATTCGGGCAACGGATCTCTGTCCTCTTGATAAATTTCTATCCATTCTTCTACCGCTTGGCAAAGTTCATTGTACACTTTTGCCTCATCGTCCCCGTGAATACCACCAAGCATCAGACCTGGGCATGTACCCACATAGCACTGATCTACCTCTGACCATTCCAAAATCTTGAGGTATTGATCAATTGTCTTCATCGTATCACTTTAGAAATAGCTGATTCGGCAGCTCAATTCCTCTTTCACCTACCAGTAAAGGTCATGAAATCGAAGTCAACGCAGAGTCATATTATGGCTTCTTTGACTTTTCCCTGTGTTTTCTAGGCAACAGAGGAATAATACACCGCAAAGTTTTATTCACAGATTCCGAGTCTGGGAAATACGCCCGAACCTCTGGGTCTAAAACCACTGCGCCTTCTTTCGGCATGATGTCTTTTACGCTAATTGTCCCGTCAGCGTTATGGACACTGATGGTATACCCGGCTTGAAGAGCTTTGTAATGTTTACCACGCACTCCTCTTTTAAAATCATATTCTCCACGCATGGCATTTGCCTCCTTTGGCCCTATTTTAGACATTGTTTCCTTCGTAGACTTTACGCTCCGATTGAGTTGCTTTCCGACAACTGATTATGCGTATTTTCGAACCCCGTTCAACATAAACCACTACCAGCGTTCGACCTTTATCTGAATCCCCAATGTCAACATACCGTTGCTCACCAGACGGATTTTCAAGATCAGGAATCGTCAGCGAGAAGGGATCTGTGAAAACAGTTACCGCTTCATCAAAACTGACTCTGTGATTTTTGAGATTCGCTTTAGCTTTTTCCCCATCCCACTCAAAGCTCTGCTTCATAAGGAAGCCCTTGAATTATCGCATGAATACATAAAGAATTTCAGGCTACCACCAACCCGTAGGTCACTAGACATTGTACATACAGACAATAAGAGCCCCCTTGAAGCATTTTGCATGCTAAAAATATTGAGCAGAGAATACCAATGAAATTGATAAAATGAAAGTAATGTCGTCCCAAACTCTATCCACACTAAGAAATGGATAGGGCTACCGAGGATTCATAGATTGAGGTGTAAACATTTCAGCCTATGTTTTATTCTCAGACGTGGCGCTGCGCCAGATGGCACGGGAATACCCCATAAACGAGCAGGAGTTCTTACGAATCAGCGGCGTGGGAACACGGAAGCTGGAGGAATTTGGGGAAGTCTTTCTTGCCGCCATCGCGGATTACGTTGAGAGTAACCCTTAACAGAATTTCTCCAAAACATCGATCGGCGCATCACCATCGGAAACTACACGAAGTAATCCCAAAACCCTAAATGGCACCATTCAAGAAACACTACGCTTATTTCAACGGGGCTTTTCCGTAGAACGCATCGCCAAACAACGGAAACTAGCGGCAAGTACCATCTATGGAAATTTGGAGCAAGCAAACCAAGCCGGTGAACCCATAGATATCAATCGGCTCATCACGGCTGAGCAGCAAACACGCATCGCCTCGGCTTTCGCCCAAACCGGATTCGGAAATCTCACCGGCGCCAAAGAACTCCTCGGCGACCTCTACGATTACGCCCAACTCCGTCTCTACCGCGCGGCACGAGGGAAAAATTGAGATCTTCCTAATTAGATAGGGAACAAAGAGTTTGTAACTCAATCAGTCCTGAAGCCATATGTCATCCTAGGCCAATGGCGAAGAATCTGTCCCCAGATTGCAGATACCACGGCGGGGCGAGTTCCTTCGTGGAACTTGTCATGATTTGGCCAAAGGGATCAATTGCATTATGATTCTTATGAAATACTGCATATTTAAATGGAATAATTACAGCACCACGTTCCGGTTCAGCGATTGGTACGAGCGCCAATCTGTCTGTAACCGGTTTTTGAGCTGGCAATTATACATTAGTTCGTACTAATCTCATCTGGCTTTGTGGGTTTAAAATCTTTACAAATGCAACTTTTGATCTTTTCCCTCTGGGCTTTGAGCGGCCGCACAACAGTGTTCATGTATGGCTCACGCGTCTTGGCCCACCGCTCGATCCAGTGGTTGTAGTATTTTGGGGCGGCTGCGGCTGTTGTTAAAAACCTCATGGCGAGTTCGACGGCTCGGCCACTCGTCAAAGCGTTGAAGTCGGCGTGTTCAGAACCTGTGTTGAAACCCAATGGGTGTAGACTTGGAAAACCGGCCTCAGTGTATGGATGGGCCGCCATGTCGCGCAGTTCGAATAGCCAGCGCATTTCAAATGACAAAAGAGCAAGCTCGTCCTCAGTGATTCCAAACGCGAATCCAAAAGCACGGCTCAAAGTCTGGTGGCGCTTCTTCTTCGGCTGTTGCGACGGAAACAGGTACTTGATGTCTCCATACAAAGCCTCAATGGTGTGTGCAGCAGCGGTTAGCGAAATAAGCGAGGCGCGAAATTCATCGGTAATGAATTTGGTCTCGCCCAGCCGCATTCGCCCAAAATCTGCCAAGGCACTAATTTCTTGTTCGACGGCTACCTCTAGCCACCGTGCCCACATTATTTGGTGCATCAAAACGTGTGTATTTTTTAGCCTCCTACCGGCCTTAATTTCTGCTTCTCGATACTCCCGACGTTGTAATGCAAACTCAGTACCGAGGGCTTGCCGTTCCTCGCGAGTCCTGGCTGCAGCTACTTCGCGTTTATAGCCCTCTTCAAGGTCTAGTTGACATTCCCGTCTCTCGACGAACGCACGCCGTGTGAGTTCGATATTTGACTCGCACCATTGCTTACCCACCTACCCTCCGAAAAGTCGGTGTCATCTTAAATTAGGGACAGATCTTTTGTTGACTAATTAGGGCTTGCTGAAAAAAGCATAATCAGTTGATTTGAGCGGCCTTCTGCCTGTACAACCAGGGGCGACGTGCACAGGAATTTCACCCCCCTCCCTCAAAAGCTTGCACCAGGAGTCCTCATGTATCGGAAACCCTCTGTGAATCAGCTGGCCTTTGAAGATTTTGTCCTGCCCTTTGGCGGGAAACTCTGCAGTGATAATCGTTGGGTGGTGTTGGCGAAACAGATCCCGTGGGCGGTCGTCGAAACGGCGTATGCCCAACAGTTTTCCCAAGAAGACCGGGGCTCGCCCGCGAAGTCATCGCGACTTGCGCTAGGTGCCCTTATCTTACAAGAGCGTTTGGGCGTGACGGATCGTGAACTGGTGGAGCAGATTGCCGAAAACCCCTATCTCCAATACTTCTTGGGCCTCACGGGGTATCAAAACGAGGCACCCTTTCATCATTCCCTCCTGACCACCTTCCGCAAACGATTCACTCATGACAGTTTAGGAGCCATCAATGAGGCCATTGCCCGATTGATCGCCGACGCTCAGCCCACAACGGATACTCCGCCCAACACTGACCTGATCGACGCCAAGGAGGAAGGCGCACCCGCTCCCCCGAAGGGCCAGCTCCTCGTCGATGCCACCTGTGTGCCAGCTGATATGACCTATCCTACGGATCTCAAGCTGC
>JBBDSY010000071.1:0-29580 GCA_040904705.1 Nitrospirales bacterium | reverse complement strand
CAACTTGCGCGAGGACCAGTGCGTCGAGCCGTCGGCTGGCTTGCGTTTAGTCGTCCATGCCAGCACGCGTGCTTCGAGACGCTCGGTGACTTTGTCACGCCGGCGCCCAGCATACCGGGCGAACAGTCCAGCCAACCGATCGGCCTTGAACCGCTGGCTCCAGCGACTGATGTAGCTGTCGCGGCAATCCAACTTCGTGCGAATCTCGGTCCAGGTGAGGCCCTCGGCTACCAACAGGATCAAGCGGGCGTGCCGGGCTCTATCGGCTCGAACGTTCCTCGCTCTGCTTTGCCGTTGCAATTCCATGCGTTCGCTCTTGGTCAGTTTCACCATTGCACCTCCATAGGTGCAATGCTACTACCACTTCATGTGTTACAGTCCACTAGTATGGATGCCAGTGCCCCCAGGTGCAAACATTTCCCTCATGAAGCGACCGAAGGGCGATCATGGCATTCACCAATGAAAAGGGGAACCCATGAACCCTGTAAATAAAAAAAGCCTTCTTCTCCAGACCTTGGAAGCGTTGACAAAAGGATTAACGACCGTAAAGGAAGCGGTGTATCTTTTGAAATCGGCAACAGATCAGTTGCCGCCAGGTGATACACAACAGGCCATTCATGAAAAGATTGAGGAAGCCGAACGAGCGATCCAGCTTGGTCATGCGGAAATGGGTGAATCCTTAGGGTTTCAACTCTGTCACTGCACATGGCCGGCTCAGGTGATGGCCAGCACCAGATATACCAAAGAAACCCAGGTCGAACAATTTACCTGCCCCAATTGCAAAAAATCACTTTCTCTCTCTGGCCGAAAAAATCCAAGCGAACGCATCACCGCCTTTGATCCCTATGATGTGTATTAAGAAGTTTTCCTGAAAAATCTGAACCCGAAAGCATCTGCCCATGACCGTCAAAACCTCGCAGGCCAAGTATATACGCTGGTTTGAAGAAATTCGCGCAGAGGATATTCCGTTTGTTGGCGGAAAGAATGCCTCACTCGGCGAAATGTATCAAGCCTTAACACCCCAGGGAGTCAAGATTCCCAACGGGTTTGCCATTACCGCAGAGGCCTACCGATATTTTCTTCGTGAAGCTAAAATCGATTCGAAGATTCATGAAACTCTGAGAGATCTCGATACCAATGATCTCGAAAATCTTCGCCAACGGGGCAGACAAGTTCGTCACGCTATTCTTGGTGCCACACTCCCCTCTGACCTTGAAAACCTCATCACCATGGCATACCAAGAGTTGAGTGAAGGGCTCACAGGGCCTGCGGATGTTGCCGTCCGAAGCAGCGCCACGGCAGAGGATTTGCCCGATGCCAGTTTTGCAGGGCAACAGGAAACTTACCTGAATGTCCAGGGGGATCTCTCCTTGCTGGACACCTGCAAACGATGTTTTGCGTCGCTGTTCACTGATCGGGCCATTTCTTATCGAGTTCATAAAGGGTTTAAACATTTTAAAATTGCCCTTTCTATTGGTGTACAGCAGATGGTGCGTTCCGATCTAGCGGCGGCAGGAGTCTTATTCACGATTGATACGGAAACCGGCTTTCCCGATGTCGTGCTGATCAACGCTTCCTATGGACTTGGCGAGAACGTCGTGCAGGGAACGGTCAATCCCGATGAATATTATGTGTTTAAACCCACCCTCAAGCAGGGCTTTCGTCCCATTCTTCACAAAATTTCCGGCAGCAAAGAATTCAAACTGATTTACGATATCGGGGGAAGCAAGATGGTCAAGAACGTGCCAGTCTCTCTTGAGGACCGAAGCCGTTTTGCCATTTCTGATGAAGAAATTCTGACGCTTGCACGATGGGGTTGCATGATTGAAGACCATTACAGCGCGAAGAAAGGCCGCCCCTGTCCCATGGACATCGAATGGGCAAAGGATGGGCAAACAGGGGATCTGTTTATTGTGCAAGCCCGACCCGAAACGGTTCAGTCCAGAAAAGACCCGGATATGTTGGAAGCCTATCGCCTGACACAGCGGGGACAGATTCTCATTCAAGGGCGAAGCGTGGGAGAGAAAATTGGGCAGGGACCGGTTCGAGTGATTAAGCATGTCGAACATCTCCAAGACTTTCGAGAGGGAGACGTATTGGTCACGGACAAAACCGATCCTGACTGGGAACCGATTATGAAAAAAGCGTCCGCCATCGTCACGAATCGTGGAGGACGGACCTGTCATGCGGCGATCGTCAGTCGGGAACTCGGCCTTCCGGCCATTGTCGGAACAGAGCGGGCCACCGAAGTTCTCAAGGATGAACAGATGGTGACGGTTTCCTGTGCGGAAGGCGATACGGGATTCATCTATGAAGGGAAACTGCCTTTTGAAGTCGAACGAGTCCCTCTCAAAAATCTTGGACGCCCGAAAACCAAGGTCATGATGAATGTGGCAAACCCTGAGGAAGCTTTTTCGCTTTCCTTCATTCCTAATGATGGCGTGGGGCTGGCTCGTGAAGAATTTATTATCAACACCTTCATTAAGATCCACCCCCTGGCACTCCTGGAGTATGAACACCTGGAAGATGCCAGCGTCAAAGCGAAGATTGATCATCTCACTCCAGCTTATCCCGACAAAACGCAGTACTTCATCGACAAGCTCGCTCAAGGCGTCGGCATGATCGGAGCGGCGTTTTATCCCAAAGATGTCATTGTCCGCATGAGCGATTTCAAGTCGAACGAATACGCGAATTTAATCGGCGGGAGGGAATACGAACCGACGGAGGAGAACCCCATGCTCGGATTTCGCGGCGCGTCCCGCTACTATGATCCCCGCTACCGGGAAGGGTTTGCCCTGGAATGCCTGGCCATGAAAAAAGTCAGAGAAGACATGGGCCTCACGAACGTGAAACTGATGATCCCGTTTTGCCGGACCGTAGAGGAAGGGAAAAAGGTTATCGGCGAGATGGCCGGACATGGGCTTCAACGGGGGGACAATAACCTCGAAATTTACGTGATGTGTGAAATTCCCAGTAATGTCATTCTGGCGGAAGAATTTGCCGAAGTGTTCGATGGATTTTCCATCGGATCCAATGATTTGACCCAACTGGTGTTGGGCGTCGATCGGGACTCGGAAATCGTGGCCCATATTTTTGATGAGCGCAATCCCGCGGTCAAAACGTTCATCGCCCACGTCATTCGGACGGCAAAAGCCAAAGGCCGGAAAATCGGCATCTGCGGGCAGGCACCCAGCGATTACCCGGAGTTTGCGCAGTTTCTCGTGGAACAGGGCATCGACAGCATCTCCCTGAATCCCGATGCCGTGCTCAAAACCACGGTCACCATTCTGGAAATGGAAGAGACTTTGGACAGAAAATCTTAATATCGTTATGGCTTGGACCGCTTCCATGACCGTTGAATATCCGACGACAATCAACCACTCATTTTTCCCTCAGTCACCATCTTATGCACCGCTTCAAAATGCGCTTGCATGACGGTTTTGTGGGCTTCTTGAGCTGCCGGATCGAGGCCCATTGAAGTCTGTCCATTACTTGCGGGCTCGCTTACCACTTCCTTCACATGTCCTTGGGCAGTATGGACATGATGCGCCCTTTCGTGGTGTTCAGCACATCCCCAGGCGAATAAAACCTGACTCATGATCAACCCGAGCAGAGCTATCCGCCGGGATGATGTGAATTGGAAAACCTGTTGTTGTTCATGCATTCATCAACCTCCTCATTTCCGACGTCCAGTCGCATCGGATCAACGACCGGATGAAGGTTATGATTAAAACTTAATAACCGGATTCCCCAGCCTCCAGATCGATTTTTCCCCGGAAAGAACGATAAGCATAGATGGTGTACGCCAGCACCAAAGGGATTCTAATACAAAACCAGATTAGACCGACTTGCAAACCGTACTCGCTCGTCGCGGCATTATGAATCGTAAGACTGTAATCGGGGTTTGTCGTCGCAATCAAAAGGTTCGGATACAAATTCCAAGCGACATTGCCGAGTCAAGCCAGAATAAAAACAGCCGAGCTGAGAAAGGCACCGATATCCCGTTGACGCCAACGACACCACATCATCGACAGCAGGGATATCCCCCCGCCCAGAGAGAACATCACCCTCACCGGGTCGGTCCCCAACCCCTTTTGTAACGCCGGCTGTACGACAGGGATCGCCGCCATCGCCACCACCGTGAACGGTAAGGCAACCCACAATCCGGTTACAGCTACCCGGCGGACCAGCCCTTGAAGTTCTCCTGAGGTCTTCATGGCAAGGAAATTGGCCCCATGAACCATTAAGATTGCCGCAGCCGTCGCCCCCATGAGGACAGGATACCAATCCAAAATACCGGGATCCGGGCCCGGTGAAAACGTGGTCCAGAGAGGCGCAAAAAAGAAACCATCGGAGGATAGGGGAACGCCACGGATGAGATTGCCCAACGCCACGCCGAAAACGACGGCTAACAGGAAACTGGCGACGCAGAAGGCAGTATCCCACAAGGCGCGCCACAAGGGATTGTCCAAGTGGGAACGCAATTCTATGGCGAGACCTCGAAACATGAGCAACCAGAGCACACCGATTAAGGCAAGATAAAACCCGCTAAAGCCCGCCGCATAGGCTTTAGGAAAGGCGAAAAACAACAGACCTCCCCCGGCAATCAACCACACCTCATTTCCATTCCACACCGGACCGATGGCCTGCAGGGCCACGCCCCGTTCCGCATCGGTCCGGCCGACCATGAGATAGATCATCCCGACTCCAAAGTCGAATCCGTCAAGCACAACATAGACCGCCAGAACCAGAACGATGACAATAAACCAAAAGGTTTCCATTCCTAATGCCTACCCGCCTTCCGATCCGCGACTGGCCGATGCCGTAGGCCTGGCCTCCCCACGGCCCCCAAAGGACCCCGATGAACCGTCTCGAAGAATAAAAATAGAAAAAGCAGTCCAAGCAGGAGATAGAGGCCTGAAAATCCAATCAGCGTAAACAAGGCATTGCCGGAATGCACCAGCGGTGATGTGCCGTCGGCGGTCATCCACCCGGCGGTATTCGCAATGTACGGAAATGGTGCGCTGAGCATGAGCACCCATAAAACCCAGGTGGTTCGATACAACCGTCCCAATCCCAGCAGAATGACCGACAGGAGCATGATGCCGATAAAAATGGTTCCCAACCCGGCCATGACGTGATACGCGTAGTACAACAGGGCAATATTGTCTGGCCAATCCTTCCGGGGAAAAGCGTCCAACCCCTTGATCTCGGCTCCAAAGTGCTTGTGCACCAAAAAAACTGAGTGCGTTCGGCACAATGAGCGGGTTATCGATGGTCATCGCCTCAAGATTCGGTTGTCCGACCAGGACCAATCCCGCTCCCGTTTCGGTGCGGAACTGCCCTTCGAACGCGGCACCCTTGACGGGTTGATGCTGAAAAACCTGCAGGGCATTGCCATGGCCCGTGGGGTACAAGAGAACGACACTGGCCAGGGCACCGGTCACCACACCGTGTGAAATACATGTTTTGGCAAATTGCTGATGTTCACTGGACAGCAGATAATACGCCCCCACGGCCGCCATCACAAAAGAGCCTGTCACGAGGCCCGCCATCATCGTGTGGGAATATTGCCAGAGAATTCAGGGATTGGTGAGCAGCCCTGAAAGGGATTTCACGACGACCGTGCCATCCGTCGCCGCCGTGTAGGCCACAGGATGTTGCATCCAGGCATTCGTGGCAATGATGAAATAACTGGAAAGCCATGAACCCAGGAAGAGAAGAAGAGACGCCACCCAATGGACCCGAGGCCCGAATGTCTTTTCACCGAACAACAGGATGCCCAGGAAGGACGATTCGAGGAAAAAGGCAAACATTCCCTCAATCGCCAAGGTTTGGCCGATAACCCCGCCGGCAAAAGTGGAAAACCTGGCCCAATTAGTGCCGAATTGAAATTCCATGGGTATGCCGGTCACCACGCCAAAGGCAAAGGACAAGGCAAAAATCTTGATCCAAAACCGCGCCGCGGTATTGAAATGCTCATCCTTGGTCAGGAGAGCGCGGGTTTTCAGAAGAACAATCAGGAACGCCAGGCCGATGGTGAGCTGGACGAACAGATAATGGAAGACAATCGTGAAGGCAAATTGCAGACGATCGTACAGGAGTGCGCGAGCCATGAGTGCCCATCAAGGATGCGAAGAGCCTTGTCGCAAACTGTTGGCCATATCCAGTGAATGACAAGGGCCCGGACTGAGTGAGAGGATAATGATCAGGAACCCCTCTTCTCCATTAACTCGTAAAAAATAAGATTTTGTCATTTGAACATTGGATGAACAATTTGTGACCAGAGAGGTTCTCCATCAGCATGTCATCCTGAGACACCATACAAGCCAACGGCGAAGGATCTGTGCCCGAGGACGCGACGGCTTGGCGAGATTCTTCGTTTCACTCAGAATGACATAGCCTCCAGGACTTGCTCCATTCATCATGACGTTGCGCAGAATTCCTCATCCATTTTCGAACAGATGAAGTTCAAATTGAATTCAAAATTTATGGTTACTCCGGAAGGGTCGGAAACTCGAAGGGCAACTCTTCTCCTTTGAGCGCGTTCAGAAACGCCAAGAGTTCCGCCTTTTCTTCCGTGGTCAAGCCCAGGGGTTTCATGAAGTGACTTTTGTTCGAATTGTCTCCCCCGCCGTTGTCGAGAAACTCAATGACGTCTTCCAATGTCTGAAACGCTCCATCATGCATATAGGGGGCGGTTTCAGTGATACTGCGCAACGTAGGTGTTTTAAAAGCCCCCTTATCTTTTTCCAAGCGGGTGACGTTGTAACGTCCCAGGTCTTCTTTTTGAGGCCCTACCTGGGGAACTCCGAGATTATAAAACTGGTTGTCGGTAAAGTTCGGCCCGTTATGGCACAACATGCACCGGGCTTTACCCTTGAACAGCTGCATCCCCTTGACAGCCGCTTCGGTCATGGCCGTTTTGTCCCCAAGCAGGAATTTGTCGAACGGGCTATTGGTTGAAATCACGGTGCGTTCGTAAGCCGCAATGGCTTCGACGATGCCTTGAAGGTTGACGTGCGTCCCGAATACTTCCTGAAATTGCTCCTGGTAGCCTTTAATGTTCCGTAACTTTTTGACCACGTTTTCATGCGTCTCTGCCATTTCCACAGGATTGTGAATCGGTCCCAGTGCCTGCTCTTCGAGTGAACTCACTCGTCCATCCCAAAACTGAACAGGGTTGAAAACGGTATTAAACACCGTCGGTGAATTTCGTCCTCCCTGTTTCCCTCCTACACCAATAGACACTTGTTTCGGATCGGCAAATCCCGCAGTGGGAAGATGGCAGAATGCACAGGATATGGCGTTGTTACTGGAAAGCCGACCGTCGAAATACAGCTGTGTCCCTAATTTCACCTTGGCATCGTAGTTCAGGTTGGTTGCGGGAATCGGAACGATCGTCGGCAGCGGCCCGATATCCGGAACCTTCATACCGTCGACTTCAAAAGAGGTGGTCGCAAACATGGTTGGAGGAAAGAGTTGTTGGGCAAATCCCGTCTCAACGAAAGAACAGACCAGTGTGAGCATTCCAATCATCATTTGCGAGGTCGTGAGGTTTTTCATGATTTCCCTCTTTTCACAGGTGTTTGGGATAGAACTTACTCTTGAACCTTAAACACCACGGTATCCACACCGGCGTTGCCGGTCTGTGGATCAAAGGCATAGACTTGAACTTCATAGAGTCCCGGTTTATGGAGTTCCAAGGTTCCCTGAAACGTACTCGTCTTGTCGGCATAAACAAATGGAACCGCCTCAAGTTGAATGCTGTTGTGCTTCACGATTCCGGCGACCTCATAACGATCCGCATCCCATGTGCCGCCCGGCTTAACCGGACATCCGCACATCATCACCACATTAGCGATCATGGAGAGTGACCGGACTTCGGACAGGTTGACACGTTCGGCCGCCTGGGGTTTCAGAATATCGACAGCGAACCCGGGGAATTCCAGGATGACCCCGTCGCCGATGATATCCCGGCCCGGAATGACCCAGAGTTGAGTACTGGATTTGATTAGAGACTGGCGTTGCCCATATGGCGCCAGACCTTCAATGCTGACCAAAGTAGGTTCCACCAGCTCAAGACGTGCCTCAAACTTCGCAGTGGATGCATTGGAAAGCGGATGACCCCGTCTGCGAGGTTCCACCATCACGGTAGGGAGATGACCGGTATCGCCCTGCGTATGTCCTTGCGCCAGGATCAGGCCGCTCTCAGCCTCACGAATGATAATTCGCGCGCCACCCATTGATGTGCCGATGAACATGCCATCCTTGGCAAGCGCACGAACGACCACCTTGGTCTCAATGGCTTGAGCCATGCCAAGGCCGACCCATAGCCCCACGAATATGAAGAGCATGAAGAAACCACAGGTTCGGGGAAATGACCTGACGATTAAATTTTTCATTCCTCCTCCTTGAAACGGCCGGCGAAGGATCCGGCCCGATATTTTTGGTTCATGGTGTGATGGTTATCCCGTTTGAGGCACGGTGTCTTTTTGAACCTTTTCCCAGGCGGCCCATCCGCCAACAAGGTCCATGACATTCGTCATGCCGTGTTTCTCCAACACACTCGCTGCAATTGAAGAACGATAACCGGAAGCACAATGGACGACCACCTGCCGGTCCCTGGTCACCTCGTTCATGCGTTCCTCCAGGTGATTCAGGGGAATATTTACGCTGCCATCGATGCATTGGCCTTTCCGTTCGGATTCGGCTCGCACATCAAGTACCAACGGGGGCTCGGCCGTTCGCAATTGTTCAGCCAGAGTCCCGGCCGTGATGCGGGCCGTCCGCCCGACCAGGTCAGGTCGATGATCCAGGGCTTCCATCCCGTTTTCGAGATACCCGGCCACCTGATCAAACCCGATTCGACCGAGTCGCATGGCGGCTTCCGATTCCCGCCCCGGCTCGGCAATGATGATAATGGGTTTTTGTTGCGAAAGAATCGTGCCGGCCCAGGTCGCAAATTTTCCTCCTAATCCGATATTCACACTTCCGGAAAGATGCCCGCCCGCAAAATCGGCAGGGTCGCGGACATCCAGCACTTGAGCCCCGGCATTTTGCAACTTGAGAACCTCCTCAAGCGATAAGGGTTTCAGTTCGCGCTTCAAAACCTGATCAAGCGTTGCACGCTCACTTTTGTTCAGCATCGCATCATAGCTAAAATATTGCGGAGCCTCCGGTTGGTCAGCGGTCACCAATTTGATGAATTCCTCCTTGTTCATTGGCTGCAAGGCGTAATTGTACTTTCGTTGCGTGCCGATGGTAGAGGAAGTTTCACTACTCAAATGTTTTCCGCACATCGAACCGGCTCCGTGAGCGGGATACACGAGAGTCTCGTCCGGCAGCGGAAGGATTTTGTTCTGCAAGGAATCATACAACAACCCCGCTAATTCATTGGCGCTAATCCCGATCGACGCCATCAGATCCGGGCGTCCCACGTCTCCAATAAACAGGGTATCCCCCGTGAAGACCGCATGCGGGACGGCGTCACTCTTGGTCAGATCGTAGAGGAGAATGGACATCCCTTCAGGGGTGTGCCCGGGAGTCTCCAGGACTTTGAGGCGAACCTTTCCGAATTCAACATAATCCCCGTCTTTCATAGAGCGGAACGCATAATCCGCCTGAGCCTTTGCGCCCAAACACACTTCGGCTCCCACCCGGTCTCGCAACTCAAGGTGACCAGCCACAAAATCCGCATGAAAGTGGGTGAGAAAGACGTAGCGTATTTGGAGTTTCTGTTCTTCAGCGTCCTTCAGGTATTGATCGATGTCCCGTTGTGGATCGACGACAGCGGCAATCCGCGTTTCCCGATCACCGATAAGGTAAGAGCCATGGGCCAAACATCCCAAATAGTATTGTTTGAAAATCATGACGTGCTCCTTTTATTTTGATAATTGTCGAATATAGTGAATCAATTGCCAGATTTCCTCGTCCGGCAATCCGGAAAAGGCCATCATGCCCGTCCCCGGAGACCCGTTTTTAATGATCCAAAAGAGTTGTCCATCAGAAATCTTGTTCATGGTTTCCCCACACGTAAAGTTTCTGGGGGCGGGAAACATCGACGCTCCCAAGGGTCCCCTGCCATCGGCCTGTTCTCCATGGCATTGCGAACAGGCCAGCGGTTTGGCCGTTTGATGGTACAGGGTCTTTCCCGCCTGTATATTTTCCTTTGATGCGGGTAAGGGATTGGTCATTTGCAAAAACTTTTCTGGCGCCTTTTTGGTTTTGCGAGGTTGGGGGCACACACCCAACGGACCAGACGTCTCTCCCGGCTCCGCCCCGGTCATCTGCGGTTTGCCTTTAAAAGTATCCTTTAAATAGGCAATCACATCGGCCACGCCTTGCTTGCCGCCAATGGTCAGCCCCCAATACGGCATCATTGCCGATTTCCCGACACCCTTTCCGCCGTAGTAGATGACGTTGTAGAGGTAATCTTCCGGAAGCTGAGCAAAGGGAATGTTGGCGTGAATGGCCGGCTTCGGTTCCAGATCGGGTGCCGCGGGCCCGTCCCCTTGCCCCGTGAACCCATGGCACTGTCCGCAATATTCTTTATAAATTTGCGAACCTCGTTGGACACTGGCCTGTGCAAATTCCTGGCTTTTCCACGGTTGATAAAAGGGAAAATCCTCGATCCCTCTCGTCGCGATGAATCCTGTCACGTACCGAAGTCCCAATTCGCTCACATCCGCCACGAACTCTCCACTATGAGGCACGAAGTCCGGTGGGTTGGAATTGAACCGATAAATCCATTCGACGTTCAGGCGCTTGCCGGCATTGACAAAGGAAGTGCTTTGTGATCCCCCGGTTTTTTTCCCCTTTTCTTCAATCTGATGACAGCTAATACAGGAATGTTCTTTAAAGATCTGCTCACCAAATGTCGCCTCAATTTCGCTGAAGGTGGTGAGATCCAGAACGTCCTTTCGAACCGATGGGTCGATAAGATGCCGTTCAAAATAATCGGCGATGTCTTCCGCCTGATCCTGGGAAACCGTGGGATGAGGAAGCGGTTGTTGGGACAGGTCCCACCGGTATCCTTTGTCATACATCGTCGGCTCCTGCCCTCTCAGCCAGCCTATCAACCAGGTCCGTTGAAATTTGCTGCCGGTTCCCATTAAATCGGGCGCCTGTAAATTGAATCGGGATTCTGGATTTCCCTCAAATTTGTGGCATGCGGCACACGTGGTCTTGATGAGTTCTTCCACACGTTGTTCCCCGCCGGCGAAAAGTATTGTTGGAATCATCATGAAAAAAATAGCACCGACATAACGGATCGCCGGAACGTGAAACCATGTGGGATAGCTGGAAGAAACTTTGCTCATGTTAATCTCCTTACCAAGGAAATATAAGAACAGTCCTGGTGTGGTTGTCAGAGAATGTTAATGGTTGTGTGTCTTATTGTTACAAGTAAGTGAGAAAAACCAGCGTACCTGGAGCCTCCTTATCCTGAGCGTCCTTCACAGACTGTTCTCCCCGGCGATCAATGTTTCGTTGGGACATCAACGACGGCCGAGATCCGTATTTCCTGATCACCGATTCCATCTTCCCCTTCAACAGGATCGCGATGAGAGCACCTGGGATTCAAATATGCGCTGGCTGTTGCCCCAAAAAAGAGCAATTCAGATGCCAAAAAAAATATCAGGGGGTGTTCAGCCCGGGATACAAGCCATAATACTTGTGAATAGGGCCCCCCTCCCTCGCAGGGGCCGCTGAGTAATTCAGGGGAATTCGCTTTGCCAGCCGGAGCTTTTCTCGCTCAAAAGAACTCTCCCCAAGAATAGTGCATTGAGCCTTCAGGATTGTCTGGCCAAGGATTGGGGGCACCTGCTGCGCATTCCCTACCTTACTCTTTATTTGGGGAAAGAGATGTCGGAGCTGACCACAATTCCCGGCCTATGTCATCAAAAATGGTGAGAACCGGACTTCCATCTTGCAACAGGCGGACTCTGGCGCGGGAAACATCACTCTTGTCTCTCAGCGTGAGAGATGGCAATCCATCTGGTTGAAGGTCCAAGGAAGCCCGTTGCTTGCACCCTTCGTCGTTAAGCACCAATGCTGGCTGGGCCATATTAAAGACACCCAAAAACACTCGGTTATGGCACTTCTCATCAGCCATGCTCAACGCCGGAAGCTGTCCATTCCAAAGGAGAAGTGTTGCCCGCAGCTGACCATCTTTCGTCACAAGCCGAAATTCCTCAGCCGTCACAACTTTGGTTGCTTGTGCGGACCCTTGGGCAATCGCTCGCTCATTAAAAAAAACATGACTGCCGACCAACCCACCGATACAGCCGGATACTATCGTCATCATGATCATGGCTACACATTGCTTCCTGTTCGTGACCCCTCCTTTCTCTCACGCTCGATCATTGTGGGTTAGAGGATAACCAGTGGCATGGTTGATCAGGTCCCTCCTTCATGGTGGTGCCTGTGCATACCGGCAGGGGAGAGATGCGGCAACTTTTCGTGAGGTTTCGCTGTTGGACAAGTCAGCTGCACTTCCACCGGCCGGCCGTCTGCATTGTCACATTCAAATTGGTCAAAGGTGTCATGCAGGGCATATCTTCCGGAATGATCACGCCCTACGGATAAGTGATACCATCCCTCAATCGGAGTTCCATCAGGAGCAAAAAGTTCCCACTCACCGGGATCTCCACCCTCGGGAACCCTCACTTTGAGAAACCTTTTCGATGCAGGCCCCTTGTCTGCCCCTTTGGCTTTACCGATGTTGCTCACCGAATTCGACCCTTTCCTTCCAGGAGTTCCACTCGTGCCCTCCTTCCACCACGTCTTTTATCCTTTGCATATTTTTCGTTTCCTGAACGCTTCGCAAAACAGGATTTATCGGCAAAACCGCATTCAGGAGACTCAAACAGTTTGGGAAATAGCACTCATCCCCTCC
The DNA here is from genome assembly GCA_040904705.1 of Nitrospirales bacterium. GTDB lineage: Bacteria > Nitrospirota > Nitrospiria > Nitrospirales > UBA8639 > Nitrospira_E. The sequence continues at coordinate 16,682 of JBBDSY010000071.1, read as the reverse complement.
ATTGCCCGGGACGGATGGACCAGGAACCAATCAATAGAACACTGACGCACTTATTCTCCGCCCAACTCTGCTCCCAGCCCCAATCCCACCCAAGCCCGCAAGAGATCATGTCGAGTGATCGTGTATGCCACCTCACCCTCTCGTTCCACCGGTAAATTCAGCAAGCGTTTTTCTTCCATGATTTGAACCGCCTCGTGAATCGTGGTGGAATCTTTGATGCTGAAGTGGTCTTTCACCATAACTTCACCGGCAGTCAAATCATTTAAGTCTTTCCCGGCTTCCAGCGCACGCAATAGATCAAATTCACTGATGAAACCGACAAAGCGGTTGTTTTCATCGACAACCGGCCCGCCGGGAGTATGGGTTGACAACAATTCCAGGGCGACTTCCAGCGCGTTTCGTTTCATCCTGAACTTCATATCGTTGGTGGGCACAATTTGGCCTACCGTTTTCAATCCTCCAGCCGGAGTCCCTTCAACTGTCATGATTTCCTCCTCTTCATAATAAAATTCGTTGTTATGACAGGAAACACGCAACGCCGCTCATTAGCCATTTCTTATATGGTTCCTTATTTCGGTTGGGGAAATTGCACCCCAATAGATTGTGGAAAGGTCACGGTTCCATCAGGGAACTTTTGCCCCATTTGCCACAATTGATAAATGACTCCATCAGTTTTGCCGGCGGCTTCGGCAATGGCCTTGATCGTATCCTTATCTTCGATGTCGAGAATGGATAATCGCCCCGTATCAATCTCCTCCTGGTGATCATGGAAGTGCCGATGCCATTGGATCAACGGAAGCGTCCGCGCGACTTCTTTGGCGACAAAATATTCGATGGCTACCAATGGAGCATTCGCATCGGTGGTTTCAAACAACAGACACTGAAATACTTTTTTTTCTGGAAGTTCCTTGCAATAATGGTGGAAGGGACCACCAATTTCTCCATCTGCCATAAGATGAGGCGCCTGGACATGAAGGTCATAGCCATCGGCAGGCCCCTTTCCTCCGCTCATCGCCGGTGTGGTCATGCTTCCCAGGACCAACACACTGCATGCACCTATCCCTATGAAAGAACGAATGGATCGCCGCATGATCTCCTCCTCTTGTTTGTTAATGTTGATATTTAAAAAGAATCAGTGTTTGACTATTTGGGAATCCCATTGTGGTCCACCTGTATAGTCAACACTCTTTCCTGCCGCCAGCCCAAGAACTCTCAGATGAAATTTTTCTGAGCTGAGAGCGTATGTCAACTCATAGTTGTTGAGAGCAATATTCCTGCCATGCCTCAGTTCTTCAGCCTTGGTTGTTGGGAGTTCTGTTGAGGCGAAAATCTCTTGAGGAACAAACCGATGAGAAAGAATTTCAACCAGCAATGGGGAAAAAATGGACATTCTTTCCGAAAGGGAAGTGGAAAAAATCCCCAAAACCTTCTCATAAGGACCAATTTCTATCTTTGAGTGACATGGGAATTTCCAGAATCAATTAAAAATTGGCCTTGAGTAACGAGAGGATCGATCCCCTGCTCCCGGCTTTCACATATAGGGTCTGTTGAAAAAAGCCGCCAGCGGCGTTCTCGTCATTTTTCCGTGCTCACGTATTACGCATACGCTCCGCGCGGAAAAATGGCTGCGGCCTTGCTGGACGGACTTTTTTGAACCGACCCCGAGCCTTTGATGGGTCACCTCATCCTGGGCAAATTTGCACGTGAACATCTTTATTATTCAACACTCCCATATATCATCTCTGTATGTTCTGCTCTCTCACCGATTGGCATGCCTGATGCTTGTCTCACCCGGAATGAACACGAACAAGTAACCCGAGGAGCGCCGGCTTATTTTGAACGCTGCCGTTTAGAATCAGCTGGTCATTGATAAAGAAAACATGCACATATAAGAGAGGGGAGAGGTGATGTTCCGCAATCGTCATGAAGCCGGATGTCGGCTTGCAGAGGCGCTCATTCACTATAAAAACGCCAAGGATACTATTATTGTGGCCTTACCCCGTGGCGGAGTGGTGGTGGGGTATGAAATTAGTCTGGCACTGCACCTGCCGCTTGAAGTGCTCGTCACCCGCAAACTGGGAACCCCCGGCAATCCTGAACTCGCGATGGGTGCCCTGGCTGAAACCGGGTATCGCCATCTCAATTCCGATATCCTTCGTGAATGCCACGTTTCGTCAGGTCAGTTGGAGGAAGAGGTGCGTCGCCAGCAAGAGGAAATTAAGCGGCGGATTGAACGCTACCGACAGGGGAAGCCGCTCCCACCCCTGACAGGTCGGACGGTCATTCTCGTCGATGATGGAATTGCCACCGGGGCAACATTTTTTGCCTCGTTGGCGGCACTCAGGTCTGCCCACGTCCAGCGGTTGGTGGCGGCAGTTCCGGTGGCACCCCGGCATATCCCGGCCGAACTCCGACGGGAGGTCGATGACCTCGTCGTTCTGGCTACCCCGTCCATATTCCACGCCATCGGACAATTCTACCTCGACTTCCAGCAGGTCCAGGACGAGGACGTCGTCAACGACTTGGAGAAGGCACACACCGCTCTCTATGGAAAGGGATGATCCCATGTCTGTTTCGGCTATGCCCTTAAACGGAGAACCGCAATGAGAGGGAGTGCATTAATCGGCCGCGTCATTCTAGGACGGCTTAAGAATGGTTCATTGATCTGGCCTCCCGGACGACTCTATGGTCTCGCCGCTGGCTGGCCTGCTCTCCTGAATGGGGGACCCAATGCCCTTCTGCGTCATCTTCAGCGCTCCCATGGTTTCTGCACGAGGACGGCGACACCATCCTTGAATTTTGAAACAATGTCGGCCTGGTGACGATCCGGTAAGGGTTTCCTCAGATGATACTCACACCGGCTCCTTATCAAGCGGAATAAGAAACCTTCGAAACCACTCCAAGGCATGCCGGGCAACCGGTTCCAACGTGCCCGGTTCTTCAAATAGATGTGTGGCGCCGGGAATGACAATCAACTCTTTCGGCGAGCAGGTCAGGATCTGCAAGGCTTCCTGATTCAAGACAATCACCTGATGATCCATCCCACCGACGATCAGGAGCGTAGGCGCCTTAACCGCTGAAAGATATGATTTGGCCAGATCGGGACGTCCTCCCCGTGAGACCACGGCCGCCACCGGAAAGGTTGATCGAGCCGCAGCTTGAAGGGCGGCGGCGGCTCCCGTGCTCGCCCCGAAATAGCCGACAGCAAGGTTGGTTACGGCAGCTTGTTGTGTCAGCCATTCATGGGCGGCTTGGAGACGAGTGGTGAGCAGGTCAATGTTAAAGACTTTCCGCCTATCCTGTGCCTCTTGGGGATCCAGCAAATCAATCAACAGTGTGGCCAACCCGCCCTCTTGAAGAAGCTGCGCCACAAACGTATTCCTGGGGCTCAGGCGCCCACTTCCACTGCCATGTGCAAAAAGCACGACCCCGTAAGCTTTTGAAGGAATGGAGAATATACCCTGAAGCTTAACGGAACCGATCATGAATGATATTTCAGTTGCATTCTTTCCATAGCCGGCCGTTTCCATTCGTATATGTATACAACCGCCCCAGGGAAGTGTGGTTCTGTTTTTTGGGAGGAGTTCGTAGATCGTGTAAGCCGGCCCCTTATCCTGCCTGTTTGCTGTTTTTGGATTTCCCGTGCCGATTGCAGGTTTGCCAACAATACGCCAGCGAATGGATTGATCGAGGATCGTCGTCAATTCCCGCCCCTCCTTCGTCAATTCATCGAATACCTGTGGGGGAACCGTGTGTTGTTGATGCCGGGAAATAATCTCCGTCTCTTCAAGGGTACGTAAACGCTCCGTCAGCATTTTCGATGAAATGCCCGGCATTTGGCGCTTACGCTGCCCGAAACGGATTTCCCCGTTTTCATACAGCCGGAACAGAATATGACAAACAATACATGAAATTCATGGTCCACGGCCCCGCAAGCACAATGCAAGAGAGCATTCCAGAGACACCCGAAAATTTTTGGAGGCATCCCGCTGGTTACTTTTTAGTACCTACTTTACTTTTGTAACTAGTTACTTATATAAACTAATAAACAGCCGAAAGACAAAAAGGCTGGTAATCTCTAAAGTAGGTGACAACATGATGAAATGCGAACGCTGCAGAGGTTTCATGGTGAGGGACAGCATTTATAACGTTGAGGGGCAATTTTTAAAAATTGAAATAGCGCGATGCCTCAATTGCGGGCATATCGTGGATTTAACCCTTCTCAAAACCCGTCCAGTTGAACATGCGAAAGCCCGGACAACGAAGGATGAGGTGCTTGTATAAACATCTCAGTATGTGAATTGGACTACTCATACGAGTCAAGGAGGCGAAGATGACAGAAATCATGGAAAGTATCACCATCAACAATGTTCTAACGGGCATGTTTATGACCGGTTCCTTATGGGGAACCCTCCTGCTCAGCAGAATGGTACTGCCACTCCCACAGGGGCTAACCCGGCATTCCAGGAATACCATCCTGATGAAAAGTTTTCGAAACAACTCTTTTCATGAATGCGACCGGAAACGAAACGATATCCCTTTGGAAAAATGACGGCTTTCAGACTTTCAGTGACTTGAACGGAAAGGAGTCAGATAAAAATGAACAGGATTCGCCAGACCATTCAACACGGACAACACGGAATTCACCAATTTACCAGAATACTCGCTCACATTGGCCGGGGTGCGATTGTGAGCATGGTTTTGGCTTTGCCGGCGGGCTCCCCGTCTCTTCTTCATGCCGAACCTTCCGTCCACGCCATGACCAAGGAACAGGCCGTGAAGCTGGGAGAAGACTTTGGCATCATCGTCAGAGAGGTGGATGAAGAAATACGAGAATTTCTGGGGTTGGAACAAGCAAAGGGAGTGGTGGTATTTGAGGTGATCGGAGGAAAACCTGCGGCCCTCGCTGGAATCAAATCACGGGCCCTCATCAAGGAAATCAATTCTGTCGAGGTGACCACCCTGGAAGATTTCGGTCTGGCCCTTCAGAACGCAATGCCCACGGAAAACTTTTCCGTGGCCACCTATGAACCGGCCGACCCCGACAATCAGGGAATCAGCGGTGGGATAAACTTTCACTTTGTCCGAATTGAAAAAAGCTAAAATCCCTCACAAAAAACTTCCGGCCAGGGTCTTATGAGAGCAGGAGGTACCTGCATCCTTACCCTCCAATAGTTTATCAAGACGAAAGGGGAGAAGGGTTTCTCATCATTTTTTAAAAGTTTCTGGGTTATGACTGGAAACGAAAAATAGCGACAGGAGGTCGGGGCTGGGTGGATCCCCATGACCGCCCCTTGAAAACGCAGAGTCCCCACAAAAGTAGCCTCTCTTCTTCCCATTTTGACCTTTCTCGAAGCAAGTGCCCTCGACCGTCTAGTACCCAGATCAAAATCCAAGCCTGGTGAAGATTCCACCAGGAACGATTGCGGTCCTCGACCAACCCGTATGCCTCCTTCTCATGTTGGATCATCTTTTGTATGGCCAGCAGGGATCTACCATCCGCAGGCGTCCACACGTGAATCCAATGGACACGCTGAGGTAATCCATTGAAGAATTCCAGAAAAAATGACAGTGATGCGGCATGGTCTTGTGGCAAACCCGGGAAAAACACTTCATCTGAGGCTGCTGAGGAGAAATCCCGAAATCATGGCCCATGTCGTTGATGCGCAGTATCCGGCGAACACCCCGTTCATCGCTCAAGTCATTCAGCCAAAGAGTGGAAGATCCGCATTTGCCGGCAGATGTGCCTAGAAATTATCGGGCGGGTATGCAGTATCTCGTGAAAGAAGGCTTCGACAGCATCTCCCTGAATCTCGATGGCAGGCTCAAAACCACAGTCAAAATTTTGCAAAGGGAATAGTTCTTTAGGCAAGTACCCCTTAAGCCGTTGATGATTTTGCGAACCCGAAATATCGCTGACAAGTCATGAGCACATCTTGATTAGACAAAATCCCGGGGGATCGTCCGTTCCCAACTGGTGCAATAAACCCGTTTATCCCCTTCGTAGGCGTCCAAATCGGCAAGGAGATGAAAGTGGGTCGGAGAGGAAGTCAGCACCGTGCGCGTCACGGTTTTAACAAACCAGTCTTGACGTTTGAAACCGCGAATACACAGGGTTTCACCTCGCACGGAGGAAAAATTATCCGCCTGATAAGTATACGTTTCAACCGTTTTATTTTGCACTTCGAGATCGATGTTATCCAGGCGAAAGATGCCTTTATCGTTGATGACCTCCAACGTCGATTCATCTTTTGCCAAATCCCGAATGACGCGCCAATTGTGATGTTCAGGCTCAATGAATGTTTTTTGCAGTGGCGCGGCTCCCTCCGGTTCACCAAAAGGGTTCAGGTGCTTGTCGGATTCCCGTGGTTGGCGAATAGGAAGAGACAAGTTGCTGGACCCTGTATACATGGTAAGACAGACAGGTTCGGGAGGCGGCCAAGCCAGGGGCCAGTACGATGTCGAGAGCGAGAGACGGAGACGGTGCCCTTGTGGAAAGACTTGCGCGACATCGTTGAACTGCACCCGGACCCGATACCGTTCCTCCGGTTTCAGGTACTCGGCATGTTCATTACTGTTCCGATGGGTGAGATTGAGCAACCCATAGGTCACCCGGGTAGCTTTATCATCCGGGGCCACATCCGAGAGCCGCACCGCCACCATGGCGATAGGTTTATCGACCTGCAGTTCAAGCTCCACCACGGGCGCTCCAAAGATTTCTATTGTCTCCTCAAGAGGGGCACTGTCAAAAACGAGTGCTCCTCCATCTTCTTCTCGTTGATCATGGGCCAGGTCGGGACCCGCCGCATAGGAACACCATTTACCCGCAAATAACCCCACACTCAGAGGTGATCGTATCCTCAGTGAGCTTTCAGGAATTTCTTCATTGCTTCCGGCAATTCTCCCCCCAGCCAAGGGATACCGGTGCGAGACAATGGTGGGGGAAGGCCAGGCAGGTTCGGCAATCCAGCGTCCTGGTCTCTCTTCATAATACGTCGTGGGAGGGACACTCTCCTGCATCCAGGCACGCAGCATCGGCTCATCCAGAATGCCCGTCTCAATATCTTTCAGCCATTGATCCCACCAGCGTAAGGCTTCCTGAAGAAAACCGATGGCCGGCCCCGGTACCCCCAAATGAGGATATTTGTGCCCCCATGGTCCAATGAGGCCCTTCCGGGGAGTCTTCAGATGGGTCAGGAGCCGAAACACCGCATTGGAGTATCCGTCAGCCCACCCGCTGACGGCCAAAACCGGACAGGTAATCGCCGAAAAGTCTTCACAAATCGATCCCTGTTTCCAATAATCATCACGCCGCTGATGACGAAGCCAGGTATCAAGCCAGAGGCCACTGCCTTGGAGGCGCTCAAGCCAACATTCTCTCCACCGTTCCCCTACCAGCAGAGGATCTGGAGGGCAGGAATTATAGGCAAACATCGTGGATGCCCAGGACAGGTTATCACCCAGAAGACAGCCACCCATATGATGAATATCATCGGCATAACGATCGTCGGTAGAGCACAGTGTGATGATCGCTTTTAGTTCTGGCGGGCGCAGGGCTGCAATCTGTAGGGCATTAAATCCACCCCAGGAGATTCCGATCATCCCCACCGAGCCGCTACACCAGGGTTGCCGAGCGATCCATTGCAGGACTTCTACGCCATCCTGTTGTTCCTGGTCTAAATACTCGTCGGTCAAGACTCCTTCCGATTCTCCGCTCCCCCGTAAATCCACGCGCACACTGGCGTAGCCATAACCCGCAAAATACGGGTGCGTTATGGAATCACGATACGCTGTCCCGTCACGTTTTCGATACGGGATATATTCCAGGATCCCGGGAACCGGATTCACCTCGGCATTTTCCGGCAGCCAGATTCGGGCCGCCAGCCGTATACCATCCGACATGGTGATCCAGGCATTTTCAATCTCACGAATTTTCCAGGGAAAGGAGTGAACCGTTTTCAAGGCAAGGATCCTGGGGATTCAGGTGAAGAAAAGTTGCTCCCCCTCTGCTATGAAGGAGAATATTCGAATTTCAAATAATCCAGGCACTTCCGATAATTTTCCAGAAGCTCATGCTCATTGTTTGCTCCCATATAGATATATCCCAATTCATAACTGTAACTTTCCTGATTGGGCAACTCTGACAGCCTCATGCCTTCTTGCACATGAATATTGACCAAGGTACCCGGAAAACGTTCCTTCACTGCTTGAACCTGTTCTTCGTTCGGAACACGCTTCACAACCGCGTCTTCATGAGTACGAAGAAAAATTTTGGCCGCGCAGCCATTGTCACCCTGTCTATGTGGAAATTCAGGCCTCTTCCCAAGTGCCAGGTCGATCATGACCTCATGATGGGATGCCCCATCGACCTTTCTAAACACATCGCAATGGGATTGAGAAATACGAGGATTGATTTCCAATAACCAGATACGGTCATGGGATTCATCGTAAAAGAACTCCATATTAAAAGGGGAAGTATCATAATGGAGATGGGGCATGATTTTTTGAGCTACCTGAATCATCCGTTCTTGTATGCGCTTGGGCAATTGAGAGGGATATTGGTATCGGGCAAACGTGGATCGGTTAGCCTCCCTGATGGAGTCGATCACCCCATAGACCTCCACCTGCCCTTTATACACATATCCCTCAAGGGTGCATTGCCGTCCTGAAACAATGGCTTCAGCAATACACCAGTCCCCACCAATCCCAGCCACAGAGGGAGGCAGAACGACCTGGTCAAGAAAGTAATTGAAGGGCTCGGCAAAGTGGGGAATTCCCTGACGAATCTTTTCCACTGCTTTCTTAAATTCCTTCTCATGATGGATTCGAAATCCCAATTGAGAAGCAAAGGATTTGACCGGCTTAATCCAAAAGGGATAGGGCAAATTGACCCGGGACCGTGGGTGAGCTTCAAACGGATTGAAGGCACAAAATTGTGGGATTTCCGTGAGAACCTGACGTTGTTCCACCCGGCTCCAAAACTTATGTTCACATTTCAAAACGCTTTCCAACGTAGGACCTGGCAACCCCATCTTCTGATTCAGAAACGGGACGAGACAAGTCGTCGGAAAATCCCAATATCCCACAATCGCATCAATCGTCCCCCGAAAAGAATTGAGCTTCTTTTCGGCTTTTCCTAGCAAGTCTTCCGGAGAATAGCTCTCGCGCCTCTTCACTTCATGCACAGATAAGAGAGGATAAAATTCATAGGATTTTTTCTCCCCAATCGGCTTGAGTAAAGCCAGGTTAAAATCATCAAGGCCTATGACAAAAATATTTTTAGACATGGCAGTTCTTTCTTGGAGTGTATTGGGCAACCGGATTCAGGAGGCAAAGAGGAAGCTTTTTCCTGGCCTCCAAAGAGCACTCATCCGTTCCATAAAGCGTGAAAATTAACTTGCCCGGGCCTTCGCTTTTTTCTCCATATTTCTCTTTTTGGTTTCCTGATCCTGGCAGCAGTAGGCCAACGTATTGATTTGATCGGGAATGGTGGACAGCCTCCTTTCCTCCTTCGTCAACCCATAGAATACCTGAGGAGGAATCGTTGGCTTCTGATCACGATTGATGATCTCAGCCATCTCCAGCGACCGCAATCGCACCGTCAACACTTTCGATGAGATGCCCGGCATTTGCCACTTGAGCTAGCCGAAACGGGTTTCTCCGTTTTTACGCAGCCGACCCAGGATGCAAACCGCCCACGGCCCCGGCATGGCACGTAAAAGAGAATCCAGCGGACACCCGAAGACACTTGGAGGCATTTCATGGTTACTTGTTCGTATCTATTTTATTTTAGTAACTAACGAAGCTTGGCTAGATATCAGTTGACGAACAGGATCAGAAACCCTTACTCAGAAGGCAGCAATTAAGACGACACTTATCAGTTCGTGAGCACTATAAAACAAAAACAAGGCTTTTTTACATCAACTTGTTACAGAAGTTACCGTCTTCTGAGTAAGCATGTGGCTAAGCCGAAAGCAGACCAGTCGTCATCCCCGCCTCCCCCTTCTTTCATCCCTGCCGGTCGTTAGCGGGGGATCCATCCGAAAGAAATCTCCTCACCCCTCATCTCTCCTCATTATTCCTTTTCTATCGAACGAAAAATCCCCTTCATCAAAGGGGGAATGGACATCAGCGGCTGCCATCCGCAGTATTTCTCTTGCCTCTTCACGCCTGACGCCTCATGTTTCACGTTTTCGGAAGAGGGATGCCCGAATAAACAGTTTCGGGAATGACAAGGAAGAGAGAGACAGGTTTACCGGAAGACTTCCGTGTTCAACACGCAACCCGTGCACCGTTTCTTAGATCGGTTCGGACCGATGTTTCTTACACGTTTCCCACTTCACAATCCCCATACAACCAACCACTCGTGTCGCGAAATGTTGTTACCTTCCCGCTCATCCCCCGGCTGAAAAAACTGAAACCCGACCTTTGGATACCGCCGTTCTTCTATTCGTTTCTTTCATCTGAGTCGTGGTGTTCGCCTTCCTGGTCTTCTGATCCTGCCACCGGTACGCCAGTGTATTGATTTGATCCAGAATCGTGGTGAGCTCACGACCTTCGGTGGTGAGTCCGTACGTCACCTGTGGAGGGATGGTCGAGGCCTGGTGACGAAAGATAATTTCAGCCGCTTCGAGCGTCCGTAACCGCTCCGTCAACATTTTCGATGAAATGCCCGGCATTTGGCGCTTGAGCTGCCCGAAACGGGTTTCTCCGTTTTTATGCAGCCGGCACAGGATGTAAATCGTCCACGGCCCGGCCAGCACACGCAGGAGCGAATCCAGGGGGCACCCGAAGGAACTTGGAGGCAATTTCATGGTTACTTTCCGGTACCTACTTTACTTTTGTAACTAGTTATTTATCTTAACCATTAACCGGCCCAAGCGCAAGACAGGGCTTTCACAAGGATCAACCTTCATGATGGGTGAAAAAAGATGATGAAATGCCAACGGTTTGAAGGCTTGTTAGTGAGAGATAGCATTTATAACCTCGACGGTCAGTTTTACCACATTGAGGTGTTGCGATGCCTCAATTGCGGGGAAACAGTGGATAGAGCCATCCTGAAAGCCCGTGAGGCCAAGAAAATTGAGCGGGGACAACAAAAGGAAACCCATTTTTCCTCAAAAAAAGCCAGTTAAATGAGGTGTTCGATTGAAAGTTCCGGAAAGTATGGTTCGAGCATAAACGTGGGAAAGAAGGAGAAAGCAATATGGCCTCAACTGAATCGTTACATCAACCTTTGCAGCGTTCATTGAGGAGAAAACGGGTCATGAAGAGTTATGCCCTTCAGCAAGATGGCCTTATGCATTCATCTGATGATTCCCTGGAATCAGAAATGATATTCCCTTCTATGGGCTCCTCCTATGAGAAAATGGGTCGAAAAGCCGGAAGAGGCATAACAGGCGCTCATGCCGACGACACCATGGGAGCCGGCCATTCCAACCGGGAAGACCCCGTTACCACCAATGTCCCTATTACGCTCTTTTTGAAAGAAATTGGCCGGGTTCCGCTGTTGACACGAGATAAGGAAATTCAGCTTGCTCAACAGATCAAAGAAGGGACTCACAACCTGTTCATGACCCTTTATAGTTTACCGGTTACCCTGATGAGTCTTCTTGCGTTTCGGGACCAATTACAGAGCGGCGACCTCCGTGTCAGTGATCTGGTCATCATCAGTTCCGCGCTTGGGGTGGAAGGAGAGTCTCCTTCACGGGAAACCCAACAGGACCAAGGGCAATATTTTCACAAAACAACCAAGCATCTTGAGGAAATTATCCGGCAGGCCAAACCCCTCCTGTCTCATTATGCTCAACATCTCGCCATGGACGGTTCCGCACAGGATGATTCGCGTTCGACTTCTTCCCTCACACGACCAATTCAACAAATCATCAAAAGAATAGAAGCGTTGAAATTACGCCCGGACTTACAGGAAACCATGATTCAACGGGTTCACCACATTAAAGAAGAACTTCTTGCACACCAACAGGTCCTGAAAGTCAGTCTCCACGAACAGGGCGACAATGCCCACTGTCAAGCGAAGGCCCGTATTGAGGAGATTGAGAAGTCCGTCATTTTGATGCCTCAGCGCGAATTTCTGCAGGCCTGTGACGTCCTTGAGCAGGCCGTCTCCCAGGTTCATCAGGCAAAAGCTCAAATGGTTGAAGCCAACCTCCGCTTAGTCGTCAGTGTGGCCAAGCATTACACCAACCGCGGATTGCATTTTTTAGACTTAATCCAGGAAGGCAACATCGGATTGATGAGAGCGGTCGAGAAGTTTGATCATGAACGTGGCTATAAATTCAGCACGTATGCCACATGGTGGATTCGCCAGGGAATCACCAGAGCCATTGCCGAAAAAGGGAGCACCATTCGACGGCCGGTCCATATCTATGAGATTGCTCAAAAACTCAAGAAGACCTCACAGCAGTTCAGTCAACGATTAAGACGGACCCCGACCCTCCAAGAGCTGGCAGAAGGCACCGGTTTACCTGTCGCAAAAATGCAAGATATCCTGGAAGGCTCTTACGAACCCGTTTCCCTGGACTCTCCATTGGACGAGCAGAGTGACACCAAATTCGGCGATTTTCTTGAGGATCACGACACAATTTCACCGCTGAAGATTGCCGAGCTACACAGTTCGCAAGAGGCCGTTTCCCGCCTCCTCAAAGAATTGAACCCGCGCGAAGAACAAATTCTTCGCATGCGGTTTGGTATCGGGTATGACGAAGAATCGACATTGGAAGAAATTGGACAAACCCTGGGAGTCACTCGAGAACGAATCAGGCAAATTGAAACCAAAGCGTTAAAGAAATTGCGGGAGCCGGATTGCCGGCAACAACTGGAAAGCTTAGTGAGCAATTGATCGCGTCGACTCCGTTTCACAATCAAAGAGAGACCTCTTCCGAAGACGTGAGGCGTCAGGTGTGAAACGTAAAAAGGAAGAGAGATGGATCCCTGCGGACGCTCGTTCCCCCTTTGACAAAGGGTGTTCAGACCGGAGTCAAGGGTAACAAACGTGCCGGACACATAGGTGACACTTTGATTAGCGAGATGTACGTATATCAATCCTCGTAATCGTATGGTGACAGAAGCGTACTTCATAGATCCCGTCCTCCTTGGTTGGGACCAGGCCGACCGGGTAGCCTCGGAAGGCGCGACTGACTTCAAACACCCGTCCCTGAAAATGGACTTCGCCTTTCTGCTGCACCTTGCGCACGGTGACACCCGTGTCGTACTCAATCGGCGGCAAGATCTCGGGATAGGCGCGCAGGCTGGGGTCATACCGACTGGCCGGCACTGCCAACTCCAAGGCCTCATGCGGGCGGTCGTGATTATACACCTGCCGCCATCGATCAAAGGCCTGCTGCAGATGCGCCGGATCGCGCCATTGCGCCTGCTGGAGCACTTCCCGATTCAGGCTCCCATGGAAGCGTTCATCTTTCCCCATGGTTTGGGGATGGTACGGCCGACTGTGACTGATGCGGATGCCCACCCGAATCAACCAGACGGTCAAGACGGTGTAGGGCTGCTCGCCGGTGTGGCCCCAGGGACTCCCGTTATCGGTCAACAGCCGATTGGGCAAGCCATACTGCCGAAACACCGTGATCAAGGCCGCCTGCACCGCCTCGCGGGTCTGCGCACACAACGCTTGGAGACACAGATTAAACCGCGAATGGTCATCCAGGATGGTCAAGGCCTGCCGAGGGGCAACCCGGGTAGGGATGGGACCTTTGAAATCCATCTGCCACAAGTCATTGGGGGCGGGGTGTTCAAACCGTTGCCAGGCATGAGGCGCGGCCGAGTGGAGCACCCCTTCGCGCTTCAAGAAGGCCGTGATCGTACGACAGGCCGGCACCGCTGCCAGGCCTTGGGTTTTCGCCCGCTGCCGCAGTTTCCGCGCCCCCCAAGCCGGATGCCGCTGCCGTTCCGCTAGCAGGAATGCACGCGTCGCCGCGGGCACGTGATACTGCACGTGGTGCTGTCGACGCGAGCGATCCGCCAGGCCCGCCTCGCCTTCCGTGCGAAACCGTTGCACCCATTTGTAGCCGGTTTTCCGACTAATCTGAAGCCGCTGACATAATTCCGTCATCGACACCCTCTGGGTCGCGACCAAATGAACCAATTCCTGCCGTAACGACATGCGATTCCTTTCAGCCCAGGGCATACCGACCTCCTTGGTAAAGATGGAGGTGGCAGCATGCCACAGAAGTGAAAAGTGTTACCCATGTCTCCGGTACAACTGTTACCCATGTCTATAGTCTATACAAAAGGGGGATGAAGGGGGATTTATTTAAAGAAGGGATGAGGCGAAAAGAACCTTCAGACGAAGGACGATTTCTTTTGGAGAAATCCCCGCTGACTGCAGGCCGGGATGACGGAATAGGGAGGCGGCGATGACAGATAACGCGGAACTCCGACTTCCTTCTCATTGCCAATTGAAGGCATTCTTTTCCTGCAACCAGGAATTCCCCTAGTTCTAAAGGCTTCCGTTTGGCCGTAAACTTAAAAACTGCATTGGTCTAATAACCCTCTACTCTAAACCAGAGTGGCCAGTTGGACCTTCAATAGACTCATCATCTTAAATTTCATATCCTGGGGTAAACCAGGTCAACATGAAAATTGCCTTAACCGGAGATGTCATGCTTGGGCGACTCGTCAACCGGCATGTGGTGAGCAACACCTCCCTTGCGTCCGAAACCATATGGGGGGATATCTTGCCGCTCTTCATTGCTGCCGACTGCCGATTGATCAATCTGGAGTGTGTGATCAGCACTCGTGGTCAGCCATGGAACCCCATGCTCAAGCCGTTTCATTTCCGGGCGAATCCTCGAGCCATTGAGACTCTTCAAGCCGCGCGTGTGGACTGTGCCACACTCGCGAACAATCATGTGTTGGATTATGGTCCGGAAGCATTGCTGGATTGTCTCAACCTCCTCGATCAAGCCAACATTCAACACACAGGCGCCGGCGCACAGATGGATGAAGCTTTGGCTCCGGCTTTCCTTGAATGCTCACTCGGTCGAATTGCCGTCATCACCCTGACGGATAATGAGCCCGAATGGGAAGCGACTCCGTCCCGACCGGGCGTGAACTATGCGGACTATGATACCCGAGGACTTCTTCCGCCCTATCGGGACCGCATTGCCGACGTCATCCATCAGGCACGACAGAACGCCTCCTTCGTCATTATCAGTGCTCACATAGGGCCAAACTGGGGAGAACCTTCTCCGACGATGCGCCGATTGGCCCACCAACTTTTGGACTTAGGGGGTGATCTCTATTGGGGGCATTCCAATCACACCCCCCAAGGCATTGAGCTGTATCAGGGAAAAGCCATTTTGTACTCCACCGGCAATTTTATCGATGATTATGCGGTGGATCCGACTGAGCGAAACGATCTCTCCTTTCTGTTTCTGCTCGACATACAGGATGGTCATCTTCAGCATCTGCACCTGCATCCGGTACGAATTGACAACTGCCGGGTTGGCATCGTCACGGACCATGACGCGTCACATCTTGAACGGCACATGCAGGCTAAGTGTCGGGCCCTCGGCAGTCAGTTGAAATTGCAAGACAATGTTGGGGTGCTGGCGGTCAGTTGAGAGTTCTCCGAAAGTGTTAAATAGATAATTGCATCGACTAGTAAGCTCACGTGATGCAGGGAATTACAAAAAATGGGATCACAAATTGTCCGCCTATCGAGCTGGCCGCCACAAGGGCTATCGCCCCACTAGATTGGCCTTATGATTAAGATGAGACCTACCTTGAAATGAAGAAATGTCGTGCCCTATCAGACAGAACACAGTCTGATCCAGCACGATCTCGAATACAATTTGGAAAGGAAACAAGGAATGGCGCTCTGGCCGATTTTTCTCACCGTGCTTTTTGCAGAATTAGGCGATAAAACTCAACTGGCAACCCTGTTATTTGCAACGGACCAACGCGTCAGCAAGGCGGGGGTCTTTTTTGCTTCCTCTGCGGCTCTTGTTCTGTCTACTCTCCTTGCTGTGATAATTGGTGGGCAACTCCCGAACTATATTTCGCCACGTACTTTGAAGTTGACAGCGGGAATAGGGTTTATCGCGATAGGTATATGGGTATTAGTAGACTTGCGTCACTAAACCCCACTAGGCTGTTCATGCATGTGACCCCTTTTGCCTCAGGGATCTCCTCAGCTTTGTCCGATCGGTCCCCAAACGCCCTTGACACCTGATCATGTGTCGTAAGACCCAAGACTAATCCCTCTTTTATGAGTTGATCTTTTAAATCTTGCACATAATTTCACCTGAGCACAATTTTTGCGACCTCTTTAAGGGAGTGTGTAGTATCTCGCCATTCAGGTCGGATGTACCAAAGCGTTAGGCCTGATGAGATACCACAAGAGATTTCAATAGCAATTCTTCTCCTTAGAAACTTTTCCTGACCAACTTGGAGGTCAGAAAATTCCTTCTGATCAGAAAGCGCAGATTTTTCACAGGATAACGGGTTTCAAATATGATTAGATCTATAGCATTTACCGTTTACCCAGTCACAGATATGGCACGGTCCAGAAACTTTTACGAAAATGTTCTGGGTATGACTCTTACCAACAACTTTCGGGATGAGTGGTTGGAGTATGAACTGGGGGATTCTATAGTAATTTAACCTTTAACTAAGACAAAAGTCTTGCTATCCTAGGAGGTATG
>JBBDSY010000070.1:0-30794 GCA_040904705.1 Nitrospirales bacterium | reverse complement strand
GAATCACAGCCTCAAGCCCTCTAATCATTACCCACAAATTCTTCAGAGGAGCCCATTTTTCCTTGTTCGATCACACACAAGGCGAACGACCGGTTGTCTACAGCGCGTCCCCTTTACGACGGTCAGACGGCAATCTTTTAGGAGCGGTGTTGATCTTGCGGGATATGACCGAGCGCATCAAATTAGATGAAGAACGTCTGAAGGCCAGCAAATTAGATTCCTTAGGGCTCCTGGCCGGAGGCATTGCGCATGATTTCAATAATCTTCTCACCACCATCCTAGGCAATCTTTCCATGACGAAAGCGTTGGTGAACTCCAGGGATCGTTTATTTCACTTTCTATCGGAAGCAGAGAATGCGTCGCTCCGCGCCAAAAAGCTCACCCACCAACTCCTCACGTTTGCCAAAGGGGGCACTCCGCTCAAAAAACCCTTAGCCTTGCAGCAGGTCATTCCTGAATCAGCGGCATTGGCTCTTTCGGGATCACCGACCCGCTGCCGATGCGAAATTCCGGAAGACCTCTGGCAGATCGAAGCCGATGAAGGACAAATCGGCCAGGTGATTCACAATCTCGCCGTCAACGCCCATCAGGCCATGCCCACCGGGGGCACGTTCATGATCAGGGCCGAAAATGTGACCGCGACCGATGAACAGGCCAAGCAACAGGGTCTACCCACACCCGGGGACTATATCAAACTGACGATTCAAGATAGCGGCAACGGCATTCCACCACATGCCTTCCACAAGATTTTTGATCCGTACTATTCCACGAAGAAGACTGGTAGCGGACTCGGCTTAAGCACTGCCTACTCCATCATTACGAATCATCATGGCACCATCGCCGTCACATCCGCTCACGGCCAGGGAGCCACGTTTGTCATTCACCTGCCTGCGGTTCTCATCACGACCACCCTCCCGCAAATTTCATCTTTGGCCATGTCAGGAGAAGGACGAGTTCTGGTCATGGATGACGAAGAATCCATTCGGCTCCTTTTAGCGGAAATGCTTCGACATCTGGGATACGACGTGCAATGTGTGGCGGAAGGGAACGAAGCGCTTGTCCGCTATCAGGAAGCCTATCACGCTCGTCAGCCCTTTCATGCGGTCATTTTGGATTTAACCGTCACCGGCGGTTTAGGCGGGAAAGATACCTTTCAACAACTCCGGCAATTCGACCCTCAGGTCAAAGCCATTGTGGCAAGCGGGTACTCCAACGATCCTGTGCTCTCGCGTCACTCGACGTTTGGATTTCATGGCGTAGTGGCCAAACCGTTTCGTCTGGCAGAACTGAGTCAGGTGCTACACGCAATCACGGCGTGATGAGCAGCGAAACGGGGAGGAAAAAGACGGTAAGAATGTCAGCGGTTGGGCTACAGCTCTATTTTGATCTCGCCACCTTCAACAACAGTTGGATAGGCTTTGACATGGCTGGACGGATTGTTCACACAATGCCCCGTTTTAACGTTATAATCCCACCCATGCCACGGACAGGTCACGGTCTCTCCGTCCAGTTCACCTTCACCTAGAGGCCCACCCCGATGAAGACACGTATTATCAGTCACATGGAACGCCCCATCGACATTGAAGACCGCTAAGCACTTATCCCCGGCTTCTACGGTGATGCCCTTCCCGGGACTGACTTGCTCTGTTCTGGCTATTGGAATCCACTCACCCATAGTTTCTCCTCATTCCATTCAGATACAGGCTCATCGACCTATGATGGTTTCTGTATGGGATCCTTAATTTTCTTCAACATACTGGAAAGCGTCGTGGCTGCTCCGCTCTCTTTCTTTTCCCCTTGTTCTATTTGGCTCACGAGGCTTCGTACAATCTGAAGGAACGCCTGCGTTTGCGGAGACTTCGGGTCTTTGACCACAATCGGATTTCCCTTATCGCCCCCTTCCCGGATAGCCGGATCAAGAGGAATACGCCCGAGAAACGGGACATCGAATTTTTTGGCAGCTTGTTCGCCCCCGCCATATGAAAAAATCTCAGTGCGCTCGCCACAATGTCCACACACAAAATGGCTCATATTTTCTATGACCCCCAGCAACGGCACATTCACTTTCTTGAACATCGTCATGCCTTTTCGAACATCCGAAACAGCCACGTCTTGGGGAGTCGTCACGGTAAGAGCACCAGTCAACGGCACGAGTTGAGAGAGGGTCAACGGCACATCTCCCGTTCCAGGCGGAAGATCGATCAACAAGTAATCCAGTTCTCCCCAGACGACATCACGAAAAAATTGTTGTATGGCTGAATGGACCATCGGCCCACGCCAGACCACCGGAGTATCTTCAGGAACAAAAAACCCCATGGAGATGACTTTCACGCCCTGCCCTTCAGCAGGAGTAATTTTTTCGCCGTCTTTGACCGGTTCTTTGGTCACGCCAATCATCATGGGGATATTGGGGCCATAAATATCCGCATCCATAATCCCCACCGTATAGCCTTCTTGTTTCAAGGCCACGGCCATATTTACCGTCACCGTCGATTTGCCCACGCCACCCTTTCCACTACTGACTGCAATAATATGCTTCACTCCAGGCAGCGGATTCTCCTGAGGTGG
This sequence comes from Nitrospirales bacterium, assembly GCA_040904705.1. Lineage (GTDB taxonomy): Bacteria > Nitrospirota > Nitrospiria > Nitrospirales > UBA8639 > Nitrospira_E. The sequence goes on along the minus strand of JBBDSY010000070.1, from coordinate 28,226 downwards.
ATTGGCAGCAGTCCCTGATTCCTGGGGATGTTGGTCTTCAGCCATTTATTCTTCTCCTTCATGAAACATCATCGTGGACATTCTTGCTTCATCACCCAACCATTTAACCAATCCGGAATGGATTCTATCATACAGAGACCATACCAATTCTCAAACTCTTTCCTGAAAGAAAAGAATCTCGCGTGACTCAACCGACAATGATCGGCGAAATGTAAGGAAAATGTTGTTGGTCGAAAAATTCCTAACCAAGCTGAGTCGCAAATTTTTTGCGCGAACGCCCAATGAGTGGCTCATGGTGATGTTGACGATTGGCCGCAATAACCGGATCCAATATCTCTCCACAGGAAATGCATCGCCACCCTGAAAAGTATATGGCCCCGGCCTCATCGGCCACATCCCCAAATTTATCCTGAATCATGGTTCCCTGACATCGTGGACAATCCATACAGCGTCCCCCTTCCTAACACTGGAAAAAATGAAAAATGAATTCGTAGGACAAGGTACCTAGCAAGGGAGATACCGAAAGGCATCTTCTGTAAACTATTGATTGAAAGGTATATTTTAAAGGAGGAACGGTAGCGTCGTTTCAAAATGAAACTTACAGAATACTCAGCATGACAAATAAAGAATTTAACATATTGATTGTATTAAATAATTTATCAATAAATACCAATAGGTATCAAGTGATCCCAAAATGAAACACGATAGGAGGCTGACTACGCCCCTGGCTTTATTTCAAACTGCCTCACTTTTCTCCATAAGGTCGAACGGCCAATCCCCAATTGCCGAGAGGCCTCCTTGAAATGCCAGCCCGATTTATCCAACGCACGGCAGATGGCTTGACGCTCAACTGTTTGAAGGGTCTCCGTGTCGGACCATTTCTGATGGGTCAGATAGTGCCGTTGTAAATCAGCAGGAAGATGCTCAAGTTGAATGATATGATCCTCACAGCAGACAAAGGCATGCTCCATCACATTCTGAAGTTCCCGAATATTCCCCGGAAAGGGATATTGCTCAAGGGCCATGAGCGATTGCGGAGAAAGTCCGGCGATCTGTTTGCCCATTTCCCGATTGAATTTTTCCCTAAAATGATTGACCAGGAGCGGAATATCATCTGATCGTTGACGAAGTGGTGGCAACACGATAGGAATTACCCGAATCCGATAATATAAATCCTCCCGGAAGCGGCCTTCCCGAACCGCTTCTTCCAAGTTTCGATTTGTGGCCGCCACAATTCTCACATCAACGCTGATGGTGTCATTCGAGCCGACCCGTTCGAACCGGCCTCGCTCCAAAACTCCTAACAGTTTCACTTGGGTCGCCAGACTCATTTCGCCAATTTCATCCAGAAAAACAGTGCCTCCATGGGCAATTTCAAACCGCCCGGCCTTGTCCACAGAGGCATTCGTGAAGGCCCCTTTCACATGCCCAAACAATTCGCTTTCTAATAGGCCTTCTGACAAACTTGAGCCGTTCACTACAACAAACGGCCCCTGTCTACGCGAACTATGAGCATGTAACGCATAGGCAATCAATTCCTTCCCGGTCCCACTCTCGCCCATAATCAAGACCGAGGATTTCGACGCCGCAATGGCGGGAAGCTTGGCAAAAATGTTTTGCATGAGCGGGCTGCGGCCCACAATATGATCGAATTGAACGTGCTCCTCCAAGCGATGCTTGAGCTCTGACACTTCTACCGTTTTGGCTGTTAATTCTCGGACAAGCGAAATATCGCGGATGACCTCGATGAGCCCGATTAATCGGCCTTCTTGGTTTAATAAAAAATCGGTATTGATACTCACGGGCATCTGAATGCCATCTCGTCGACGAACGATGGCCTCAAAATTCGACACTCGCTCTCCACGAATCGCGCGCTCTAAGACACAATCCTGACTTGAACAAATATTGCTTTGTATGAGCACATCACAAGCCAACAATGTTCCGGATTCCGGCACTTCATAGCCCAACATGGTCTGCATCGCACGGTTCAAAAACGTGACACGCTTCTGCAAATCGATGGTAATGACTCCATCACTAATACAGTCTAAAATAGCTTCGGCGCCACGGGAGCGAGAGATGGCTTCAGGTTCTGCCATACTGGGTTACACCTTCAATGAAGAAAACGACGTCATGCCCAACACCTGACCTTTTCTTTCCGTGGTGGTTATGGTAGGAAGATCTACACACATGAGAAAGAATACAGTACGCATCTTCAAGATTCTCCAACTAGTGTAAGCTAGCCTGAATCCATTCCACAATTCCCTGATCACAACCCCCTTGCGCATTGTGCTTCAAGACAACTAATGGACTTTCTCCCGACCCTCGCCCAACTGCCGTACCCTGAGATCGATCCGATCTTTTTTCAAATTGGCCCTTTGGCCTTTCGATGGTACGGGCTCATGTATCTCTTTGGCCTCGGGGGCGCCTATTGGATTATTAAGGCCAGGGCGGCCTCACAACACATCCCGCTCAACCCCCAACAACTCTCTGATTTAATTGTGTTTGCCGCCTTTGGGGTCTTTATTGGCGGACGACTAGGCTATGTCCTCTTTTATAACCTGCCATTTTATTTAGAGAATCCCCTGAAAATATTTGCGGTGTGGGAAGGAGGCATGTCCTTCCACGGAGGGTTGCTCGGTGTGTGTGTGGCGCTTGTGCTGTTTTGTCGACGACGCGGTTTTTCAATGGCATCCATTGGCGACCTGGCAGCAGGAGCCGCTCCGATCGGGTTAGGCTTTGGACGAATAGGGAACTTTATCAATGGTGAGTTATATGGAAGAGCCACCGATGTCGAGTGGTGTATGGTTTTTCCACAGGGTGGGCCTGAATGTCGGCACCCCTCCCAACTCTATGAAGCCGGACTCGAAGGCCTTGCTCTCTTTGTTCTGTTAACGATCATCAATCGATGGAAAACGCCACCCGGCACGATATTTTGGACATTCATCAGCGGCTATGGCGTGGCCAGATTCTTTGTCGAGTTTTTCCGTGAACCCGATAGTCACTTAGGATTCATCTTTCAATGGGTCACGATGGGACAACTCCTGTGCATCCCCATGATCGCCCTCGGACTTATCATGATTCTACGTGGCTATCAACGTTCTTCGGCTTCTCCCTCTTGAATCAGTAATAGTTCTCCACTAGGCTTCGCGACGTTAAAATCCACCGCCAGGGCTGGTGCTTCCTCCGCTACCCATTCCTGGTAGGACCGGAGAGGAAGTCGATTCAACAGGTTTATCGGGAACATTCCCATAGCGTCGAAGAGGCGGAGAATCCCAAATGACTTTATGCCCGGGCGCTAGATTGGCGGCTTTGATAAAATGCGGCTTCGCCCCTGTTTGATCCCCCATATGATTCATGGCTAACGCCAGGTTATAATGCGCCTCCGCCAGGTCGGGTTCTGCTTGAACAGCAGATTGGAATTGCTGCCTGGCTCCTTCCCATCGTCCTTCACGAAACAGTCGGTTCCCTTCTGTGAGGTAAGTCTGGACCTGAGTCCCAGTATTGGGAGGTGGATCCAGCACCATCAAGGGAGCGGGCTTATTAGACGAGCACCCCGGAGTACCGAGAAAGAGAAGAGAGCACACACTCAACACGACGAACCGACATTTCTTCATTGATTCCTCCTCATCGACACGTGTTCACATCAGTCATAACCGAGACCGTTTCTCCAATTCGTAAAAATACGAGTTTACACCCTTTCACATTCAGGCCCAAGGACCTGGAAGCGGCCATGGCATAAACCTGCCCCTGCAGTTGGTAGGCGCGAGCATAGTCACCAAGTTGCGCCGCCGTCACCCTATCAGTCTTATAATCCCCCACCCACACGTTACCAGCCAATTCGTAGACGACATCCATGACCCCTTCCATCACACATGGACAAGAACTTGAACCTTTCTCGACTTGATGTGACCAAGGCATGGCAAAGGGAACTTCACGCCCCAGCACTGTGGCCTGCTGTAATTCTCGATAGGAGGACGACTGAAGAAAGGCTGCCATCAGGTCCTCAATCTCTAACATAAAGGCATTCTTTTCGTCATCATCAAGATCACTGGGGAGTTCCTTCAGGCAAAATTTCCTTAATGGCTCCCGAAAATTCTCCGGATACAGATGAAAGTCCCACTGCTCAAGTAACCGATGTACTAACGTACCCAAAAATTGACCAGGTAACTTCAAGCCCCCTTGCTGCGTATTGGGACGCCGCTTGGCCCGGGACGGCTGCAACAAAGAGGGAGTCATAAAATCCACCTCCTTTGAAGCTTGCTGCCAGGCTCTCTCACGCTCATGGTATTTTTCAAAGGAAACCGTTCCCCCGCCCTCCTGATCAGCTATTTCTGGCACAGTCGAAGGGATCACTGTCTCGGACGGTGGTAAATCACGAAAGGTGACGACAGTTTGCCGAATGGCCGCCTCGCCAATTTGAACAGTGGCATGCGCCGGGTTTCCGACTTCGCCATCGACCACATGCTGGAGAAATCCTAAAAAGCTCTCGCCAATTGGTTTCGTCAACTGTCCACCGGACAATAGCAATCGATCTCGGGCCCGGGTCATCCCCACGTACATGACCCGGCGCTGCTCAGCCTTCTCCCGTATCCGTTCTTTTTCCCAAAGCAGAACCTGCCCTGCATTCCAGGTTGGGGGAAAGGTACATCCATACACCCCACTCATCCAATCAACTGTCACCTCGGCCCCACGATCCATTCCCGCTGACTTTTGATGCAACCCAGGCAAGATCACCACCGGAAACTCCAACCCTTTGGCTTTATGAATCGATAAGACACGCACGGCATCTAACGACTCCTCCTCCAGAGAAGCTTCGGGTTCCGGAGGATGAGTCATCAGACAATCAACCAACCGATGCACCCAACCGGAAAAAGAGAGATGCGGCACGGCCGCCTGTGCCGCCATGAGATCTCGAAGTTTCCATAGATTCATGACTGCTTGCTCTCCATGGCTGGACGCGGCCGCTAATTCCACAATGGGAAGGTTCGCAAACACACGATCAATAAATTCCGAGAGAGGAAGCCGTTTGGCCTGCGCATGCAAGGCCGCTAACTGTTCAAACAGGAGGCGCACCACCGGTTTTCGCGTACTCCCCCAATGATCCAACGTATCGGTCCGACGGATATCCAGGAGCCCTAGCTTGGCCAATTCCATAATCTCTTGATCAGGGACCCCTCCTAATGAAGAGCGCAAGATCCCGACAATGGCAATCCCATCGGTGGGATCTTCGAAAACCCGTAGCACATTCACCAGATCAATGACTTCCTGGCGGCGGTAGAAATGTCGTTCACCATCGGTTAAATACGGAATCCCCCGGCGTTGCATCGCTTCCAAATACACGTGAGCATTCGTAAATTTCCGAAAGAGCACGGCCACATGGCCGGGACGCAAAGACGTTCGAATTCCCTTCTCCAGCACCCATTGTTGGCCGGAGGACAACTGTTCCAGAATCCACACGGCCAACCATTCGGCTTCGACACGTGTGGCCCGTTCAGCATCCCACTCTTCTTCCCCCGCATTGCCGATGACGCACAGCTCAACCCCGGCAGACGGTAAGCCTTCTTCCTCCCGGCGTCCTACCATTAACGGCACATTGGATGGTTGGACATGATCTTCCTGGACAAATACTCGATCAAACACCGCATTGACCACTTCAAGAACCTCAGGGCCACTACGAAAGTTAGTCGTCAACGTGCAGACTACACCGCCATCTTCGGTGAGCTTGCGAACGACATGATCAAAGGCTTGAATATCGGCACGACGAAAGGCATAGATCGACTGCTTGGGATCGCCCACGATAAAAAGTTTTCCCGGCACCAGTCGTATCGCATCCCACTGCCGGCAATGGTCACCAAATTGTTCTCCCAAAAAAAGAAGAATTTCATATTGCAGAGGATCCGTATCCTGAAACTCATCGATCATGATCGCCTGAAAATCCGCCTTGAGTTGTTCACGCACCCTTGGATAATCACGCAGAACATCCCGTACCCGAACGATGAGCCCATCGAATCGTATCCACCCTTTGTTCGCATAGAGGCGCCGAACATGTTGAACAAAGGGCTCAAGGAGGCGTATCGCCCTGTTCAAAAAACGTTCATCGACATTCACAAGGCGATGCGCATTTTGCACGATGCGTCGAGCTTCCAGAAAGTCCTCAGGACTCCATCCTTTGGGCGCTTGCCCAACAGCCGATGACAACAACGCACGCTCATCACCTTCAACATTGTTTACACCGACCCATCCCTCTTGCGCCATCAGATCAAACACGCGCTCGGCGACCGCTAACATTTTTTCGATCTTTCGCGGTTTCGGGTGTGCGTACTCTTGGAGAAGGCGGAGAATCGCTTGTCGGTTTCTCTGAAGCCACGACCCAACTGCCGGAGAGGGGATCACTGAATCCAATTGCGCTTGCAAATCCCGGAGGGCAATCAGATCGTCACATAACGCTAACGCAAACTCTCGAATCCCTTTCAGATCGACGACATCCAAGATCTCCCGCCATTGAGCATGATGTGCCCCTTGTTCGCCAAACGCCTCATCAATCCAGCTCGTCCAGGCCCCTGAAAAAATCTCTAAAAATTGCGTCCCATCATCCTCTTGGAAATGCGGGTCGACTCCACATTCCAAGGGATAGAGTCTCAGGACATGGGCGGCAAAACTATGGAGCGTCGCAATATGGGCCTTTTCAAGATCATTGAGCGCACACGTGACCTTTTCCTGAATGTGGTCCGTGGAAACATGATACCGTTCTTGAAACTCCTCCAGCTTCACCTTCGCAGAATCCCCGGTGAGGGATGGGGATTGGCATGCCGCTAATAATTCATGTAAGGCCTCGCGTAGACGCCCCTTCATTTCATTCGCGGCTTTATTCGTAAAGGTCAGAGCCACCATCTCGGTAATGCGCAACGGATGCGGCTCTCGTAATAAGGCGTGTAGGAGTCGATTCACTAACAACGTCGTCTTGCCGGTTCCCGCGCCGGCCAAGACCACGACGTTGCGATCAAACGTCGTCTCCCCTATCCGCCGCGCATCCGCATCAGGGAGGGGAGAGAGATTATTTGTCATGGACGGCTTTCTGTTTGCGGATCTGTCGAGACCTTTTCGCGAGAGGAAGTCCATAGGCTCGTGACCAGGAAGGATAATGCTGGAATCGACAGGCCCAGGCATACTGACATCTTCGACAATAAGTTCCGGGTAGGATAAAGAATTGCCCGGCGCGAATTCCCTGCACCCACTCACGAATTGTGCGCCTGAGTTGTTCCCCAACCGCTGTGTCCCAAATGGCTCCTGAAAATGAGGCCGAGCGCACAGGTTCTTTTTGCAAGGGGCGCAAATAACGAAAGTCTACCAACGGAGGGGAGATCGTAGACAACCTATCTACGTGGGGAGCGGTCATCAGAATCATGACGAGATACCGAGGAGGCTGCAACTGCTGACCTTGGATCGTTGTGGTCAACAAATCCAATTCATCAGCTCGAAAAGACCAACGCATTGAAACTTAATAATCCACAATACGCTCACAAGAATGACCCATCACTGGGGGGATCCTACCATACAAGGACGCAACATGCTGGACCGTTCCTGGAACAATGGGCCGGTCAGACCCTCCTCGCAGGATGAACGCCCGCAGTTCGGACAGCAAAGTCTAGGGATTGATTCCTCACCGAGGGCTTGGGTACTTGCCCGTCCAGTCAAACAGGCCGTTTATCATTCCTATTCCTCCCAAAATATTTCCTCGCACGGTTGATTTGATGAAAACTCTCCCACTATATTTGCCATACCAAGATGGCAAGCCCAGTCGATTGTTGTAGATCTCCTTGCTTCACCGTTACTCGCCACAACCGTGATCATTCCTCCTCACTCGTGAACGTTCACTCTCTGCTCTCAACGGTCGTTGACCATCTTGGAATGATGCGCTTTTTTTCATTCTCGGTCATCGCATCCAAGGTCAACGGAAACTGATCTAAAACCTAAAATGTGTTTTCCTGCATGCGGTCCAATACGACCATGCCCCAAGTTTGCCTGGAGTTCCCGTCGATTTAATTACCATTTTTCTCTAAGGAGGTACCTATGTCCCAGTCCCCAACTTCACCGGATTCCCCCATCGGGTCGACCCCGCAAGATGTCCCCCATTGGATCGAACACGCATTTGAAATGGTCATTTTTACCAGTCGGTGGATCCAAGCCCCGTTGTATGGTGGATTGATCATCGCTGAAGTGCTCTATGCATGGAAATTTCTGGCGGAACTGTGGCACATGGTGCACGAGCTTGGCGAGCTCACCGAGACGGTGTTCATGTTGGGCATTCTTACCCTGGTGGATATCACCATGGTGGCCAATCTGCTCACCATGGTCGTCATCGGCGGATATGCGACATTTGTCAGCAAACTGAGCCTGGAAAACCACCCGGATCGCCCGGATTGGCTTAGCCATATTGATCCGGGAACTATCAAGGTGAAATTAGCGGCTTCGTTGATTGGCATCTCCAGCATTCATTTATTAAAAGCCTTCGTGAACATTGCGAATGTGCCGATCGAACACATTCAGTGGCAAATCATTATCCACCTGACATTCTTAGGCTCGGCCATCTTATTGGCATGGACCGATAAAATCATGACCAAGGTAAAGAACCATTAAACCCCGAATGACTCGTGCAAACTTTTGGTTAAGAATGATTCAATGATTCAATGATTCAACCGGCTATGGCGATGGCTATAGAGGGCATAGACCCCAGGAGTCCAAGCAGGGTCCACACCCCAAAATGAATCCAGGTGATTGAGGGGGAGAAAGAGCATGAGTCCGAGACACGAAAGTGTTCCCAACGCAGGGATCCAGGGCATGAAGGGAAGCCGGAAGGGCCGTGGGTGCTCGGGTTGGGTGATCCGAAGCCACCATCCTACCCCATTTCTTCTCTTTCCTTACTTCTTGCTCTTACACAGGAGATTGATGAAGAGAGATGTGGCTGCGTTGCCCCAATTATGCCTGAACAATCGGGGTCCTACGCATGGGATAAAAGGTCGGCAGACAGCCAAATGTTATTTAAGCTGATAAAAGGACACGATCGCCGAAGTAGAATGATGAGGCTATGAATCTTCACAAGATTATGGACATACTCTTGAGGGAACACATCGATTTGTCTAATGTGAGGAATCATATTGCGGGTTATCATAACGGCTTACGCATGATCATTCGTTTTGTGGTGAAGACAATAAAAATGAAGGAGGGATGTGACATGCAAACGCGAGGAACGATGTGGTTGTTGGCTTCGATGCTGGTATTGTTAGGTGGACTCATGCCGGAATATGTGATGGCGGATGACATCGGTCAGAAGGGACTTGCGCCCATTGCCTCCGGGGTGATCGAAGGAAAAGTGGTGGAAGTGGAAACGAATACACTCGTGCTTGAAAAAAATAATGGGAAAATCGTCAGGGTTCGCATGCCAGGTAAAAGCGGAAATACAGCAGTCGAATTTTCAAAAGGGGATTACATTGAGGCTGTGGTCACACCGGAGGGTATAACCACGTCTGCTCGAGTTGTGCTCAATCCTGAAAAACATGACATCAACCCAAACATTCGATAATGCAATAAAAATACATGGGGTTGATAGATGAGGTTTTTATTGCGAGATCATTCAACAGGCGAAGATCCTGTTCATTTTTAAAGTTTTTCAAAAGATGCGCTAAGTAAAGTTTTCTCAGCCCTTTGATACAGAAAAAAGGTAGTCTTTAATGGATACAACGTGTGCGCATGCCGTGGGAAGACCCCGCGTTGCGCCTGGCCAGTCACGAGATGCCGCATCCCCAGGGCGGTGTGAGTGCCCAGGGGCTTAGCCTGCATGCGAACACCCGGTGCGGCCCCCAGCAACGGGACACCCTCGAACGGCTGTGTCGGTACATCACGCGCCCGGCCCTCGGCCATAAACGATGACGCCTACCCCGGCCGGTGAGGTCGTGCTTCAAATCAAAACTCCGTACCGCGATGGCACCACTCATCTGGTGATGAGCCCGCTGGAATTTCTGCAACGCCTAGCCGCACTTGTCCCACGTCCCCGGCTTCATTTCATTCGCGGCTTTATTCGTAAAGGTCAGAGCCACCATCTCGGTAATGCGCAACGGATGCGGCTCTCGTAATAAGGCGTGTAGGAGTCGATTCACTAACAACGTCGTCTTGCCGGTTCCCGCGCCGGCCAAGACCACGACGTTGCGATCAAACGTCGTCTCCCCTATCCGCCGCGCATCCGCATCAGGGAGGGGAGAGAGATTATTTGTCATGGACGGCTTTCTGTTTGCGGATCTGTCGAGACCTTTTCGCGAGAGGAAGTCCATAGGCTCGTGACCAGGAAGGATAATGCTGGAATCGACAGGCCCAGGCATACTGACATCTTCGACAATAAGTTCCGGGTAGGATAAAGAATTGCCCGGCGCGAATTCCCTGCACCCACTCACGAATTGTGCGCCTGAGTTGTTCCCCAACCGCTGTGTCCCAAATGGCTCCTGAAAATGAGGCCGAGCGAACCGCCTCGTCTTGCATCGGCCGCAAGTAACGGAAATCCACTGACTGAATGGGAATTATCGCTGCCCCACCGCCTCCCGTTTCATGCTGAAGATCTATCGGCGTCATAGAGGAATACAGTGGTGGCTGTAACTGCCGTCCTTGGAGCGCCTTGGTGACCAAATCCAATTCATCGGCTTGAAACGACCGGCGCATCGAAACCTTATAATCCACGATACGGAGACAAGAGTGGTCGCGTACCTCATCGACACGATCAAAGCGGCCACGGATAGTGAGCAACTCGGACGGCTCCTGACCGTCACGAGGAAGCGCTCCTACTGCCTCAACTTCATAGGCATACGGCACCCATCCTTGTTCCAGGAAATCACCATAATCACGTTCATGCAGTGAGACGATCATGCGGACGAGACGGGTCCGCATCCAATCCCAGATAAGCCGATAGCCCTGTCCAAATCTCAGCGCATATTCTTGAAACACCCGATCTACGTGCGAGTTGACCATGTCGGCGAGCTGGGCGGAACCCACCGCCTCCTGCGGCCATCGGTGTGTCGACAAGTCTTGATACAGCGCATGCAAGACCTGATGAACAAGGTCACCCCAAACACGGCTGGGAACCTCTTTCGACAGAGGGTCTTGTACCCCTTGAACCTTTAACACCTGCATCATCCAATAGCGCATGGGACATTGTGCATAGGTTCCCAATGCCGTCGGGGAGAATCCTCGCGAGACCAAATCCTGCCAATGCAGGCTATCGGCAGCGGTGATCCCATCAAACGCGCCAACTCTGGTTCCGCTCCGTTCAAGGTGGGTCATCGCCTCCATACCATTCTGAAAGAACTTCCCCCAGGGAACGTCTGTCGCGGCCATCGATTGAATAGATCGGCCTTCAAGGATTAACCGCAACCTGGATTCCTGTGGAGTTGTTTGAGCTGCTGAAACAACGGATAGAGAAGATCGATCACGGAGCCCAACTGGAAAGGCGATTTCGCTTTCGGCACGCGCAACAGGCTCCCGCAAGAATGACGACGGGATGAGTGGGCGTCCATTCTCATCGGCCCGTTGGTACAGAAGATACAGATGATCTTGGGCAGATTGTTGAAGGAGGGCGAACAACAACGCTTCCTCATCGAAACCAGTCATTTTCTCATCAATCTTATAGCCGAGACTTTCGGCTAACACCTGACGATCACGATCCCGTATAAACGCATCCTCTCGCACCACTCTGGGAAACACATGGTCGTTCATTCCCAACACAAAAAGCGTTTTGAAGGGCCGCCCCCGAGCGGCCATCACATCCAATATCTGAACCCCCATGGGGGTTTGTCGCAGTAAAGGCAGACGAGTTCGTTCTAAGATGGAACGAAACAATTCCAACCATTGATCCCATGTCACCTGTTGATCGACCCGATCAAGTTGTTCTAATGATGCGATCGCTTGTTCAAACCCATTCATCACACCTTCACGTCGCTCATCGCACGCTTCATCCTGGGCAAATGACGGATGATCGGCCGGACTCCACAAGTGCTTGTCAACAAGCCTTTGAAAGGCCTCCGTTAACTCACCAATCGAGCCGACGGCAGGAAGGGCTTGGCAATCGGCGATGAGGACGCCCACGATTTCAGCCAACGTATGCAACGACTCCGAGGCCTCTTCCAGCGATACGCCACTCGATGGCTGCCACGTGTGAATGGCTCCGGAATCCTGCGCCACCTGGTCAAGCCGCGCCCAATCTTCCTGCCCACCAATGATGCGAAAATGATGGACGGCTTGAACCCATATAGGTGCATGCGCCGAAACCAATGGCTCCGCATTCGTCAGGCTCCGATACGATGGAGAGGTCACGACATCCAACATATTTCGCCAGCCAAATTGTTCCTCTCGCAGGCCGGCCAGCATCCACCACACCTTCGCCACCGGTTCCTCTAACAGGGGTCTGGTTGCGGTCGTCCCGAATGGAATTCGATGCGCTTCGAAAATTCTAGGGAAGTAGGAGAGATACGGCTCCAGGTTCCGAGCCACTACCCCGATTTCATGCCAACCATATCCCGTCTCTTCGACATGCTGCGCAATCGCTTTACAGGCAAAGGTGAGTTCTCCTTCCGGCCCTACGGCATTCACCACTTGCACGTGGGGCGACCACACTTGAGTTGGTTCCGGTGGGAAGGATTCAACGCTGCCTTGAATCGAATGATGCACCACCCCGGCTTTCAACAGATGTCGATCCAAGAATCGTTGCGCAAATTGGGAGGTATCTCCTTTGAAGAGTGGAAAAAAGACCGTCACCGTAGTCGCCCGCGCCACTTCTTCTAATAGGGACAACTGCACCTGCGTGATATCGTAAAAGCCGTAATAAAGGACCGCGGACAGCTTGCCAATGAAGGGAGACTGCGCAATCCAAGAAATGATCGACTGGGTGAGATCATCAGGCAAGCCCACGCCCAGTTGCTCACTCCATGCCTGAAGCATGGCATGCAGTCCGACGACACCCTGCAAACGTTCAGTCGCCGCCTCGTCGAAAAGGCCTTCTTGTATTCCACGAAGCACGACATTCGGTTCGACCTGGGCTTCCTGCAAATCCTGAATCGTGCGCCACAGAGCAGAAAAGAGGCCCGACGATTCCGAACGCGAGGCAAAGGGATTGGAGGCAGACGAATCCTGCTGCAAAATGATGGACAAGGCATATTCGTAAAAGACGTCTCCAACAAGTTCGAGGGAGGAGACCTGTGATCCAATCGGACTGACAGCCCGCCGTTCAGCATCGAGACGAAGCGCAAATTGATGGAAGGTCAAAAAATGGACGTCAAATAACGCACACCCATGCTCAACACACAAGAGCCACTGAAGACGTCGCCGCAATGACTCCGAAGGGACGACGATAGCAAAAGGAGTTCGAGCGTCAACGGCTTTGATCCGCCGAACGGCTTCAACAAGCTTTGATTCTAAATGAGGATGGAAGGGACCGCTGAGAAGAGTAAACATCTAGGTGGTGACCATATCAAATTGGCCACGGTGAGAAGCAAGAGGCAGGAAAGGAGATGAAGCTAACCGGTTTCTGGGCCCATTAACTCCCCATTGCAATCGGGGCACGCCCAATCGCCATCCACGCGAGACATCGGATCGCCACAAAACGAACATTCAGGCGGGGGACCGTAATCAATCTTAGGAATGACCGGCAGTTCAATATCCAATTCGGATTCGTCGTCATCGTAATCATACATAACGCATGTATCCTATTCTTCCTCATCCGTCTTTTTGGGTTTCGCCTTAGCTTTAATCGCTTTTTCCGCACTTTCCCGCGGCGGGACTCCAATAAAGGTCAGACGCCCATTGATAATCGTAGCCGGCACAGCTCGAATCGAATGCCGTTCCGCCAACTCTTGCCCCGGCTCTGAAGAAATATCGATTTCCCGATAGGAAAAACTATATTTGATTTTCATGCCTTTCCACAGCGTCTTCGCCGAAGGGCAGGCTGAACAGCTTTTCGACACCAACAACGTCACATTCGCCATAACTTCTCACTCCCTTTCACTCAATGGATAGATCGTTATGTTAGCATCGAAGAAAAACCCCCGGCAAGGCGCAACGTTTCCTCGTGGAACAACACGTATGACTCGCGACCTTACAATTTGTCTTTCAGGATGACGATTATCAGGAGAAAGCAACCGTCTTGGCACCTACAGATTGGGAGCCCGGCTCACACTTTGATTCGCTGGCGAACCTTCGTTGAACCAAGTGAATTGGTTCGTATTCCATTTCCTTGCGGCAGAACAAGTGAATGGGTCAGACCCGGGTGAAAATGGTTTTGGGTTCTTTTGCCGAAACAAAAGTGGCTCGGCTTCCGAGACGATCGCAAATTTGTATGAGTATATTAAGGGTGGGACTCGACCTCAGAAATTCATAGAATTTACCCTATGACCAAAATTTTCATCAGTCACGTTTGCCGGGGTCGAGCTCAATGATGCCTTTGCGAATAGCCAGAATAGCGGCTTGCGTCCGATCATAGGCATGGAGTTTATGGAAAATATTGCGAACATGATTTTTGACCGTCTTCTCGCTGAGATCCAACACATTGGCAATTTCTTTGTTGGTTTTGCCATCGGCCACTAACTGCAAAACGGTGATTTCTCGTTCGGTGAGATCGTGTTCCAAGATCCCTCGCTTCTTCCCTTTACTTTCTGAGAGTAACGAAAATTCAGCCAAAATCTTACTGGCGACAGATGGATGAATAAGCGACTCGCCTTTGGCGATGGTCCGGATTGCCGCAATGATTTGCGCCGAATCGCAATCTTTGAGGAGGTACCCTGTCGCCCCTGCTCGAACGAGGTCGAAAATATATTGCTGCTCCTCATACATGGTGAGGGCCACGACTCCAATATGCGGGAACTCGCGTTTGATTATGCGAGTGGCTTCGATCCCTGTCATTCCCGGCATACTCACATCCATGAGAATGACATCCGGCAAGAGGAGTCGAGTCTGCTCGACCGCCTCGCCGCCATCTTTGGCTTCTCCAACCACTTGAATGTCGTCCTTGGTTTCGAGAATGGCCGACAGTCCTTCACGCACCACCCGATGATCGTCAACTATCAAGACTTTAGTTTTTTTGGGCATATCTGATGTTCTCCTTTGTGGCCAACGGAACGGTGATTTCGACGGTGGTCCCAATTCGAGGCGTTGAGAGCCAGCGGATTTCGCCCCCCAACATCCTGGCGCGCTCCTTCATGCTTCTTACGCCAAAATGATCCCACTTCTCGGGATTCTGGCTTTCCTTCTGTACATCAAATCCCTGTCCATCATCCGACACCTTCGCCTCCAACAAATCCTTCGTGAGGTGCACGTTGACCCTGACCTTCGTGGCTTTGGCATGTTTGACAACATTACTCAACGCTTCCTGCACTATCCGAAAGACGAACACTTTGACTTTGGGATCCAGCTGAGACTCATTGCCTTTTCCCTCAAAGGTAGTCCCAATACGATGTTCCCGCTCATACAACGTCAGATAATTCGACAGGGCGGGGAGGAGCGCCATGTGATCATATTGGCCCGGACGAAGATTATATACCACCTCGCGCGCTTCCTGAATCGCATGCTTTAATTCCCCTTTGGTTTGATTCATCATGGTCAATCCCTTGTCGGGGTCTTCGGATACCAGTTCTCGCACCCGATCCATCTTAAGATTGACCCCCACCAGGGTTTGCACTAATCCATCATGAATTTCGCAGGCGATACGCGTCCGTTCTTCATCCACGGCCCCTTCAGCCTCCTCCTTGACATACAGGCGAAAGAGTGACTGATACCGAGTCAGCGTACTTTCAATTTCCGCCGAGGCACGTATCCGGGCTTCAATAAGCTGCCACATAAACTTGGCACTGGCTCCGCCCACCAGCGCTAAGTGCGGCGCTTGCACCTCCAAGAGTTTTTGTTCCACTTCGGGATTGCCGGTCACGTCAATCACGAGATCCACATCTTTCATCTTCAAAAGATCTTGATAGCGGCGCAGGACAGGAATACCCAATTTTTTGGCCAGGCGGACGCCACCGGTTATGGGCCGGGTTTCCGCCACCCCCACGACAGTGACGAGTGGGTCTTCCGCAAAAATTTCCATGAGAGCGGTGCCGCCATGCCCGGCTCCAATGATGGCCACACGACTGGCGGTGACACCTTTTGTGGGTCGGCTAGCCGATTGGGTTCGAGGAGATGGAGCGCGTTTGGCGGGCTTGGAAGATTTGAGAGGCGGCATGAAGACTCACGTGCAAAAATTGAATGGATTGGAGAAGCTTCCGGAGGAAGCAGAAATCTCTTCTTTTACAGAAGAGTACGGCCATAGATCATTCGAACATTCAGGTCACGTGGAGGCCAATAGGTGGCCACTTTTGTTACGAACGCCCGGACTCATGCGTCAACGCGCGAATCGTGTCCATGAACTGGTCGATATCTTTAAATTCACGATACACCGAGGCAAACCGCACATAGGCCACTGGATCTAATTCCTGTAAGGCCCTCATGACCTCTTCCCCAACCGTCCGGCTGGGCACTTCAGTTTCCCCTAAGTCCTGAATCCGTTTTTCGATCCGATCCGTCGCCGCCCCCAACGCCCCGATACTCACCGGCCGTTTTTCACACGCCTTCTTGAGTCCCGCTAAAATTTTGGCTCGGTCAAACGGTTCACGACGATTATCCTTTTTGACCACTAGGGGGAGGTTTTCTTCAATACGTTCATACGTCGTAAATCGCCGCTTACAGCCCAGGCATTCACGACGACGACGAATGACTTCGCCTTCCCGGGCGGTCCGTGAGTCAATCACTTTATCCTCGAGTTTGTCACAGAACGGACATTTCACGGGAGTAGGGCTTTCGGTTGGAACGGAATCGTGGAGGAAGACTTAGTACGGATGAAAGATGGGGAAACGGGCACACAGATTTTTGACTTCCCGTAGAATGCGTTTATGAAGCACGGCATCTTGGGCATGCTGGATGATGTCATCGGCCCAGGCCACAATTTGCTCCATTTCGGCTTCCCGCATGCCACGAGTGGAGACTGTGGGCGTACCAATTCGAATCCCACTGGCCACCGCCGGGGGTTTCTCATCAAAGGGCACGGCATTTTTATTCACGACAATGCCCGATGCATTCAACGCGGCTTCGGCCTCTTTACCGGTGACATTTTTTGAATTGAGATTTAAGAGAAAGAGGTGATTCTCCGTCCCACCGGAGACCACCTGGTACCCGCGTTTCACGAAACCTTCTGCCAAGGCTTTGGCATTGGCCAACACTTGTTTTTGATAGGTGGTAAACCCCGGAGCTAAGGCTTCTTTAAAGGCCACCGCTTTAGCGGCAACCACATGCATCAGCGGCCCACCCTGAATACCCGGGAAAATCATCTTATCGACCGCTTTGGCATGTTCTTCTTTACACATAATCATGCCCGCGCGTGGTCCTCGCAAAGTCTTATGTGTCGTGGTAGTCACAAAATCGGCATAGGGTATCGGACTGGGATGCAGCCCCGTGGCCACCAACCCTGCAATATGCGCAATATCCACTAACAAATAGGCGCCAACCGATTGAGCGATGGATTGGAAACGAGGAAAATCGAGAATTTTGGCATAGGCACTGGCTCCGACCACAAGCATTCTCGGGCGAACTTCATTCGCCTGCCGTTCAACAGCATCATAATCAATGGTTTCGGTTTCTCGATCCACACCATAGCTGAATGACTGGAAGAGTTTTCCGGAAAAACTGACGCGACTGCCATGCGTGAGATGGCCACCATGGGCCAAGTCCATCCCCATGATCGTATCGCCCGGTTTAAGAACAGCCAAATAGGCTGCCATATTGGCCTGTGAGCCGGAATGCGGCTGAACATTGGCATGCTCGCAACCGAAGAGTTCTTTAGCCCGGGCAATGGCCAGCTCTTCGACCACGTCCACATACTGGCAGCCTCCGTAATACCGTTTACCCGGATAGCCTTCAGCATATTTATTGGTCATGAGAGAGCCTTGGGCACCTAAGACGGCGGGGCTGGCATAATTTTCTGACGCGATGAGAACCAAATTTTCGCGCTGTCGCTTTTCTTCAGAACGAATGGCGGCGTACACCTCATAATCGGTGTCACGAATGGCTTTCAGAGTCCCGACTGAATGACGCATGGGTTATTCGGTTTCCGTCGCTTCGGCCGGGGTTTCTTCGGAAGCCGGGTCTTCGGCTTTCAACTCATCACCGGCCTGTTTCACGACTGTGACTTGAATTTTTGTCACGACCTCACGATGCAGCTTAATCGCAACAGGAAATGTACCCAATTCTTTTAAAGGATGTGGCAATTGAATTTTGCGGCGATCCACCGTCATGCCTTGGGCAGCTAATCGCTCAGCAATATCTTTTGAGGTCACCGAGCCGAACAATTTGTCGTCTTTCCCGGTTTGGACTTCAAAGGTCAAGGAAACATTGGACATTTCCTTTCCAACATCCCCCAAGGCTTCGATTTCTTTCTTCGCCTTTTGATCAATTTGGCGCTTCAGATGCTGCAATAATTTCACTTGCCGCTCTTCCGCCAGCACGGCTTTTTTTCGCGGCAAGAGAAAATTCCTGCCAAACCCGTCCGCCACAGTTAATACATCGCCCAAATACCCCAAACCTTCGACATTTTCCTGCAAAATCACCTTCATATATAGCTCTCCTTAGCCTAGCGAATAAGGGAAGCATCTTAAGACCGGTGGTAGAAAAAGTCAATGGAATGGCCCTGTTGCTTCGCATATATAATAAAGAGCGATAGCAGTATGCGTTGAGCAAACGCCAGATTCGCCGTCTTGAGGATTTCCCATTTTCAGGATGCCCCTAAAAACCGTATACTGACCCACGAGGAAAAAACAGTTAAACATTTCCACGTAGAATCAGGCGTCTTGTCCCAAGATGATTTCACGAACAATATCCAGTACGTTAATTGTGCTGTGGTTGGCGCTTGTTCCGCTTCCAACCCTGGCCGACGAAGGAATGACCAGCGCCGCACCAGGACCTGAACCCTTTACGGACCTGAATCTTCGATTCAGCAATCGTCCACTGCTCCCCCCTGAAAACCTCATTGTCCAAACCATTCCCCTGACCGGCCTCTCGGTCGCCTCTCCGTTTGTAGCCCCCGCCCCACAAGCCGTTATTTTTGAAGACGACCAGCGGCAACGTCTGGCAGTACTCTCTACCGATGAGGCAGGGCATCTCACCCTCTTTCTGTTGGTCCCGCTCCCCCTTGATCCCAAGCTACCCAGCCTGGTTCAATGTGCGAATGATCGTGGCTGCCAGGCAGATCGAACCCCCCTGACGGGCGGACTAGGGTGCTTAGCGCTTTGCCTCAAAGAAGTTCTGGAAACCATCGCCGGCAATCCCCTTCCTCGATAAAGACATGAAACTCGACGAACTTTTGGCACAATCATCCTCGCAGCTTCTTGATGAACGGGAAGTCGCGATGAGCCAGGGCTTAGATGCCCCCTTAGCTATCCCCCATGCGTCACATCTCGGAAAAGTTGGCACGCTCCATCTCTATAGCTGCGAGGTGTTGCCCGGAAGCAAGCTAATCGCCGACGTTCCCATCACACTGTTACCCGGGAACGACATGGAGGCCACAGAAGGCTATATTCTTGGCTGGCTCAATGGCACACTCCTCATCCAAACCTTTGACTACGTCGGCCAAACACTGGAACATGGCACCCTTATTCCCGATACCTCAGGCTTTTTAGAGACAGGCGCTGCACGGCTTGCAGATATGGCTTCCAAGCCCGACTCCTATACCCTTGGCCCGGCCGAACGCCTGGTACCATGGCTTCATCCATCCCCGGGCTTGGATGCGCAACAGACCCGGGATAATATTCCGACGACGGTCCTGTCGATGATATGGGGGGATGATCGGTTAACGCGATGGACTAAACTGACCACCCTCATCGTCGATCAGGTGCGAAAAAATAAACGCATACTCCTGGTCGCACCGGATCATGAAACCGTGGATGCGTTAACCGGGGCCGTGGCCAGAGCGTTAAAGATGGCCGCCCTTCCCCACCGCAGCATTCTTTGTCGCTATGAACTCCCACTCAGTAAAGAAGCGTCTGCCATGCCTATTCATGAACTGGGCTATGAAGCCCAGATGTATCACTTTTATGCCAAATCCAATGCCAATAAAATCGCCTTACGCAAAAAATATGATCGCTTTCGGGAACTCACGCCCATACTGGCCTACAAACGCGACAAGCAAAAAGATCTCAACGAAGTGAAGCTCTTAGAATGGCGGCTACTCACGCAGCTCAGCGATTGGCAAGGGAAAGTGAAGGGCATCGATAAAATTCTGGTGGAATATGAAGCGTTACCGGTTTGGAAACGGATGGGCATGCAGTTCGCTGGGAAAAATGTGGAAACGCTGGCGGAATACCGCGTGATCTACGAAGGACGAATTCGTGGACTCATGCAAGAAGTGGAAGTGGCGCAGGCCCGCATCAAAGAACTCATTCCCGAAGCCACGATCCCGAAAGATCTGCGGCCCGAATACGATATCCTCAAAGAAGAAATCAAACGCCTTGGCGGCACCAAAAAAATTCGAGAAATGCTCAGCGCGGGAGAAGGCACCAACCGCCAAGCCTTTGCGCAAAACAAGCGGATCATGGCCAGCACCCCTGGTCGCATCATGACCGATCCCCTCTTTCGAAAAGTGCCCTATGATCTCCTGATTGTGGACGACGCCCCCCGCATCCCCACCCCATTACTCCTGGCTACCAGCGGCCTCATTCGTGAGCGCATTATCCTCAGCGGAGATACCACTGACCTGGTTCAAGGAGAACATGCTTCCCACACTCGCTGGCCGCACAAATTATTGGAAACCACGCTCAGTTCCCCTGCGCAACCTACACCTGTGGGATAATCCCTCCGCAGTGCAACGAGGCATTGCAGGCAATTGCGCACACGCTTCGAAATACATCTTCTTGATTCACCATACGCTGTGCACCATTCCATGATTGATGAACCCTCCAGTACCTTGACCGCTTTTCGATAAAAGACGATAATCGCTTCCATGTGCCGAAGTGGCGGAACGGCAGACGCACTAGATTCAGGGTCTAGCGCCCTCCGGGGTGTGCGGGTTCAAATCCCGCCTTCGGCACCATCATTTCGCATTTCATCATTTCCGCAACAACTCCTAGCAAGCACCCAGCAATCACGCCGGAGGGCTTCCGCCAGCCCCCTTCCCCACCCTCCCCTAGCCCTCCTGCATCCGTGACTGGTCGGTCGCTGCCGCCCGGTCGCTGCGTTGTTGACATTCAAACGCTACTCGTTTCAGGTCGCTTGTCATGGCTTACACCGCCTTTCGTTTCGTGGGTTTCCAGTGGCGTTTCGACTTCTCCCATTCGGCAAAGAGCCTCTCCTGTGTGGCAGCATAAATATTGTGGACGCCAATGTGGGATAATCCGCTCATCCCAATTTCTTTGGCATAGGCCACCGCCGGCAGCTCCATACGTGTACGCATCGCCCCTACTTCCTTTCTGGTGAGGTCTGAAAAATGTCGCATCGGTTACGCTTCTTCGAGTTCAAATCCCGCCTCGATCATGTCTTCAGGGCTCAACTCCGCCGCCTCGGTATACGCCCGCGCCTCATCCTTTGTCACCACGTCTAGCCCACTTCCCCCGGAATAGCCGTTATTGCCCGATGGCTACGCCCACATGGACATGGGCCCACCTTCCCCGGCCACGAAATAGGCACCCTTTGGGGTCCGGTAGAGCGTCGTGTCGTGGTACTGAAAATCACCCCGGTAATGGTGGCAGGGTAATTCACAAATCTCGGTTGCCGTTTGCGTGTTGTGCACTTTGCTGTCAATGACTCGTTTCATGGAGACCTCCTGGTAATGGATGAATGGTTACGACTGGATCAACTGCGCCCAATCTTTTTTGTAGAGAAAATATTCCTTGCCCTGTCCGCGCTTGCTATAGCGCCATTGAAGAGGAATCCCCGCCAGCTTAAAGGCGTGCAGGTACCGATAGAAAGCCCGCCGATGCAGACCATACAGCTTTTCGGCGTCCTGCACATCCATCGGGTTGCGTGCCAGCATCCGAAGCAAGCGAAGGCCCGCCGTTAATTGGCCGAACTTTTGCTCAACCCCTAACGGTCGGTGCCGCGATGGTCTCGGCTTCGGCATGGCTACCGGCCTTTCTTTTCTGGTTGATTAGCAAACTCTTTCTCCAACAGCGCCCTGATAAACCCCGAAGCCGTATAGCCTTGGGATTTCAGTGCGTCGAGTTTGGCTTTTAAGCCTTTGGGCAATTGAATAAGTACACGTTCCATTTTCATGCGTCTCACTTCCTTAAATATGGTATACATAATATCCTATCTAAACATAGTAAACTATGCCAGGTGCTGCTTGATGCTGCCCCATCACTATGCTAGTTTTGCACGATGGCTAATGAACCGAAGGGGAAAACGGGGGAAGAGCCGGGTGCATGGGTGATCAGAGATATTCCACGCAGCCTTATGCGTCGAATGAAGATTGCGGCTGCCGTTCAAGGCACCTCAGTCAAGCAGCTGTTAATGGATCTCTCCGAAGCCCACTTGAAAGAGTTGGGAAAAAAGGGTCTTTTACCAAAAGGGAAATAGCTGTCTCTTGTTGCTAGGGGGGGGTATTCGAATGGAAATTTCCTATGCTGTTCTGGCAGATAACGCGAATATCTCGCGTGAAGGAAAAACCAATATTATGGGAATTTTTAATTTGATTTATTCCCAGGCATTCCCATGCCGGCACAATCAAATGTCTTTGATCGCTTCAATTCAAGCCGAACCATTGGATCAAAAAAATAAAGACTGGAAGTTACAAGTTGTTTTATATGATGAGGATAGTCAGCAGGTTCTAGAAATTACCGGAAATGTTAACTTCAAAAATTCCCCGGAAGGGGAATTGGGTACGAGTAATTCCATTCTCGTATTTAATAGCTTAACCTTCCCCAAGCCAGGAACTTATAAATTTTCTATATTTATTGACGGTATTTTAAAAAAGGATATTCGGCTGAAGCTCATACAGAGGGATTTTCAGGAACAGAAATTGCAATAAAAATGACTTCAAAAGAAAAACTTCTCTCAAAGATGAGAGATAGCAAATCTGGTTGGCAGTTTAAGGATTTGGATAGACTTTACCGATACTTTGGCTTTAAGGTGCGAGAAGGGGGGAAACACTGTATATATACACATCCTGAACACCCTACTTTAATGGCCACTGTTACTAGAAGCCGTTCTTTGGCTATTGGTTATATTCAACACGCCATTAAATTGATTGATAAGATTTTAGAAATACAACAATCAGAAACGGGAGAGGAAAATGAAAACACCAAAACTTGATAGGTATATGAAGCTTTTCTATCCCATTATTGTAGAGAAAGATCAATGCACTGATGGATCATTTTGTTACTTGGCTTCCCATCCCGATCTTCCTGGCTGTATGAGTCAAGGAGAAACACAGGAGGAGGCCCTCCTTAATCTGCAAGAAGCCAAGCAGCTCTACCTTGAGACGTTGCTTGCGAACAATCAGGATATTCCTCTTCCCATCAATGAGAAAACCTTCACTGGATTTGTGGGAGACAATTTTACCTTTCTGCCATCTGAGCAATCTCTTTACATTCAAGGAAGCGAACAAAAGGTAGAAATAACAAAAGGTAAAAAAATGACAAAAGCCTGGGACCTAGTAGAAACACCGTAGCACCATAAGAAAACACTCAGAAGACCAGGCCGGGGGCATCACCTCCGGACTTTTTTATGTGCCCAGTTAAAGGCGCTCCTCATCGTTCGGCCCTCCTGGCCATTGGGCGCCGATACAAATTTAAACTCAATTACGATAACGCCCCACTCTCCGCCAACTCCTGAAACTGCATGGCGCCCACGAAGGCCCAGGCCACCAGCCGCGGCGTTAGCCGAAGATCAAACCGTAAGGGCGATGCTCATGGGTTTGGTTGAGGCTCACTTGAAAGAGCTAGAAAAGAAAGGCCTGTTGCCGAAGGGGAAGGGGTGAGAATCTAGCCTTTGTGGCCAACTATTTTCATTTAGGCCGTTGACGGAGCATGGAGACCATGAGAGCCGTCCTAGTTCCCTTTATAGTGCTCGCAATCGTCAGTTGCTCCACGACAGGGTCACACGTAGAGAACTGGGAGTTGGGGTGTAGTCGAGAAGTCCGCTTTGATCCGAGGACTCTCAACCAGACCGAGCAAGTCCACTTCGTTGAGATCACCTCAATGCTCGCCCGCCATGGATTTCGACTCGTAACCGACCAGGAGTCTGACACGTCCCTTCAGCTTCAGTTCTATCTCAGTACCCTTAATCCATGGGACTTCCGGTCCACGATCATTCTCCTTGATCGAGGGACACCGATTGTTTCCGCGGAATCCGTGAACCCTGGGTTTGGCAACCTTATCGACCCTGGGGGCAACATCCGCGCCATCGTTGGCAGGTCCATGAAGGAGTTTGAAGATGGACTTAGCCGCATTGAAATTGTACGCAACGTCCTAGCAAGCGAATGCAATCGACCCCGGCAGCCAATTTCAGGCCGTCCGAACAACCCTGCGGGCATCAAGCCGAACAATAGGGATGCTCTACCCGTGGCAAGCGGGACAGGTTTTGTCGTCAGCCGTCAAGGGCACGTCCTGACCAATCACCATGTGATTGATGGTTGCACGACGATACGCACCACCACGGAAGGACAAAAACACCTCCTAACCATAGCCGCTATTGATGCAATGAATGATATGGCTATCCTCAAATTCCCTGTCCCAGTTTCCGTCGTAGCTCGCTTTCGAGGGGGGGGCCTATCCGATCAGGAGATGGCGTCGTGGTGGTTGGATTTCCATTACATGGATTGCTGGCCTCCGAAGCTAATGTGACCACCGGATCAGTGAGTGCCTTGGCAGGCATCGGCAATGATACGCGCTTCCTACAGATCACAGCCCCTGTCCAAATCGGCAACAGCGGTGGCCCGCTTTTGGATGAAGGAGGGCATATCGTGGGCCTTGTCGTGAGTAAGCTGGATGCCATTCACATGGCCAAAGCAACCGGCGATATTCCACAGAACATCAATTTTGCCATCAAAGGCACTGTCGCCAAGTCGTTCCTTGACTCCCAGAGCGTGGAGTACGAAACGGAGACGTCCTCCACCTCACTAGAGATTGCTGACATTGGAGCGGCAGCCAAAAATTTTACCCTGTTACTGGAATGCCTCAGGTAGGCCGGTAATGTCACTAGACCTAGCGACCCGATAGGTTACTCGTATGCCTGATCCCGTAGACCCCCAAGCCTTTCTCAAACTCTGTGAATACATGAAAACTTTTGAGAAATGTATCGTTCTTGGAAGATAAAGAATGGATATAAGATACTTTTTAGGGAGTTGAAATGGAAGACGCGTCTTTTTGGGAATTATTGTTTAGCAAGGAAAGCATGGCTGGTGTATGG
Organism: Nitrospirales bacterium; assembly: GCA_040904705.1. Classification (GTDB taxonomy): domain Bacteria; phylum Nitrospirota; class Nitrospiria; order Nitrospirales; family UBA8639; genus Nitrospira_E. Next base: position 2,771 of record JBBDSY010000070.1, on the reverse strand, counting down.
GCTGTAATTGGTGGGTTTATTGCGCTGCTAGGCATATTTGCAAATAATTTGTGGGAAAACTCAAGACAGAAAAAAGAACTGGAACATGCGCTAATTAGGGATGCGTATTTTGGTGCAGTTGAATACAGCAACTATTACACGCATAAAATATTTCGGATAGGTCAATTAGGATTAGTAGAGCCAGATAGCAATGATGTTGCTGCATCAGAAAAGTTATATAAGCTGTTTTTGATTGGCTCTCCGGAAGTGATTGATGCGTTTACTAAGCTGTCTTTAAAATTTTCTGACATCATAATCAAATTGAGTGCAAGCGCGATGGATCTTCAAACGTGTTCTTCGGAGTGTAAATCGCATCAGCTAGAAATAGATAACGCGCTTAAAATTATGGACCAGGTAAATTTGAATAAGAAGGAGTATGTTGATAAAAATCAAAATATACCGGAATTGTGGAATCTTTTTGACGAACACTTTGAGCAAGCGCAGCAAGATTTTAATTCGCACGGAGAGAAAATTGAAGTTGTTCAAAGACAGGAGTTTGAATTAAAAATCAAGCTGCTCAAAGAATGTATTGAACTGTCTTTAACAACTTATCCTGGCACTCACGATGCAATATTTATGATGAGAAGCGATCTTGATCGAAAATTGAATAAAAAAGATTCTGAAAAAATAAAAGGCAGCATCAATTTCCAACAGGAACAGTTAAAAACATCGCTAACAGACTATATTGAAAAACTTAGGTTGCGTATTTCAGAAATGGATCAAGAAGAATGATGGAAGAGTTGGGTATGTCTGACTTCCCCCTGTTTTCTGTAAATCGAATGTCCGCTTTGAGCCCCCGCGGTTATAGGCATCCATTGCCAGAATCGCATTCATGAGTTCTGATGAAATAGTCATGTTACCTCCTCACAAAGCTCCATTTTCCAATTCCATATAAAGGCTCACCATATTTTCGATCCACTTTTCCCCCAATGGGCACAGTTAGGTTGTTCCACCACCCCAACACTTTCTCAATCTTTCCTTCGGTCACCGGCTCGTCGGTGATTTCCAGCGTGATGCGTTTGAGCTCTACACCCGGTCCGAATGTGGCCGCTAAATTGTGCGGATCCACCTGCTTGACGGTCGTGGGATCATTGATGTCCGTAAACGTCACCAGTAGCGGATAATCCTTGGGAGCCAACTCACGCACTTCCTCCTTCTGGGCAGTCACGATGGCCCACTTCTCCGACGATTGACGATCTTTGAGACTCATCACATCCGAAAACGCCTTCACGGCCAATCCGGCATTGTAGGTCAGCAACGCAAACAGCTGCCGCTTGTCAGGCAGGGGCACCACGACCGCCTCTCCCTCTACGCCAAAATCCAGATTCCCATGCACCAGCGGGAAATCCGAATGTCGGAAGACGCTCATGGCGACGACACTTGAGCCAGAATACCTCTCACCTTCCACTTCCACTTCCACCGTCATCTTCTGATGCCACGCATACGAAGCAAATCCTAAAAATTCCCACCCGACCAAGAGGGGGGCAAGAAGAAGAAAGAGGCAACCCCACACTCTGTTGCTATAGCTTTTTTTTCTACCCATCTCACGATCAATTCTCTCATGGTTCATTCTCCGTGTTCCTTCCTTGGCTCACGTCTTTGGGTCTTTTTCCTTAAAACCTGTCTCACACATCCAATCCTAAAACCTCAAGAAAGCGTCGGTTGGGCTTGAGAAGAATCAGCCCTCGGCTTCCGAGGTTCAGCGGTCCAGGCAAACCGTTTATAGGTTTTATCTTTTTAAAGACGGTGTCCTCCAGCTTTTTCATCAACGCTTGCGCCACTTCCTTGGGCGCCAGCACCGCCAGCAGCCAGGGATCTCCCCGCTCTTCCAGTCGTGTGGCGCCAAGCGAAACGGAAGATTGGCCTGTTGTTGGGCCGCCAGTTTTTTGTCCACGTCTTCCAAGACATGCGTCCAAAGCGCTAAGCCCATGGGTACTATAAGACCATTCTGTTCTTTAAGTTTTCTGCGCACGGTCGTGATTGATTGGTGGCCAAATGGGCCTGATCATTCATCGGGGAACCAGCGCCAGTACCATCCCCATCCAGGTATCACGGCCCGACTCATCCCAAAAAGGAAAAGAGGCAAGATTGTCAGTCCCACGTTACGAAATGATGGTCTCGCCATTCCATTGATACGCCACTGCGTAGAAGCCAGCGGCGTGGCCATCACCAGAAGTTTCTGGGGTAGTTTCCGAATCGGTTGTAATGGTAGCTGTTCCTACCTGACTTCCTGACAACAAAATTCCTGGATTGTACCCTCGATTATAGGCATCCATGGCGAGAATGGCGTACATGAGTTCAGACGAAGTACTCATTTTAATTCTCCTTAAAATATCTTCTTAATAAACGGTTTTCATAGATAAATTCGGGATGATTCCAGTCCCAATAAGGCCCTTCCAATGGCCTATCAGAGTTCCACCACCCCAACACTTGCTCAACCTTCCCCTCCGTCACCGACTCGTCGGTGATTTCCAACGTGATGCGCTTTAGTGACACGCCCGGCCCGAACGTGGCCGCCAGGTTGTCCGGATCAACTTGCTTGACAGTCGTGGGGTCGGTGATATCCGTGAAGGTCACCAAGAGTGGATAGTCCTCGGGGGCCAGCTCCCTAATCTCCTGCACATCGTCAATTTCACTCACCCACTCTTCCGGCTGGGTCACCATCCCTCCAACGAGGTCATGAAACACTTTGCCTGTCAAATACGCGTCATACGTCAATAAGGCAAAGAGAT
>JBBDSY010000069.1:0-31671 GCA_040904705.1 Nitrospirales bacterium | reverse complement strand
TGAAATCTATGTTATCCCAAACAGCGAGTGTATGGGTCCAGGTTGACACACAGGGGTCCCTGGTCAGGTTCAAGTGTGATTACTAATAATCCGAACATACAGTCAGGGGACCGTTGCCCTCCGCGGAGCTGACCCCGGCACTATTCCCATCAACCTTCCAGTAATTTCAATTGGAAGGAGTAGAGGCGCGGCCAGAGTGATTCTTAGGGAGTATGGTAAGGTCATTCGATTATTCATACCGAATACACAGCTACGATACAATGAACGCCATTTACCATTTAGGGCTGGGCAGTGATTCATAAGCGAGTCGAGTGGATTTGATGGCTTGGAGGCTTGAACATGCCGCTGGGGAATAGGAGTATCTCCTTCATAAAAGTTATTGAGAAAGAAGCTCAGCATTGCTTGAGTCGACGTAGTTAAAGGTGAAGTAAAATTAAGACAGGGCATGGTTTTTGGGGGGCTGAACGTTTATCAGGGAATGTTGGAGTTTAACTCTCAAGCAAAAGAGTGTCCGGATGATCAGCATTGTAGTCTGTACTGCCAATCGGTCAAAGCAGTTGAAGCAATGCCTTGCCCACATTGTTAATTCACAAAATCCGGGAGGTGCGTCCGAATTGATTGTCGTCGACAATAATTCTTCTGATGATACGAAAGATGTTGTCGCCGGCTTTGGGAACTCGTCCTTTTGCGAAATTAAATATGTGTTTGAGGGCAGGCAGGGTCATTCCCGAGCTCGAAACAGGGGCTTGGCTGAAGCGAAATATCCCCTCGTGGCCTTTACGGACGATGATTGCTATGTGGCGAGAGATTGGATGGTGTCCATCCTTCGAGAGTTTTCAATGGATCCTTCACTCCACATCCTCGGTGGCAGAGTCGAACTGGCCCAAACAGGTGATCAACCCGTTGGAATTAGACCTTTCACAGACCGGATCCAAGTTTCTTCGTTCAGGGAACTGCATTCGCGGATGATCGGATGTAACTTCGTCTGCACTCGGAACGTATTTGATGAGATTGGCGTGTTCGATCCACATCTTGGCAAAGGCAGCCCATGCGCATGCGCTGAAGACACGGATTTTTTCTATCGAGCCTTCAAAAAAGGATTCAAGATTCTGTATGTTCCTGAGATGACCGTTTTCCATGCCCATGGGCGAAGTACAACTACTTCAACACAGGCCGTCCGAGATGATTATGCCAGGGGGAGAGGAGCCTTTTATTGTAAGAATATCTTGAAAGGTGACCTCCTCATTATGAAAGAGGCCATGTGGGAAGTTCGAAATCTTGTCAGATCCACTCTGCAACACACCGGGGCGGTTGGGTCCGTATATCCGCCGACGAGGGCTCTACGCAAACTCGCTTTGGGCGGCGTTCAGAGATTGTTCAAAAGATAACACGCATTCATTAAAGGGAATACTCACGATAGGCTGTCAGCGGTTCATCCATCACAAAAACCAACTGATAGTGTTCTTTGCTTCCTTACTGAATAAAATGGGTGAGTATAAATCATAGACTTTGAGAATTCGTAAATGTCGACTGAGAAGAACATTGGCTTTCTGAATCCTCTAACAGGCAACTAAAGCGGAAGGAGTTGAGATTGGCCGTTCATGTGTCACCGATTACAAGAAAGCCATGCATCACCGATGTCGGTGTCATTGCTCTTGTTCCTGACAGGTGGAACACATTCTGGGAAACCCGTCACTTTGTCCTCACATGTCTTTCCGAGTATTTTCCTGTTGTATGGTGCAACCCGCCATATACCCGTCAAGACTTCTGGAAAAATCGTGTTGACACGGAGTTTGGACAGGACAGCAGCTCTTTCCCTGGGCTCAGTGTTTATCAACCAGCAAGATGGTTGTTGAAAATTGGTCGTCCAAGTTTCCTAGGTTATTGGATGGGGAAGAGGCGATTAAGTCATGCACGCGATCTGCTGGTTTCCCAGGGATGCCGAAAAATAATTGTCTATTTATGGCGCCCAAATTTTCAGGGCGCACTAGATCTGATGAATTACGACCTTAGCTGCTACCATATCGATGATGATTATACGTTGGATGATACTCACCAAGTACTTATGGAGAGTGAGCGGAAAATAGCCTCGCGCGTGGATCAGGTGATTGTTACGTCCCCAGGTCTCCTTGCAAAAAAGGGGCATTTTAATCACAACACACTCTTCGTGCCTAACGGAGTTGATTTCCAGACATTTGCCACCTCATGTATCGAGCCCAAAGATCTTTTGCCAATTCCGCATCCTCGCATCGGATATGTCGGGGTAATCAAACAACAGCTGAATCTTCCTTTACTCCTCGATCTTGCGAAAAGAAATCCTGATGTATCATTTGTTCTGGTAGGACCACAGCGTCTCCATCAAGAGGTTTCCAGATTGATCCTGGAGCTCTCGCGTTTACCTAACGTGTATCTCTTGGGCCCCAAGTCTCTTGAGGAACTTCCTGCTTACCAGCAGTATATGGACGTTTCTCTTCTTTGCTATAAAGTCAATTCATACACGCATTGTGTGTACCCCTTAAAATTGCATCAATATCTTGCAAGCGGGACTCCTATTATTGGCTCAAGAATTCGTTCGTTGGAGGATTTTGTTTCTGTCATTGATTTAGCCGATACGGCCAATGAATGGAATCTGTGCATAAAAAAGGTTCTTTCGCCAGGCTATGATTCGGAGGAGGAGGCAGAAAAAAGGCGAGGTCTTGCCAAACAGCATGATTGGAAGCGGTTGGTTGAGAAAATAGCGTACAGCCTTTGCCAAAGACTTGGCGGGTCCTATCCGGAACGGTTCCGGCAGGAAATCCTTAAGAACGGGATCGTGCAAACGGAAACTAAGTGCTCTAAACGTTCGATGGTAAAAGTTCATAGATCAGAATCGACCAAGAAGCAACAATCAATGGAAATAGGTCCTGACGAAAATGAAAAACTTCAGGGAAATTATCTCAATCCGACTACTTCAGAACACTCCTAGCATCCCAATGGGAATGCTCATTTCGTATCCATAGTCGTCGTCGCCTACAATAGAGAGAAGTATGTTTTAGACTGGACGGATAGATGCCGTGTATCCAGGAATTTCCAAGAGTACTATGCGGAATGTCACATCGAGGAGTGATGAGTGAAGGTCCTGATTGTCTCACCATTTCCCCCAGACCCTGCTCCCGAAGCCAATCATGCGCTTCACCTGAGTGAGTATCTGGCCAAGGCAGGACATGTTGTCCACATCTTATGCAAAAAAGGAAGTCGCGCCGCTTCCGAGCAAGACTTTACAGTCCATCCAGTCATTAAGGATTGGTCGTGGTCAGATCTACCTCGCGTAGCCAAATGTTTGCGGAGTTCCAAACCGGACGTCGTTCTTCTCATCTACCTGGGGTGGACGTACCATCATCGCCCAATGATTACCTTCTTGCCAACCATCTGCAAGACTGTCCTTCCCGGTGTGCCCTGCGTCACGCAATTTGAAAACATCGATACGGGGTTCCCCCCCCGTTCCTTTTTAGTGCGAGTGTTGCGTAAGTGTATGGCACTCTGGGCAGGTAGGAAGGATACACATTGGTTGTTTGGGACGCTGTTACGGGACAGCGCAAGAATTATCGCTCTCAGCGGTCCTCATCGAACTCGTCTCGCGACCCATGATTCAGGGATTGAGGAAAAGACCGTGATTGTCCCGCCACCGCCTCTCATTTGCGTCAGCCAGGATCCACCAGACACGGCTCGGAAACAAATTCGCGATACCATAGGGGTAACCGAGAACGATTTCGTCTTGATCTGTTGGGGCTACATTTACCCCGGCAAAGGAATAGAGACATTATTACAGGCTTTTCGGATCGTCTGTCGTCGGAATACGACCATGCGTCTCATCCTGGTAGGTGGGAGTCTGGATTTCCCAACTCACCCCATTAGCTGCCGTGCCTACTTTCAATTGGTTCGGCAACTTCCAGAGACCCTTGGTATAGCAGATCGGGTGATCTGGACAGGCCACTTCAATTGGGACAGCGACATTGGCTCCCGATACCTTTACGCCGGCGACGCGTGTATTTTGCCTTTTGATTACGGGGTGACATTAAACAACAGTTCCTTGGCGGCGGCGAGCACGCACGGGCTGCCGGTCATTGGCACACAACTGCCTGTCGGTCGAGAGGACGCGCTGGAGCATGGACGGAATATCTACCTCTGCAAACCTAAAGACCCTGAGGTGTTAGCGGAAGCGATTGAGTTGATCAGTGAGAACCCAGAAATTCGCGAGCGTCTGCGAGTGGGAATTCTCGGACTGGCGTGTGAGTGGCATCATTCGGATAATCTGACCAAGCGTCTGGTCGGAGTATTGGAATCGGCAGTTTCATTGGCAGGAGTGGCCACGCACCAACAATCCCGGTCCTATATAGAAACTCAAGGAGGAAAATCGTTCAAGAAGGAAATATCGAGGGAGAGCAATCCTAAGGAGTATGTTGAAATTCAAGGAAACGATCTCAATGCGGCTGCTTCAGGACACTCCCAGGATTCCAATGGGAACGCTCCTTTTGTATCGGTGATTGTCGCCGCTTACAATGTGGAAAAGTATGTGAGCCACTGCTTAGACTCGTTGGTCCATCAGACATTGAAGAACATTGAAATCATCGTGGTCAATGATGCCTCGACCGATAGCACCCTGGACATCATCAAGGAGTACCGATCATCGCACGCGACCATTCGGATCGTTGAATGTAAAAAAAATCTGGGCCTGGCATCCGTTCGAAATCTAGGGATGAAGGTGGCAAGGGGGATTTATCTTGCGTTTGTCGATGGGGATGATTGGGCAGACCCGAGAATGTGTGAGTTCTTGTATGAGCGAGCCAGCAAGGATACTTCTGATGTCCTCATCACGGACGCGACCGTCTTCTATGCCGACTCTAACACTTTTGGCCGTTTAGGCGACCAGTATATCCGTCAGACATTTGACCCGCAATTGAAGGCTTCACCATTTGAGTTGGCTCGTGAGGTTCGCATTCTCTTGATAGAACCCGTCGCGTGGACAAAGCTCTATAACCGAACATTCCTTCAGAAGCACGCCCTGCAATTTGAGGATGGAATGAATTCGTATGAGGACATGTGTTTTCACTTTGCGGTTCTACTGAAGGCACGAAAAATATCATATAGCGATGACGCGCTTATCTATTACCGTCGAAACCGTCCCGGTCAAATATCGGGGCGGACAGATCAGCGGGTCTTCGAGGTATTCGCCGTTTTTGATGAAATCTATGAGAATCTGATTGCATCGAATGTTTCCGTGGATATCTGGGCTATGGTTGTCAGAGTTCATCTACGACAGTTCGGGTGGCTCATTCAAGATCGAGTTCAATCTCAACATAAGCGGGAATTTTTTGCATTGGTCGCACGGCAATTGCAGAAGATTCCGGAGTCCGGGTTCCGAGCCTTTTCTCGCCACGCCAATCAGCGCGACCTTTCCATCTTGCTTTGTATGCGGCACAACTGGTTTTACTGGCATGAATCGCTCGCGCGAGGCCACCACCCATTGGGACTCCGCCTGTATGTCCGGCTGTTTAGCCGCCCTGATATTCTGAGACGAATTTATCGGCCCTCCACGCTGAAACGGGGGGTCAAAAGCGGCCTCAGACTGGCACGTCGTCGATTGGCTTTTGTGATTAAATCTCTGGCCAAAAAGTCAAATGAATGGTCAGGGAATGAAGCCAGTTTTCAGAACATACATCACAGGTTGAATCAGTTGACACATGTGCCGGTGCCCTCCCCCCTTAGCCAAGAGTCTTTAATTGAAGTCTGCCAGGTCCACGATCAAAAACTCTTGTTAGCTCGGCACCACAATTCCGGCTTGGCTGACGCTCTAGGGCGAATGACAAGCGACTTTTATCTTTTGCAAACGGCCACGTTCCGAGAGGGAGATTCGGCCATCGATATCGGTGCGCATGTCGGGGGCATGTCCATTTATCTGGCCATGAAATATCCCTTTATTCATGTCTATGCTATCGAACCTGACCCGGAAAACTATGACTGTCTCAAGCGAAACATTGAACTCAATGGGGTCACGAACGTGACGGTGATCAACAAGGCCATTTCGGGAGATGGTCACAAACGGATATTGTATTCCAGCCACGGGGATAGTGGATGGGCTACCATCAACACCCGCATGACATCCGCTCACCAGGTCCTTCGAGCGGCGCAAGTCGACACCCTGACCTTGGAACAGCTTTTTTCCGACTATGCAATCCATCACTGCCGCTTGCTTAAAATGACAGCCCTGGGGGCTATTCAGGAATCCTTGCAAGCATTCGCGAGGCAGGGGGCGGTCGATCTTCTTTGCGGGGAAGCCGACTTGGCGGATTGTACGCAGACCAAACTGGAAATGGCGAGTTGGAGAATCGCTCGTCAGCATTTTTGGAGAACGATCGCTCGCCAAGGCACGAGGATTGATTGCGGCTGGCTACAGCAAGGTCCAACCAGGATTGAAAAGATTCGGGATGGGATTGATTCTAAATCCGAGAAAGTCCCCCAACATAATCGCTAGCAGCTACGAGTGGTAACACTTAGTGTATGTCCATAGAGACTGTACGACATCTTCGAGATTTCCTTGTGGCCCATGTGATTCCCGACTATACGAGCTTATCGGCATAGGCTTTCTTTTATGAGGATCCTGTATTGACCTATATGACACAATCTGAGCTCAGACGGGAGCTTATCTATTTACGTGATCTCGTGTACGAGTTAGTGGTCCGAGATATGAAGCTCCGCTATAAGCGATCAGTCCTGGGATTCGCATGGACTCTTTTGACCCCCTTGTTCCTCTTTCTGGTTTTTCAATTTCTGTTCCAATTCGTGTTAAAGGTCGAGGTTCCGCGATTTGGTCCTTATGCGTTCAGTGGGCTCTTGGTGTATGCTTGGTTCCAGGGGGCGATCCTTCAATCCGCGACCGCTATTACTGGCAGCCGCGAGTTGATTATTCGTCCTGGATTTCCTGTTTACATTTTGCCATTAGTAACCGTCACTACTCATTTTATTTATTTTCTGTTGGCCTTTTCGGCTTTTATCCTGTTCCTTCTTCTGTTTGGGGAAGGTGTCAAATTGAGTATTCTCACCCTTCCAGTCATCTTTCCCTTTCAATTCATTCTGACCTTAAGCCTCTGTTACCTTGTTGCAAGCGCTAACGTCTTTTTTCGCGACACCTATCAAATCGTAGGGCTGGTATTGCAGTTACTCCTATTTTTGTCGCCAATTTTTTACGAAGCCAAGGCGGTCCCGGACACGTATCAGAGTCTCTATAACCTCAATCCTTTAGTACATTTACTGGAAGCCTACCGCACTCTCCTGTTCAGAGGATTGTTTTTTGATTGGGTTCCCATCTTGGTGATAGGGTTTGGCGCCCTTGGCCTCCTCTTTTTCAGTCTGAATGTTTTTTTGAAAGTGCGTTATCGTTTTGTTGAGGAGTTATGAATGGATGAAGTCATTGTTGTAAATAACCTTGGGAAGAAGTTTCGTCAGTATCATCCAGATCGTCCAAGGTCCTTCCATGATATATTTGTTCGCGGACCACGATGGGTCAGGCCTGTGGAGTATTTTTGGGCTTTACGCAACGTGAGCTTTCGCGTGCTGGCAGGATCCACGTTAGGGGTTATTGGGCGGAATGGGGCAGGTAAGTCCACCTTGCTTCAGCTCATCGGGGGGGTTTCCCTTCCGGATGAAGGCCACGTGCAGGTTCAAAAACGTATTCGCGCGCTGCTGGAATTGGGTTCAGGCCTTCTTCCAGAACTGACTGGTCGGGAAAGCGTGTTTCTGAGCGGGGTCATCAACGGCCTCACGAGACATGAGGTCGCACACCGATTTGAAAGGATCGTGTCCTTTTCCGAGCTTGAAGAGTTCATTGATAGCCCCATTCGGACTTACAGCACGGGTATGAAGATGCGACTAGCGTTTTCTGTTGCGGTGCACACCGATCCGGAGCTCCTGTTGATCGATGAGGTTTTAAGTGTTGGGGATATTAGTTTTCAGCAAAAGTGCTTTGAGAAAATTGCACAGTTAAAAACAGAAGGATGCACCATGGTCTTGATTTCCCATGAAACTACCAAAATCCTTGAACTCTGTGACGAGGCTATTTGGTTGCATAAAGGTGAAATAAAAGCGCATGGGAATCCAGAGGAGGTGGTTGGTCACTATACTGGTGCGGAGTGGGAGGAGACCCGGCGGCGTACCCCTGAGACAGAACCAACGCTTTTCACTTCCACAGGAGTGGCGCTATGCGTTCATGAAAACCGATTTGGTTCACTCGAACTCCAAATCACCGGGGTATGTTTTTATAATTCCGAAGGTCTTCAAATCAATGAGATTGCTAGTGGTGATCCTGTAACTTTGGAAATTAAATTTCAGCCTTCCCCATTGATTGATTCGGCAAATGTCGGTCTCACGATTCGACGCGAAAATGGTCTGTACTGTTTTGAAACCCATACCTTTATCGACGAGGTGGCCATGCCAAAATTGAGAGGTTTGGCTTTGATTACCCTGAAATTTGATCGATTAGATTTAGTCGAAGGAACATATTCCTTTGATGTCAGTCTTTACCAAAAAAACTGGGATTATGCCTATGATTCACACGTGCACGTTTATTCTTTATTGGTTCATAACGATGCAAAATTTAAAGGACCTTATTGTCCACCTCACAATTGGCACGTCGGAGAGCTTGGCGAACAACCTGAAAGGGCATTGTCAAATTAACCTGAGTCTGGGGGACTGGTCAGCATGAAAAATCCAACACCTATCTCCCAAGGCCACCGATTCCCTCTGAATTTTCAATTATGCCGTGTGAAAATCGAATCTATCTTAGCTTCCGTGAAGTCGAAAAACTCTTTGCTGAGCATGGGGTCATAATGGCTTATGCCAACGTTCTTCGCCGGTGGTGCCAAAAGAGTGGATCTGCCTGTGCTCGCAAGCTCGAAAACCGACAAAAACGCTTGGGCGATGCCAGGAACATCGACTAATTCCTTGTCATCATTCAGGAAGAAGGATAGTATTTGTGACTATCGTGAGCTTACGTCGAATTAGGCTGATTATCTGCCACGGGCCAGGAACTTGAATGGGACCACTCATTGAGTGATGAATTTGTGTATGGTCTAAACTTTCTTCCAGGGCACTTAACTTGACCATCCTCCTTCAGAGTGCAAGGGGAAAAGCCAACATTCGAGACTTGAGATTTTACAACCTCAGGCTCACCTTTACGATCAGGCTTTTCAAAGATGGGATTGACTTGTATCATGTCCAACGGCGGCTCGGGCATAAAAATCAGGACATAGTCTAACGGTATAGCCACCATTGTCTTGAGTGTCTACGAGAAGGAGTCGAGGCATTAACCAGAGGGGATGATATTCATGCTCCTCGCGGCGATCGGTGGGGAATCGAGCAATTGCCTGGAAGAATTGGAGCGGGAAAGGGGATTTGAACCCCCGACCCTCGCCTTGGCAAGGCGATGCTCTACCACTGAGCTATTCCCGCTCTCTTGAGGAAATTCCCTTAATTTTAGTGGGCACCCCATAGCCTGTCAAGCAATGCTATTATGAGCGCTGCGTACCTCGGCTCTTAAGAAAACTGGGTCGCAATCCGAAAAAAGTAAAGAATCATATCGTTAATCTAAGGAGACAGAAAAAATGTACATCAGTGTTATCGGTACTGGATATGTTGGGCTCGTCACGGGAGCGTGTTTTGCAGAATTTGGTCTGAATGTGCTGTGCATGGACAGAGACGAGAGCCGGATTGCGACGTTGGAAAAGGGGAAGGTCCCGTTTTTCGAGCCTGGGCTTGCTGAACTGGTTGAAAAAAATATTCAGGCCGGACGGTTACGTTTCACAACAGATTTACATAAGGCCGTAGATGAATCCCTGGCTATATTTATTGCTGTAGGCACACCATCGCGACCTGATGGATCGGCAGATTTATCGTTTGTGGATGAAGTGGCTCGAAGCGTCGGTGCGCGTATGACCGGCTATAAGGTCGTCATCACGAAGTCCACCGTACCCGTTGGAACGGCAGTTCGTATAAAAAAACTTATTGAAGAAAATCAAACCGTGCCGTGTAACTTTGGTGTGGTATCGAATCCGGAGTTTCTTCGCGAAGGTTCCGCCATTGAAGACTTTATGCGTCCCAATCGAGTCGTGATTGGTGCCGATAGCCAGGCATCTGTGGCCATCATGAAGGATCTGTACCGTCCTCTTTATCTGTTGGATACCCCTGTGGTGATTACTGACATTCCGACAGCTGAAGTCATTAAATATGCATCAAATGTATTTTTGGCGACTAAAATCTCCTTTATCAACGAGATGGCCAATCTTTGTGAGCGGGTAGGGGCAGATGTCCAAATGGTTTCAAAAGGTATGGGTTTAGACAAACGAATCGGATCGAAGTTTTTGCATGCCGGGCCAGGCTACGGGGGATCCTGTTTTGGAAAAGATACGGCTGCATTGATCAATATCGGAGAAGAAGCGGGCTACGAAATGATTCTGGCAACGGCGACGAAACGAGTCAATGAACAACAGAGGACTCGAATGCTCGAGAAAATTGGAGAGGCAATTGGGGATCTCAAGGGGAAAACCATAGGATTATTGGGTCTCGCATTTAAACCCAATACCGACGATATTCGGGATTCGCCCGCTTTAGCCATTGCCGAGGCACTCATAAAGGGTGGGGTCACGGTGCGGACGTTTGACCCGGAGGCACTAGAGGAGTCGATGAAGGTGTTGCCGGATATGGTTCCCTGTCAGGATGCCTATCAGACGGTCGAAGGTACAGATGCGGTGGTGTTAGTCACCGAATGGAATCAATTCCGAAATCTCGATTTTGAACAGATTCGATCCAAGGTCAAATCCCCAATCTTTATCGACCTTCGGAATGTCTACGAACCTCAACGAATGGCCGATCAGGGATTTTATTACGTATCGGTCGGCCGAAAGCCGGCTGGGAAAAACCCCCTGAAGCCGAGTTAGGCGAGAAGGGGGTTTGCGCGTTTTTATTTCCGCTTATACCCCATTCGATCCAACACTTTCATAATCCGTTTTTGCAGTTTCTCATCGGCGTCGCCTAAAGCCTGGGCCAACGGCTCCACGGCAGGCTTTCCAATTTTCCGCAGAATTTCCGTGGCGGATTGGCGAAGGTCATCTTCTTCTTCAACCAACAGTGGCACGACGTCAAGCACGCATGGTGCTCCAATTTTAATGAGTGCTTCATAGGCCCGTTGACGGACATCACCGACTTCATCACTCAACATCTCCACCAATGGCTTCACGGCCGCTTCCACCCGAAGTTCCCCCAGCACTTCAATCGCATGTTTGCGATTGAGCCAATGCGAATCAGTCAAATCCAATAAGGCCGCATCGGCTGCTGCGACATTGGGGTCTTTGGAACGAATACGAAAACTTTTGACGATACGTTTGCCGTCTTCTTCGACGACTCGAAGTGTGGCGCCGTCGCCAATTTTTATTTTGTGTAAATCTTCAACCGCTTCTTCTCCAACGTCCAAGAGGACGGTTTTCCCGTCGTAGGCCAACAACTCCACTTCGATTTGGTTGGTCTCGAGATTGATCATGGAGACTTTTTCGGTCACAAGATTAAACCCGTCTTTTTTCGTGCCGGATTTCGGGCCGATGGAGATGAGTTTTGCGGGTGCTTCATTTGCCATAATAAAGATGTATCCTCAGGTATAAAGTGAACAAAGCCAAAAATGTGAATGAATGCTTGCTATGTTGAAGGACTCGGGGTCCAGCCCAAACTCGATAAAGCACCCTCTACCGTATCCCGAACCATTTCATTCTCATCTTGCAATAAGGGAATCAAGGGGTCGACGGCCCGATTGTTTTTTAAGCGGGCCAGTGATTCGGCCGCATTGCGGCGAACCAACCAATCTTCATCGGCCAAGGCTTCAATAAGGGGGTTCAATGATTCAGGGTCACCGATTTTCCCCAAGGCCTCGGCTGCATGACGACGCACGATCCAATTTGAGGCATGCAGTCCTTCGACTAAGGCTGTCGTGGCTCGCGAGTCTCCAAGTTTTTTTAACACTCTGGCCGCATCTTCCCGAAGCGTCGCATCCATCAGCGCATCGATTAAGCCAGGCACGGCATCAGGGTGTCCAATACGTTCCAGCGCCCAAATGGCCGCCGTCTTTACTCCACCGTCCTTATCATGGCGCAGGGCATGAACGAGCGGTTCTACAGACTTGTGCGCACGTAATTTCCCCAACGCGCTGGCGGCTTGCTCGCGGACCGACCATTCTTCATCGTCTTTGAGAGCTTCGATAAGCGGATCAATGGCTGGTTCTCCAATTTTTACCAACGCACTCGTGGCCGCCTCGCGAATCACACAGTCGTCCTCCAAAAACATGTCAATCAGCTTCGGGATCGCCTCTGACCCAACTTCTCCCAAGCGAGAGGCAGCATGATCCCGTAATGATTCGTTGTCATCCCGAAGAGCCGACAACAAGGGATCGACTTGATTGTGTTCCGTCATACCCTATTACTCCTTTCCAGCCCAAGCTTCTTCATCCATTTCCATTTGTGCAGCGGCGGCCTCTAGTTTGTCAAGGATCACCCCGGAATTATAAGAAATCAGCCCGTCCCGATCGGTTTTTAATCGCGCAAAGAGTTCGGCATGAGGCCGCAACACTTCGACATCTTTAACCTTTTCTAAGGCTTCCACCGCTAAAATGCGAAGGGGACGAATCGGAATGACCTCAATATATAATTCGACGGGCCGGGAATCACCAATCAGCCCCAAGGATTTGAGCGCATGTTCCTTCACGCCGGTGTCCTTGTCCGACCGCAGGCGGTCCATCAAGGGTTCGACTGCTCTGACATCTCCAATTTTACCTAAGGTGTCAGCAGCCGCTTCCCTTACGATCCAGTCGTCATCCTCCAAATACTCCAACAGAATTTCGACAGCCGGTCGTCCGATACGATGAAGTTGGATTACGGTTTCTTGCCGAACACCTTCCTTTAATTCCGATTCATCCACGGCTCGTAAATCGTCGAGGAGTTGCTCAATGCGATCCCGGATGGCACCGAGTTTGCGCAAGGTATCGGTGGCCAGATCACGAAGATGAGGATCAGACATGGCATCCACGAAGGCATTGGCCGACCGGGGATCCAGTAAATGGGCCAAAATTTCGGCAGCGCGTTCGCGTATGGACTCATCAGGGTCTTTCAGGCGTTCGGACAGTGGCCCGATAGATGTGGGAATGACTCCCAATAAGGCCGTGACACGCTCCTGAATGCGGTCATCCGATAAATGTTCCAACAGCGCAGCCGCGGTGGACTCGTCCAGAACGCCTGCCAGGTGTTCCAGCGCATCCATGGTGGCCTGCCGAACCTCGTCGTCTTCCTCTTTCATGAGGCCCGCCAAGGCGAGACCGGCTCGAGGATCACCCAGTCGTGCCAGCATTCTGATTGCTTCGATTTTATAATGCGTGGTTCCATGCCCTATGGCTTGGATAATGGCTTCGACCGCTTTTGGCCCACCCTTCATACAGGTGGACGTGGCCCGCATGCGCCGCCAGTCTTCCTCGTGATCCAGCTCAGAAATGATGGTTTCGAACGTTTCTCTTGGCATAGATCTTCAAGCGGTTAGAGGCGAACTTGTCCTGGCCGCCACCCGAGGCATGCAAGGGATTCCAACACATGCCGACGCAGGTTGTCATTTTTTGTGGTTTTCAAAAGTTGTAACAAGGGCGTTTTGGCGGCTGAACCAAAGTGGGTTAAGGCTTCCGCGGCTTCTTGGCGAAGCAATGTGCTGTGCAAAGCCTGCAACAGAACTGGGACCGCCTGAGGATCGCCAATGTTGGCCAATGCTTTAACGGCAGCCTCTAAGGGGGGGAGATCCTGCTTGTATTGAGGGTCGGTACAGCCTTCCATGCGGTCTTCATAGGCATCCGCAGGAAGCGATTTCACGAGAGCGATTAAGTGAGGAAGGGCTTCCACGGCTCGCAAATTCCCCAGGGCCTCAATCGCTTTCAGTTGTAAAGAAGGGGTGGTAAGCGAATCCAATAACAGAGGGATGGCATGAGCATCACCGATCTGTCCTAAGGCGCGAACGGCATCCTGTCTGACAGCGGAGTCGGAATCGTTCGCCACTAGATTCATTAAGGGGCCGACAGCAGCCTGAGGTTTTAAGAGGGACAGGGCCTCAACCGCACGTAATCGCACTCTCCAATTGGGATCTTGCAATCCCTTCAGAAGCGGGGGAATGCTGGCTTCCCCTATAGCCTGAATCGTCCGGCAGGCTTCCTCGCGGACGGCCGGGACTTTATCTTGAAGGACCACAATCAACGTATCAATCGAACGCGGATCTTTCAGGCGAGTGAGCCCTTTGGCGGCAGACATGCGCACAATCCAGTTGGGATTCAGGAGGGCAGACAGCAACGGTTCGTACACTTGCTCATCGGCAATAGTGGCGAGGATGGAAGCTGCTGCTTCC
Source organism: Nitrospirales bacterium (assembly GCA_040904705.1). Taxonomy (GTDB): domain Bacteria; phylum Nitrospirota; class Nitrospiria; order Nitrospirales; family UBA8639; genus Nitrospira_E. Next base: position 17,223 of record JBBDSY010000069.1, on the reverse strand, counting down.
TGCACTTGAAGATTTGGATCATTGAGACAAAATCCTAAAGACAGGACCGCCGGCTGCCCCAGAGCCGCCAAAGAAGAAGTCGCGGCCACCCGAACGGCGTGGTCAGAATCTCGGAGTGCACGAATCAATGGCTGCACGCTTCGAGGATCGCTGAATTGGCCAAGCGCAACTGCAGCATCTTCCCGGACACCCCAATCCTCGTCATCCAACGCTGCAATATGTTCAGCAACAGAATCAGCCATATCAGTGGAAAGCGTCGAAATGGTTCAGGCTCCTTTATTCTCAAGGCAGAGGATTCCTCCATCCCCTAGGGAAAACCCGAATGTTGACGTTACCACACGATTTTTTTGGCGGTCAATCTGGAGGCAGGAAGAAATCGTAAGGAAGAAACAAGGAGGAGTTAGACAGACCGAAAGACAGCCAGAAGGTCACTCAACGCCAACATTTTTACCCGAAGGATTTCCCGTTCCTCGTGAAGGACGCGTGTATGATTGCTGTTACCGGGATGCTTCAGATAATCCTGGCACATGGCGGTTACGCGTTGAAACTCAACTTCGGCTTTGTCTTTTACCACATGGTTGGTGGCCAATAGCTCGCCAACATCGTTGTGAGCGGTGGCTAAATGTTGTTGAAACTCCTGCTCGGGTAGGGATTGTCGGTTCTTCTCATCGAAACATCGATCAATATATTGGCCGAGAAAGACATAAAACCGGAGCATCGTTTCGGTTGTCGTAATGTGAGGTGGTTGAGGATCTTGTTCAGTCATCGGAACTCCTTTACAGGGTATGTTTCCAGGGAGGTCAGACGAGAGCGTCTTCCACGGGTTTAACCGTGGGCACCATCGCCTCAAATTTAATCTCTTTCAAGGTGGTATCCACTTCACCCTGGTGGCCAGCCAGGGTAAATCGGCTGGAGGCTTGATTAAGCCGTTGACATGCGGTCACCACCCGTCCGATCGCCAGGCTGTCGCTAAAACTCACTTGACTCAGGTCAAGGATCACATGCCGGGGACGGTGAGTCATTTTTGCATGTTCTACGGTGGAAAGGAAGTGTTCCGTGACATGAAAATCAAATCGCCCCGAAAGTTCAAGCCCAACCGCGCCCTGTTCAACTTTCGTCGACACATGCAGCATTGAATATCCTCCAATTCGAGAACAGGCCTGTTTATCCTGATCATCAACAGTGGATAGCGTACACAGGAAATTTTACTTAAGAGTAACGGGAACTATGCAATAAAGCTACAGGGAAAAGAAAAATTTTGCGAGTAAGGTAAATTGGAATGATGAAAAAAGTTGCCAGACGTGGGGGTTGTCGAATTGGTCTGTTCTGTGATGAGGCGTGAGGTGCTGGATGAAGGATACGCCCTCTTAGCGTTCATACGTCGCGATGACCGTGGTATCGGTCACGGACTTTTCAAAATGCTGTTGCCTGATCGCAAGATACTTAGCGTTTGAGAAGAAGGCATCCTTCGAGCCTTGGTCAGGAAAGGAAATCGTAAATACCCGATTAATTGGATCCTTAGTTTGGGATTTGAGAACTTCCGAAACTTTGAAATCGTAGCCAAATCCGCCACCATAGTTTTCAAGAATGGGTGTGATTTCGTTTCGATACGATTGATAGGCCTCCTCATCCACGACATGTAATCCCACAAGCATTTCTAGGCCCATATCATTTTACCTTTCTAAAGCTAAAAATTTTGCAATAAGAATTCGCAGTGTTCGTGTCCACAATCCTAATACCTGAAATGATTTGAATTTATAATAGATGCCGGTTCTCGGACCGGCGTCCGAGCCACTTTGTTTCGGCAAAAGTAGCCAAAACCATGTTGGCCGTGGTGTGGCCCTTCGGGTCCTCTGTGCGGTTCGCCGACTCCGGCGGCGCGCAAACTCGCGGAGCTTGGTCTGAGTCTTCTCGAAGGGCTCAAGCAGTGCGCGCCTTTTCTCCGGTGTCGGCTGCACGGCTCGGCCACACCACAAGGCCAAGGGAGACTGCGGAAACAATGTCTTCTTAATTATGGAGGACCAACTCGCTGCACTCAAACAAGGCCTGCCTTTTGACTAGAGTGACCGGCCCAGTTGCCATCTGCAGGCGTCGGTCAAGGGGAAGTGGTAAGTCTCAGGGATTTGGGTACTCCATATTGTCTTTCACTGCTTAGGCGAGGTTGTTGCAGACGTTGTTTGTTTAAAAGATGCTGAATCAATTGCCCTATATAAAACCCCTTTATTTTTGCTTTTTCGTAACATCGGCATATGTATGTATTATAGGCCTCTTCCTAAACGGAAGTGGAGAAGATACACTTTCGATGGAAATTGAAAATGCTTGACACTAATCCGCAAAAGCTCACTGGTGATTGGAAAGAAGGGTATGCGCTTGATGTCCATACAATCAGCAGTGACTAGGTGAGGATCAATATGGACACGCCGGGTATGAAACGAAGCGGTCACAAGTAGGTGAACTCCTTTATCGTCTGAAATATCATGGAGATAAAACAGTTATAAAAGCTTTGGTATTGACGGCGGTGGAATTTATGAAATCTCATGATTGGGATATTGACGTTATTGTTCCTGTTCCGGCCACAACGCCTCGAAAAGAGGAACCAGTGATGTTGCTAGCTGAAGCGATTGGAGGCATGCTTGCCCTCCCTGTGTCCTCAGCCGCTATTGTGAAAGTCAAAGATATTCCACCCTTAAAAGATATTTTTAGCTATAATCAACGTATTGAACACACTTGTATTCAACTTGTAAGTGCAACTCACGCTCTTGGTTAGGTCAGGAATGGCAGGGCGAGGGGTCTTCCCATTTCAAGTAATCAGCTGGTCTCAAAATGAAAATGCCTCGAAAGGGGTTCAGCACGAGTAAGTCTTCATCACCGGTTACAATGACCTGGGCTTGTCCGTTCACGGCGACTTCCAGAATTTGATTGTCCTTGGCATCTCGGCAATCGTGAACGGCATGAAGGATCGTGACCATCTCGACGATTCGTCCCAGCATTCGCAAAAACTCTTCCCGGTCTTGGATAGTGACGTAGGTGTTGAATTTCTCCCTCCCCAAGACGTCGGCCAATTCGAATAAGGTCGATTCGGACATGAGTATAGAACCTTCCTCTACAGCCTTTCGCACGGCCTGGCCGGGAATGGAATCCCGTATCAGAAGGCGGCTCACCAGGGCATTGGTGTCCAAGACGATTCGTAGTCTAGCCTTCATCGGCCAGAATTTCTGCTAATTTCTTTTCTGTCAGCCCTCGCTTGGTGGCCCCTTTTCCGACACGGTCGCAAAATCGTTGAAACTCTTCCCGGTTTAACGCACAGACTCGTTCATATTCTTGGGCTGAGAGCACTACCGCCACATCCCGTTTTTGCCGCCTAATCATGACCGGCTCACGTTGAGCGGTATCTAGGATAGCGGCCAAACGCTGCTTGGCATCACTGGCAGAAACGTATTGCATAGTCTTTTCCTCCTTGGTCTATTTTAGTCTAAACAGACAAATTGGACAAATATTTATTTGGTCATTTTCTCAATGAAATTCATCGTCGAACTTCTTCTTTGAAGGATTTGAGGAGGGAAATGATGAGGATGATGATGACGAACACAAAAGGAAAGGCAGCAAGGATGGCGCCAGTTTGGAGCCCCTTGAGGCCTCCGGACCACAATAGAATGGCAGCCGCCAGGGATTGAATGATGCCCCAAGTAAATTTGATGTGGTTGGGTGGGTTGAGGCTGCCGTTGGTGGTGAGCGTTCCCAGTACGAAGGTGGCGGAATCGGCGGAGGTGATGAAAAAGGTGCCGATGAGAAAGATGGCGATGAGTGACATCATCGTGCCCATGGGGTATTGCTCCAACACGGTGAAGAGCAACACTTCCATGCCTTGCTTTTCCATGACGGTTTTTAAAGGTACGTCCTGAAAAAGGTCTAAGGCAATCCCTGTTCCACCGAAGACCGTAAACCAAAAGGCACAGAAGAGCGATGGGACAAGTAACACGCCCAGCACGAATTGGCGCACTGTCCGGCCTTTGGAAATTCTAGCGATGAAGGTGCCCACAAACGGAGCCCACGCGATCCACCAGGCCCAATAAAAAAGGGTCCAGTTATGAATCCAGGTGGAATCTCGGAAGGGGGCAAGGTTAAGGCTCATGGTTGGGAGGTTCTGGAGGTAGTGCCCAAATGTTGATGGGAAGAGGGTCATGATAAAGTGAGTGGGCCCGAAAAATAGGAGAAAAAAGAGTAGCGACAGGGCCAAGACCATATTGAGATTGCTGAGGTATTTGATGCCTCGATGGAGGCCCGTTTGGGCCGAGAGCATAAAGAGCACCGTCACGATGGCGATCAACACCAATTGAGTTGTGATTGAATTTGAAATATCAAATACATACGATAGTCCTCCGCTAATTTGCGCCGCGCCAAACCCCAGAGAAGTGGCTACGCCGAAGACGGTGGCAAAGACGGCAATCACGTCCACGGCCGTTCCCAGGGGTCCAGTCGCATGCCTACCCAACACCGGTTGGCAGCTCAAACTAAATAGCCCCGGCATACCTTTTCGAAATTGGAAATAGGCGAGTGCTAAGCCCACCATTGTGTAGATACCCCATGGGTGCAGTCCCCAATGAAAGAACGAATATTGGAGTGCCAGGCGAGCGGCCTGCGAGGTTCCTCCTTCTCCGATGGGCGGGTCATGAAAATGGGACGTGGGCTCGGCGACGCCCCAAAAGACCAGCCCAATCCCCATGCCGGCGCAAAACAGCATGGCAAACCACGTGAGGAGATTAAACTCAGGCTTGGCGCCATCAGGTCCGAGTGGAATATCGCCCCATCGGGAAAAAATGAGACAGAATGCGCAAATTAGAAAACCGGTTGCGGCTAATACATAGAGCCAACCAAAGGAATTCAGAAGTGACGATTGAAGGGCTTCTGTGATTTCGGCCAAGTTCCCGGGGGCGAGTGCTCCCCAAAGAAGGAACAGAAACGCCAGGGCGCATGAAATATTGAAGACAGAAGTGGAGGATTTCAGTGAGTTCATGGAGCTACGGAGCCTAGCGAGAACGCCTAGCCCTACCATAATTAGCCACGGTGAACAAGGAAAATACCTTGGATGTCCCTTAGTCGAAAGATGATTCCACCATTCTGTATTGGGGAATAGGCGGTGGGGAGTTGTTGCGGGAAGGTAGGCAATCGCCAAGTCATTCAAGGCCAGTGCTTCGTTTGCTCTGGCATTTCAAGGATTTTTTACTCAAAAGGGTTGCTCTACTGGGCTTAAAGGGTTAGATTTAGGATATCCTCGACAGAACAATCGGGCCAACCAAACGCTCGCAAGTGAAGTTCGGTGGCCTTATTATTTCCTGATCAAAAAAGGGAAGTGCAGGGGTTACGCCCAGGGGCGAGTGTTCACCCTTGCCTTTCCCAGTTACAACACAGTTGCAATGACTTTCGTTTGCTCCTGAATTCAAGGACCGAGTGAGGGTAGCAGCGATTCCTAAGGAGGTTGGTCCCCCATGGGTAAAAAACAAGCATATGGCGATAATCCTATCGCCAAACGTAAAACGGATTTGTACAAAGAGGAATATGTCCATAGTTTTGTTCAAAAATGGGACGATTTGATCGACTGGGAGGCACGGGCCTCCAGTGAAGGTGACTTTTTTATTCGGCTTTTGAAAGAGCGGGGCGTCAAACGCATCTTGGATGTCGCGACTGGAACCGGGTTTCACTCTATTCGGCTTATGCGGGCTGGGTTCGATGTCACCAGCGCCGATGGCAGTCCGGAAATGTTAGCGAGAGCCTTTGAAAATGCAAGGCGAGCCGGATTTATTATGCGGACGATCCAGGCCGATTGGCGCTGGCTGAGCCGGGATATTCACAATAAATACGATGCCGTGATTTGTCTGGGTAATTCTCTGACCCATCTTTTTTCCGAGCAAGATCGGCGAAAAGCCTTGGCCGAATTTTACACGGCGTTGAGACATGATGGGGTGCTGATTCTGGATCAACGCAATTATGATGGCATTTTAGACAATGGGTTTACCTCGAAGCATGTCTACTACTATTGCGGGGATAACGTCAGCGCAGAGCCTGAATATGTGGATGAAGGGTTAGCAAGATTTCGATACACGTTTCCGGATAAGGCAGTGTTTCATTTGAATATGTTCCCATTGCGGAAAGAATATACCCGTCGACTCATGAGTGAGGTGGGATTTCAACAGGTGAAAACCTACGGTGATTTTCAAGAAACGCATAAGGTTGAGGATCCGGACTTTTATGTGCATGTGGCTGAAAAACTCTATAAAGATGAGCAACGGCCAGCTTCGACCTTAGTCAATTCCGGGAGTCAGAGGTATTCGCCTGCCGTGGATACCGCTCGCGAATATTACAACAGTTCAGATGCGGATCGGTTTTATGCCACGATTTGGGGTGGAGAGGATATTCATATTGGACTGTATGAGTCTGACACCGATTCGATTGTTGATGCCAGCCGACGGACGGTTGAGAAAATAGCGGCTTCCGTCAAAAACCTTGATTCGAAAAGTCGGGTGTTGGATATCGGCTCAGGGTACGGAGGTTCAGCCCGTTATCTCGTGAAAAAATATGGGTGTCAGGTGGGTTGCCTGAATTTAAGTGAAACTCAAAATACGAGAAATCGAGAACTCAATCGGAAGGCAGGCATTAGCTTGGCGATTAATGTCATTGATGGCAGCTTTGAAGAGGTTCCGCTTCCAGATGGGAGTGTCGATGTGGTGTGGTCTCAGGATGCCATTTTGCATAGTGGAGATCGGAAAAAGGTTTTTGAGGAAGTGTCCCGGGTATTGGCCAAGGGCGGAGAATTCATATTCACTGATCCCATGCAAAGTGCCGAGTGTCCAGAGGCGGTATTGCAACCGATCCTCGATCGAATCCATTTAGATTCCCTTGGTTCGATTGAGTATTATCAACGATTGGCCAAAGATCTTGGATTGAAAGAAGTGGGGTTCATGGATTTATCCAAGAATTTACCATCTCATTATGCGCGGGTTTTGCAAGAACTCGTCGTGCAACACCACACCCTCATCCGTGTATGTTCAGAAGACTATCTGGCCAATATGAAAGTCGGGTTACAGCATTGGGTGGATGCCGGAATAGCCGGACATTTAACATGGGGGATCATGCACTTTCAAAAAGACTAGCCTGTTTAATGCTCTTGATTAGAATCAAGTAGAAAACAGACCGGAGCTGTGGAAAATTTTGAGAGGTTTCTGAGCTATCGTTCGATTTTATTGGCTTTTGCAGATTTAGCGATATCACCGCTTTTCCCAAAACGGCCTTCCCCTCCCTCGCCAAGAACGTTCATCGTATCCGTATACTCGATTTCTCGGGATTCTTTACTCATGCCCTCTCCAGGTTGCCATCCTAGTTGGTCCAGCGTGGCTAGCACCACTTTTTTGAGGGCTCCAGATGCGGTCATTCGAGTCGTGGCGAAGGCCAACACGCGTTCACTTTCCTTTTCAACTTTGGAAAGGTCCGTGTCATGAAGAAAGGACACCAGTGGTTCGATAGCCGTATCACCGATCATGACTAATGAATTGGCTGCATAATCGCGAAGGACGATATCTTTCAGCAACAGCACGAGATCTGGAATGACTTTGGGATGGCGGAAATGGCCAAGGGCTGTGGCTGCGGCTTCTTTGATTAAGAGATCTTCACTGATAATACAGCCTGGAGTTGGCTTGCCATCCTGTTGAAAGCCTTTTCCCCTCAAAGTATCAAATACTGGCTGAAAGGCCCTCGGATCTCCAATCATTCCTAAGGATGCGATCGCATGTCGTCTCACTGTCCCGTCTTTCATGGCTTCAATGAGTGCATCGACTGCCTGTGAATCACCAATATTGCCTAACGCAATCGTGGCATCTTCGCGAACAGCTCGATCGGGATCTTTGATCATGGTGATGAGGGCTTCGACAACCCGTGATTCCCGCACCCACACTTTGCCCATCTGATAGTCTGTCGTCATGCCGCCTAACGCACGAACGCCATGACAGCGCACCACGAAATGCGGATCTTTCAACGTTTCTAGCAAAGCGTCGACTGAAGCAACTCCAATGTACATCAAGGCCGTTCCGGCCGTTTCGCGGACGATCTTTGAGGTATCTTTAAACAGTTTGATCAGTGTGGGAATGGCGCGCGCGTCCCCGATTTTCCCCAGGGCTTCGGCCGCGGCGCTTTTGACGGCACCATCCCGATCACGGCAGACAATCGACAATCCCTGCACGGCTTCAGGATCACGAAGCTCTCCCAAGGTCTTGGCAGCCTGTTCGCGAACCCGCCACCGTTTATCCTTGAGACTCGTGAGTAATTTAGGCACGACTCCCTTGCCCATGGACGCCATAGCTTGGACGGCTTCAGCTTGCACTTCCATCATCGTGTCATTGAAGAGGGTGATAAGTCCGTCAAAGCTTTGGTCACCGCCGATTTTGGCCAGTGCCCATCCTACGTGGCCGCGCACGGACCAATAGTCATCTTCAAGAGCCGCCAAGAGCGGTTCTAAGGTCTTGGGATCCCCCATTTCGGCGAGAGCTTTGGCCGCTTCCTCGCGTGTCGCGTCGTCCACATCCTCGAGGGCATCAAGCCAGTCTTGTACAGAATTTGACATATGGGGCCTTTTTCTCTCTAGTGTTTTATTTCGGGTAATCTGGGTCTTGTGGATAGGGTTGGGTATGGCTGCAATGGACGGTCAATGTATGTGACCCGCGTCCATTCACGCATTGATCGAGTGTTTTGGCAAATTCTAAGGTACCCGATAGTGTCACGTTAAACAAAAAATCAAAGGTGAATGTTCCAAATCGATATTCTCCAGGTTTGAGTTTCAATTCCTCCACCTGGGTGGTTTTGTACGCATCCATGTTGATGGGATCTTTGGTCCATATTAAGGGGGTAATGCCCGGGACGTGCCACCAGGTTGGTGGATTCAGCGCACTGGGGTCAACGGTAATAGAGAATTCACGTAACAGGGGGTTGGTGGGTTCAGCCGCTTCGCTGAAAACGACAGGCATCAGTGGCAGGCAGGCCAATAGTACGCCCATGCAGCGTATCCAGGTTCCATTGAGAAATGTTGTTTTGTTCATCATTGGATTAATTCGGGTTATTGGTAAATTTTTTCGAGTTCATTTTCAGTGGTCCGTCGTTCGGGCTTGGTTTGGAAAATTTCTGTCATCGCCTGACTCTCCCATTCCGTGTGCGTTTCCAATCCTAAGGCATACATGATGGTGGCAGCGGTATCCATCAAGCTGACCGGTTTAGAAATTGTGTAAGAGTCTTTGATATTGGTCCCCCACGCGATCCAAGGGATGGTGGCATTTAATTCTACGGGTTCCCCTTTTTTCACTTTTTGGGGCAAAGGATTGAGGGGCCCACTGTTTAATCCAGTCACAATGAACATCGTGCGGTCCAGGACGCCAATTTCTTGGTAATTTTTTATGATCTGGTCAATAGCGTTATCGATAGACGTCACTGCTGCAGAGTATTTGGGCGAATCCCATCCATATTTTTGCCCGATCCGCGCGGCCGTGGGGAAATGCGTGACCAAGAGGCTGGGTACACCAAAGAGACGGAACCCGTATCCTTTGCCGCTCGTGACGTTTTTGAGAAAGTCCTGAATATAGACGGACACCGTTTCTGGTGTACATTGCGGTTTGGTATAACCACAGACTTGAGAATCGACATAGATTTCAGGACGAATCAATTGGTAAAGACGTTCGTCCATAAGAAATACGCCAGTGTCTGCTCCGCCAGCCAAATCCATATAATCAAAAACCGTGGGGGAACGCATGAAAGATCGGCCGAAATCGTAATGTTCCCAATCAGCCGTGACCCGATGCTTTTCAACTGGCAAACCGGTGAGCAATGATGCCATAGCCGGGACTGTGAGGGGGGGCGTGATGGATTGTGCGGACCAGGACACCACTCCTGCTTGGGCTAATTTAGCCAGATGTGGCGTCGCACCACCTTGAATGGTGGAGGATGTTATGCCCTCTAGCACAACGAGAACGATATGTTCAGCTTGTGCGCCTGCTGCGGAAGGGGGAGGGATAATTCCCCCAAAGTTGAGCCATATGACGCTCAAGGCTAGGAAGAATCCTCGGTGAATGTTGCGTGTCACCTGTTGTTGCCGAAACCGTATCCAGATAGTACTCATGATTCTTGCTCTGCTCCACTTGAAAATTCGACATGAATGGAAATTGAATTATTAAACATCTGAATGTGCTCATACACTAAAATTCACTCCTCACTGGAGTTTCTTCATTTTGAACATTATGAAGGAAATTGAACTTATCATGCAGATTTTCAGGCGGTCAACCAAATCCCAAGGGTGGTTGTGGTTGGGCAGGTGTTAATGAAAAAAAACTGATTTCCCTCTTGCACTTGGACGCCACTATCCACTAAGAGAGTAGCCTTCCGCCTGGCGAGAGCTGTCTTATGCCTCACAGTAACAATTTTCAACATGCTCCTTATTCCCGTTCAAATCCTGGAGAACGGGTGTCCTATCGTACGTTTGAGGCTGGACCTTGCCTTGACTCTCCTGCCTGGAAGCAAGCCATGGCCCAAGTGGGAACACAATTATCCAGGTCAAACGTCAAAGGCGTCTTGTTTTTAAACGGGCATCCCTTTAGTGATCTGTTTGGTGCAGCTCGTTTAGATGAAGTCGGGGGTTTAAAGCGTGGCTATTCAAGGGGCATTTCAGGTTTGGAATCCTTGTTGGCGCTTCTGAGGCCCGCAACCAATGGAATTGGCCGGAGTGCCGACCCCATTCATCCCCCGCTTACCAATGATCCAGCCACCCACGATGCCTTGGATCATCTTGCTCACGAAGTCGGGAATTTTACCACGGCGTATGTGAGAATGTTTGAGCGGGGGCTTTGCCAGGAGGGGACGGAATCTATTTCTTGTGAGCGCTATATATGGTCTTCGGTGAATCATCATCTCGGGCGGGTGGAGGCGGCGATGGCCTTCATCGAGTTTCTTCAGGAGTGGGGTACGAAGCGAGCCTTAACGAAAGATGGTCGGATTTTGCTGGTTGCCCATGGTCATGCAGGTCAGGTGTTGGCTCTCCTGTCCAATCTTGTGACTTCCGGTGAATCAGAAGCTCGTCCCAGAATTTTTGAGCTGTTAGCTAAATATTGGGAAGCGTGTCCTCAAAAGGGGCGCTCTGTGGAGCAATTGGAAGTCCTTTACCAACTATTAAACGAGAATCGGTGGCTGGGAGGGGCTTCAGTAGATATGGTGACATTAGGGACCCCGGTCCGTTATGGATGGGACACTGACGGATTTGGCAAGTTGCTTCATGTGGTGAATCATCGAATGATTCGCGCTGATGGAAAACGATGGCTCTCCAAGATGGAATTGCCACAGACGGCATGGGAAATGCCCTACCAAACCGGGGGCGATTATGTTCAGCAATTGGCAGTGGCAGGAACAGATGCTATGCCAGATACCTCGGAAATGGAGCAATCCAATATAGATTTTCGTGAAATTTTGGAACCCTATGACGGGTTTGAGCGTTGGCTGGAATGTACGAGGCGGACCACGCGATGCCCGAAAGATGGCCAATGCGTTTTAGTGGAATATGGCATTCAGGCCAATGAAGAAGACCCCAGACAGCACTTATATGGTCATGGTTGTTATACGCAGAGTCGTGGCATGGTATTTCTTGCCGGGGAAATCGCTAAGGGCTTGTACTCGTAGCCTCCCAATAGTCCTGCTGATTTTCTCACCTTTTGGCTCTCTCTGGGCCTTTCGTCCCGATCTCAATAGATATAAAGACACATTGATTGTTTTTCAAAGCCTGTGATATCAATCAGGCCTTTGTTTAATTACATTAGCAGGGCGTTGAATTCAGTTTATACTAAAAATTTTCGAGATATGGCCCTATGAAAATTGGTGTTGTCAAAGAAACCTATCCTGGTGAACAGCGTGTGGCTTTGGTGCCGGCTGTGTTGCCTTCGCTCATCAAGGGTGGCATGGAAATCCTCATTGAATCGACAGCCGGCGATCAATCGGGATACCCAGATTCTGCCTATATCGAAAAAGGGGGAACCATTGCCGATTCCCGAAAACAGGTTTTCGAAATTTCAGATTTCATCATTCAGGTTCGCCTATTAGGAGCGAATCCCAACGAAGGCAAGGCGGATCTACAGAGTTTCAGAAAAGGCCAAATGCTGGTGGGAATGGCTGAAGCTCTGGGTGCGCCCCAGACCGTCAAAGATTTAGCAGCTCAAGGCGTAACGGCCTTTGCTTTGGAGCTCATGCCTAGGATCACCCGAGCCCAGAGCATGGATATTCTGTCGTCCATGGGAACGGTTGCCGGATATAAGGCGGTCCTGATGGCGGCCAATACCTTGCCAAAAATGTTTCCTATGTTGATGACTGCGGCTGGGACCGTGACACCCGCTAAGGTGTTGATCATTGGGGCAGGCGTCGCTGGGTTGCAAGCGATTTCGGTTGCCCGTCGATTAGGGGCGTCTGTGCAAGCCTACGATATACGTCCTGCCGTGAAAGAACAGATTCTGAGCTTAGGGGCCAAGTTTGTTGAGCTGCCATTAGAAACCGGTGATGCTGAAGATAAAGGTGGCTATGCCAAAGCGCAGGATGAAACCTTCTATAAAAAGCAGAGAGAACTGTTGGGACAGGTTATTGCCAATAGCGACGTGGTGATTTCCACTGCAGCCGTGCCGGGGAAAAAGGCGCCAATCCTCATTACGGCAGAGATGGTGGCAGGTATGGCTCCTGGGTCAGTCATCGTGGACCTTGCTGCTGAGCGAGGCGGGAACTGTGAGCTCACGAGACCCGGTGAAACTATTGTGGCGCATGGTGTCACAATTCAGGGCCCGGAAAATTTGTCGTCCACTGTTCCCTATCATGCCAGTCAAATGTATGCAAAAAATGTGGCCACCTTTTTGTTGCATCTGGTTAAAAAAGGCGAGCTCACCTTAGACATGAACGATGAAATCACCAAAGAAACGATGATGACCCAAAATGGGGAAGTCGTTCAGCCACGGATTCGAGAAGCCCTAGGTCTGCCGGCATTATCAGCATAAGGACGAGAGACTTTTATGGAAATGTTCATTATGGGCCTGACGATTTTTGTCCTTGCCATTTTTGTCGGATTTGAAATTATTACCAAAATTCCACCTACCCTTCACACACCCCTAATGTCTGGTTCCAATGCCATTTCAGGAATCACTCTGGTCGGCGCTGTCTTGTCTTCCGGGTCCCAGCACACCATGACGACAACAATTTTAGGTGTATTGGCGGTGATCTTTGCGACGATTAATGTCATTGGGGGTTTTATGGTGACCAATCGAATGTTAGCCATGTTTAAAAAGAAATCCTAATAGGAAATTTGAACGGAATGTCTGCACTCATCAATATAGGGTATTTGTTCGCCTCAGTGCTGTTTATCCTTGGCCTAAAGGGTCTCACGCATCCTCGTACGGCCGTGCGGGGGAACTTGTTGGGTGCCGTCGGCATGTTGTTGGCCATCGTGCTGACGCTGACGGATCAACACATTGTCAGCTATGAAATGATCATTCTGGGGCTGATTATTGGCGGGGCGATTGGTGCCGCCTTAGCGATTAAAATCGAAATGACCTCAATGCCTGAATTGGTTGCCGTCTTCAATGGGTTTGGGGGCATTGCCTCAGTTTTGGTTGCAGGTGCGGCATTGCTGGAAAATACGATGACGGCCGAAATCCCTGTGGCGCAATTGACCGTTGCCATCGCAGCTTCAGGGCTCATTGGGGCTGTGACCTTTTGGGGAAGTTTAGTAGCTTTTGGGAAACTGAAAGGATTGATAAGCGAGAACGCGGTTTTATTCAGCGGGCAGCAAATCATCAATGCGGTCTTAGCAGTCACGGCCCTGGCTTTAAGCTGTTGGGTGGTGATTGATCCCGCAAATGAGTGGGCCTACTGGCTTTTAGTTGGTACGGCGTCGGTCCTTGGGGTCCTCTTAGTTATTCCTGTTGGCGGGGCTGATATGCCTGTCGTTGTTGCACTTCTAAACTCCTATTCTGGATTGGCGGCAGCTGCGACGGGCTTTGTCTTGTCCAATAATGTCCTTATCATTACGGGCTCGTTGGTTGGTGCATCTGGCATTATTTTGACCCAAATCATGTGTAAGGCGATGAATCGATCCCTTACGAATGTGTTGTTTGGCGTCATGGCCCCTGCTGGAGAAGGGGGGCCAACGGCAGATGAGGTTTATGGTGGGAAAGTTAAATCCGCCACCCCTGAGGAAGTTGCCTTATTGTTTGATGCGGCAAGGCGCGTGTCAATTATCCCGGGTTATGGGATGGCCGTCTCTCAAGCTCAACATCCGGTGGCCAGTTTGGCTGCACTGTTAGAAAGTCGAGGCGTCACGGTTGAATATGCGGTTCATCCGGTGGCTGGACGAATGCCTGGACATATGAACGTCTTACTTGCTGAAGCAGATGTACCCTATGAATCTTTGAAGGATATGGATGAAAGTAATCTCGATATTGACCAAGTTGATGTCGCGTTGGTCATTGGCGCCAATGATGTGGTGAATCCTTTAGCCAGAACGGATCCAAGTAGCCCGATCGCAGGGATGCCAATCATTGATGTGGATAAAGCCAAGACGGTCGTCATAATTAAACGAAGCCTCAGCCCTGGTTTTGCTGGAATACCTAACCCGTTGTTTTCACTGGATAATTCTTTAATGCTGTTTGGAGATGGCAAGAAAATGGTTTTGGATATTATCGCGGCATTAAAAGATGGGTAATCATGACCACCTCCTTAGTTGAAATAGCGTAAGGCATTTGTAAGCTATTGATTTTAAATAATAAATACTAAATTATTTTTTTTCATCGTTCTTGCTTAGGTCATGAACACATGATAAAGTATGGACCTTGAAGCAAGAAAATTCGCTCATTTACTAAGAAATTTTACGTTAAAAATTAGAGGGAACCGTGGAAGTACGAGTCATTAATAATAATGTTGAAAAAGCTTTAAAGGTCGCCAAAAAGAAATTGGCGGCCGATGGATTATTTCGAGAATTAAAAGCTCGTCGGTTTTATCAAAAGCCGAGTGTGAAAAAAAAGGCGAAGGAACGTGAAGCGGCCAGACGTCGGCAAAAGTGGTTGTCGAAACATAGAACGTTCTAACCCGAGTACTTTAGCCGAAATTCCCCGCCCGTTAGTCCGTTACCCGGATATTTCCCCTTTAAAATTCATTACGTGGTATGCAGGATGGCGATATTCATATCGTCCTCCATTTAGTGAAGGAGTCCATGCAAGAGTGGCCTGTTTCATTCATGGAGCGGTTCGTTTACGGTGAAGCTGAGCCATTTAAAATTCCTATTGCCTGTGTCTTGAGTTTGCGGACTCGTGATCACGCAACTGAAGAAGCCAGTACTCGGTTGTTTGCCGTTGCAGCTGATCCGTTTTCTATAGCTAACCTTCCACTATCAAAAATAGCAAAAGCCATATGCCCCGTAAAGTGGGCCCCATTATCAAGATCACGGAACTCCGTAAATAAGTAAGCCTTTGAATCATATTTTTTAGGTCTCTCGGTGCGTTACCGACTTCTCAAAATGCACGTGTTCGGGTGTGCAATAGTTTAACGATTGATGAGGGCGCTCAGTGGTATACAATTGGAACTATAGATCTCTTCGTACTTCACTGTGCGCTACAGTCGTTCAATAAAGATGTTATCAAAGACTCGCCCACGGCCATCCATGCTAATTTGCACTCCAACCGCTTTGAGCCGAGCTGTGAACGGGGTATTGGTAAACTGACACCCTTGATCACTAGTGAGGATCTCCAGACACGCATGGGTGAAGGCTTGCTCCAGCGCCTCCAGGCAAAAGCCGTGTCCTGGATGTTCGACACCGTCCACGCGAGCACATACCGGCTATACCAATGCAAGATGGCCACGAGAAACAGAAATCCGCGGGGCATCGGCAGATACGTCACATCCGTACACCACACCTGATTGGGCCGGTCAATCACCAGATTGCGAAGCAAATAGGGATAAACGGTATGCTCAGGACGAGGGCGACTTGTCTGGGGACCAGGGGCCACACCTGCCAGCCCCATCTGCTGCATGAGGCGCTGCACTCGCTTGCGATTCACCGCATCCCCGGCGCTGTTCAGCCATACCGTGAGCCGCCGACTTCCATAAAAGGGCGCTCGAGTATATTGCCGATCAATCTGGCGCATCCGCTCCAGCGTCTCCGCACTTTCTTCGGCCGGTTGGTCGTACCAATTCGCTCGGCCCATCCCCAGTAACTCACACTGGCGTCGAAGACTGAACTGTGGATGACCAGACACCACCCCCTGAGGTTTCAGTTCAACCGAGCCCGGCAGTTTTTTATCCAGCCCAACTCCATCTTCAAGCGTCCGACTTCTTCGTATAATTTCGCTTGAACCGCTTCGGGCTCTGGCTGGCCCTTCCCCTGACCACGGACAAACAGTTCATTGACGTGCTCTTGCACCTGCCGTTTCCATTGACTGAAATTGAAAATGTTCTACGACAATAAGCTTCCAAAGAAACATTGGGTCCACTTCAATGGGCTGTTGGTCCCATTCGGCCAAATTCAATGCACCCCAATCTCCCCTCAATGTAGTTCTTGCCTGAATCATCCATTTTCTAGCCGAGTAGGAGTTTTGGCGACTTTTAAGAAAACTACGGCCCGATAGGGTCCCTTTAATGTTACCTTTAGGCCTAATTGCTACCAAAGGGTATCATGGAGCCGGCTATGGAATTAATCTTGAAATAAACCAATGAATTCAAATAAAAATTAACATCAAGTTCATCATTGCCTTTAGGATTCAGCTCTACCACTTCTTGGTGTTACCTTTTGGAATCACATGGGGATTTGTAGTTGAAATTGAGACGAACTTTTCATTTATTTTTCAATAACTTAATAAATTAACAGCAAAGAGAAAAGGGATCGTTTTTTGCTTTATCCTCACTCTGTTCGGGTCCAACAAATATGATTGCAGAATTACATATGAGTCAATTTCATCAAAAAATCCAAGAGGAAAGGGAGGTGATCAATAATTTATCGTTCGGTTTTTTAAATGAATTCACGGACTTTATGTCCTGCACTTACTTAGGAGGTGTATGCAATGTTTCTTTCTAGACGTCAATTTTTAAAGGTCTCGGCGGGGACCGTGGCGGCGGTGGCGTTGGCGGACAAAGCGTTGGCTTTGACGGCGTTACAACCGGTCATCGAAGTGGGCAATC
>JBBDSY010000068.1:0-118158 GCA_040904705.1 Nitrospirales bacterium | reverse complement strand
TGGTGGGCCTGCTGGCCGCCTATGTGCTCCTAGAGCCGGCCACCAGTTTTCTCTATGACCTCCACTTGATTGAGCATCATGTGCTTAATGTAGGTAATTCTCTTTCAGGTCATTGATGTCCCCGTTCCTGCTCAGGGCATACTTGCTAGACTGAGTAAGGTGGCCATTCACCGAATCTTTATTTCTCATGGTCTGGGTCCTTGGGAAAAGGGTGTCCCTGGAAGTATGGTTTTCCCTTGTAGGGAGAATCAACACGTGTGCGATATTGTGGGAATCTTTAGGAATGGGGAGAGTGGTGTTTTGAGTGTATTTTACTGTCTGACAATGAGATTTATCCCATTTTTAGGCTATAGTATTACGCGAAAGCCAAATGGTTCATACTCCACAAGAGATAAAATCCAAGGCAGGGGATTCGTACAAGAGTAGACCGCTTGGTCAGTTGAAAAAATTGTGATACATAGTTTGTGAAAGCTTCATGGCTGTAAAAAAACTTTTCCTCAATCTCCCCATTGCCAAAAAACTGCTGTTGGTTTCTGGCGTCCCTGTTCTTGCCGTTTTGATTTTGAGCCTGGTGACTTATGAAAGTGTGCAGACGTTTTCGTTGGACGAAGACCACCTGAATGATGTGTATCATGTCCAAAGCGCATCCTCGGAATTTATGCGGTTGGTCGTGGATTTGGAAACGGGATTTCGCGGGTATGTGATGACCCAGCGACCGCAATTTTTACAACCCTATCAAGCCGCCAAGCAGCGCGTGTTGGCGCTGGGTAATTTTCTTCGGCAAATGGTGGAGGACAATCATTCTCAACGACAATTAATAGAATCCGTTCAGGCCAATATTGAACAATTGATGGTTGATAAAGATCAGTTGATTGAGCGGGTCAAATTGGGGCATCCAGAAGAGGCGTACCGGTATATTGAGACAGAAAAGGGGCGAGTATTGATGCTCGCCATCCGCGAAAATATGGCTCGATTTGATCGCCAAGAAGTGAAACAATTGCAGGAGGCCCTCGCCAGTAGTTCTGAAGACCGTTCCGTGCTTATGGGTGTGATTGTGGGCGGTGGAGCGTTTGCCCTCATTCTCATGCTGCTTCCCTTGCAACTTATCGCCCGATCGATAACCGGGCCTTTAACCACCTTGGTTAAAACCGTGGAAAATTTTTCTGGTGGACGCATGCCGATGGTGTCTGTCCTCGATCGCCAAGATGAGATCGGGGATTTGACCCGTGTGATGAAGACGATGGGCACCCAAATTCGAGAACATGTTCAACATATCGAGAAATCCGAACAAGAGTTGCGGTCGCTGAATCATGAGATCACTTCGTCTGAAGCCAAATACCGTGGCATTGTAGATCATGCGCCTATCGGAATTTTTACGGTTGATCAGAGTCGCGTGATTTTTAGCAATCGGCAGAATTGGATATTAGCTGGGCGCAATTCGAACGCCTCATTAGATCCCGAGCAGATGTGGGAGGCGATTCACCCTGAGGACCGGGAAGGCGTTCGCCAAGCTTTTCATCATGCGCAGAAGCAAAGTGAAGCGTTCGAGCGTGTGTTTCGATTCCTTCATCAGGATGGAACTGTCAGCCGTGTATTAAGTCGTGCCGTTCCGATTAAGGATGAATCAGGCCAGACCATCGTGTATCAAGGGTTTAACGTGGACATTACGGCCTTGGAACAAATGCGGGTGCAACTCAGTCGATCCGAGCGGTTGGCGACACTCGGTCAAATGGCAGCCGGTATTGCGCATGAAATTAGAAATCCGCTGGTCGGTATTGGATCAACGGCGTCTTTATTATTGGAAGATTTTGTGGAAGGAGATTCTCAATGGAACGACTTGACTATTATCCTCAAAGAAACGCGCCGACTGGATCGAATTGTGAATCAGATTGTCGACTATGCTCGTCCGAGGGATCTGCTCCCTGTTACCTTTCAACTTGAAGATTTATTAAAGGAATCTCTTCAAGTGTTAGCGCACCCGCTGCAACAGAGTGACATTCAGGTCGTTCATCACTATCCGGACCATTTGAGTACCCTCCATGCCGATAGGGATCAACTGAAGCAGGTGTTGTTGAATATTGTACAAAATGCGATTGAAGCCATTCCGGGCTCAGGAATCCTTCGTGTCTCTATTAGTGAGGAATCGTATGAGAAACAACAGGGCCTTCGATTAAAAGTTGAAGATTCTGGAAAAGGCATTGATCCGAATGTGCTGTCTCGAATTTTTGAGCCGTTTTTTACGACGGGGAAACATCGAGGGACGGGCCTGGGCTTAGCCATCTGCCGCAATATTGTGGAGTCACACGGTGGAGAGATTCATGCGGAGAGTCAACTGCACATTGGGACGACCATTTCCTTGTGGCTTCCCTGTGTCTGTCAATCACAACTATCAACGGTGTAACAATGCGGGCGACCATTTTTGTGACAGATGATGATGAAGTCGTGCGCCAGTCTATTAGCCGGCGATTGGCCCGACGCCATCATGACATACGAAGTTTTGAATCGGGAGAAGCCTTATTGGCTGCGCTTGATCATGATGTGCCTGACATCATTTTTCTCGATTTAAAAATGACTGGTCTGAGCGGATTGGAAACCTTGAAGCAGATTCAGTCAAAAACGCATCAGGCTTTGGTGATTTTGCTCACGGCCTATGGCACTGTCGAAAATGCGGTTGAGGCCATGCGCCTTGGCGCCTATGACTTTCTTATTAAAAGTGTCGATCTGTCCGGTATCGAACCGGTGGTGGACCGAGCCTTGGATTACCTGACGTTGCGGCGTCGTGTTGACTTTGAGACACAGGATCGGCCAGGCCGTTTTTCCATGCAGAATGTTGTGTCCCGCAGCCCTAGCATGAAAGAGTTAGTGGGGCAAATTCAGGAAATGGCGCAAAATCTGAAAACGACGGTGCTGCTGTTTGGGGAAACGGGAACCGGCAAAGAGTTTGTGGCGCGGGTGCTCCATCATAATGGCCCACGAGCCCAGGGCCCATTCGTGGGGGTGAACTGTACGGCCATTCCTCAGGAGTTGTTTGAGAGCGAATTATTTGGGTATGAACGCGGCGCGTTTACTGGAGCGCATCAACGGAAGCCTGGGCTTTGTGAACAGGCCGAAGGTGGCAGCCTCTTTCTGGATGAAATTGGGGATCTTAATCCCACAATGCAGGCGAAGCTGCTTCGAGTCCTTCAGGAACGATCGTTTAAACGTCTGGGAGGGCGTCAGGAAATTGATGTCGATTTCCGCCTGATCGCCGCCACCAATCGCGATCTTCGCAAAGATGTCGAACATGGGACCTTTCGCGAGGATCTTTTTTTCCGATTGAACGTCGTGTCGCTTGATCTTCCACCCTTACGGAAGCGGGTGGAGGATATTCTTCCACTGAGCTTGCAAACACTGGCTCGACACAGCAAAGATTTAGGGAAAGATGTGACGGCCATCGATCCCGACGCCAGACAACTTTTAGAACGCTATTCGTATCCAGGGAATATTCGGGAATTAGAAAATATCATTGAACGGGCGGTGATTTTTTGCCGTGGCCAGACGTTGTCTCGTGGCGATTTGCCGCGTGAAGTTCAGGAAATATCCCATTCTGTTGTGAATGTCATCACACAGGGGGATGAACCCCTGGTGCGCATTGAAATGCGGTTAGGTGAACATACGTTAGGGGATATCGAGAATACGCTCATTGAGGAAGTGATGCGCGTCTCCGATTTCAATAAAAGTCTGGCTGCCAAACATCTGGGGATTACGCGATTTGCCCTGGATCGTCGTCTTAAAAAACAATCTGATTCGTGACCTCCTGCCTAGTGGGACGTCCCTTTACGAGCGATCAGATTTTTTTCGGCTTTTCAACAATACAATAAGGCCAATGACTCCAATGACAATGGCGAGTAATCCGAGTAGTTCTAATCCTCCCATGTTCTTACCTCCGAAGTTGTAAGTCCTCCCTGGTCAGACACTTTCAAGAATGGTATGTCTTGCGATGGTTCTCCAGGCATGCGGATGGTCCAGGAAACTCAATCGAATCATATATCGTAGAGAAAGCGATCTTGGTATTTTTGCGGGGGACTATAACAGGTCGTGAGGGTTCCGCGAAGTCGATAACGATATCGAGCCATGATGCGATAGACGGTATCCCATAACGGTTTTGGTGCGAGAATGAAGACATACAGCATACGCCAGGGACCCCCAAGATGACGCATGATGTGCAAGGCTGCCGTCGATTGGGTTAGAGAGCCATTGGGGGTGAGCACCGCAAAGGTCGAGAAATTCTCCTGTGGTAAATTGTAGGTCGCGAGAAGGCGTTGTCCGAGCGGTGATTGGAGCGGGGCACATTGAAATCGTTTATGAGAATCGCGTGTTATGAGAAAACGAACCCATCCGATACACCATCCGCAGATCCCGTCAAAGAGAATTAGCCATGGGGTGTCCGGGGGATGTTCCGAAGGTTGATTGGGTTTCATCGCATTTCTTTCGCAAGCCGCAACCATTATCGATAAAGTTTGGCACTGGCATGAACCTTCTGTCTAGTGAGACACATGTATAGGAAGAATGAGGTGATATTGTGGGGGCGATCATTCGATTGTTAGAATTGTATTCCCCATGAGAATGCCGATTCCCCATGCTTGCTGATGTCGTTCTACCGAGTCGGCGGTTTCAAGTCTTTACGTATCATATTCCCAATCCCTTGCAGGACAAGATTTTTGTCGGGAGTCCCGTTCTTATTCCACTAGGCTCATCCGTGCTTTCTGGTTTGGTTGTTCGGATCTTCGACCATTCCGCCCTTCCTGCTGTTCGCCTTTCCCATCCATCTATGGCATTTCGGGACATCTTGTCCGTGGATGCGGCGCCTGACCATTCGCCCCTGGATCAGAGGCTGCTGACGTTAGTTGAGCATATTGCCGATTATTACTTGGCGCCACTATCAGCTTGTTTGCGACTGATTGTGCCGCCTCGGGTGTTTCATGTGGTCAAACGTTTAGTGCTCACTAAATCTGGACTGGAGGCGGTAGCAGATTCCTCCGTGCCTAGAGGAGAACAGGAGGTATTGCAGAAGTTATCACGAAATTCAAATGGAGTGCTTCGATCATCACTGCTCCGAATCTTGCCTAAGGCAGGGACTCTGGTGACGAAGCTTAAGAGGAAGGGATGGATTGAGGAACGAACTAGTGTACCCGCTAGGGTTTCACCCAAAGTCCAGGGAAATACGATCCCTCGTCCTACTTCAGCGCGCGTTTCCCCTTACGGTGCGATGGACGATCTTTTTGAGCAAGGTATCACCCCTTCCTCAATCCCTCTATCGAATCCCATACTCCATTCTGGAACAAGGACACCCATTGTAGATGAACTTGTGGATGAAAGCCTTTCTGGAAAATTTCAGAAACGTCTGGTCATTGGAACTGATCAGGAACGGCTTCAGATTTTCCAACAGATCGCCTTAACTCTTTTTCAACAGGGGAGACGGGTGTTGTTTCTTGTTCCGGAAGTCCATCAAGTGGAAGCCGTGGCTAGGCAACTGCGGGAAACCTTGAGTGAATCAGTGGAAGTGTATCATGGCCACCTCTCGACGCCGGCTCGAGCCGATTGTTGGCAACGGATTCGACAGGGTGAAGCTCAGCTGGTGGTGGGAACCCGGTCAGCATTGTTTGTCCCACTTCCCAATCTCGGTTTGATTTGGGTGGATCAAGAAGAAGATGCGTCCTACAAGGACGAGCATCTTCCCTATTATCATGCGCGTGAAGTGGCGGGGATGCGAGGATCGATAGAACAGGCCTTGGTGGTGTATGGCTCTTCTTGCCCATCACTGGAAACCTATTCAGCCTTTCGCGACAAGATTCAGGAAAGTGTTCAGTTGTTCAGCTCAAAAAAACCTGTCATGAACCTGATCGATATGCGAGAGCAGGCCTCTGGGGCGATTCTGTCAGGGCCTTTAGCCGAGCGTCTGACGCAGGTGCTCAATGAGGGACAACAAGCGGTTATTATCCTTAATCGAAAAGGATTTTCTCAATCGCTCCTCTGTCGAGATTGTGGCCAGGCACCAACCTGTGAGGCGTGTGGAGTTTCGCTTAAGCTCTTTCAGAGACCGTCTCGCTTGAAGTGTTCCTATTGCGGAAAGAGTTACCCCACGCCGGATGCCTGCGCGTCCTGTCAGGGAACCGTGTTTCGATTTTCAGGAGTGGGCACTCAACGGCTTGAGGAAGAACTCGCCGCTCTCTTCCCGTCACACCCCCTGTTTCGGTTTGATCGTGACCAGGTGAGCACGGCAGAAGAAGGTCTGACTGTGATGCGAAAATTTCGTCAGGGAGACATTCACATTCTCATCGGGACAGAATTTTTGTTGCATCAACCTAACCCGCCATCAGCCAAACTAATTGGGTTTCCCCAAGCCGATCTGGGAATGCATCTTCCTGATTTCCGTTCAGCCGAACGCACGTTTCTTCTTTTTTCAAAAGCCGTGCGATTGGCGACAGGGAAATGTTCGACTGAACCGTCATGTGGTGAAGTATTTCTGCAAACACGTATGCCTGATCATCATGTATTTCAGGCCATCGTCCAACACGATCCCCATGTGTTCTACCGGCAGGAGTTAGACTTGCGTGAGGCCTTGGCCTATCCACCTGCGGCGCATCTTCTGTTGTTAGTGGTCACTGGCGCGAAGCCTCTTCTCGTACAACGGGTCGTCGAATTCCTGGAGCAGCAGTTGAAGGAAGCGGACCTAAATGGGGATTTCCTTCAAGAAGGAACCGGCATGCTGGGAGTGCCGATGGTATTAGGGCCGTTGCGTTCGCGGAAACCCGGTCGCTTGAAAAAGAATCGTACAATCTTCCTGATCAAGACGTTTCATGTGGAAGAGACCCAACGACGCCTTCGAAAGATTCAGCAGGCCTATGACCAACAGTTTAGAAGGGAGCCGGTGGTGTATGAACTACATGTTGATCCTCTTGAAATACAGTAGGCCTCCATGCCAAACAATGTTACCGTTTTTTCTTTTTAGATTTTTTCTTTGAGGGTGAAGATGATGCAGGTTCGGGAAACGGGTGGTGGCTGATAGGGCCACGAGTTCGTTTGAAAATGCCATAGGCAAAGGTCATCCAAAATACACCGGAGAAGAGGCCAAATAAGACGGCCGTAAAAATCCGTTCGAGTTCTTCTATCGGGGGTTCCGGCCCTAATTGTTGCAGGTCGGCCATCTGCATCATGGGCCAGGCGAGACTTTCTATCCCCAACAACAAAGTACAAATCGCCCAGATATATCCTATAGACGGGCATTTCCATGCCAGAAGAATCGCCAGGCAAAGGCCCACAACCATTCCAACTGGTACGGGTAGGGCACCAATCAAGAGCCACAATCCTACCGTCACCGCTAAGCTCCCGAAGACCGCATTCACCTGATGCCACAAATTGTCAGTCATTCTTCATCACTTTCTTCTCAATCCCAAAGATTTCACAGCATATCACGGGGCTTTCAAGGGAGCAGCACTATTTCCCAAAATAATATTGAAGGCCAGATTTAACGACCAATATCGGCGAGAGGTTCAGAGGTGATGGTGTAATTCCCGCGAGGATTGTCGGTGAAGGCATTGGACCGGGAGAGTTCCTCTGCCTGCGGTGAGGGTTCGCAATCAGGGGTCAGGACCACTCCCCAATGCGCATTCTTCTCAAACGTATTGTCGAGAATGAGGGCATGCGCCTGAGAAAAAAGGAGAAGCCCACTGAGCATATTGTCCCGGCAGACGTTTTTGATGATGTCTGGTCGAGTGCCTTGGTCTCGGGCGGCAATACCGAAATGGTGGTTGCCAAAGCAGTCGTTCTCTCGCAAGTAAGGCTGGGCTCCCGCAAAAGCAAACAGGCCTGACTCCCGGTTATAACAAATTTCATTGCCGCGTAAGGTTGGTCGGCAATCAGGGCCATAGATCACGACACCTGACAACAGGCCTTCGGTCACCCGACAATGTGAAATCGTGCAAGTCGAATCTAAAATATTCAGCGCCGAATGTTGGTCGCTTCCGACATACCGAAAGGTGATCCCACTGATCTGCCCGCCCGAGACTCGTTGTAAATAGCAAGGTCCACTTCGTCGACTGAAAATAGTGACCTGATCGCGCCCGGCACCGATGAGATAAATCGGTCGTTCAGTAATCACCAAGCGGTCTTCATATGTCCCAGGGCGGATAAATATTTGATCATGCTCTTCCGCTTGGGCTATGGCTTCACTGGGAAGGGTAAAACACCCTGAGTTCTCACTATCTACCACTAAGGTTTTCCCGCCAAGAAGATTGGATGGTGGATCGTTATGGGGTGGATTTTGAGCAGACAAGGTCATCTTGATATTGAAAACAATGTATACATGGCTGAAAATTTTCTTTTAAAAAAATGTTTGAATAGTAACTATGTAGATAACATGTAGGATAAATCCCGCGAAATTACAAAGCGGTTCTTTTTAAAACCATCTCAGGTTATTTCAATTAGGATAAAAATTAAGTAAATTGTGCATTTTGCCCAGGGAATTAAATTTGCCTTAAATCTTCTTTTTTCTGTTTGTACAAATAAGAGTGAGCACCTCATTTTTTGTCTAATTCAAGTCAGAACCATTTCAACCATTGGAAAAGTCAGTCCCCAAGTCCCCTCTGTAATTTCTCAAGGAATGGGCCCACGCAATGGTGACGGGTTTGGAGATAGTAGCGCCGATGCCTCTTGGGTGCTGGTTTAGCAGATAGTTGTGCGGCCTGTCACGGACGTCCACGTAGTTCCGCGGGGTTTGGGGGAGACGTGTCGGATAACATTCTTTTTGGTCAGGAAGAAAATTGATACAATCGAAGCCCCATCGGCTTCCAGCGAAAGTGATGATTCAGATCGAGATGGGGTGGTCAATGAAATTCCCGTGAGTCTGGTGGGCCCTCTGGAGTTCTATTTGTTGAATTATTTTAAATCTGGCATTGGGCGTGAGACGAGAGATAGCAAAAGAGGACAGAAGCTCTGTCAGGACATTCAATGCACTGGGTGTCATATCCAAAATTTGGTCATTGAGAGAGATCGACTGATGTGGAAACCACTTTCGACCGTTGACGAGGGAATTTCAATGATCTGTTCGCCGTGGCGACTCCCCAGTTCCAAGAAGTTCCGGGTTCAGGTTCGCCTTCGGTAACCCCCCCCCAATAGGAAGCGGTTTGTCGTCAAGAATATCTATGCGGATTTCAAACGCCACGGAGTTTCTGTTTTTGCTCCAGAGGTTATGTACCTACATGAGATTATGTTGATAATAGAAATGTTAAGATCGGTCAAGGAGTTTGACTGGTTCGACCTCAAGAGAACGAAGAAGTGACGGGAGAAATATTAGTTATTTTCGAAGGATTGACGGGTGGCAAAGACTTCGCCTGGATGGATCAAGAGGAGACAGTTCCCGTCAACGGGGTCTTTGTGGAATAACGCGAAGGTGAGGCAGAGTTGTGGGGTGGGTTCTGGATCAAATTCCAAGAGAACCGGCACATCGACCAGGGGGATGGCTTCTTTAAGACTGGCCAGGCGCAATCGTACTGCCACCAAGGTGTCACGTAGGCGCGAATGAATGCGTTCTTCGGTGAAATCCGGAGAGGACGTGATGTACTGCTCCCACAAGGGGTTGGTCATGGCGACAGAAAAATCCAATCCGATTCTTTGTGCCAGTGGCGTCACATCTTTAAGAATCCCGGATTCTACCGCCTCCCGTCGTAATCGAATCGTGAACTGCTTCAGCTCCGGCGGGATTTCTTGGGAGTCGTCTGAGTCGAAGGTTGGTAATTCTTGCGGCTCATTGGCGGAGGACACGTGCGTCTCCTCGATTTGAGCCGGAAGGGAAGCCTCCCCAATCTCTAATTCCGAAGGGTTTTTGCCAATAGCCTGAATAATCCCCTCATAAACCAATTTGGCAGAATTAGTCCAATTGTCATCCAAGGGTAATCCCCTGAATGCAGCCTCCGATGCTTTCTTCTCGTCATGGGTGAGTGAACGTGGCGTCTTCATATCTACTAAGGTAAGTCAATTCAAAGGAAAGTCAAGGATCCAGCCTAAAATCTGTCTGAAGGGTGCGTTTTCGCACTCCAAGGTCTGTTCGAAAAAGCTCATGTAGTTTCCCTTGTGTGAAGACTCTACAGTAAAAATAGGAGAAATCACTTCAATATCAAGGTGGTATGGATCTTTAGACTTTAGAATAAATTTGGAATAAATTTTGCTTTTGTGTTGGTGTTAGTAAAGCCATTCACACTAAATTAAAGCTGGCAGGTTAAAAATCATGAACTTCCTTTATGAAATCATCGTGGTGGGCGTGGTCATTCTTATGGGGATTGGGCAATACCTGTTCCTTCACTAAGGCCTGACCTGTTTTCCACGAACAGGGTCTATCCGCACCTTATGGCTCTTCCTGAGCCCACCAGCCTTACGGCCCTTCGGTTATCTTCTTCATTGTCACAACAGAACCAATGACCGTGTTCCCCTGAAGAATAGGGCGCGTCCAGCATTCAACAGGGAATCTGTTTTCGTTGGCATCGAGAAAGTTTTCTCCTACGATATGTTTCAGTTCGCCACGCAACATGGCCTGACAGAATTGACACTTCTCAATGGAGACTGGCTGGCCATCGGAGTCAGTGGGATGAAGAAGGGTATGGACATTTTGACCCAGTAGCGTGGTGGGGTCCTTGTAACCCAAGACATGAAGACACGCAGCATTGCTAAACGTAAACTGCCCCTTTTGATCAACTCCAAACATGGCTTCCGGTATGGAGTTGAGAATTAAGCGTTCGCGTTCTTCAGTGGCTTGCAGTGATTCTTCCATGCGGGAATGGCCAATGAAGTGACCGATTTGAATGCCAATGGCTGAAAACATGTTGAGGAGTTCTTCGTCTGCATCAATCGTGTGCCGGCTATAAAATTCCATCACCGAAAATATGAACGAACCCAATCGGATGGGAAATGCAAAGCCGCCATGAAGACCCTCCGACATGATAGCTTGGCTGAGCGGATGATCCCCTTTGTGCGCCACATCCACGATGCTCAATGGTTCCCCCTTCCTTAAGACCTGTCCTGCCAGGCCAACTCCTGAAGGTAGGGACAGTGTGTGCGCTTGAGTCATTATTCCCTCTCGTGCAACTGACGGCGAATGCCACGTCTCGGTACATCGCATGGTATCCCTGTCTGTCTCCACTTCCCACACCAGTCCGATCTCCCAATGAAGTGCCGTGCCAATGGCTTCGAGAATTTGGCTATTGGTCTTGGTTAACGATTCCGTCTCGACTAACACGTTGGCGACGGCGTTGTGGACAGCCAACCGGCGTTCTTTGTGTTTGCGTTCGATGAATTGTCCTAACTGTCTTCCAAAGGCCATAAACATATCGAGAAGTTCTTGGTCGGGCTCCAGGGATTCGCGACTGAAAAACTCTATGACACTGATCACCTGGGACCCAATTTGAACGGGAAATGCAAATCCGCCATGCAATCCTTCGGAGGTGGCGGCAGAAGCACGGGGAAAGTTGGTATCTTGCCCCACATCCACAATCCAGGCCGGTTCTCCTTGTTTCCACACACGACCGGGGAGTCCGACTCCGGGACCAAACGTGAGGCCATGGGTTTGTGCGATGAAGGAATCCAAGCTGAGGGAAGGTTCGTGCCACATGTCTGTACATCGTAGCACGTTTGACTGAAGGTCGATTTCCCAAATTGCGCCAAACGTCCAATGCAAATTTTGACAAATGGCTTGAAGAATCTGTTTATGTGCATCCGAAATAGAGGCGGCCTCCACCAGCACCGAGGTGACCGCATTGTGTGTGGCCAGACGTCGTTCAGCTTGCTTGAGATGAGTAATATCCAACCCGAAGCCGATGAGGTTTTTCCCATGCACATGATCTGGAATTAAACAATTGAGAAACCACCAGGGTTTCCCGCGATACCAGCCGGAGCTTTCATAAAAAATGGGTTCTTGCCAGTCAGGGGAGAGAATCTTCTCATGCATGTCCAGGGCTGGTTCGAGCGCATTCCGTCCAAACGAATCAAAGCTGGTAATCCCGATGCGGTTCAATCCCTTACCAACGGATTCTTCCATGTAGCCGTCCTCTCCGAGATGAAAGGCAACGGCTGGCATATTGCGCAAAATGCCTGAAAGCATTTGGCTGTTGGCACGTACGGCTACATCCGCTGATTTAATTTGTCTGGCGAGAATGGCGGTCGCCCAGATGGCGAACAAGGCCATGCCGCGATTAATTTCTCCCAGCCAGAGTTCCGATCCTTTCGGGGACACAAAGAACCCGATGACTGTTAACACGGAGCATGCAATTGCCGCATAGACTGGATCGCGTGGATTCGGAGATCGCAAAGCCAGCAAGATGACGGCGACATAGGGTACGGCTTCTGCCACGCCTATCGGCATGAGCATGTCCATCCCAAAGACCACCGCAGATAGGAAGCTGGCTAACGCGATGATGCGTGGACGGTCCTTGGAGTTGTCGCGTTCTTCTTCAGGTAGCAGGAAGGAGTGTGCCATGTGAAATCTTACTCCTTAGAAAATGAATGAGATCGTTGATCGTGATGTTTGTCCAGAGGGACCATTCCTTGTTCATCCGGGTCGGCAAGTTTGTCTGCTCCTGGTGATCATTCCGACGAATATGCCGCCGCTGCAAGGGCTGTTTGCGTGCCGGGAGGGCGATCATCCGGGTGGGATGAGCCGGCAACATACGCGGCCTGCCGGAGTGCATCAACTCGAAGCGAAAACAGATGCCCTGGCCGCATTTTGGCCATAACTCCCATCCCATCCAATACCTGACGAACTCCGGACTGCATGCTGGTAAAGAATAAATGTTGTTGATGCGCTTGAATCATGGTCAGCATATCTTCAACGGCTAAGGCCGCTGTGCCATCAATGGTTGGGACGTCGGAAAGATCCAGGACAACACTGGAGAAGGAATTGAATCCTTTCACGTTTTCCAATCGGCGCACCATGTTTTTGGCTGAGCCGAAACTCATCGGGCCATCCACATGGATCAAGACAATCTTGCCGCCGTTGCGTTCCAGGATCCCAGTCTCATCTTCATCAAGTGGGACATGCCGAGAGGGGGTAGTTAGAAAGCGGAGGTTACCTAATTCCAGATCGGCCATGCGTTTGACAAACAAGAGACTGGCTAGGACTAATCCCATGCCAACAGCGACAATCAAGTCAATGACGACCGTCATGAGAAGGACGACGGCCATGATAAACACGTCTGCACGAGGAGCACCCGCGAGGTGACGAAGAAAACGCCAATCAATGATGTCTAACCCAACTTTGAATAAAATCCCAGCCAACACCGCGAGGGGGATCTGTTCAGCTAAAGGTCCTAATCCCAACACCGTGGCTAGGAGTATCACGGCCATGAGGGCGCCGGAAATTGGAGTGCGTCCACCTGTGCGAATGTTGGCAACAGACCGCATCGTGGCTCCCGCACCGGGCAATCCGCCGAAGACACCGGCCACCATATTACCTATGCCTTGTCCAATCAATTCACGATTGGAGTCGTGCTGGGTACGTGTCATGTTGTCGCAGACCAGTGACGTGAGCAAGCTATCAATGCTGCCAAGCAGGGCCAGGACGAAGGCGGATTCAATCATAATGGCCATGGCATCTTGATGAAAGATTGGTACGATGATCGATGGAAATCCGGCAGGAACTTCCCCAATGAGTGGGATATTCGGTAAAAAATAGTAAGCGGTCAGTGAGCTGGCGAGCAACGCTAAGAGTTGTGGGGGAATCACGCGGCTGATTGGGCCGGGCGTAAGATACATGATGCCAATGGTGGCCAGTCCAAGGAGCGTGGCTTCAGGGGACGCGTTGATAAGAAACTCGGGAATGGCCTGAATATTGGCCACAATGCCACCCGATTTGGCAGTTTGTCCGACCAGTGGACCGACTTGCAGGATGAGGATGATACACCCGATTCCACTCATGAACCCTGAAATGACCGGATAGGGGACCAAGGCGATGTACTGCCCGATGCCAAACAGTCCAAACATGATCTGCAGTCCGCCGCCCAAAATGACAGCCGTAAACGCGAGCGCCGGCTCCTCGGAGAATTGCAGAAGAATGCCTGCCATGATGACCGTCATCGGACCGGTCGGTCCCGAGCATTGAGCAGGTGTGCCGCCAAACACGGCCGCAAAAAATCCGACGATAATCGCTCCGTAGAGCCCAGCGATGGCTCCCAGACCTGAGGCCACACCAAATGCGAGAGCCAGTGGTAATGCCACCACGGCGGTGACTAACCCACCATAAATATCACCTCGAATATTATTGAAATGAAGTCCGTTAATCAGTTGCATGTAATTTTGGCTCAAGAGATGGCAGTGTTGGTATGGGCCTCATGGGCATTGAAGCTTTTGGAAAGAAATAGTGGCCCAGTGAGGGATCATGCAAGCGGGTTTCGCTCCTCACCGAGGAGCCCGAGAATTGACAGCAAAGACGCCGCAGCGCACAAGGGCGTTAAAAGGATTCCTCTGCGAAACACATATGATAGCATCGAGATCTATGCAGCGTATCCTAGCTTGCGAGGCTATGAGCGCGTAATCATAGTGCGGATAAGAGATGCCTGTAAAGTCACTCAATGGGATGTGTGGCTTCGATGTCGACTTCCGCCCTAGAAGAGCGTTTCATTCATTGGTAACCCCCGCTCCTTCTGAGCGAAGCCCAAGGGCTCACTATAAACGGAAGGTTCAGGCATATACGAAACACGACATTTACAGTCTTATTTCTGTGAGTTGATGATTCAACGATCAGAGGGAGATGGGGCTGGTAAGAGGGTCCGAACAGGGTTCTTGCTTCCAAGACAGGTCTGCCGAGGTTACCGGAAATTAGATTCCAGGTCTTGCGCACAGGAGAACACAATGACGCGCTCACCAATTGTGGTATCGATATCCGTGAACAACCCGGTGGTTTCGGCCCCGGTGATTTCAAGGATATCACGACAGAGTTGCTCTCTTCCTTGCGCAATGAGATTTTGGCGCATCTGTTTCACCATTCCGATGCCGTCCTCACTCTTGGCCAGTTGCCGCTCGGCCGGAGTCAGAACCCCTTTGAGCCGAATGAGGATGATGTCGTGAATAATGAATGCCCGAACATCGGTGGGGCCACGGCCCATGAATTCCTGCTCAAATTTGATAATGGCGTTACGAATGGCGTTTTCCATTTCACCTCGCGAGAGGCCATTTTTCATACAATCATCTTTCCGGCACAATGTGCCTCCTACGATACCCACGAAGGCTTGTGGAGCTTCATGGGATATAGGGGTAGAGGCTCCCGAAGCTTGAGGAGTCTCATTCTCCCCTGGTATAAGCTATTGGATATGTGAGGTCAAGAAGAGCACGTGGCTTTCCTGGGAAGAGGTGCCAAGGCCCGTTCTGGTTTTGATTCCACATGAAATATGGGTTTGTTGGGTCGCTTGCACCATTGAAGGTGAAGATGGAGGCAAGCCATAGAACGAGCCAACTGAAATCTTCTCCCAAGTATATGGAAAAGGGTGAATGCTTTCGGTTGGCTTTTTTTTATGACCTGGTGAGAAACGCGTTCCCCATGCGTAAGCCATGGAGAACACCTCTGGTAGCTCGGAGTCATTCAGTCAAGTAGGATTGTAAAAATGAATATGATCGAACCTAATCATGTCTCGGTCGGGATTCTGCTCCTCACACATTCATGCTCGTGCCATTCCGTTGGATTTACCAGTAGACCGGACCTTGAACGATTGGCTGGACTCTGTCACGAGAAGTACCTGAGTAAAGGCGGTCACCAATCAAATGGTCAAATGGGTTGCCGTTTGGCCTCACCCCAAGAATTTATCCATATGTATCATGTGGGGAAAGAACAATTTATTATTTTTTTTGTCCACGGTGATTGGAGTGTTAGCGACAGATTTGTTAATTGGCGTAGCCATAGGAATCTTTGTCAATATGGTAATACATCTCAAAAATGGTGCGCCGATGCGATCACTGTTCAAGCCTCAAATACAAGTGGTTCGAGAGGACGGACGTGTGGTAACCGTCAAGGTCAAAGATTCAGCCATTTTCAGTACAGGGATAGCCTTGAAGAAAACCTTAGAGCGTGTTGCGAGTGAACCGCATGTGATCTTGGATTTTATCAGACACGTTTTTGGTGGATCACACGACGATGTTCAAGCTCCATGAGATGGAAAAAGCATTTCAAGAACGGCAGTCTCGGCTGGAGATTGTTGGGCTAGATCATCATCAACCTTTGTCAAAAGATCCGGAAGCTGGGAGAAGGAAGTCAAGGAAATAACGGGGCGATTGGATAAGTGGAGATGGCGCCTTGTTTCATTCAGGTCGCTCATCCACGAACTGTCTTTGTGAGGACATTGGGCCCAAAGGATGGGTGGTAGTGAAGCATTGAAGACTTTTAGAGGTTATGACAATGAGGAGAGGGTGGGAATAAGATCTTATCCAATGTGCAAAAAAGAACGCTCATTCCAATTCTCGCATGGATAGTTGCAGATATACTTGAGGCCTTTAATTCATCACGAACCTGGAACAATTCCGCAACCAATGAGAAAAGATAGGAAGTCTGAATCAATACCACAACGTTGGATGGAACTCTCGACTGCGCAGCGGGACCAGATCCGTCAAGTCGTTTTGGAGGCCAGCGAGCCGATTGCTCCGTTCTGGCCGATGAGAACCATGGTCGCTCAAAACCCGATTCATGGGTTGGAATACCTTCCATTTGATCAGGCAGTCCGAAAAGGCAAAGATCTTTTGGGAGGAAGTGGATATCTTCCGAATGAAGCGTATCGTCAGTTGTATCATGAAGGACGAATCACGCCCGAAGGGATCGAACGAGCGTTAGTCCGTGTTGGCCCTCGACCGACATCACAGGATTCCATCAAGGTTGGGACTCGAATGCTATCGGCTCGTGATATTTGGCAATGGCATTTGGTCTATGGGTTCGAAGCGTTGGAGCCGGTGTTGTTGCAATGGGAGCTCGGCAGTGGTGGAGCTACACAGCAATTTCGTTCAGACCTTCCTATGGAATCGAAACAACGAATTATCAAGCGGACCATCGAGGAATGTGAACAGTGCCGTGATTATCCAGAGGAAGCGTATTTAACGAACCTGTGGAAGGCATCCTTATCAGTCTTGGCCTTAGATTCCCATCAGGAAGAAAATGCCAATACTGAACATGGGCACGGGCAATCATTTTTTCTACCGAAAGAAAATCTCCCAATAGCAGTTGAGCTACCCCCTCAAAGAACAGTAAGCGACTGGGTTGATCAATTGGCTGAGGTGACACTTGTCGACCAGATCAATAACCAGATGATTCAATGGATTGCCGCATTTGTTGACGAGGGATTGGCTGGGTGGGCGATGCCGTCAAGGGACAAAGGGTTTTTTCTGGCCTGGCAGGATTTGGCACAATGGGATCAGTCTGGGCGTTTGTTAGGAATCCCTCATTTTCAACAGAAAGTTCAAGAGCTGCCTGGGGAACCTGAAGACATTATTGTGGCGTGTTTGAGACGTCTTGGTCTTCCTCAAGAACAATGGAAAACCTATCTTTCTAGAGAATTGTCTCAATTACCGGGATGGACCAGATATATACGATGGCTGGGAGAGCATCCCGGGTACCGTGCGCAAACGGAGCATCCGATTGATACAACCCAATATCTGGCTGTTCGACTCTTTTATGAGGTCGAATTGTGTGAGGTTGTGTGTGAACGAGAATGGGGAATTGCTGGAAATGTTTCCGCACTAACGCGTTATTGGGAAGAACGGGTTGAAGAATATGCAGATCGCATGGGGCATTGTGCGCAGACCCTTGATCCTCTAACACAGGCTATGTGCGAGGACGCGTGGCGCGTGTTTCATCTTGCACAATGCTTGGAAGTATCGCCGAGTGAACTACACGATCTTTCCTTGTCGGATACCCGACTATTGTTGGGATGGATTGATGCCTTGTCCTCGGATCTTCATGGTCCTGTCTGGCTGGAGGCTTATGAAGATGCTTTTCGGGTCGATATCATACGCAAACTCGCAGCTCACCGGGAAAAGTTTCCCACTCCCGATGTCCGTCCACGAGGGCAAATGGTGTTTTGTATCGATGTAAGATCCGAATCCTTTCGCCGTCATATTGAGGCTCAAGGACCCTATGAAACGTTTGGTTTTGCAGGCTTCTTTGGCATTCCGGTCAATCACCAGGCATTTGATAACGAGGAACGGTCTGATTTATGCCCGGTGCTCCTTTCACCCAAACATGCCGTTGGCGAAATCCCTCGCCCAGGCGAACAGCACTCTTTGCAACACTACTCTACCGGAACGCGTTGGAATCAATTAGGCCATCATCTCTTTCATGACCTGAAGCGTAACCCTATTGGATCCCTCGTTGTGATTGATGTGCTTGGTTTGTTCTTTAGTCTAGGCCTCATAGGCAAAACATTATTTCTCAAGCCCTATCACGCCATCACCTCGTGGATAACCCGGTGGTTCGCGCATCCAGTGCCCACTCAGATTGCAGTGTCTACTCCATCGGAACGGCAGAATGTATACGATGAAGGCGCAGGGCATCGTGAGCAAGACTTATCCGGATTGGCCCAAGGGTTCACCCTTTCGGAGCAGGTAATGTTTATTGAAAATGGATTACGGGCCATGGGACTCACGAAAAACTTTTCTCGACTGATCGTTCTCTGTGGTCATGGAAGCCAGACTGACAATAATCCCTACTTTGGTGCGTTGGATTGTGGGGCTTGCGGAGGGAACCCGGGAGATGCCAACGCCCGTGTGTTTGCGACCATGGCTAACCATAAAGAGGTTCGTCGGAGCTTAAAAGAAAATGGATTGAATATTCCCGATGATACGTGGTTTCTTCCCGCAAAACATAACACCACGACTGATCGAGTCACCTTTTATGATGTGGAAGAATTCCCTTCAACCCATGAGGAGGATTTACGGCTATTGATCGAGGATCTGCAAAAGGCCGGAGCTCAACAAGCCTTGGAACGATGTCAACGGATTCCACATGCGCCAACCAACATATCTTCTGAAGAGGCGTTTGCCCATGTGGAGGAACGGAGTATGGATTGGGCCAATTCGCGACCTGAATGGGGACTGGCAGGTAACGCCGCTTTTTTAATCGGGCCACGAAGTTTGACGAAAGGGCTCGATTTAGGTGGCCGCGTCTTTTTGCATTCCTATGATCCACTCGCCGACCCTGAAGGGGCTATCCTCGAAAAAATTATGACCGCACCATTGATTGTTGGAGAGTGGATCAACACGGGGTATTACTTTTCGGGAGTTGACCCGTGGAATTTTGGCAGTGGCAGTAAAGTGATTCACAACGTGGTCGGCGGAGTGGGAGTGATGCTGGGAAGCCAAAGTGATTTGCAAATGGGATTTCCTTTGCAAACCGTGAACAACGGGGATGTCCATTTTCACGAACCTCTTCGGTTATTGGCCATCATCGAAGCCATCCCAAGTGTCATCTCGTCTATTATTCAGAAACATAAGATTCTTCAACAACTCTTTCATAACGGATGGCTGAATCTGGTCGCCCTCAATCCTAAGACTTTGGAATTCCACCGGTATAACGTGGAAGCCAAATGGGAGGCCCTTCTTAATGGTCAATAAAAGAGCGGGGCATTTTTGTGATTGACGATTCTGTTGTAGAAGGATGGTGCCCTTGGTATAACCTTCCAACTGTTATCCGTCGTTTGAATGGAAGCTGTTATCCAAAATGGAAATCGGAGATCAAGTACAGCAGAACCTTTCCATCACCAAGTCGATAGGTTGACTGGTTTGTTTCACTTTGAGACCAGTGAAAGTGTAAGCCAACCAGAAGCCGTTCGAATGAGAGGCTCGTGGCGTCCGGTTGATTTTTTTTGAGGGAGAAGTGGATGGTTTCACACAAATCACGTGCCACTGTTCATGGTCTGTGTAGGTTCTTATCGGTATGAGGCCCATATCTTCACAATTTTTACTTCTGAAAACGGTCGCATTGTTCGGGATGTGGGTCATGATGTCAGGCCAGTTTGATCCCATTCATCTGGGATTGGGTTTGATTCTTTCATTCTTTGTCGCATGGATCAATTCCGGCCACTCCTCGTTTGTTCCCCGATTTTTCTTGTGGGGCAGGATTCTTTTATATCTTCCGTGGTTGTTTGGGAAGATTGTTCAAAGTAGCTTGCATGTCACTAAGCTCATTCTTGATCCACGCCTTCCCATTCACCCGCGGTTGATCCGTTACGAATCGAAATTGCAAGAAATTTCTGCGGTGGTACTTTTAGGGAATTCTATTACGTTAACCCCTGGAACAATTACCGCTGAAGTCAATGGCCAAGTGCTTCTCGTCCATGCCCTGGATGAAGCTTCTAGTGAAGACGTGACCAGCGGACAGCTCGAATTGAAGATTGCCAAAATATTTGGGGAAAGAGAGTCACCTTCGTGACCAATTTTTTTCTATTTGTCTTATTGGTATTGGCCGGGTTGATCGGGGTCTATTTATATCGGGTTCTCCAGGGGCCGACAATCTTTGATCGGGTATTAGGACTCAATGGGATTTCGACAAAAGCGATAATCCTCCTGGTCGTGATTGGCATTTTGTATGACCGGGTTGAGATGTTTGTGGACATCTCAACCGGCTATGCCCTCTTGAATTTAGTCGGGGCTTTAGCCGTGGCCAAGTATCTTGAACAAAAAGGGCTGCCCTAAAAAATGGAAATCCTCTCAATCATGTTTATCCTGGCAGGTTTATTTTTCCTCATTGTGGCAGCCATTGGCATTATTCGCCTTCCCGATGTCTTTACCAGGTCTCATGCCGTGTCGTTGACGGATTCATTGGGTGCGTTTCTGCTACTGATCGGCATTGGGATCTATGAAGGGCTGAGTCTGAACCTTCTCAAGATCCTGGCGGTGTTGTCGCTGTTGTACCTGCAAAATCCTGTTATTGCCCATGCGACATTACGTGCGGCCGTTCGAGCTGGCTTGAGACCATGGGAGGAGAAGACTCCATGAGGCTTGTCTACGAAATTCCGTTGTTGATTCTTCTACTGGTGACGGCAGCTGGGGCCATATTGGTCAAGGATTTGATGAGTGCGATCTTGTTGCTAGGATGTTATAGCTTTTTTCTCTCCCTCGTGTGGGCTTCGCTCGGTGCCGTGGATGTGGCGTTTGTCGAGGCTGTGGTCGGAGCAGGGTTAGCCACCGTCCTCTTTTTACTCACCCTGTTTGGAACGGCTCCTAAAGATGGACGGCTTCGTCGCCCGCCGCCGCCGATGGCGGCATTGGTAGCCCTCCCGCTTTTAGGTGTGCTGTTGCTGTATGCAGCGAAGGATCTTCCGGAATTTGGGAATCCCGAGTCACCCGCGAGTGCCCATATTTCTCCGGAGTATCTTCAGCGAAGCTATGAGGACACGCAGACGCCCAATGTCGTCACGTCCGTTCTCATGGATTACCGTTCGCTGGATACGATGATAGAGACGGTCGTGATTTTTACGGCAGGGATTGCGTGTGCACTATTGCTGAGGAGAAAGACGACGTGATTCGGCCACATGATAGTATCATTGTTCAATCGTTAGGGCGATTTCTTATTCCGGTCATCCAGATATTTGGATTGTATGTGCTGTTTTTTGGCCAATATGGGCCTGGAGGTGGTTTTGTCGGCGGGGTAATTCTCGGGACCAGTATGCTCCTCGCAGTTCTGATTTTTGGGCATGAAGCTTCCCGAAGTCAGTTAGCCAAAAAGGTCCTGCATGGTGATGGGGTCGGTATGCTGATCTATGCCGGTGTGGGGGGCATGTGTTTAATCGGAGGTGGGGAGTTCCTGAATTATGCTCATTTGGAGATTCCTTGGCTTGATGGCGCCGCTAGGCGTTCGTTCGGCATCATACTCACCCAAATTGGCGTCGCCGTTGATGTCGCCGTCACGGCCATATCCATTGTCTTTAGTTTATCAGCTCAAGAAATAATAGAGGATTCGCTAGATGGGTGATATTTTTTTTGCGATTTTTCAACGTCCTAATTTCCTAACCTTTGTCATTATTTTTCTTTGGGGTTTTTATATCATGGTCACGAGGTACAACCTCGTGAAAAAACTGGTCGGAATGTATTTGGTTCAAACCAGTGTCATCTTTTTCCTGGTGTCGATCAGTGCAAAAAAGGGTGCAACCGTGCCCATCTTACTTTCGCCCACTGATCCGGTTCAAGCCATGCTGTATACCAACCCCTTGCCTCATGTCCTCACCTTAACGGCCATTGTGGTTGGTGTTGCCACACTTGGTGTCGCCCTGGCGTTGTGTTCGGCCCTGTATCAGACATATGGCAGTCTTGATGAAGCCGAGATATTGAAAAAGTTAGAATGAACCGTCATTTGCCAGCCCTCCTGTTTCTTGTTCCCCTTATTGCAGCCATTTCTCTACCGGTCGTCTGCCTGAGACATCGAGCATGGAGCCGTCCGATTGCCGTCACGGTCCTTGTTCTCATGGTTGGGCTTTCGGTTCTGAACCTCACCAATATTTTTCAACATGGAGAGGTGCGGTATGCCTTTAGTGGATGGGCGCCCCCATTAGGCATTGAGTGGGTTGCGGATGGATTAGCCAGTGTCATTCTGGTCACGTTAAGCCTGCTAGGGTTGACCACGTTGCTCTTTGCTGGGCCGACTGCACCGAAAGATCTTGGAGGACGAATCGTACATTTTTACACGCTCATCCTTTTGCTCATTTCAGCGTTGACAGGAATCGTGTTTGCTGGGGACTTGTTCAACTTGTTTGTCTTTTTGGAGTTGGCCGCCCTAGCCAGTTATGCCCTCGTTGGCGTTGCTGGCGGGAAAGCACTCATGGCTGCGTTTCGCTATCTTATTTTGGGGACGTTGGGCGCATCGTTATATCTTCTGGGTGTGAGTTATTTCTATGCCGCCACCGGCACTTTGAATATGGTAGACATGGCTGAAAAGCTTCCTCATTTGTTGACATCCAAAGCAGTAGTTGGAGGCCTTCTTTTTATGTTTATTGGCTTAGGTATCAAGATGGCTTTGGTGCCTTTTCATGCGTGGCTTCCCGATGCCTATACCTATGCCCCGGAATCCGTATCCCCTATTTTAGCCGCACTGGTGACCAAGGTGGCTCTTTTGGGATGGGTGCGAATTATCTTTTGGGTCCTTGGAGCCAAGGTGGTGGTGTATGACACCCCTGTCCTGTTGCTCGCCGGGGTGTTAGGGGCTTTGGCAGCTATTATTGGAGCCGTTTTGGCGTTGACGCAAAGCGATCTCAAAAGAATGTTTGCCTATGGGGGCATTTCACATATCGGCATCATTATCATCGGCGTGAGTCAGGGAAACCAAACTGGGTTTGTCGGAGGCGTGTTTTATTTATTGAATGATGCCGTCATGCAGGCAGCGTTGTTTTTCATCGCGGGGTGGGCGATCAGCCAATATGGCGTGCGGACATTGGACGAGGTTGGGCGTATCGGGAAACATTCTCCCTGGTTGACTGGGACTCTTGTCGTGGTGGCCATGGGGATGATCGGTTTGCCCCCCACGGGTGGATTTTTCGGCAAGTGGTATATCATTCTGGGTGCTCTTGAAGCCAATAACTATTTTGCCGTGGGTGCCGTTCTTCTTTCAACGCTTCTCACGCTCGCGTATTTTGTCAAAATTTTCGAACGAATCTTTCGTCACATCTCAGCCCCTTCTGAGGTTCAGCCGGTAGAAACTCCTATTCAAATAAAACTGAGTTTGGGAGCGACCGCCTTTGCCGTGATCATCCTGGGATTATTGAGTGATCCCATCGTGGATGCGTTGATACGACATGCCTTGCCCCCGGAACTTTAAGTCATCCGATGTCAATTTTTACTCTGATTCCTCTGTGTCCCCTCATAACGGCGGTGGTGCTAGTGCTGGGAGGGCGGTTGTGGGGTGAACAAGGGCATCGTCTTGGAATCCCCGCCATGGGCCTTTCCTTCGGTTTGTCGGTATGGGCGTTCTGGGAGGTGCTCAGCAATGGGCCCATCTCGGTCCCCCTCTATCAATTGTTTCAAGTCGGATCGTTGAGCATTGATTTGAATTTGTACATTGATCAGCTTACGGTCCTCCTGTTGCTACTCGTGACCGGAGTCAGCAGTGTGGTGCATGTCTTCTCTTCGCGCTACATGATTGGTGATCCCCGTTACAATCGGTTTTTTGCCGTGATCGCCCTGTTTACGTTTTCCATGTTGATGTTGGTCATGAGTGGAAACCTTCTGATGCTCTATGTATTTTGGGAGGTCATGGGACTCTGTTCCTACCTCTTGATCTCCCATTGGGCCCAACGCAAGCCGGCGATTCAAGCTGCCACGAAAGCGTTCATTATCAATGCCATTGCCGATGTGGGATTAGGCTTTGGCATCATCCTGACCGTTGCCACATTTGGCACGCTTGATATTCAGACGATCTTGTCTCAAGCAGAAAGCCTGAAAGATGACACCATCAATGTATTGGGGTGGCTAGGGTTGGAATATCAAATCCACCCGATCACCATTATCCCGTTCTTCTTGTTTATGGGCGCAATGGGCAAGTCCGCTCAATTACCATTTCATGTGTGGCTCCCTTTTGCGATGGAAGCTCCAACCCCAGTGTCTGCGTTGATCCATGCGGCAACGATGGTCAACGCCGGCCCCTTTTTACTTGTTCGCCTGAGCCCGTTAATCATACTCTCACCTGAGGCTATGGCCTTTATCGCGATTGTGGGAGGGACGACCGCATTGTTTGCGGCGATGGTGGCGATGGTCCAATCAGATATCAAAAAAAATCTGGCGTATTCTACGATCAGTCAAATTGGGTTCATGATCATGTCTTGCGGGATTGGGGCCTTTGTGGCAGCTATCTTTCATCTGCTTGCCCATGGGTTTTTAAAAGCCTTTTTATTTCTGTCTACCGGAAATGCGTTGCAAGCGGTGCATAGAACTCACCATGGGAAAACGTCGCATTCTTCCCATTCACCTCCACCCGCGTCATTGTATGTAGGGGCTTTAGTGCTGGCCTGCTTGCCGCCCTTTGTTATATTTTCCGGCCCTTATGAGCGTCTATGGATGGCCAATAGTTTTCCAGCAGCCAGGCTAGTTTTTTGGGGGATTGGTCTAGCCACGGTTTTCTTTACGGCAATCTATCTGTTTCGCGGAATTATGCTGCTCTTTCAACATAGGATAACGATTCATGATGGAGTGAAAGGCGATTCAGTTACTGTTCAGCCCCGGTTATGTTCTCCAACTTTTATCGTCATGGTAGTTGTAGGAAGTGCAATAACCGCGAGCATGCTCATGGTTTTTTGGTCATGGTTTGTGATATTTCTTGCACCAGCTCTGACCGTATTCCCGGCGGTAGAGTTAGGGATGACGCCTGCAGATGGCAGTGTCTGGTCCATGTTGTTACCCGCAGGAGCGGCGTTGTGTGGGTGGATCTATGCGATGTCCCAGCGGGCTGCAGTTGGCCAAATGGACGTGAAGGAACGAGTTTGGAAGAAGGCTTTGTATGTCCTATTCCTCCATAAAGGGTATTTTGACGAATTGTATGAATGCTATTTTGTCCAACCGACACTACGCTTCGCTCACTGGCTTTGGCAGATCGTTGATATTCGGGGAATCGATCGAGCTGTTCACCTGATTGGGTCCTTCTCAATACTAGTTGCCCATTGGCTATGGAGAGTCGTTGATATCAAGGGCATCGATCGTATTGTCGTCGGTCTTGGCGGATCGAGTGTGGGGATTGGTCGTTGGTTGTGGCGAGTCGTTGATATTCGTTGGTTGGAAAATAACGTGGGACAAATTTTCAAAGGCGCTGATGCGGCCGGGCACATCCTG
Organism: Nitrospirales bacterium; assembly: GCA_040904705.1. GTDB lineage: Bacteria > Nitrospirota > Nitrospiria > Nitrospirales > UBA8639 > Nitrospira_E. The sequence goes on along the minus strand of JBBDSY010000068.1, from coordinate 92,349 downwards.
CAGGAAACCGAACCGCGGACGATTCAACATCACATTCTCGTCATGGTGTTTTGGCTTGTGTCGGCTATTGGGTTGTTGTATGTCCTGGTGTAATCGGATCCGCGATGGTTTTTCTCAGTCAGCACCTGGCGTTGAAGGGCCGGAAGTTTATCGCATGATAGTCATGAGGACCGAATGACCATTTTTACCGAACATATGATCAGTTGGATGGTCGCCATTCCCTTTATCGGGATTGTTCTGCTGGCGTTTGTCCGTGATCAAGAATGGATGCGTCGCTTGGCTTTTGCCTGCACCATGGTGGAGTTCGGGGTTTCTCTCATTCTTTGTCAGCGATTTGAGTTCGGAAAACAGGGGATGCAATTTGTCGAGCGGATGGAATGGATGCCCACCTTCAACATTCAATATGCTGTTGGGGTTGATGGGATCAGCATTCTTATGGTCTTACTCACCGCCCTTTTATGCCCGTTGTGTGTCTTGTGTTCCTGGAACGCGATCACGACCCGAGTTCGCGCCTTTTTATCTCTTATCTTATTGGTGGAAGGTGCCATGATCGTGGTGTTTACCGCCTTAGACCTCTTCCTGTTTTTCATGCTGTGGGAACTGACCATGATTCCCATGTATTTCATGATCATTCTCTGGGGAGGTCCGAACCGCATTGCAGCGGGAATCAAGTTTGTGTTGTACAGCCTCACAGGGAGCTTGTTGTTATTGGTCGGAATACTGGGGCTCTATCTGGAAGGGGGACATACGTATGACTTGTTAGTGCTGAGCGAGCAGACGTATACCTCCACCGTGCAATTCTGGTTATTCCTGGCCCTCTTTTTGGCGTTTGCCATAAAGATGCCGATGGTACCTTTCCATACATGGTTGCCGGACGCGCATTCCGAAGCCCCAACAGCAGGCAGTGTGATCTTGGCTGGGGTCTTGCTCAAAATGGGTGGATATGGATTTTTGCGATTTTGCTTGCCCATGTTTCCAGACGCTTCAGCTCAGTTCGCCCCATTTATTCTTTGGCTGTCTGTTTTTGCCATCGTCTATGGGGGATATTTAGCCTTGGCACAAACCGATCTCAAAAAACTGGTGGCCTACTCATCGGTATCCCATATGGGCTTTGTCACACTTGGAATTTTTGTGTTTAACAGTGAGGGCATTCAGGGTGCCATTCTCCAGATGTTTAATCATGGACTGACGACTGGCGCGTTGTTTTTAACGGTCGGGCAATTATATGACCGGACGCACAGCCGGTCCATCGGCGACTATGGTGGGCTGCATAAAACGATGCCCAGATTTGTGGCCCTCTTTTTTCTCTTCTCAGTCGCGGCCTTTGGATTGCCAGGGACCTGTAACTTTATCGGAGAATTTTTGGTGCTGGTTGGTACGTCGGAGACGAGTTTCGTGATGGTCCTACTGGCCATGGTGGGGATCGTCCTCGCTGCCGCGTATATGCTGTGGATGTTGCAGCGGGTTGCCCTTGGTGAACCATCAACAAAGGCTGCTGCTCGCCTTCCCGACCTCTCGTACCGGGAGTTGGCAACCGTGATTCCTCTCGCGATTATGGTCCTGTGGATTGGGTTGTATCCGGGTCCCCTAATGGAGATGATGGATGCCAGCGTGACACATCTTGTGCAACAGATGGTGCCGGTTCAACCTCCCCTTCCTCCTCTTGCCGCCGGGCGATAAACCAAACATTGTTTTATTGGGGCGTGGTTCAATGAGGGCTGGAGCAGGGCTCCGGTGCCTCCAGACATAGTCAGGTGGCTGTAACGGAATCCCGGTCTGATGAAGGCCAAGCCTTTAGTATGGGAAAGACAGTCTTTTAGGTCTGGATGAGTGGGGCATGAACGTATTGATGTGTTGTCAGAAAAAATTCGTCGTAGCGAATAGATTGTTTAATCGCCGATTCAGCGATCTATGTGGAGGGGTGATAGTTCAGGCTGTGGAGCAATAAGTTATTGGGGATCGTGTAGGGGATGTAGAGGAACTGGCGGAATGTTGGGAAGTTCAGACAACCGGGAATAAGAGAACAGCCCCTGAGAACCTTCAATCCGTGAATGCTCCCAAGGGCTGTTAAAAATGCCGACTAGGTTTAGATGACAAAGGCAAATAGAACTATTTGTCCTTGTCTTTGTCCTCGTCGCCTTTGTCTTTATCATCGTCGGCTTTCGGGGCGTCACCCTTCTCGTCATCCTTGGTGTCGTCCTTGTCGTCACCTTGAGGAACTTGGATGGTGATTTGATCGCTGGAAGCACCCAACGATTTGGCGAAAGTCATGCCACTGAAGCTCAGGGCGATAAGCAAGGCCAACAGAAGTGTAAAAGCTTTAACCATAATGCTGCCCTCCAAAAAATAAGTTGAATATTAAAGACACCTCCGGGATGATTTCCCAATGAGGTGTGAACGCTGACAAACAGCAAAACCCATTCCAGATCATTGAATACGAATCGGAAAAATTAGATATTTGATTTCATGATGATTTTAGTTAGAGCCTCTTCCAAACAGGTTAAATCCCTTCTTGATACCCATGCCCATTGTATGGAAAGCCATTCAATATGGTGTATGGAAAAGAATGCACCGCTCAGGAATACAACGCATTATTCTACTGAATAGTTCACTGTCCTTCTTACGGTTTCACCATAAGAATGATAGTCCTATGGTAAATTTTTCTAACAGATTTGGTGCGTTTGAAACTTTTTAGCCGGCCCCTGCTTGTTGGACGGCAACAGCTGTACAGGCCGATAGGCGGTGTTCCTGGAAACGACCCAATCAATGGGTGAAGGAATGGTTTAAAAGAGGGCAAAGCCATGGATAGGGAAGGAAAGGCCTCATAGCGGAGGGATGCAAAAGAGAGGAGAGCGAAAAATTCGGAGGCGCTTAAAAAAAACGGCTTTTGAGGACTCCATTATGAAATCCTCAAAAAGCCGTGAATATTGTTTCTAAGGGCTGGCGCTCAACCAGTCATTGAAAAGTTGGAAGCTTAATGGGCTTTCTTCTTGGCCGCTTTCTTTTTCTTGGCATGGTCTTTCTTTTTCCCATGATCGTCGCCAGCCTTTCCATGATCATCTCCGGCTTTCCCATGATCGCCGTCAGCTTTGCCATGGTCATCTCCAGCCTTGCCGTGATCGTCGCCCGCTTGGCCGGAAGCCACGATGATGGGCGAAAAGGCAGTTAAGGAATCAGTGGCTTGAACCACACCCGATCCAACAAACGAAAGGCCAAACACCATCGCAACCACCATCGAACATAGATTAGCCATTCTGGCTGTCCTCCTGTTAAAGGAAAGTGTTAGATCTCCGATGTGCCCTACCTGGAGAACACATTTTGGAGATCCCATGTAAAAATCGGATAGATCATACCAATCCCTAAGCCAGTTTCAAGAGGAGAGGAAAAATGTTTTCGATTGAGGTCTTGAAGGAGATTGAATGGAAAAGGGGAGGTCCATGTGATGAGAAGAAAGGGGTGAAAAATTTTCCCCTATATTTAAACCCGGCAGGAAGCGATCACCATTGAGATGGAACAAATTGAGGACACCATTCTGGAGCCCGAATAAGCACGGAGCCGTTGCGTTCGATAATGATATCGGCGGTCGAGCGCCGACTCCGAACCACTTCGTAGGGGAGGCGCGTGTTCTTCGAACCTTTCATCTTGATCAATCCCTTCGTCTCAATTCGGTATCGCGCCTCTGGCGAGTTGATGGTGAAGCGCTTCACGCACACTGGCATGTCCACACGTAACTGTTTAATAGCCTGAAACTGATTGCGTGTGGGTAGGTGAAATCGATCATCGTCCCGATCGGGTCAGGCTCGCCTGGCACCTCATTCATTATGATCCACCTGGGCTTTGAGGAAGAGGCCTTGGTTCGTCTCATATGTTCGGGTAACGTGCGGTTGGGCTGCCGTAGGAATTGATCGCGAAGGTCGTCGAGCTGGTGATCGGTCAGCCAAGGCTTGATGTGGGGGAGTGAGCTTCATGGCTCGCACCGCATCGCGGAAGACCTTCGGGAGCAGCCACTCGCGAAAGTTGCCCCGCAGATTCTTGGCCGGGTTTGCCGGGATTATGCCCTGCCCTTGGTCTGTGATGTGCCATCTTGGCGCGGAGAGCTGGTCGAGAAACGGCTGTTCGACGTGAAAGTATTCGGCCATGGTCTTTAACTGTATAAGGCACGCTCAAGCGCGTTGAGTGCCTTCTGGCGTTTAAGCGGGTCCATGCGTGACAAGTTGTGCAGTTTCCATTGAACCGAGGGCAATCGCCGAGCATCAGCAATGGGAAATTGACTCCAGTCGGCGTCGCCGCGTTTGACCGCGAGGAGGAACTGCCGATCTTCCTCGGTGAGCATGCGGTGAACCGCGGCAATCAATTCTTCACGTGTGGCTTCGAGTGACTCCTGGGAAATCGGCTCAATCGCCATCCCGGAGAATTCACCCTGGAACACGGTCTCGATTTCCTTTCGCCTGGGGGCGAGGAGTTCCGTCATCGAGCGGTTGTGACTGAGAAGATAGACGAGAAACGCATCCTTCAAGCGGGAGGTGATTCCCTCCGTCCCCAACAAGAGCTGGACATCGAACAAATCGCGGGGGTGTTGCCGATCCAGTGCAGCACACAACTTGCCCGCATACAAATCTTCGAAGCTCAGCGTTTGTACCTGGGCGTAGCCAAACATTGCCTGTGCCTTTGATGTGATCTCTCGCCAGTTGGAAGAGTACACGCTACCCCGTATCACCGGCGTGACTTCAATCTTTACGGTGACTCCATCCTGATCGACCACGAATTTAAACCACTTCGCTGTCCCGCCCAACACTTTGCCATACACCTTCACGCGAGGGATGGCTCGCGTGATATCCCCGGAAATAGCTTGTAAGGCACAGTCGATAGCGGCAAGACTAGTCTCCCGATCTTCAACCGGCAAATAGGCCAAATCGATATCAACCGATAGGCGCGGCAGGTTTCGCACAAAGAGATTTATTGCCGTTCCACCCTTGAGCGCGAAACAATCCTGACGAGCCACATGAGGCAATAGCGTCACAAGCAGACGGACTTGTTCAGTAAATGGGCTGTTCGTTTCCATCCGAAAGAGCTCGAGGAACGGTGATTTGAAACCGGGCATCCAACGTGCCCCCTTTCACGACCAGGCGTTTGCCATGGCCAAGGTCGACTCCTGTGGTATCCAGCTTAGTGAACCAGGCATGCCCATGCCGTGTCGCGAACCAGAGAAAAAGTCGTTTCGTCAGTATATGCGAACAAGCCAGGAGTAACTCCCGCACAAGCCCCGGACGGAGGACGGTTGCCCCCTCAAAGAACTTATCCGCAAAGTCAAATTCCGATGCCTGACGGACATCCGCCAGCAATTCAAAGAATGCCAATTCAACGGTGGCATAGGGCACCGGCCAATCCCAGGCCCCAAATGGTTTCGAGACAATGGCGTTCTGGGGCAATGTCTTGAAGAGTCGGCGACGATGAACTGTAAAGGTATAGGTATCTGAAAAATCATGTACCCAGGATGGAACCTGCGACGTTGTATACAAAGACACCCGTGTCACGCCCTGCAGCGGAAGGTAATGCGCCAAGCCTTGCAGTTCTAAGGCGCTGCGCCCGCCGACATGGACGCGAACGCCCATTTCGTTCAAGGAATAGACAACTTGCTCCCATTTTAATGGAGGTCCTGGCCGTCGGTAGACGCCATGAGAGATGGCCACCAGCTTTCCTGAGCGCAGCCAGGAATCGACCAATGGACGAGTGATCCCCCGAGCGCGCAGCCATGCACGATTGACCAACTGCCCTTCCGGAGGCAGTCGATCCAGGGCGGTCTTCTTTGAACGTTGTGCCATAGTTTATAAATATCTATAAATGCATATATTATGTATGCATTTACAATTATTTGCAAACCAGAGGCTTTTTTAATTGGGCAAAGGTTTCGAAGGGGCAGTGAAAAAAGTGGTTTAGAGACAGCAAGTTTTGCAGTCAATGCGTATGCAAATCCGCCATTCGATAAACTTGGGGGTCGGTGAGGGTGAGGCCCTGGCCTCTTGCTGCGCCGTTACGGGCACGCAGTGGATCCAAGGGGGAGAGTGCGGATATCCAACATGGGGGGACGAATTGGGCACTCGCTTGACCCACTCAGGCTTGGCATCGCATTCAAGATCCTTATAGGGGAGAGGTCACAGCCCTGGATGGGCACTGAAATACGGCGAAGGCAGGGTGGGGTAGGCACGGTAAATATGGCGGAAGACGTCCTCGGCTTTGACCTTCACATCCCTTTCGGCAAAGCAATCCATCGGCAAGCCAGTGTCGTCGCTATAGAGAAAATCATGGATCGCCTGGCGCACGGCATCCCGGGTGGCTTCCTTGTCGCGCCACTGGTCAACCCGCAGTTTTTCTTCCTTCAACCTTGCCAGTAACTGCGTCGCCACCGCCTTGATGCGTCGGATTTCGGCTGGTTTCAGGTCAGGCTTTTTCAGTAGGTCGAAGATGGCCAGTGACTCCTCGTCCAGTCCCTCGCGCACGGCGCGGTGGGCTTCATCATCGAGTTCCTGCACCAGGTTGAACAACGCCTCAAAAGTTTTCTCGATGGTCACCCGGTCTTTCTCCCGATTGTACTCAGTCACGATATTCTCGTAGTGCTGCTGGAAGTCCGTGCGTAACGGGTTTTGCAGCAAAAGGCGTTGCAGTCGCTGCTCGACAGCCTCTCGCAGGTTCTGCACAGTCGTGTTCTTTTTCGGGCTGCGTTCGAATTCCTGCCGCAGCCGGTCGAAATCAATCTTGCTGATGTCATAGGGCGGAGAGGTTTCAGATGCATGATCGGAGCGCACCGCAATCGCCTCGTCTACCACCTGGTGGAGCTGGCGAATGATATCGGTGATATCCGCCTGCTCGCGATCCTGTTGCAGGCTCTTGTAGACGATATTGATGGCATCCCGATCCGCGCGGCAGGCGTTCACCCCCTGCACATTGATACAGGCCTTGAACTTCTTGAACACCTCACGGCACATGACCTCGAAGCGTTTGCGGCTTTCGTCATTCTCGTTAGCTGCCTCCTTGCAGGCGATGATGGCGGCGTTGCGTGCGAACCCGATCTTTAAGATCACGTCATCAAGCGCAGCATGCCGGTCATCAAGGAAGGCCCGCACCAAGGTAATCGCTTCGGCCAGATCCACCAGTAACTCTTCATCGGGCCGGGCCGGGTTGGTCTCGCTGCCTTCGCCGTCCGGCCGCACCCCGGCAAACGTCGCCAGCGCCTGGCGAAGGTGCTTGAGGATGCCGCAGTAGTCCACGATCAGGCCGTTATTCTTGCCCTCGGCCACGCGGTTGGCGCGGGCGATGGCCTGCATCAGGGTGTGAGCCTTAAGAGGCTTATCCAGATACAACGTCGACAAGGTCGGCACATCAAAGCCGGTCAGCCACATGGCGCAGACGATGGCCACGCGTAGCGGGTGTTCCCCGGCCTTGAAGGCATCGTCTAGCGCCATGGTCTGCATATTGCGGTATTCGGGCTTGGCCCGCATGGACTCCGGCAGGTCGATGCCGTCTTTCATCAGCTTACGGTGCGGAGTAATGTCCAAGTCCCATTTGTTGAACCTGGCGACCTCGCCCTGTTCCTCGCTCACCACCACGGCCATGCGGGTCTCGCGCATCCAGGCGAGTTGACGCTGACGGAACAATTCATCCTGCTCATCGGCGGCCGGTGTTTTCACAAGTTCGCGGATGCGCTCCTCCCAATAAATACCGATCAGCTTGTGCATGTGCACGCAGGTCACCTTGTCGATGCATACCAGCATCGCTTTGCCGGTCTCCCAGGCGGTGGAATAGTGCTGCACAAAGTCGCGGGCTATCTGATCCAGGCGTTTGACGTGGGTGATGATGTGATAGTCGCGTTTCAGCTCCTTTTCGAGCCGCTGCTCCACGTCGATGCCGCCGATTTCAATCTCTTCCAGCTTTTCGGCAATGCGTTCATTAAGGTCCCCAATGGCGACACCCAGCTTTTCACCGCGGGCGTCGTAATAGAGCGGCACTGTGGCCTTGTCGTCCACGGCTCGCTGAAAGTCATAGGTGGAAACATACTCGCCGAACACCCGGCGGGTGATCTCATCGTCCTTGAACAACGGCGTGCCGGTAAAACCAATGTAGCTGGCGTTGGGCAGGGCATTGCGCAGATTCAGGGCCAGCGTGCCGTACTGGGTGCGGTGCGCCTCATCGGTGATGACGATAATATCATCACGAAGCGACACCACCGCTTCGTAACCCTCACCCGGTCTTTGGCCACCTTCTCCCAATGGGAGAGGGGCTGGGGGTGAGGGTGGCGTTCCCAACGCCTTGAATTTCTGAATGAGCGAAAACACATAGGCCTTGTGCTCGGTCAGCAGCGCGTTCAGGTGCTGACCGCTTGCGGCGCGGCATGGCTCCTGATCGCTGATTACTCCGCAATTGGCAAAGGTCTTGTAGATCTGGGTGTCGAGGTCGTCGCGGTCGGTGAGCACTAGAAAGGTAAAGTTGCCGCCCAGCTTGCGGTGGACCTTGCGGGTGAACATCACCATCGAATAGCTCTTCCCAGATCCTTGTGTGTGCCAAAAAACACCGAGACGACTCAGGTCGTTCGGTGTTTTACCCTCACCCCCAACCCCTCTCCCAGAGGGCGAGGGGAGTGTGTTTGCAAGGGATGTCAACGTTCCTTCCGGGTCTTTGAGGAGAGTGTCATTACGAACATGAACCACATTTACTCCCTGGGACTTCAGATAACCGTCCCTTTGAATATCCTTGTTTTTCTTTTCGGGTGTATCATGAATCCCGCCGTCGATTTCGACCGCCAACGCAGCCTCATGGCAGTAAAAATCCAATATGTAGTCACCATACTGATGCTGCCGTCGAAACTTCAGTCCCAGGAATTGTCGATCCCGCACCAGCTCCCAAAAGATCTCTTCCGCCGGGGTCTGCGCCTGCCGTAACTCACGTGCCCGCTGAACCAGCCCAGCAAAATCATATCCCCCACGCATATGCACGGCCTGCTCCTTACCAGACACCTCCTTCTCCCCATGGGAGAGGGATGGGGTGAGGGGCCGGGCTATGGCAGCGTAGCGCCGGGCGACCGCCGCTACTGCCCGGTTGACGCCAAGAAACTGGTGGTTACGGGCGATAATCTTTTTCGGCTCGCCGGCGGACTCATCGAACAGAATGAAATTCTCCACCAGGTCAAGAAAGTTCTGCTTGTCGCACACGCCTTTGAGCAGCGCTTCCATGTCCACCGTCCCCGGCGTCTCCTCGGACAGACGCTTCCATTCGTTGAAATGTTCCCAGCGGCTGGTGATCGAACCGATCTTGGCCTTCTCGCCATTGCCGAACATCACAATCGCGTTGTGGTGAAACAGATGCGGAATGGTGTCCCGGTAGTCGGAGAAGTTTTGCTCAAAGGCGGTCTTGAGATTCTTATGGATGTTCTTGCACTCAATGAACAGCAGCGGTAGGCCGTTGACGAAGCCGACAATATCCGCGCGACGCCGGTACAGATCGCCTCGCACCCACAGCTCGCGCACGCAGAGGAAGTCGTTATTCTCCGGCACATCGAAATCAAACACCCGCACCCGCTCGCGCACCCGCTCGCCTTTGTCGTTGCGGAAGGTCACCTGCACGCCATCGCGCATTTGAGCGTACTTCTCGCGGTTCGTGGCGACCAAGGTTTGCGAGGCGACAATGGCCGTAATCTGTCGAACCGCATCCTCGTAGGCCGCATCCGGCAAGCCGGGATTCAGCGCAATCAGTTTCTCACGGAGCGGGCGGGTCAGCACCACCTCACGGTCGGAGGCGCGCCCTAAGCAGACCTTGCCGGCGGCAAGGTCTGCACCCTCACCTGAATCCTCTCCCAGAGGGAGAGGACGGTGATCATCTCCCTTCTCCCTTTGGGAGAAGGGCTGGGGATGAGGGTTTGCTCCAAATACTTCATTATTGTAAGCAAATACCGATGTCCAACCGAGCTGCTGCTCAAGGTAATTGGCGGTAGTCTGCTGGACGAGAGTATCTTCGGTGTAAGCCATCAGCTTCCTTCCCAGAGGCATGAGATCGGCACCGCATACAAATCTTGTCCAAACGGAGCAATGGTCTTTCCATCATAGAGCACCATACCCGCAACAAAACGTTTGCCAGCCGCACTCTGCAGTCTGCGCAATCCGTTGAAATCGGCTCCATTGACTGTGGCTGCAGCCTTGACTTCGACACCCGCCAGCTTTCCAGCCGACTCCAGCACCACATCCACTTCACCACCGTCTTTATCGCGATAATGATGAAAGCTCAACGGCGTGTCTTGCCAGCTGCCCTGACGGCGTAGTTCCTGATAGACGAACGTTTCAAGCAACTGTCCGTATAGCGCACGATCATTCCACAACGCCGTGCCGTCCAGACCCAGTAAGGCACAGGCCAGCCCCGTATCGCCCAGATGCAGCTTGGGGGTCTTAATCAGGCGGTTCAGGCGGTTACTGTGCCAGGGCGCTAGCTCTTCCAGCAGAAAGACTCTTTGCAAGAGGGTCATATAGTCACGAATCGTCGGGCGGCTGAGTTGAAAAGGCGCGGCGAGATCGGCCACATTCAACAGGCGGGCCGTCTGCCCGGCGGCTAATGTCAGCAAACGAGGCAAGGCCTCCAGGGCACTAATGCGAGCCAGATCGCGCACATCCCGCTGCACCAGCGTATCAATATAATCGCGATACCAGACTGCACGACGACGACTCGTCAATCGTGCCAAGGCCGCCGGATATCCACCGGCAGACACACGCTCGGCCAAGCCGTTCCCCAGACGCTGACCAGCCTGTCCGGACTTGAACTGACCCGCAAACACGCGGGTGAGAAAATCCGGCTCGGTGCCGGTCAGCTCAGCCTGTGCCAGCGGATGCAGGCGCAGAATTTCCATGCGTCCAGCCAGCGAATCTGCAAGCTTGGGGACCAGCAGCACATTGGCCGATCCGGTAAAAATAAAGCGGCCCGGCTTGCGCAAGGCATCCACCGCCGCCTTTAAAGATGTAAACAACCCTGGGACACGCTGCACCTCGTCCAAAATAACCTTATCCGGGAGATCGGCAATAAATCCCACCGGATCGGTCTCGGCCGAGTTCCGCAGCAGATCATCATCAAAACTCAGATAGGAAAACCCAGCTGGTTCACCCATCTGCCTGGCCAGCGTGGTTTTCCCGCATTGCCGTGGCCCGTGGATCAGCACCACAGGCGTATCCGCCAGAGCTTCCAGCAGGCGTGGCTGGAGAAAACGGGGATAGAAGGTTGCGTCGGTCATAACGTCTAAGTGTAAATCATGAATCGGCCAAATGAAAGGTTGAGGCCGTCTAAATGAAAGGTTAGGATTCGCCAAATGAAAGGTTTGATCACCAAATCGTGAGTTGGGTAGGCAACTGGGGATGGATTATGTCGTGCAGGTGTGGGTCAGCACCACCTCACGGTCAGAGGATCGCCCTAAGCAGACCTTGCCGGCGGCAAGGTCTGCACCATCATCTCCCTTCTCCCTTTGGGAGAAGGGCTGGGGATGAGGGTTTGCTCCAAATACTTCATTATTGTAAGCAAATACCGATGTCCAGCCGAGCTGCTGTTCAAGGTAATTGGCGGTGGTCTGCTGAACGAGCGTGTCTTCGGTGTAAGCATGCGCCCCAACCCCCTTAGTAGAACACCAATATCATCATCACGACCTTGGCCTTTGGGTTACTTTCGGCAATCAGCAGCGTCAGGGCAGTGAAGTCGCTTTTATCCGGGGTCAGTCACGTGGACTGATGGCACAAATCCAGCCAAGTTGGTGTTCAAAATAACAGGTGGCGACCTTTCTCATGGTTTAACTCTTCGGCACCTTACCTAAAATGTCAGTTATACTTTTAACAATGACATTTACGGCATGCTCGCTGATAACGCTCCCACTTCCCTCATTTATTTCATCCGGATTGGCAAAAAGTCTTTCACTCAACAAGCGTTTAAGCTCATTGCGCTCCTTCGGTTCGAGGGAGTTTATAAAGGGATCAATCGCCTTAACCTGAAGAGCAAACCAACTTGCCCGTTTTTCATTTGCCCTATGTCGGTTCGACTGTTGCGACGAGAGCGCTGCGCCGAACAATAAAACACTTGTTAGCGAAAAAACGGTGAGAACCTTTGACCATATAATCCCACCATCAACAACCGTTAAAGATGATTGAGAATACGCGTAGAAGAGCCATCCCGCCGTGGCTACGATAAAAACGATCGAAATCCAACGCCACAGGTTGGCCTGTTTACGTTCTTCGAGCGCATTTTTTAAATACCCAGCCCCGACGCTATCCCCGGCAGTCAGCTCATACAAATCCAGTATCGCTTTATGTTTCGCGTCTGCATCATCCAAGGTTTCTTTGATACTCGTATTGAAGTCATCTTGATGCTTGCTTAATGTTTCGTTGCTTTTGTCTACGATTTCCTGCGTATACTGTTCAGCCTCCTCATTTACCTTATCTTTCCATGTTGAAAACTCGGTGTTGCGCCGCTCCTGGGCTTCGGCAAATTGTTGTTGCCATTGTGTTAATTGTGAGTCGGTTTCGGTTTTCCTTTTCTCAATCAGAGCCTCAAGTTGTGCGAGCCCTTGCTCTGAGTTCGTTACAGATGCAGTTAGATTCTCTAGCTGTTCCACCAATGCGGTTTTCTTTTCTATTAATGAGTTTGAAATGTAATCAACCATCTCTTCCAATTGCTTGATGGGTGCCTCTGCCGAAGGAGGCCGAGCTATGGCCATCACCATTGATAACTGTGTGAGTTGGCTGGATAGGTGATCGTTCGCAGCGACGAGATGTGAAATATTATGGGTCCCAGCATAACTGGTTAACTGCGCCAGGATATTTTGATGTCGGAGTGCGTTATTCAGGCTGTCTAACTGATTAATTGGCACCAATTCCGCATCAAGGCCGGATAACGCCTCTTCATAAGCCGTAAGTGCTTTGATAAAACGACGGCGCTCTGGAATTTCATTCTCATCAATATCCTCAAATTCCGAGTTAGCCAGCCTTTTCAATTCCTTGAGAGTTTCATGTATAGCATGTGAATCAAATGTCTCTTGCCAGCGGCTCATTAAATATCCCCCAAATCTTGATGCGTGTTCATATACATTATTTTCACACCGCCACCTCCCCGTTCATCAGGCGCGGCAGGAGGAGGTCGCGGGCAGTGCCAAGTTTTCGATTGTTAAGACTTAGTGTTTTGAGTTGACGGATGATTGGCTCGATAACACTATTGAACATCATTAAAAGACTATCTGGTGGTAATAGCATGATGTATTGCTGCATTTGCTTCCAATCTGCTCGTGGCATCTTGGAGCCTTCCTTCATCGTTTGCGCGGTTACTGCAACAAAGCCGTCGCTCGAAACTGTCATCAGAACGAGCGACATCAAAGCGTTGTTCAATGGGCGGATGACGATAGCGTCTGATGAAACAACGCCATCGGTAAATGCGATTCCCACTTTGTGAAAGTACGGACGTATCTTTCCGAACAAGATCTCGTTTTCGCGAAATCTATGCTTGCTGCTGGTTACCTGATCAGATGTACCCCACTCGCTTAGCGAAATTGACCGCCGCGGCATGTGTTCCAAGCCAATATAAGGTGTGTTTGATTCCAACGCGGAAGGCGATACGGACTCTCTTATTTCCTGACATAAATCACCAAGGATTTTCTTCTCCCAACCCTCCGGGTTGCCGTTGTGGATTTTGGTGTGTTCGTGGCCGGGGAAGCGGAAGTGGACGAACCATTCCTTGTAGAGCAGTCGTGCGGCCTGTTCCAACAACTGTATCCGCCGCCGGTTGTTTTCGATCAGGTCGTCGTAGGCGGAGAGGATGGAGGCGATGCGGTCTTGTTCAGCTCTCGAAGGCAATTCGACTCGAATGTTTCCAAGGTTTGCGAGATTGAGATTTGGCTGCGCAGCTTGTGCACTTAGCGTTTGTATGTACTGCGCTGTCTGTTTTTGTTTGAAAAAGTAATAGATAAATCGAGGTTCTGCCTTTTCCTTGTCAACTCGCACAATGCCAACAGCCTGATTCGTATTAGCCGGCAAGTCCCCTTCTTTAACAAAACCGCATCGTCCTGTATTGGCACCTGCGATTGTTACTAGAACATCGTCTTGCTCCAGAATAGATCTGCGAAGCATTTGGTGGGTATCTTCATCTATGAAGGCAAATCCTCCTTGCTCCAGGCTGGTATCGCCATTGAGTGCTTCTGCTTTAACAAAATTGATGCCTTCTTCAACGAAAGGGCGTCCCATTGTTGTGGGAGTGGTGCCTTTTGTTATTCGTATGCAAATATCTTTTAGAACAGTTTGAGTAGTTGTCATATCCTCAATTCCTCAAAATTCTTTTCGATCATTGCGGCCAGACAGAAATTTGCAGTTTGAAGGGTGAAGTTTGAAGTCATGATTGCCTCGCCCCTACTTTTCTCTTCTTCCATCAAACTCCATTTCGCCTTTCAAACTTTCGACTTCACCCTTCATACTCCACCCTCCAGTATCTTGGCGATTTGCTCAGGGCTGGGCAGTTGGCCTTTGAGCTCCTTGGGCAGTCGCTTGACGATCAAGGTAAGCCAACCAATTTCTCGCACCACTGGTGCGACTTTTTCTGACTTCCTTTTCCCTTTCACACTTCCCCTTCAACCTTTACTTTTTCCCCTCCAGGGCCTTTTCCCCCTTTTCGGTCAGGCGATACTTCTGCAGGCGGCTTTTAGGTTTGTCGGGGATGGTGCGCTCGATGAAGCCCGCTTCCAGCAATGGGTTGAGGTAATTGCTCTGAAACGTTTTCCAGTGTTTTAGGCCCAACATCTCCATGATCTCTCGGGCGGAACGCGGCTCGCGGCAGAATTTCACGACTTGTGCGGTGACTTGTGCGGTGACTTGTGTCCCTGACTCTAGCTCCGCCTGGCCCTCTGATTGGGCCTTTTGCTCACCAGTCTGTATGCGATGCGGTTTCGACAGATAGACGGTGAAGCGCAGGCGCAGGCCGATTTCTTCAATTTTCGGTTCCGGCAGCCCCAGGTCCCGGGCTTCTGTAAATATGCGGCGCACACCGGTGCCCCATTGTTCGATCAGATGGAGTTCCTTGAACACGCGGGCGATGACCGGATTACGAATACGGGAGGTGCCTTGTTTCATCTCTTCGACGGTCAGGCCGGGCAGGAGAATGCCCATGCTTTCCACCTCAATGCGGTCATCGAGAAACACGACCCGGATGGGGGCGCCACGTTGCGAGTAGTCACTATGTACAAGGGCGTTGATGATCACCTCGCGCAAAATCCCCAGCGGGATGCTCCAGACATCCTTGCGGCGTACCTCGGAGAGATCGGCACCGCGGTAGGCGTGCTTTTTCAGAAACAGCATGACCTCGTCAACGGCCTTCGACAGCGGGACGTCGATATCGACATGATCGAAAATGTCGATTTTCTCGGTGCCGAAGAAGCGGCCGCATTGGATCCAGGCATCGGGAAAGTACTGATTACGCTGTCTGCCAAAGAGCAGAACCCCACCTTTGGTCGGTACCAGTCGGTTTTGATGGCGGGCCAGCAATTTCAAGGTCAACAGGGCTTGCTCATCCAACTTCCGGGTATCGCCGAATGCTTCTTGTGCCGCTTCGATATCCAGATCGTCAATGGACAACTCCGGCATGGGCAATTCATCAAACGCGGTGCCTTCCGCCGTGCGGCGCAGTTCGCCGATCAGCTCCCGGTCGGCCTGGCGGTTGGTGGAGCCGAGCCGGACATATACCCCGGTTTCCGGTCCCTCGGACCGAAGAAAATGGGGGCGGGAATTGCTTGGGAAGACCTCGATCACGAGGAGGGTTTTGCCATCGACCGTGGTCATTTCCACATTGGGCACCAACCTGGGGCTGATGCCATCGGCAATTAGGCTACAGAGGCGTTCCTCCTCATCCAGTGGCTTGTCGATGCCGATCGGTTCCCGCGTCTTGTCCGCCACGCCGATAATGATCCTGCCGCCGGCGGTATTGGCAAAGGCCACGAGCGTTTTGACCAGATTGCGCGGGGAGGACAGGTCCTGTTTGAACTCCAGGGTCTTGCCTTCGTCGGACTTGAGCAGTTCGGCAATGCTCATACGCCCAGTTCCTCGAAATTCTTTTTGATGGTTGCGGCCTTCTGAAGGGCGTTCGGATTCTCCCGATCTGTTGTTTCCCACTGTGCGGGGTTGTCGAGGATGTACTGGCGGATACGGTTCAATTCGTCATCATCACGGATAATGTGTTCGTAGTAATTGCGTTGCCATAAGCTGGTACCTGGCGTATCGCGCAGTTCGTTGATTCGACGGGATGAAAATGTTTTGAATCCGCGGATGATTTCCGGCAAGGCATGAAATTTTGCCGTAGTGGCGGGTTTCAAACCCGCCCCTACATCGATACCGACGACATGATCACGATTTAACATAATGATTCCGTGTTTATGATTTGGCATGACCACGAATTGATCTGATCTGACATGGAAATAATGATCCGGCAAATCGCGCCAGACATTCGATACGATCTGTCCATACGAATTTAAAACCATGTTTCCATCTTCGATTTCACCAAACACACAATCTCTGTTCTTCGTGCACACCGTGACGAAATAGGCCCCATCCTGCGAATAGTCAAAGCCGGACAGACGAATGGACCGCCGGTTTCGTAGGGGCGCTGCGGGCTGGGGCACGGCATGCCGTGCGCGTACATGATCGGCGGGATTGTATGTCATACCCCCAGCTCCTCGAAATTTCTTTTGATCGTTGCCGCGAGGGTGACGGCCTCCGCGTTGAGGTCTTCCAGCTCGACATGGATTTCGCGCAGGGTTTCCTCGAAGTCGAAGTTTTCGTCCACTTCTTCAGGGGCGACGCCGACGTAGCGGCCGGGTGTGAGGCTCCAGTCATTGCCTTCGATTTCCTTGATGTCCACCAGTTTGACCAGACCTTCCACGTCGCGCAGTTTGGCCTCGGGGAAACGTTCGGTGAGCCAGTGGGCCTGTTTCCAGAAGTAGCGCACAAGCTTGAGTTGTTCCACCGCGAGCCCACGTGCTTCATCAGCAGTCTTGCGGGAGCGGGTGATGTCTCGGCTGACCCAGGCGTCGCTTTCCTTGGCGTGGCATTCCTGCTCGCAGGTGTCAATTAGGCGAGTGGCGAGTTTGTAGATGAGGTCGGTCTGCTTGATCAGGTCGCGGCTGGTTTCCGCGATGGCTTCGAACTCGTTGGTGAGCTTGAGCAGTGCGGCGTTGGTGTCGGGCGCGGCGTCCCATTGCTTGCCGGTTTGCTGGGCGGACTTGCAGAACTGGTCTATGTCCTGCTCGAACAGCCCGGTTTCTTTTTCCAACTCCTGCAACACTCCTGCTTGTGGCCCGGTTTTGGGCTGGCTGTTCAGGAACGGTGCGAGGGTGTTGCGTAATGCATTCAGCGCCTTCCTAAAGTCCGGCAGGGGTTGGAAGGTCTGGCCAAGGTCGTCTTCGACTTCGAAACAGGCTTGCGCCTCATCGGCGACCTTGCCGAGGTATTGCGAGAGCAGTTGCAGGTAGCGGTCGGTCTCATCCCGATAGAGCCAGACGATGGCTTGCAGGTTTAGCTGCTGCTCGGGGGAGAAGTCGTAGATTTTGCGCGTGACCTTGCGGTAGACGTTGCGCGCGTCGATCATGAGCACTTTGTCTTTGTGGGCCTTGGGTTTGTTGCGGCTTAAGAACCATAATTCACAGGGAACCGTTCTCGTGTAGAAAAAATTAGAACGAATAGCGATCATGGCGTCGACGTGGCCGGTTTCCACCAGCTTCTGCCGAACTTTTGCCTCACCACCGCCGGCACTGGAGGCCTGGGAGGACATGACGAACCCGGCGCGGCCCTTGTCGTTCAGATAGCTATAGAAGTAGCTGATCCAGATGTAGTTGCCGTTGCTGACCTTGCCTCCCTTGTTGACGCCCGGCAGGCCGAAGGGCAGGCGCGGATCGGATTTGACCTTGTCAGCGTCGATCTCGTCGACGTTAAAGGGCGGATTGGCCATGACGTAGTCGGCTTTGCCGACCAGTTCGTGCGGGTCTTCGTAGTAGGTGATGGCCTTCTGGATGTCGCCTTCGAGGCCGTGGACGGCCAGGTTCATCTTGGCCAGACGGATGGTGGTGGCGTTTTTCTCCAGGCCGCGGAAGGTGAGTTTTTCCGTGGGGCTGTCGCCATGCTCCTCGACGATGCGGGCGCTCTGCACGAACATGCCGCCGGACCCGCAAGCCGGGTCCAGCACGGTGCCGCGCTCGGGGTCGAGCACATGGGCGATGAGCGAGACCAGGGAGATGGGGGTGAAGAACTCGCCGGCGTCGTGGGCCTTCTGATCGGCAAACTGCGTGAGGAAATATTCATAGATGCGCCCGAAGACATCGCCTTTGACCGTTTTCAGTTCCTCGGGGTTGAGGGTGCGCAGCAATTGGCCGAGCACCTCGTTGTCCAGCTCCTGGTATTCGCTCTTGGGCAGGATCCCCCGCAGGTTGTCGTAATCCTTTTCAATAGACTCCATCGCCTCGATGATCGCCTTGGCCCGATCGGCGCTGCCGGGCAACGAGACGAGATAGTCGAACTGCGCCTGCGGCTGCAGATAGATGGCGCTCTGCTGGGAGAAGTCTTCCTTGGTCAGCGCACGCGTCTTGCCGCCGCGACTGGGAAGCGTCGGCTCGATCTTCGCCTTTACCGTGAGATAGCGGCTGTAGGCGTGGCGAAGGAATACCAGGCCCATCACCGGCAGGAAATATTCATTGCTGGCGTAGTTGGAGTTGGCGCGCAGGTTGTCGGCGGCGCTCCAGAGACGCTTTTCAATGGCTTCGATGTGTTCGAGTTGGGACATGGAGGTTTGGTTTTTCGTTAGGGAAGTTTGGAAAAAGCCGCCAGCGGCGTTCTCGTCATTTTGCCGTGCTCACGTACTGAGCGTACGCTCCGCGCGTCAAAATGGCTGCGGCCTTGCTGGACGGACCCTTCGGGAAGACTCAGGGCATGCTTTTTTGAACCTTTCTGTTCACTGATGCTTGGCATCTCCCCAGTCGTCTTTATGAGGCCAGGACATGAAATATTCAACAGGCCTCGTTATGTTGCGGTAGTGTTCGTGTCCCCATGAAGCTCTCGGCGTGGGCATGAAAAGCAAATGTTCTGGGGCGTCCGGCTATCGGGTCCGCACCTCAAATTTCCTGTACTTGCGTCGGCTACCTCTCTGCGAACTGTTGGTGGGCTGTGCCCCCCCCCGTACTCTTATGAAAAGTTTGGTGAACTATAGCATTTACCTGTTAAGGCTCAATCCATTCCTTTAAGAATTTTCCCAGATCCTTTCACGCCATTTTTGGCTGACCGCGTTTGGTGGAGGGAACACCTATGTTTTCTGGATCATACAGAAATGGTTTTGGCCTTACGAAACGATCATGTTTAATGAGGCGCTTCTTTTTCCCGAACTCCCGTATCACCGTGCTTTTCTGTATTGCCGGGTTTCGGCCCGGCAGCCGAGCCACTTTTGTTTCGGCAAAAGTAGCCAAACCCATTGACGCCCCACCCGGCCTCATGAAATGAGATGGACGCAAGTCACGGGAGGGCGAGCCAACTCGCTGCTCTCAAACAAGGCTCGCTGGATCATCGGAGCGTCCATCCAGAGGGCCGGACGGCAGGCGTCGGACCCTGGGAGCGGCGATTCAAGGTTCCAGATGAAAGAGCGAGAACCATACATTCGGTATGATCCTGTTTTCTTCTACACCCTGGTTCGTATGTTCTGCGCATCACGATCTATATCGTGACCAGAAACTGGTCTTTCGGCGATGTTGTCCCTGGAGATGTTTGGAATAGATGCGATGGTCGTCGAAATTCCTCCAATCGGAAACCGATGGTGCCAGCTTATCCAGTTTTTTGAGATACCGGACGCCATGGGGATACGTTTTGCTTTGAGCTCGCTTAAGAATCGAATCCAGGAGCGCCCGGTATACGATGGTGGCTCCGAGCGCACGTCCTTCCGTTTCAAAAATTTCGGCAAGCGGAACCAGGCTTCCATAGAAGTCACCGTTGAGTTGATCGGCTCGGTCGAGTACGTATAGTTCACTCTCTTCGAGACGCCCGATTTCGAGGAGGAATGCGGCATCAGAAAGAACCAGAGTCTTCTTGCTGACAATCGTCTGAATTTCGTTTCTCATAACCTCTTGCTCTTTCTCCTGGCCAATGACGGCCAGCAGGGCATGAAGCGAATCGGAAGATCGAAGTCGCCTAAAGATCCGCCAGGCGACCTCCGCCTGTTTTTCCCTGTTCCCCAGCAGTCCATAGACTTGGAGTAGCAATTGATCCCGTTCGTCGGCCTGAAAGGTCTCTTCCACCGGGACCCGTTCGAGCCATGACAAGGCTGTTTCGGCATCCCCGCTTTCCAGGTACACACGGGCGATGTCCGCGCAGGCGGAAGTGGACGGCCTTCCCCACGCGGCGATCCGGGTCTTCTCGAAGAGAGCCGCATCCTTGATTTGGCGGGCCAGGGATTCGATGCCGAGTAACCAGTGCCGCGTTTGGTATTCCTCCGTTTCCGCATCGGCCAATGTGTTGAGGCGGGCAATCATGTTTCGAATCTGTGATTCAGGCAGATACTCCGCCGCGCAATGGATTAAGGTATCCCGCACGCCGTAGTCGTCTTTCCGGTTGAGCGTGAGGACGAGCTTTCCCAGCCACTCTTTGTCATCGCATCGTGCGGCATATTCCACGAACAGGTCCTTGGCCGCGAAACGGTACACATCGCCGACATGGCCGCTGGAGTCATCGCAATGGGCGAGTGTGCCTCTGTCGGTCTCAAAAAAGGACGCCATCAATTCCGCACCGGTGCGGGAATCATCCACACCTGCCTTGATGTCTTGCAGTACGTCTTCCAGCTCCCGGGCAAAGTGAGCAGACTCACGCCAGGATATGAATTTTCTGGAGCGTTTGAGTCCGGAGAGTTTCGATTTCACATGCTTGAGGATGTCGTTGGGGGTGGTTATCAGCCTTTCCACCATCACTTCAGCTGATTCATCCCGATTGGCGAGTTTTAACAGTGCCTCTGCCAATGCGTCGGCTCCCAAATCTCTCAGCCGCTGTTTCCTACGATCATCCATCGGCTATGGCTCCGGTAGTTCCGTTCCCCGGTTCATGATTTCTACATAACTGCCGCCGGTTGTTTTCCATCAGGTCTCCATACGCACAAAGGACAGAGCCGATTTTCTTCTGTTCTTCGATCGCTGGTGCCGGAAATTTGAAAGCGATCAGTTTTTCGACACTTAGGTTATCCTGCGTTGTGCCTTTAGTTACGCGCCGCAACCTCGGCTTTAGTTGATCGATGGCATACTTTAAAAAGATGGGGTCCGATTTGGATTCATTCGGGGCCGATGTCGAGATCATGCCAATTCATCAATTGATTTTTCGGCCCAATCTCTTTTCATACCCCCAATTCCTCGAAATTCATTTTGATCGTCGCAGCCTAAAAGGAGTGTGAATAGAGAAGCGCAGTTTGAACTACCGCACCCGCTAATTTTTCATACTTCAAACGTCTCCCTTCAAACTTCATTTTCCCCCAACGCGGTTTTCCCTTTCCCGGTCAGGCGATACTTTTGCAGCCGGCTTTTAGGTTTGTGGGGGATGGTGCGCTCGATGAAACCCGCTTCCAGCAAAGGGTTGAGGTAATTGCTCTGAAAAGTTTTCCAGTGTTTCAGGCCCAGCATCTCCATGATCTCTCGGGCGGAACGCGGCTCTCGGCAGAATTTCACGACTTGTGCGGTGACTTGTGCGGTGACTTGTGCGGTGACTTGTGTTCCTGACTCTAGCTCCGCCTGGCCCTCTGATTGGGCCTTTTGCTCACCAGTCTGTATGCGATGCGGTTTCGACAGATAGACGGTGAAGCGCAGGCGCAGGCCGATTTCTTCAATTTTCGGTTCCGGCAGCCCCAGGTCCCGGGCTTCTGTAAATATGCGGCGCACACCGGTGCCCCATTGTTCGATCAGATGGAGTTCCTTGAACACGCGGGCGATGACCGGATTACGAATACGGGAGGTGCCTTGTTTCATCTCTTCGACGGTCAGGCCGGGCAGGAGAATGCCCATGCTTTCCACCTCAATGCGGTCATCGAGAAACACGACCCGGATGGGGGCGCCACGTTGCGAGTAGTCACTATGTACAAGGGCGTTGATGATCACCTCGCGCAAAATCCCCAGCGGGATGCTCCAGACATCCTTGCGGCGTACCTCGGAGAGATCGGCACCGCGGTAGGCGTGCTTTTTCAGAAACAGCATGACCTCGTCAACGGCCTTCGACAGCGGGACGTCGATATCGACATGATCGAAAATGTCGATTTTCTCGGTGCCGAAGAAGCGGCCGCATTGGATCCAGGCATCGGGAAAGTACTGATTACGCTGTCTGCCAAAGAGCAGAACCCCACCTTTGGTCGGTACCGCTTTGTTTTGATGGTGGGCCAGCAATTTCAAGGTCAACAAAGGTTGTTCATTCAACTTCGCAATCGTGCCAAATGCTTCTTGTGCTGTTTCGATATCCAAGTCATCAATTGACAACTCCGGCATGGGCATTTCGTCGAAGGTCCCCCCTTCAATCGAACGGCGCAGTTCGGCGATCAGTTCACGATCCGCCTGGCGGTTGGTGGAGTCGAGCCTGACATAGACCCCGGTTTCCGGCCCCTCCGAGCGGAGATAATGGGGGCGTGAATTACTCAGGAATACTTCGATCACGAGCAGGGTTTTGCCGTCAACCGTGGTCAGTTCCAGGTTGGGGACCAGTCGCGGGCTGATGCCATCGGCAATCAGGCTACAGAGGCGTTCTTCCTCATCCAGTGGCTTGTCGATGCCGATCGGTTCCCGCGTCTTGTCCGCGACGCCGATAATGATCCTGCCGCCGGCGGTATTGGCAAAGGCCACGAGCGTCTTGAGCAGGTTACGGGGGGAAGAAAGATCCTGCTTGAACTCCAGGGTTTTGCCTTCGTCGGACTTGAGCAGGTCGGCAATGCTCATACACCCGGCTCCTCGAAAATTCTTTTGTTCGTCGCGGTCGCTCCTGTAAGGGCGGTTCCCGAACTGCCCCTGCAGCCGGATTGTCGACGGTGCATTTCCCACTGCGTGGGGTTGTCGATGTGGTATCGGCGAATGCGAGTCAATTCGTCTTCGTTGGGAATAATATGTTCGTAATAATTGCGTTGCCATAATCGGGCGCCTGGCCTGTGATCCCATTCGTTGAGATAGCGGCTGTAGGCGTGGCGGAGGAATACCAGGCCTATCACCGGCATGAAGTATTCATTGCTAGCATAGTTGGAGTTGGCGCGCAGGTTGTCAGCAACGCTCCAGAGCCGTGTTTCAATGGCTTCGATGTGTTCGAGTTGGGACATGGAGGTTTGGTTTTCGTTAGGGAAGGTTGGAAAAAGCCGCCAGCGGCGTTCTCGTCATTTTGCCGTGCTCACGTACTGAGCGTACGCTCCGCGCGTCAAAATGGCTGCGGCCTTGCTGGACGGACCCTTCGGGAAGACTCAGGGCATGCTTTTTTGAACCTTTCTGTTCACTGATGCTTGGCATCTCCCCAGTCGTCTTTATGAGGCCAGGACATGAAATATTCAACAGGCCTCGTTATGTTGCGGTAGTGTTCGTGTCCCCATGAAGCTCTCGGCGTGGGCATGAAAAGCAAATGTTCTGGGGCGTCCGGCTATCGGGTCCGCACCTCAAATTTCCTGTACTTGCGTCGGCTGCCTCTCTGCGAACTGTTGGTGGGCTATGCCCCGCTGTATCCTTATGAAATGTTTGGGGAACTATAGCATTTGCCCGTTAGGGTGCAATCCATTCAGCCAGTATTTTCTTGCAGGTCGTTTTACTCAAATAGCTGCCGTCCCTGGCCTAGTTCGTCTAAGGGAATGGCTTCCACGTTGTCGGATAATGGGAACCGTTTATTGCCGGGGTAGATGACCGCGATGCGTTCCAGGCCCAGGTCTTCTAGAGCAATGCGGATTGAAGGCGTCAGGCGCGGAGCATCGGCTCGTTTGCATTCCACCCCTAGTAACCGGTTCCCACGACGCAGAATCAGATCGATCTCCGCTCCTTGGTGGGTTGCCCAGAAATAGGCGTCGTCGTGCGGTTCCATCAGCAATATCTGTTCGATGACGAAGCCCTCCCAGGAAGCTCCGAGTTTGGGATGACTCACGAGGGCTTTGGCCGTGTCGATTCCGAGTAGGTGGTGCAATAGGCCGGTGTCCCGGACGTATACCTTGGGCGCTTTGACTTGGCGCTTGCCAAGGTTGGCGTGCCAGGGTTGTAACTGCCGGATCATCAGCGCGTCGGTGAGCAGGTCCAGGTAGCGTCGAGTGGTGGATTCACTGACGCCCAAGGCCCGTGCGGGTTCGGCCGCATTCCAGACTTGACCGTGATAATGCGCCAACATGGTCCAGAAACGTTGCAAGGCGGTGGCCGGGACTCGCACGCCCCATTGCGGAAAATCTCGTTCAAGTAGAGTGCGGACGAAGCTTTTGCGCCAGGCAAGACTGTCGGCCTCTGTTTTGGCTAAATAGGACAAAGGAAAGCCGCCCCGTCGCCATAGTTGCGGCTCGGCTGATGCGCTTAGCTCGGATAATGTAAACCCTCCTATGGTCACATACTCCATTCGCCCAGCCAGGCTTTCCGAGCTTTGCCGGAGCAAATCGCCAGAGGCGCTGCCCAAAATCAAAAAGCGTGAGGGTGTTCCCTTTCGATCAGCCAGGACCCGTAGCACCGGGAATAAGTCCGGTCGTCGTTGGACTTCGTCGACTACGACCAGTCCCTTCAACGAGCGCAAGGCAGTCATTGGCTCATCAAGCCGAGCGAGGCTTGCCGGATCCTCCAAGTCAAAATAGTTGATGGATTCCTCGCTGAGTAATTCCCGCGCTAACGTGGTCTTGCCACACTGGCGTGGTCCAGACAAGACGACCACTCTGCTGCCCTGGATGGCAGCTTTAAGTGTGGAAAGTATGGTCAGGCGTTGGATCATGCCAGCAGATATTACCATGAAAATCAATGATACTATAGTGGAATTTCATGGTTGTTTGGGAACCTTTATGTTTGGTCGTTAGGGCCCCAATGGCTGCACGTGGATTTGAGATAGTTTCCAAAAAAAATGGCCCCTGGATCACATGATCCAGAGGCCGATTGGTGGAGGTGAGGGGAATCGAACCCCTGTCCGAGAACATTCAGTGCAACAGCCCTACGTGTGTAGCCGATGATTTGTTATTCGCAGTTGCCCACGCCCACCGACCGGCTTAGAGCGCCCGCTAGCCCAGAAAGTTCTCATCCGCCGCCTCTGAGCATCAGCATTGGACCAGCCTGCAAAGTGTCGCCTCTTCCCCTCCCGCAGACAAAGAGGGGAGAGACGTCGCAGTCAATTAAGCTGCGAGAGCCAAAGGTTCGTTGGCAATTAATGTTTTCCCGAAGGTTTTACGAGACTCCGAGAGCTCGACACGCTCTGTTGACCTCTTGATTCCCGTCGAAGCCAGTCACCCCCATATGTTGATTGTGTCCCTGTTTTCCCCTCTTACAAGGAGGGCTTTCTTCAGCTTACCTCAAAGAGACCATATGTGCCACTCGGGTCTCTCCCGCCTCTATTCCATACAGATAACCTCAAATTCTATCAAATCAAGGCTGTGTCTGCTTCTCCTTTTGTTCAAAATGATCACGGACTCATGCTTTTCACTCTTCCTTTGGTATATAACGGGTGGAGCACCTGCTGAATATAGTCATACCTCAAAGAAAAAATGAGCCAAGAAGGAGAAACAGCCTATGGCTTGGACTTTGTTATTCATTGCGGGGATTTTTGAAATAATCTGGGCCACGTTGTTGAAGTTCACGGATGGGTTTACGAAGGTGTGGCCGAGTGTGGGGACCGTTGTCGCGATGGGAATCAGTATGGTGTGTCTGGCCTTTGCGCTTCGGGCCATCCCGATGGGAACTGCTTATGCGGTGTGGACGGGCATCGGGGCCGTTGGGACCGTCATCCTGGGGATTGTGTTGTTTGATGAACCCAAGAACGCGATTCGCCTGGTGTGTATTGCGATGATTATTGGGGGGGTTGTGGGTTTAAAGCTGTCATCGTCTTCTTAAGTGGGAATGTTGAAAAAAGCCACCAGCGGCGTTCTCGCCATTTTGCCGTGCTCACGTACTGAAAGTACGCTCCGCGCGTCAAAATAGCTGCGGCCTTGCTGGACGACTTTTTTGACCATTCCTATTAACTCCTGGAATTAAAGTCCTCTAGGTCTTAGACAGACGTTTTTTTGCGAGAAATATTCAACAGGGCCTATTTGCCAAGGGAACAGGTATTTTGGGGATGGGAGAAACGGTGGAGCATCAATACACACCTTCAATTTTTTCAGTACGTATTCGCTAAAACGCCCAACTCACAAATGTATAGCGTTCTCCCTTGGTGAGTTCTTTGACGGCGTGGGGATACATGAAGTTGGAAGGGAATACCATGATGTCCCCGGCCTTTAATGGCACTTCATGGTCGCCAAAAAATACAAACTCTCCCCCTTCATAGCCTTCATTTAACACCCCCAAAATACTCAGGATCGGAATGCCTTTTCGCTGCCCGTCAAAGAGGGAATGGATATGGTCGTAATGCTCGCGCATCATGGTGCCTGCGGTGTAGCGGTTAAATCGTATGGGAGTAAAGGTTTTCACGAAACTTTTGATTCGGTCGTCCTCCTGCGGGTTGTACTTCACCATATATTCTTGAAGTGCCTGAAAAATATACTGGCCGAGCCCATCGTGTAATTCTTGAGTGGTGATTAACACGTCGAGTTCTTTTTCAGGTTTGGATTCATAATCATTGGCCCCATAGCTGTACCAGGAATGTTTCGCCCATTTTTTATCTCGAATCTCATTTAGGACCCTTTCACAGATGTGTGAAGGTATGACGTTCGTCACATATATGTAGTCGGTGATTTTGTCCATGAGTTTTGTCTTCGAGATTTGTGGGAACAGTCGTATGATTCAGAGTATTTCGGCGAATCTGCCGGCCCGTCTGCAACGCTCAGAGGACCGGTTAAATGGAAAATTGAACGGCAGGTTGAGATCCATGGGGCTCACCGAGGATACCTTGTTGCTTGAGAGTCTCGATAATTTGGCGCGTGCAGGCATCGAAATCTTCAGGCCCGGAAAAAATAAGATCCCTATCCGGTTGGGGGCCGGCCAGGTCTTTGGTCATGTGCACGGTGATGACGGGAATCGGGTTGACCAAGGTTTGTATCGTTTGAACGATACTCTTGGCTTCCTGCTGAAAGACATTTGTCGTGGTAATGACCAGAGAGCCCGTGTCGGTCAATAACCGGACGACTTCTCCAAACCGGCGGACTATTTCTTCTGGTTTGGTATCCTGCAGATCGGCGTCCAGTCCTCGCTGCAAATTTTCGGCAGCCAAAAGGTAGGCATGGCGACCTTCTGCCACGAGCACGGTTTCCAGCTTTCTGGCCAAAAAACTTTTGGCTGTGGTATCTGGTCCAGTCAGGAGTACGACCGCCGCACGGTGTCCATAGCGGAGGCTTCGCTCTTCGGCACCCACGTCCCCTTTGACCCAGGCCGAATCCCGTTCCCGGGCTTCGGTTCGAAAATTTTCCTGTTCATCAGAAACTAATTCCGTGATGATGCCCCCACCGGCCACGTCATAGTTATCGACTAAAACAAACCGACCGGTGGTTTCAAAATCCGTATAGAGATCAAAGGCAATGGGAGATTTGGTTCGTAACGTGATGTCGGCGACTTCATTCCGTTGGACGGTGGCCTGGGTGTGGCGGTCGTCTAAATTGCTGGCATCGACAATGCGATGAATCATGCCTATCTCACACGTTACTTCCCGCGTGGCGAGCCGTAAGGTGTAGGTTCTCCGTGATTCTAGGGGGCGGTTCCCTAACCAAAACAGGTTGGCGCGAATTTGTGTGGAGACCAACGGGCGGGTCTCTTCGTGTGTCGCGATGTGGCCGCGTTCTACGAAAATTTGTTCATCGAGGGTGATACCTACTGATTGCCCGGCAATGGCTTGCGTCGGGGGGGAATCAATGTTGAAGGCTTCAATGGATCTGATGTTGGCTGATTTATTGGTGGGGGAAAAGACTAAGCGGTCACCGATTTTCAGCTTGCCTGCCGTAATTCGGCCCACCAAAATCCTGCGGGCATCAAACTTATAGACGTCCTGGAGTGGAAACCGGAGGGCTTTTTCGCTCCGTGAGGGTTCCGGTTGAAAATGCGCTAAGGAGTCCAACACGGAAGGCCCGGAGTACCAGGGCGTTTCCGGGCTGACTTGCGTGATATTGATGCCTTGCTTGGCGCTGGCTGGGATAATGTATTGAGGAATGACATTTAATTGAGTGAGAAATGCCCGATATTCTTTTTCAATGGCTTGAAACGTGTCTTCCCGATAGTTAACCAGATCCATTTTGTTGACGACCACCGTGACTTGTTTGACCCCCAGCATGGAGAGCAGTAAGCCATGGCGCTTGGATTGATCGCGCACCCCTTCAAGGGCATCAATGACCAGTAGGGCGGCTTCCGCGCGTGCGGCACCGGACACCATATTTTTTAAAAACTCTTTATGTCCTGGTGCATCGATGATGATGTATTGCCGACCGCCCCAGATAAAGAATGTTCGGGCTGTGTCGATCGTGATTCCCTGCTGTTGTTCTTCTAAAAACGCATCGAACAGAAAGGCATATTCAAACTCTTTACCCTGCTGCTGACAAATGGCTTGGATCTTTTCAATTTTACCTTCTGGCAGAGTTCCCGTGTCCGCATACAGGCGGCCCAGCAACGTGGACTTGCCATGATCCACATGCCCGACGATCACAATATTCATGCGTTCTTGGATGGTGGTCTCGGTCGCCATGACTACATGTATCCGTCTTTGCGTAATTGTTCCATGCCCCGGCCCTCGTCTTGCGCGCGTCCGGCTCGTTCGGCCACTTTGCTGTTCTTCAATTCAATGAGGACCTCATCGACATTTTTGGCGGTGGATTGGATGGGAGATGTACAGGGCGCGCACCCCAGGCTCCGGTAGCGTGTTCCGGTACCTTGATCCAAGTACAAGTGATCGAGAAATGGGATATTTTCCAGTTTGATGTATTCCCAGATATTGATTTCCGTCCAATCGAGCAGGGGATGTATGCGAATGTGTGTTCCTGGGGGAAAGGATAATTTGTACTGATCCCATAGTTCAGGAGGCTGATCGCGAAAATCCCATTCATTGTTTTTATCGCGTGGCGAAAAATAGCGTTCTTTGGCACGGGTGGCATCTTCATCGGATCGGACGCCCAAAATAATCCCCGTGTACCCTTTTTCGTCCAACAAGAGTTTCAGGGCTTCTGTTTTCAACGCAGTACAGCAGACAACTCGGCCTTTTTCATGGTTCATCCCTTCGGCTAGGGCTTTTTTGTTTTGTCCGACGACGAGATTCAGGCGCCATTCGCGCGCCACGCGATCGCGGTATTCGATCATCTCGGGAATTTTGTAGCTCGTATCCACATGCAACAGAGGAAACGGGACATGCCCAAAGAACGCCTTACGTGCCAGCCATAGCAAGACCGTGGAGTCTTTTCCCATGGACCATAGCATGCCGAGGTTCTCAAAATTTTTGTAGGCTTCACGAAGAATAAAAATGCTCTGGTCTTCTAATTGACGAATATGGTTCATACGTTCACCAATGGCGATAAAAGGGAATCTGGACGTTGTGATAGGCGCGCAGGTTGGCTGACAAGCTTACGATAAAAGACCTCGGCTTTTCCCGAGTCAAGCATGTCATGGGCCAAAGGGGTGGCCTTGGCCAAGGAAGGAGCCAAGCCTGCGGCATAGATGAATAAGGCAGCATTGAGTATGACCCATGCGCGCTGCTCGCCTCGTAGGCGATTATCCAACAAATGAATGATGACCTGGGCTTCATAGTGCGGGCTGGCAGAAGATGTCGTGGCCTCTTGAGAGGGGGGCTTGGCGCTCATGGCCTGGAAGGGGCCAAAATGGAAGCCCGCGTCTTCTGGGCGGAACGCCAACTGTGAAATGTGGCCACTGCGTAATTCTCGTGCTGAAGACGGGGCTGACATTGAGAGTTCGGGAAATCCTTCAACTCCTTGAATGATGAGGGCACGAGGCGTTTTCAACATATCGAGCGCTTCGGCCATTTTATTCAAATAGGGCGGATGGGCAATGCCGATGACTTGCGAAGGAAGCTGCGCGGGGTTGAGTAGTCTGGCGATCTGATGTGACAGATTTTGCAACCCGAATTCCCGGCGCAAATCAAGAAGTTTCGTTAATGGGGGATGGTACCCAGCCAGATCCATATACACCCATGAATGTGGGGAAAGCTGTTCAGTCGCTTCAAGGGCTGTCTGGGCAATGGGTAGTTTCAGTTGCTGGAGGACCTGAGGCAGATCATAGCCAAGGCCGGGGTTTTCAATCCCATGCATGAATAGGCTTGCTCCGGCTGCGCCAGCGACAAGCGAGGCGGCAATGACGATATGCAGGGTGTTGTGTTTCTCACCATAGAGGGGAAGATCAATCATGTGCGTGGAATCAGGGACCTGTATGGGTGGAACATACCTGCGGGCCGTTGCGGTAAAGGCGGCCAATTCCCCGATGGACTCGGTTTTAATCCGCATAGCCATCAAAAATGCGCCAATTTGGCCTGGAGTGGCTTGTCCCTCGATAATGGCATTCAGGGCAAATTTGGCTTCCTCCCACGTCAGGTCCTTGGCGCCTTTCAGCCCCTTACCAATTTTGGCAATTATATGGTCCATCGTAAGGGTACTCATCAAAAGGTCAAGACCTGGTCCGCTGGGAGAACGGCTTCTTTCCAAAAGGCTTCAGCTGTTTGAACTTCGTCTAATTCTGGGATCAGCTCTTCGGGTTTTATGGCAAAATACCGGAGAGAATCTTTGCAAACAGCCAGCTTAAGGTTCCCCTTTTCTTTAGCCTTCTGGAGAACAGCCGACAGGTCGGCTTTCTCTTCCCGCCGTAAGAGATCGCGAACGCTTGCCTCGCGGCCTCGATAGTCGGCGGACATGGTCATCTCTTTGATTTTGGTTTGGGTCATGCGGCCCGCTGCTTCATCTCGGAAATATCCGCTGACTTCAATTCCGTTGTCCGCTGCTACAGCCATCCATTCGCAGGCTTGAAGAAGGTTGTTGAATCCTCCTCGAGTAATAATCACCGCAATTTTTTTCACTGATTTCCTCCAACTCTCACGCTATCTGAGTGTACCGATGGTGGTCGCCGCCCAACTTCCTCTAGCGATGGAGTCCACATTCCGTTTTACTAGAACTTTTCCATCGTCCAGAACGGGGATCCTCACCAGGCATAACCGGAGCCGTGCAGTGGGTACAGCCAATACTCGGAAAATGTTGGTCATGAAGTTCGTTATACGGGACATTGTGGGTACGAATGTATTCCCAAACCTGCTCCCATGACCAGGCGACCAGAGGATTGAATTTCACAAGTCCAAACTTAGCATCCCACTCCACAAGTCTGGCCTGAGCACGAGAAGGAGATTGATCCCGCCGAATCCCTGTAACCCAGGCGGCATACTTGCTGAGAATTCGAGTTAAGGGATCGATCTTGCGGAGTTGGCAACATTGATCTGGGTTCCGTACCCACAAGGCTTCGCCGTGCTGAGTGGCTTGTTCCGCTGGTGTGAGCGCCGATTTCATATGAATGATCTGATCGTTTGATAATTGATAGTGTTTGATGATTCGATCCCGAACGGTATAGGTTTCTGGAAATAAAAAATCGGTGTCTAGATAAAAGAGTACACTGCGCGGATTGATGCGTAGCATCATATCCGCCAGGACGACATCTTCGGCCCCGAAGCTACAGGCCAAAATAATGCGTGGTCCGTATTGCTCCAATGCGGTTTCAAGAGTCTTCTGAGGAGACTGACCCTCCAGGGACTCGTTCAAGGCGGCCAATTGGTCCGGTGAAGGTTGAATGTTGACGGAAGGCGACATCATGGTCCGTTTACCCTTCAACCTTTTCCACCAGGACTCTGAAATGTTGTTCCTCGGGATCCATGGGTTCTTGTTGAAGAACTTTATGCCCATCGTTTCGGAGACTGACGGGGACGTTGCGAATCGGGTCGCCGGCGTCAAGCCAGACTTCAAGTTGTTCACCTTCGTCCATCATTTCTAATTTCAATTTGGTTTTCACATAGTTCATAGGACAGGCCACTCCTCGCAAGTCATAGACCTCAGCATCGCCAGCTGTGGCCGATTGTGGTTCTGCTTGGGGAGGCATGACGGTCGATGGTGCTGCTCCGTCTGCTCCGACTTCCACAGGGGCCAGCTTCAGGTCCTGCCCTATTTGTTCGGTGACCGTTCGGCACACGTCGACAAACCCTTTGGCAAAGGAAATTTTTCCACGAGTGAAGTCGGCCGAAGCGTCCTTGGTCCCGAGATCGCCGAATTTTTCGGCCACATTATGGTATTCAGCCGGCAACAGTCCTTTGGCGCGAATCATGTCATCGAATTCCAATAACGTATCGGCATCAGTATTGGGATCGATGCCTTCGGTCACGAGGATGGCTTTCGCACCAGCCACCACTGCACGGTAGGCTTTATTAATTGCCATGGCATATTGGTGCTTCTCCACCAGAATTCGGGATTGATACAATTCTTGCTCGGCTTCAAGGATTCGATTATCGATCATCTCCAATGCGCCCCCGGCGCATTCTCCCGGCCCTAAATCCTCGACGGAAAATTCCTCGTCCCCCTCCCAATCGAAATAAAATTCTTTGTCATCTTGATAAGAAGGGAGGATGGTGTACGGGATGAGTTCGTCTTTGAGTGCGACTTTACCTGATCGGTCGATAAACGCAGGGAGCGACTCTCCGTCCTTTCGGGCTTTCCGATACAGGTCCAAAAGATGCTGGACAGCGGCGGGCACATTTTTCGCCGGTACTTTCACAATTAATTGGGCAATCTTGGGCGTACCATTGACCTGGCCACCTAGATGTAACTCATAGACCGGCGCCACATGGTCGCCAATGCGTTTGCCGACTCCATGCAGCCCAATCGTTGCGATATGATGTTGGGCACACGAATTGTGACATCCGCTGATTTTGACATCGACGCCCTTGAGGTCATCCGGTGTTTTGCCGGCTGGGAACACTTCGGCTAACGCACGGGCCAGACCCTTTGAGGAAGTGATCCCCAACCCACAGGTATCGGTTCCCGGGCAGGCCACAATGTCCTCGACTCCTTCTGCCCCCGGATCGCCTAAGCCATGCGCCACAAGCTCCTCATAAAAATGCGCCAGTTGGTGATCTGGAATCCATCGAACCATCATGTTTTGATTAATCGTGGTTCGGAGATTTCCGTTGGCATAGCGGTCGGCCAAATCTGCTAACACGAACATTTGTTCAGTGGTGAGGTCGCCGGAACGGAGTCGGACGGCCGCCGCCTTAAATCCAGCCTGTCGTTGCGTGACGACATTGCTGGCACACCAGGCCGTAAAGGCATCAGATGGGGTTGAGGCTCCATTCTGTGATGAACCGTTTGACGAACCATGACCAGTGCTCTGAGCCGATGCGCCATTGCCATTTTTCGCGGGCATGATCAGTGGCGGATCGTCAGGATACACGCCGGGGATTAAGCCCAATTTTGTGGCCCCAGATTGAATCATGCTGTCATAGGTTTCTTTCCATCGCTTCGAAAATTCCTCAAAGCCTAATTTGTCGAGTACGAATTTCATGCGGGCTTTACTGCGATTCTTTCGGTTCCCCAAATTGTCAAAGACTTTCAACAGGGCTTCGACGGAAGGAATGAGTTCTTCCATCGAAACAAATTCCCGAAGTGTTTTGGCCAGACGCGGAGTGGCCCCTAAGCCACCACCGACGACCATTTTGAAGCCGATAATGCCTTGGGCATTGCGGGCGGCCAGGAGTCCGACATCGTGAATGGGCGTCAACGCGCAGTCTTGTTTGCAGCCGGAAAAGGCAATTTTGAATTTGCGTGGGAGGCTTTGATTCAGTGGATTTCGCAATAAATGATAGGCCACGGTCTTCGCATAGGGCGTGACATCAAAGACTTCTCCCGGGCACACGCCAGCGAGTGCGCAGGCGGTGACATTCCTTACCGTATTGGCACAGGCTTCCCGTGTCGTTAAATCTACTTCGGCCAGTTTTCGCATGATGGTGCCAACTTGAGGAAGCGGCACGAAGTGCAATTGAATATCTTGTCGGGTGGTGACATGGCCGACGCCGGTGGCATAGGTATCGGTGATCTCCGCAACTTGTCGTAATTGATTGGCAGTCATGCCTCCAAAGGGAATTTTGATGCGGATCATTTGGACGTCTGGTTGGCGTTGTCCATAAATGCCGTATTGCAGGCGGAACGGTTTAAAGATATCCATAGGAGTATCGCCGGATTGGAGCCGAGCGACTTCATCTTCGAACGTTTCGATTTCCTCAATAATTTCCTGAGGAATCGGGATCGTCTGGATGGGAGGCCTGGTGGTAGCTGATGAGGTGCTCATGGTCTTTCTCCAAATGGCAGATAATAGTCAGGAGTTCTAATTTTTGGCGTTACCGTGGCCACGTTTATCGATCACCGAACTAAATATGATACATCAAGCTGCGCCTGGATTCGAGCTTTTGGTGCTGTTCGACCAAGGATTGGAGCGAAATGACTCGAAGAACCGCTTGCTCGGCTTCCTGAACTTGCGCCCAAATTCCTGAAAGTATCGTGTTTGATGCCCCTCGGCTTTCAGTTTGCTCTGTTGATCCGTTTTCCGTCCCTGTCGAAGCCTCCGTTCCGTTCAATGAATTGACCAGTTCAGCCAAGGTGATGTGATGAGGGTCTTGGGCCAGCGTATATCCCCCTTGAGCTCCACGAAGACTTCGCACAATTCCACCCTGCTTGAGTCCTTGCAGGACTTGCTCAATAAATCTGGCAGGAATGCCTTGCTGCTTGGCTATGGTTTTGGCCTGAAGGGGCATTGCTCGATCATGACGAGCGAGCTCGATGGTGGCCATGATTCCATAGGTAACTTTGATAGGAAATCTGTTCATTGCTTAATTCATACTAAATCGATAGGAATAGTATATTTATACCATTACCATAAAAATTGTCAAGACCGTCAAAGGCAATTTACCGAGCATTCAGGTCATAGAGGGATGAAAAATGCAAAATGGTAAAGATGGGACGACGGGATCACCGTTTTCAGTGTGTAAATCCTTAATATGGCTAAAAATAAGCCGATATTCAATTTGAGAATCTATGTGCCAATGGGAGACGCCCTGTGCATGGAAAAAAGGACATTGCCGATCTTCTGGAAGAAGTCCAAGTCACCGTTCAAGCCTTGCGCGATGAGAAGTCTGAATTGCGAGACCACGTAAATGGACTTGAGGCCCAATTGTCTTGGGTTAAGGAGGAAAAAACCAAAGAGGTCAAGAAATTACAGGACATCAATGGTCGATTGACCAAAGAGTTGCAGGATACGAAAGTTCGGCTTTCAGGAGAATTACAAGCCACCCAGCAAAAACTCGACCGCTTTCATCCTGAATTACAAAGTCTCCAGGATGAACTCCAGAATGCGGAATTCCAGCACAATGTATTGCAAATAGAACTGTCCAAGAAAAACGAAGAAATCCAAACCCTAGAAGACCGTCTTCATGCCTTTTCTTCTCTGGCTCTGGCTTCGTTGCCCGTCAAAGAACCCATCGCATAATCTCTTTCTCTTTTCTCCCCCTCCGCATTTTTCAAACCAGCACAATAATTCACCTTGCTTCATTTCCTTGTGCACGTGACCTACGGAGTTCATAGGCATCAGTTCGTGCCGAAGAAATTTTCTTATGCCCCTTCAAGGAGATTTCAGGAAATAGAGGAATTCGACTCTTTAACATTGTAGGCTATGCGGTCAGAAAGTTATTGGATATTGATCCTTAATAAACATGGATGTATTGGGGGAACAATTTGCGTCACACAATTAACTTTCCCGAAGTGTCTCTACGGCAAGAAAATATGTGGTTCGATTGTTTGCACATCTGAGCCGTGATCGCCGCCAGGAAACGGGCGCGCATAGCGAAGGATAATACGTTCTTTTCGGTGTAGAGCGTGTAAATCCCTTAACTCTTGTTCAAACACAGAACGCTTTCTCTGGTAATTGTCTGTGCAGAAGGCAATAACCGTTTTGCGCCATGTGAATAGATGAATGTCTTCGATGAGGTTATTCAGATATTCCCAGACGCTTGTTCTTCATGGTAACGGTGGGCGCGAGTAATTTCCTGAGTGAAGGCTTTCTTACGAACTTGTTGCCGATGCTGCTTTAGTTCTTTGTGATAGTCGGCTTGCAGATCGTTGAAAGCAGAGAGGAGTTCAGCACGTTCATCGAGTTCCTGGGCATGGAGTTGTTGTTTTTCGTGAGCCAGTTCCACACAACACCATTTCTGAGAAGGAAGACGCGTAGTGTACCAAAATTTTTCAAGGTTGCCATGTACTGAGTGCAGTACATGATCAAGAGATATCCCCCAAGATATAGAAGGACAGGTGAAAGGACTTCAGATGAAAATTTTTGATTTTAGATTCTGAGGAAGGACTATAACGTTTCACGAATCTTTTGGCCCTGATATCCACTTTCAAGAACGCGTTTAAAAAAGCGCAAGACATCCGCCAAGTCGAACCAAAAGCCGCAGTTAATACATCTGGCATTCAGCCTTTTACTCACTCGGGTATATTGCCGTTCAACCAGCATGGTCCCTTGGCATCGAAGACATTTCATACATTAACCATACGTGATTGATCCATCGATTTAAAGCGTATCTCCCTTGCAGCTCTGAACCACTTCACAGGATTCCCTCAGCGACCGTGACGCTACCGCAGACGGTTGAGAATGACGGCGACGCAGCCGGCTAACACCCCACCGCCAAAAATGGTCAACCCCATAGAGAGGACGCCTTCCCACGTTCCAGAGGACGACGATCCATCGAGTAAGTCTCGCATACCGCCTTGCACCATTAAGATGGCCAAGGTCAGCAATGCTCCCATTCCAAACCACCAGGCAAATGTTCGCACAATCTCCTCAAACGGGCCTTAGAAAGCCATGAGAGCACACATGACTTCCTCGTCTATCAGGGGAGTGAACTGTACTCAGGGCTGAAAAGAGGTGTCAAGAAAAGAACGGTCGTTATTCCTTACGATGGTGAAGCCGGATCCTCTTCCATGCGTGCTTTGAGCCCATGATGTAAAAAGATCGACACATTACTGGACGCATTATTGACGACGGCCAGCCCGGGCTGCTCGCCTCTTCCCATCGCCACAGACAATGTGGTCAAGGCAAAAGGCGCATGGGGGGTGGGATAATGGCGTGGGGGATAGTGAAACGTGCCATCGCCTTTGCCGTATAACAAAGATATACTCGCCGATTGGATATTGACGACGGCCACATCGGGAATTTTGTCGCCATCGAAATCCTGGGCCACTCCATGATTGGGTCCGGCATCGCCTCCGGAGTCCTTACCCTCTTGAAACGTGCCATCGCCATTTCCTAAAAACACCGTAATGGTGTTCATTTCACCATTGATGACCAACAAGTCCAAGGTATGATCGCTATTAAAATCAGCAAAGGAGACACTAAGCGGTCGTTTCCCCGTTCGATAATCTTTGGGGGCCAGGAAGGTCCCATCCCCAACACCGAGCCAAATGGACACGGCATGACTCATGGGCCCGCCATTAGACACTGCGATATCTAGATGATTATCCATATTAAAATCGGCCGCGGCGACTGAAGTTGGCGTATCGCCATATTCATACAGGGGGCCGACTCGAAATTGTCCATTCCCCATCCCGAAAAATACCTGGATCTTGTCATTCCGGAGCGCCACAATCATATCGGGCAAAAAATCTTCATTGAAATCTCCGGTGGCGATACTCACGGGGGTTCGACGGACCGCATACTGTGATCCCCGCAAAAACGTCCCATTCCCTTGTCCTAAAAAGACCAAGGCATGATTATCTCCGGAGCAGGCCACCACCATGTCCGCAAAATGGTCCAAATTAAAATCATCGACCGCGACACTTCTCGGTTCTTGGCAGGCCGTGATGATCCTCTGATCCAGGAATCCTCCGTCTCCCGTTCCCATGAGCAGGGACAGAGAATTTCCCTGAATGTTGGTCGTGATGAGATCGGTGAACCCGTCACCATTAAAATCACTGGCATGAATAGACGTGGGGTTTTTGCCTACCTTAAAATCCCTATAGTGATAGATGAGATCGGGAGGGGTAAAGTCTTCGCCAGTCGGACATCCCA
This sequence comes from Nitrospirales bacterium, assembly GCA_040904705.1. Classification (GTDB taxonomy): domain Bacteria; phylum Nitrospirota; class Nitrospiria; order Nitrospirales; family UBA8639; genus Nitrospira_E. The sequence goes on along the minus strand of JBBDSY010000068.1, from coordinate 54,098 downwards.
CCAAGCCTAAAGACAAGATACTGCCAAACAGGCAACAGTACCCAAATGACCTACTGGAAATACGGTCCAATTTTTTGGCACCTTTTCCGGCTGAGAAGGGAAGTATAGCCATACGTAAGAAAAAACGTGAGAGGGGGCCGAGTATACGGATTTCCCAAGATCTTGTAAAACCAGATCACAGAGAACCCTGATGCATTTTCTCTCGTCAGGGCCTTCCCATCCATGAAGGAATGACATCTTGAGAGGATAACCCACTAGCAGAGTCTTGCAGCTTTATGGTATAGGTTTTTCTCTTGACTATATGGTGGTTTTGAAGTGTTACTGATGAAGGAGAACTGAGCTGTGGCAAAAGAATCAATCGAACTGAGCATGTATGGCATCGCCGAAATTGTAAAATGGTGTATCACCAGAAATAATGGGCGGGTTCCAGGTGTCGATACTCCGGTGTTTCAAAAACTTCAAGATGCGGTGAAAGAAAAACCAACCACAAACGACTATTTCATTCTGGATCAATTTTATAAAACTCGGAAGGTGTTTGAATTTACACCTGAGGAAGTGGCTACCATTGACCGCTGTCTCTATGACATTCCCAATTTCGACGGAGCGCAACTCCCCCAAATCCGCTTTAAATTCTGGCCGAAAACCGTCGTCCAGAAGTAATTCACCGCGCCGGCTTCTCATCCCCAGATCTGTCCTTGATTAGGGGATACTCTCAAGCCACCCCTTTCTGTGCGATTGACCACCACTGCCGCTCTTGAGTGGCAAAAACGTGCATACCCCAATACCATTCGTGGTCGCCTGAAGCCATTCGCAAAGTCCAACAACCACCGATTCATACAGGAAAAGCCATTATAAGGCGCCTCTGAGCAAGGAATGGGATCTTAATGGCAAGGCACCGGCAGGCTGATGTTACGCTTCACCTTGAAGTAAATCGAGTGGGGAAAAATCGTCCGTGAGGATTTGGCCGGGACTCAAAGACACAGGAGCATGAGACAAAAACAATCCTAACCCGTCAGGTGGGAATTGATTGCGGTTCATGGAACGGGTCAGCAGGTCGACAAATTCAGGAGATCGCATCCTTTCGACCGGCTTGCCGGCAAAAAATATCAGATTCACAGAGCCTTGTTTGGTTTTCAACCAATCCGGCCCTGCCACGCCATACGTCGTAATGTTGTCAAACGCCAGCCCCATGGTTGTGAAAACGGCTTCCGCCCTGCGCACATTTGCTGGGGCATCGGAAGACGCCAGATTCACCGCAATGGCGCCGTCGGGAGTCACATGCTCACGCAGTTCTTCAAAGAATTCTCGAGTGGTGACATGAAATGGAATCAAATGTCTGGCGAAGACATCCACCCACACCACATCATAGCGAGTCGGATTATTACGCAAAAACGTTCGTGCATCTTCCACGACAACATGGTGATTCTCCGGCGGCCTATAGTCAAAATACTGCTCCGCAGCTTTCACCACCGATGGGTCCATTTCCACCACGTCTAATTCCAGGTTTGGCCAATGCTCGCCAAGCCATTTCGCCAGAGAGCCGCCTCCATGCCCCAAAATTAACCCTCGTGTCGGTTGCTCCAATATCGGAAGAACGCCCATCATCACTTGGCTATAGGGCAATGTGAGAAACGTGGGCTGGGCTTTCCACATAACTGCATGAAACGTGTTATCTAAAATGAGATAGCGAAATACATCATTTTCACTCACCCGAACCTGCTGGTACGGGCTATCTTCCTGGTGAACAGCCGGAGGCAACACCATCACTGGGTGAAACCCCATCCAGGTAATGCTCCCCACCACCGTCAACAACCCCACTTCTAGGACCAGAGGTAGCCGACGAGATTGCACGGTCCAAATGACACCCAGAATCATCAGCACTACACCTAACACCGCCACCAGGGTCGTGCTCCCCATCCAGGTCAATAAATAAAAAGATGTTCCCCAGGTTCCTATTAGGCTCCCCATCGTGGAGACCGCAATCATCCCACCCGTATGCCGTCCGAGATGCCCCATATCGGCAATCGCCAAACGCAGCAGAGCTGGCAACACTCCACTCAATCCAAAGGCTGGGATCCCTAACAGCGCACTGGCGGCAAAACACGGACCCCAGCGTGGATCCTGAATCCATTGGAACACTTGAAACACCACAGGTTGCCCCGCCCATGCTAAAAGCAGAGTCCAACCTCCGGATGCCAATAACAGTCCAGCTATCACCCACTGTGGAGGATACCGATCAGCCAGCCAACCCCCAGCGGCATATCCGGTACTCATGGCTGCCAGCACCACGCCGATGAGTGCTCCCCACACAAAGAGCGAACTGCCAAATACTGGTGCGAGTAGTCGGCTACCGACAATCTCCAAACCCATCACGACCGCACCAGTGGTAAATGCTGTGGCAAAACACCACCAGCGTGGTAGGCTAATTGGGCTAGGGGATTGAGAAGAATGTGATGGTCTCATACGACATTACGTGTCAGAGGCAAAAGGGAAATGATGCTAAAGCATGATCTCCAGAGTGTCAATTCACTGCATGCCGGCCTGTAGATAGCACATGATCTGTCCGGTTTAGGGTGGGCCCTCAAGGAGGGCCACTATGACATGGGCAAGAGTGCGACAGGAGGTGAGACGAATGCGGTTTACCGAGCTGTATGAGCGACGACAACGACGGGAGCTGACGATGGGAGAAGCGGCAGAGCTGTTAGGCATGACGGAACGGACGTTTCGCCGCTGGAGTGAGCGGTATGACACGGAGGGGCCGGAGGGGTTGGCGGATCGGCGGTTTGGCCGCGCCTCCGCCCGGGCGGTGCCCGTGGATGAAGCCCTGCGCATGGTAACCCTGTATGAGACCCGCTACACGGGCTGGACGGTCAAGCATTTTCACGAGCGCTGGCAACAGGAGCATGGCGGGACGCGGTCCTATACGTGGACGAAGAAGGCCCTGCAGGCGGCTGGCCAGGTGAGCCGGGCGCCCCGACGCGGCGCACATCGCAAGAAACGGCCGCGTAAACCCTTGCCCGGCATGATGCTGCATCAAGACGGCTCCACGCATGAGTGGGTGCCCGGTTGTCAGTGGGATGTGATTGTGACGATGGAGGATGCGACCAGCGAACTCTATTCCGCCTTCTTTGTCGAGGAAGAAGGAACGATGAGCAGCTTCCAGGGGCTGCAAGCGGTCATGGCGACCAAGGGCTTGTTCAGTTCGCTGTATACCGACCGGGGCTCCCACTACTGGCACACGAAGGAGGCGGGGGGCAAGGTGGACAAGACGCGGCCGACGCAGGTGCATCGGGCCTTACAGCAATTGGGGATCACCCTCATTCCCGCCTATTCCCCGGAAGCGCGGGGCCGGTCAGAGCGCGTCTTCCGCACCCTGCAAGATCGGTTGCCCAAAGAGTTGGCCCTGGCGGGGATCACGGAGATGGCGGCGGCCAACCGGTACCTGACCGAGCACGTTCTCCCCGCGTATAATCGGCGCTTTGCCGTGGCGGCGGCGGAAACGGGCACGGCCTTTGTGCCATGGATCGGCACGAATCTCCGGAGGTTCTGTGTGTGCAAGAAGAGCGCGTGGTGGCCAAGGACAATACGGTGCGCTATGGGGGCCTGAGTCTGCAGCTGCCCCAAGACCCGCACCGGTTTCATTATGTGAAGGTCACCGTGCGGGTGCATGCGTATCCGGATGCGAGCCTGGCGGTGTTCCATGGCCCCCGGTGTTTGGCGCGCTACCAGTCGGATGGCCGGTTCATCGAACCCCAAGCCGCCCACCGAGGCCGTCGCGGCCCGACCCACGGATCGGACGACCACCCGATCGTCGAGCTGAGGCCAACGGTGTGCAAAAAAATTCGAGCGCGCCACGGCTAAATCATCAGGGGAGAGAAAACCGGACACTTCATGTGCTACATAAACCGGACAAGTTAACTTGCTATCTACATTCACTGCATGCCGGCCTTTGGAGAAACGAATTATTTCGCTTCAGCTCCCAGAGTCTCCAAAATTTCCACAGCTGTTCAAGATGGAACTCCCTCCTATAATTCGGTAACATTCTCTTTCGGATGACCCAATCCACTTCACCCCACTCAGACTCGCTGCCTCCCCAAGGGTCCCAAGGAGAGACCCACCAGATTAGTCGAGCGGCCGGCTTGATCGGGGCTGCCACCTTCTGTAGCCGCATTCTGGGTTTTATCCGCGACATCGTCTTGGCCAACTTGTTTGGGGCCAATGCCGCCGCCGATGCTTTTTACATTGCCTACCGTATTCCGAACCTCTTACGGGAACTGTTTGCGGAAGGCTCAATGTCCTCAGCATTTATCCCCGTTTTTACGGAATACCACTCCACACGGTCCCGGGAGGAAACCTGGGAATTGGCGAGCGCCGCATTTACCACACTCCTGACTCTTGTCACCATCGTCACGCTCCTCGGCATCCTGGCTGCCCCAAGCCTGGTCTGGTTGCTGGCTCCCGGGCTCCATGATGACGCCGCCCAATTAGCCACCACCACGCTGCTCACCCAAATCATGTTTCCTTATCTAGTCTTCGTGAGCCTGGCTGCGCTGGCCATGGGGATCCTCAATGCACTTCGCTCCTTTGCCATTCCGGCCTTGGCGCCAGTTTTTTTCAATGTGTGCGTCATCGTCTTTGCACTGGGCATCTCCCCATGGCTTGACCAACCGATCGTGGCCGTGGCTATGGGAATCGTGGTGGGAGGGTTGGCGCAATTTCTCATGCAATTACCGGGATTGCACAAGAAGGGATTCTTACTCTCCTGGAATTTCCATCCGACGCATCCGGGCGTGAAGAGAATGGGGTTCTTACTCATTCCGACGCTTTTAGGTCTTGCCGTCACCCAAATCAACTTAACCATTAGCACCATCTTAGCCTCGTATTTTGAAGGTGGCCCGACTTATTTGTTCTATGCGATGCGCCTGATTCAATTTCCATTAGGGATTTTCGGTGTCGCCATGGCCACCGCGATCTTGCCCAGCTTGGCTTCTCATGCGGCGAAAGGAGCTCATAACGAACTGCGAGCTACAGTAAACTTTGGTTTGCGAATGGTGTTCTTTATCATGTTGCCATCAATGGTCGGACTCATGCTCCTCAGAACACCGATCATTCAACTCTTTTTTGAACATGGGGCCTTTTCGGCTTTTGATACGATCGGAACTGCTTCGGCTTTGTTGGGATTCTCGGTAGGACTGTGGGCCTTCGCCAGCTACCGGATATTAGCCATGGCGTTCTATTCCCTTCAAGACACCCGGACTCCAGCCGCCGTGGCCGTTGTTTCTGTCGGGATCAATATTGGATTATCCTTATGGCTCATGACCCCACTGGCTCATACCGGATTAGCACTGGCTGCCGGGTTGGCCGCAATAGGCAATACCCTAATACTGGCTACGATATTGGGACGACGTCTTCAGGGTTTACTGTGGCAAACATTAGGCGCTTCCCTGGCTCGAACCGGAGTCGCGTTACTTCCAGTGATAGGACTCTGCACCTGGATCGCCGCCTTTCCCGTGTGGCACGCAGTCGGCCAAAATCCGCAAAAAGCTGTTTGGCTGATCATCGCCATTGGAGGAAGTGCTATCGGATACTTTGGCATTCATCAACTCTTGCGCTCCGACGAACTCATGCATCTGAAACTCATGCTTCAACGAAAACTGCCAAAGAGATCTCCTCATTAGGTGGTTTTACCAATCTCATGATTGCGGTTATTCAACGAGTGATCAGCGCCTCAATGAATGAATGAATGATAGTAAAAAGTCAATGATCGCCAATATTGGACATTGGCTTTTGGTCTTGGTAGGAGTAAAGGGTGACACGAATTCCGATGTCCGGTACATGGTTGGAAAATTCCTTAATTGCGAATGTTTGGAGATACTCAGGGGGAACATGAATCAATTACTTCAAGATAGCCATGGCGACCTGCTTCTGGTCTCTCAAAATGATGGGCCTGTCACTTTGAGGCTGGAAAACCGGGCTAAAGATAAGAGAGAAAAAGGTTAAGGGGCTGGCCTCCTGGGCCGATAGGACAATTCAATGGGAGATACATAGCAACACTAAGCCGGAGAAGAGGAGGGAGGAGCCTGATGACGCCAATCCCTGATCAACATCCTCTGAAACAATTATTTGGTCGATTAACCGAACGAAATTTTTCCGAAGCATTAGGCTGGCCGAATTTTGCAGTCACCGATTATGTGGCCAATCTTCTTCTCGAATTCATCCATACCGATCAACTCTCCCGCATCGCCAACCACGAGGGCGAACCCGTCGAAACCGTCGTCGAACTCTTATACGAAGCAGAAGACCATAGCCAGCATTCGTCTACAGAAAAAGAATGCGACATTCACCGCCACATCGGTGATTTAACCTTGTTTCTGGCTGGAGTTTTTCCAGAGTATTGCCGCCGCATCAAATGCTCCGGGTTGATCCATCACAAAGATTTCTTAGTCGATTACGTCAAAGCCGGAAAACGATCCTATGGCATTGTGGCCGCACACCAAGATCCTCAAGCCAAAAACCCACCCTCCTTGTTCCAAACTTTGTCGACGAATTTTGAATTATGCGTGGCTGGCCTTGGGTTCGTTCGATTAGATCTTGACCGTTTTCAAGATTCGCCTACGCAGCAATCAACCAACATCCTCTTTCATTGAGAATGTCGGTTCGTTCATCCCTCTTTTTCAATCAATCTTCTTCACCAGGTACGCAATTCACCACAACCATCCCTATTCGCTAACAGCCGAAAACAACCTGCTAACCTCGCGAAACACACGACCGTTTGGGCTTTTGGTCCTTGATGAAACATACACAATGATCAAATGCTACCGTCCCCGACGATCACGCTGTCTTGTATTCATCAACATGTATAGCCTTGTGGGACGAATCTATCCTTGGCATATAACCTCACGGACAAACATGAAAATAAAGAGTGTCATCATTCATCGAACTTCAGATGGAGGAAGAACGTGCCGAAATGACCTAGAAGAAAACGCAGGCGATATCCTCGTTTCTTCTGCCCCGGAATACGAGGAGGGTGACATACGCAGGGCGTAATAAGTCTGCTAGACAGCCTGAATAAGGCTTTTACAAGAATTATTCAATATGAATCCAGACCTCCAAGCAAAGCTCAACGCGTGTCCCAATCTTCCCAGCCCCCCGATCATTGCCGTTCAAATCATTGAACTCGCGAACGACCCAGACAGTGATTTCAAAAAAATCATTCAGCTCCTGTCCTGTGACCCGGCCCTCTCCAGTAAGATTCTACGGATCGCCAATTCTCCCCTATACCCGTATGTTAAAAAAGTCGAAAATCTTCATCAAGCCCTCATGGTACTTGGGCTCAATGCCACCATTTCTCTCGCACTGTCCTTTTCTCTAGTCCAATCACTCAAAACCAAAAAAGGAAAAGGGTTGGATCACACCTTGTATTGGAAACGAGCCTTGCTGTCTGGAATGGCCTGCCAGGTCTTAGGGAATATCTGCGAAGTCGCTGAAGTTGAAGAATTATATCTGGCCGGACTCCTACAAGATTTAGGCATGTTGGCCCTGGATCAAGTGTTTCCTGATCTCTATCTCTCCCCGGCTGTGCACCAAAGCCAACATGCCAGTCTGATCGCACATGAAGAACAATGGCTTGGCCTTAACCATGGTGCAGTGGGCAGTTGGCTATTGAGCCAGTGGAACTTACCTGATCGTTTACGCTTAGCCGTGGCTGGGAGCGACGAACCTTCGCGCATTCCCGCACAGGATGAACGCGCACCATTCACCTATTGCGTCAGGCTATCAGGAATGATTGCAGAAATATTTTTGAGAAAAACCGATGATGCATATATGCAATTCCTTTACCAGCAAGCTAGCTCTTTGTTACATCTAACACCAGACACACTCATGAACATTCTAGAAACAATCAAAGCCCGGCTTCCTGAAACGGAACGCCTATTTAATACCGACCTACAAACCTGGAACCATCCGCAATCGATTCTGGAGCATGCAAGAGAAGCCCTGGTATTACGAAATCTCCAAGCACTCCAGCAAGTGGAAGAACTCAGAATGAGCACCGTGAACATGGAGGCCCAACTTTCTAGCCTGGAGGAAACCAACCGTCACGACGCCTTGACCGGCACGCTGTCGAGAGCCCATTTGGATACATGTTTGCAAGCGTCATTCGAGCGGGCTGTGGCGCATGGAGAATGCTTGACCTTGATCTTTGGGGATCTCGATAAATTCAAATCTGTGAATGACACCTATGGCCATCAGGCAGGAGATATCGCCCTTCAATCTGCGGCTCGTCTCCTGCTCTCCAACCTTCGGGGAACAGACTTGGTGGGACGATTCGGTGGGGAAGAATTTGTCCTCATCTTACCGAAATCGCCAACATCCGGAGCTGAAATGGTGAGTGATCGAATCCTGACCGCCTTTCGTAATACGCTTCATGAGATTTCCGAAAATCAAAACCTTAGGGTGACGATTTCCCTAGGAATGGCCACACATACGCCAGAACACCCCTATACTCAGGTCGACGAACTGCTTCGCCATGCGGATGAAGCGGTCTATCACTCCAAAACCCATGGCGGCAACCAATGTACTATTTATCACACCATGAAGGCCGAACTAAGCGTCTAATACCTACCCGGCCATCTCATTCTATTCCTGCCTACCTTCTCTCCCGGAATTGGAATAGGCCGCATCTTTTTAGTCTTTGCCACGCACTCTCTCCGGCGAACTGGCGGCTCCTTCACTCTTAATCAAGATAGCCTACACTTGCCCAAACGTCGAAAGTACGATAAAAAGAGCTTAGTATAACAATCATGAATTCTGCCATTTTTCATCTTTCTTTTCCTGTTCGGGACATTGAGTCGACCAAAGAATTTTATGTCTCGGGCTTAGGGTGTCACATCGGACGACAATCAACCGTCGCCCTTATGCTGGATTTTCACGGGCATCAACTCGTCGCTCAAGTCACGGAGGACGTGGGAATTCCTCAAAGCAGCATTTATCCCCGGCACTTTGGATTGGTGTGCCAAACGGAAGACGAATGGGAGAAATGGCGAGACCTGGCACAGAAACATCAATTAACTTTTTTTCGTGAGCCCCAACGCCGGTTCTCCGGGAAACCCATTGAACACCTATCTTTTTTTCTAAAAGACCCCTCCGACAACCTTCTGGAATTCAAGTACTATCTCAATGCCAATGCTATCTTTGGAGAGCAAAGCTTTTCTCAGATTGGCGATGAACACGAACGGCCGGCCTCCAAGTCGTAACCTGCCATTGTCCCTTTCAATCTTCGCGTTTGGCTCTTCTAGCCCAATGCGGCTAAGACTTCCTCATAATGACCATCGACCTTCACCTTAGGAAACACCTGTACAATGATGCCGTTTTTATCTATCAACACGGTGGTCCGTTCAATCCCCATGTACTTTCGCCCATACATTGACTTCTCTTTCCAGACTCCATAGGCCTGAATCATGGATTTGAACTCATCACTCAGCAGCGGAAAGTTAAAGTCGTATTTTTGAGAAAACTTTCGATGCGAAGCCACAGAATCGGCGCTCACACCTAATACCACCGCCCCTTTTCTACGAATAGCCTGCAGACCATCACGGAAAGAGCACGCCTCTTTTGTACAACCCGATGTATCATCTTTGGGATAAAAGAACAGCACAAGAGCTTTTCCTTTGAATTCCGACAATTTCACGACCTCTCCTTTCTCGTTGGGCAAGGAAAAGGCCGGCGCGCGACTTCCAATTTTAAGCCCCCCTGTCACAACCGCATTCTTTCCCTCCGGCGATGTAGAAGCCTTTTTCTTGGCCGCCGCTGGCGCCAATTTCTTCGCGACGGTCGATTTCTTAGCTGAAGCTTTTGCCTTGGGAGCAATGTTCGATGTCGTGGATCCCGCCTTTTTCTTCTTACTTGACGGATTGTTAGATGGCATAAACTCCTCCTTTACAAAGACGTGATTAAATTAAGGGGCTGTCGTAGATTAATCACAACTTGCCCCATTTTTTCAGGGTGATAAATTGGTGATGAGGCGATCCCTCATTAAATCGAAATTCCGCTTCTTTTAAGAATTCATGAAAGTGGTGGACTGGAAGGCCATTGTATTGGCGCAAGACGCGTTTGGCTTGATTCCCAAAATGTTCAATCCCATTGATCTGATTGCGCCCTTCGGCCAACACCGCTGAATGCTTAATCCGATCATGTTTGAATTCTGAAATATCTCAGGCATTGTATGAACGATAGCTATCGGTGGACACAATGCTACTAGCAGGCTCGATTTTCCGGCGAATAATGGGCCTGAGTGTAGCCCTGCGCGTGTTAGCAATCATCTGGGTATACACTTTCCCGCCTCGTTTCAGGATCCCCAATACGGGAACTTTCCCTGCAGCACCTCGTCCTCGTTTCCCTTTCCGCACTCCGCCAAAATAACTTCATCCAATTCAATGGCTCCGGCAACCTCTGAGGCCGCAGCCTCGAGTTTCGCCGTAATGATAAGCCGTATTGTGCGATAAAATAGTGCGGCCGTATTGGCCTGGAGCCCCCAAGGTCTGCAGCAGCACGTGCCGTGACTTCCAGGACAACATACTCAAGCAGCTTCCGTTGGGTTGTCCGCAAAAAAAGATAATTTAATGTGGAACCTGATTGACGGGCTAAACTGCCTAAGAAATTACTTGTCTCATTCATTGGACTCTAAAAACAAGAAGCAAAATATTCAGTCGATTGGCACAATGTACGATCGAGAATTTCCAGATCGTAGCCCGGACAACATCGACCGCATGAACCCCGACTCAGTATTATGCATGCTTGCGCTTTCGGGATGTTTAGGCTTCATTTTTACCTTCATTGGTGAAAGCAAAACATTTGAAGAATTGGCTAATCTACATCGGCCACCATCAAAAGAATGATCGTCAAAAATCAGCCTGCCATAGAATTCCGCTGAAGTACGGTTGTCTTTTTTGCTCTCAAAATAGGGTCCTCCTTAAAAACGACTTTCAAAACCCGCATTTTTCGCGGGTTTTTCGTCTGCGTGACAGGCTCCCCAATAGGGTATACCCAAAATGAGAGGTCTGCATTAACTAATTGGGAAGGCAAATAGTTCGATCCTTTAGTACCAATAGGGTTTGTGGCTTTTAACCTTTTGCTAATTCTTTTAGGGTGGTGCGGATAAGGTCTTCTAGTTCGTAGGTGTCGTCCATTTTGCTGATGGCGAGATTGATGGCTTTTTTAACTTCTGGGGCACGGTAGCCCAAGTTGATGAGTGCGGAGGCGGCTTCTTCTTGTAGAAAAATGGCAGGTTCGTGTTGAGCGGTTGAAGATTTCTGCTCCCCTGAGATGACGATGCGATGGGTTTTGTCTTTTAACTCGAGGACCATTCGGCTGGCGGATTTTTTCCCGACGCCGGGAATGGAACCCAGGGTTTCAATATCGCCTGCTTCAATTGCTCCACATAAATCGGGGACAGAGAGGGTTGATAATGCGCTCAGGGCCAGCTTGGGTCCGACGCCGCTGATGGTGGTGAGCAGAGAAAAGGCTTGTTTTTCTTCAGTGGTGGCAAACCCGAAGAGTTGAATCGTGTCGTTCCGTATATGGGTGGAGACGAAGACCTGCACTGTAGAATTGATGTCTGGTAGGGTGAAAAAAGTGGAAAGCGCGATGAAGACGTGATAGCCCACGCCCTGCACGGAAATGACCGCCTCTTGAGGTGTCTTAGAAGCCAGGGTTCCTGACAAAGAGGCAATCATTTTTGTGCCGAATTCCGGTGTGTGAAAGGGAGGTTGTCGTCGAAACGGTGAAGGAGCAGGGAACGGAATAAAGAGACAAGAGAGGGAAAATGGATGAGAACTCAAAAACGCTAGGCACTTTCGGCGGCCATTTTCTCCATCAATTCGTTGGATATCTCAAAGTTGGCATGGACCTTCGACACGTCTTCGTTCTCGTCTAAGAGATCCATGAGTTTGAGCGCTTGTTCTGCATCTCGGCCTTCAAGCTGAATGGGGTTGGTTGCCAGAAAGGTGAGCTCGGACAGGCTGGTTTCAATCTGAGCCTTTTGCAGTGCTTCTTTGACGGCTTCGAAGTTTGCGGGTTCTGAGATGACCTCAAAGCCGGAGGGGGTTTGTTTCACGTCTTCAGCTCCCGCCTCTATGGCCAGTTCGAATAATTGTTCTTCGGTCACCGGTTGATCTTCGATCACCAATAACCCTTTTTTTTCAAACTGCCAGGCGACCGCGCCGGGTTCTGCCATCGTGCCATTATGTTTGGTTAGGATATTTCGCACCTCGGCTACCGTCCTGTTGCGTTTGTCGGTGGACACTTCCAGGAGGAGCGCCGTCCCTCCGGGGCCGTAACCCTCCAGCATAAATTCTTCGAACTGCATCCCAGGCAATTCCCCGGTCCCTCGTTGAATAGCCCGTTTGACGGTATCGGCCGGCATATTCACTTCTTTGGATTTGGCAATGGCTTGGCGTAAGGCTGGATTGCCGTCGGGATCGCCGCCGCTTCGTGCAGCAATGGAAATTTCACGGATGACGCGCGTGAATATTTTCCCCCGCTTGGCATCTTGCGCGCCTTTATGACGCTTAATGGTCGACCAATGACTATGTCCACCCATACTTGTGTTCCATTTCCCTATTCAAAGGGGGCACAGGTGCCACCAACTGTCTTCGCGTGGGCTTCTATCACAGTATTTGAAAGGGAGTCAATGCGCTCATGTGTTGGGCAAAATGTTGTCGAATAGACTGAAGTCCTGTTGTTCTTTTCCCCCGGAGATAATATGGTAATCTGTTCGTCAGTTGTTGGAAATAAAGGGGAAGAAGTCATGCGTGTGGTGTTTATGGGAACTCCTGCCTTTGCGGTTCCGACACTTCGACATCTGGTCAATTCGGAATGTTCTGTGGTGGGTGTCGTGTGCCAACCCGACCGGCCGAGTGGACGGGGCAGGAAGATCCAGTATGGTCCGGTGAAAACATTGGCGGTAGCCCAGAATCTTCCTGTCGTTCAACCGGAGAAGATGAAAGATCCCACATTGCTTGAGACCCTCCGGTCCTGGAATCCTGATGTCATAGTGGTGGCTGCGTATGGGCGCATCCTTCCTCAGGTTATTCTCAATCTTCCCCCAAAAGGCTGTCTGAATGTGCATGGCTCGCTGTTGCCCAAATATCGTGGCGCCGCTCCTATTCAATGGGCGGTCATCAAAGGAGAATCCGAAACGGGAGTGACCATTATGGTGATGGATGCCGGAATGGATACCGGCGCCATTCTAGAACAAGCTATGGTGCCTATTTCTCCAGAGGATACGGCAGGGGATGTGGCAGACCGAATGGCCGAGTTGGGTGGCCGTCTCCTAGTATCCACCCTTGAAAGATGGATGGCTGGGACAATTGAGGCTCACGCGCAAAACGAATCCGAAGCCACCCTCGCGCCTCTCCTCAAGAAAGAAGACGGACTCCTTGATTGGCGTCAATCTGCTACCACCATAGCCAATCGTATCCGCGGCTTAGCCCCCTGGCCGGGTGGTTATACATTTGTGAACGGGGAGCGATGGGGAATCTGGACCGTCCGGGTCGAACCGCATGAGGAAGAGGGGTTACACGATACGCAGGCTGAACCACCTGGCACGATTATTGAGATCTCCAAGCAGATGCTTCGGGTGCAAACCGGCAAGGGAGTCTTGCACATTTTAGAAATTCAGCCGGCGAATAAGAAACGAATGCCAGTGGGTGTTTATTTGACCGGGCATCGGATAGAAGTTGGGACTCTTCTGCACCAGCCTCAAGCTTCCCAAGAAACATCCTTCGGGTAAAACTATCCAGCAGACGACAAGTCGTTGTTTGAGAGAGGGATCAATAAAACGAGGGTTCATTCAAAAGAGGAGTCAAGTATGCCTGAGCAGGAATCCGAATTACTGTCGTATATTCAATGTCAAATAGAGGGGATCACTACCATTCATGCCCAAGCAGAAAAGGCCCTGAATGCTGTGCAGGGAAAGGATCATGTGACGAAATGGAAAAGAGCAGTTGTGGATGGCCTTGCTCGATATGTGAGTCCGGAGTATCTTCAACACATCACGAAGGAATGGCTGGAAACCAACTACTTTGTGGGCGATGTGTTTGATGAATTAGCTGATGAAGTGGATATGTGTCGCCGCCATCTCAAAAAATTGGCGAAAGATATTCAGACCTCCGGCATTCCCTGAAAAGGTTTTTGTTAGGTGAATCGTCTATGGTTCCACCTTCCTCGCGCTCTACCTCATGGCCAATTTTCCTCCTCATCCTCGTAAACGGCTAGGCCAGCATTTTCTGATTGATCCCAATCTGCTCCGAAAAATTGTCAGCCTGGCAGAAATCCAGCCATCAGATTCGGTTTGCGAAATCGGACCCGGTGGAGGTGCGTTGACCGGCTTGTTGTGCCAGGCCGCTAGCCATGTCGTTGCGTTGGAAGTGGATCCTCGAATGGTGGAATTTTTAAAGACTGAATTAGCTGGACACGCCAACCTTGATATTCAAGAACAGGATGCTTTGAAGTATCCATTTGACCAACTTCCACCTTCGACGGTGGTGGTCGCCAATCTGCCCTATAATATTTCGACGCCTATCATGTTTCGATTGTTGGAGGCACAGCAGAACATTAGCCGGATGGTGTTGACCATTCAATTAGAGTTGGCTCAGCGTTTGGTGGCCAAACCGAGGACCAAGGACTATGGGGTACTCTCGGTCATGGTGCAACACTTGGCTGAGGTACGTTTCGGCTTTAAAATATCGAGAAAATGCTTCCGCCCGGTGCCGGATGTGGATTCCGGGGTGGTGCGATTGGAAATGCGCCAGGGGCACCAGGAAGGACCAGTGGACCTGGTCCAATTCCAACGCACGGTCCGTGCGGCCTTTGGGCAACGCCGCAAAACTCTCATGAATGCGTTTCGATCAGCCGGCATGCCGGACGAATGTTTACACCAGGTTCAACAAGACGCCAGCATCTCTCTCACCCGTCGAGCCGAAACCCTCTCCGTCCAAGAGTTTAGGAATTTGAGCAGAGCGCTGCCTACCTTATGACCCCTGTTCCTTACAATCCCCATTTTTTCTCGAAAAATTGTTGGAATAGCGTAAGGGTTGTTTGCTCGATAGAAACCCTTATGGTACGATTTTTTGAATGAGTATTTTCCCGAGTAAGAAAGTCGTCAAAAATAAGAAGGCGGCTCCAGCAACTTCTTCGTTAACTGCTCAAATTGTAGGGGTTTTTCTGGCCACCGTTGGAATTTTGTGGTTGCTGAGCCTTCTGACCTATTCCCCGGCTGATCCCGTACTGTTGTTTCCCCATTCTTCAACGCAATCGGTTCCAGAGAATGCCGTGGGTCTCGTGGGCTCGACCTTCGCTTTTTCATTATTGAAGATGGTGGGCGGGGGCTCATTCGTGGTCCCCCTGCTCTTCGTCGGGTTTGGGCTGACGGTGTTGTGGTCAGAGCGGCTGCATGTGAGCCTTATTGGAGTATTGGGTTCAGTCTTAGCGATTTTGTCTGTGAGCGCGTTGCTGCATTTGCAGGCCTCTCATCTAGTTACGGCTGACACTTTTGGGATGAATACTGGCGGGTTAGTGGGTAAGGGGCTCTCGGAAGTCTTGGGAACGTACTTTGCTGCGACTGGCGCCATAATTATTCTGGGTGCCACGTTATTGGTGGCCTTTTTGTTGTTGGTCCCTATATCTCTTGGTCAAATGGCCCGTGGGACAATTGCACTTGGGGGAGGAATTTGGGAACGCGTGGCTGCATCTCTCCTGGCTATGAAAGAACGTGAATGGTGGGCCAAAGATGCCGAACCAAAAAAGAATAAATCGATTCGTATTAATCGGGAATTAGCTGCGCGTGGCGGAATTGGGAGTTTGGGGTTAGGTTCCATTCTGGAATCGTCTAAAGAGTTAAAAGCCCCACCCGAGTCGAATCCTGCTCTGCTTGAAACCGAGCCACGATTGGCTTTAACCGACCAAACAGATCATGACTATTTAGCGCGCAAAACCGTAGGCGAAGCGTACCAAATGCCTTCGCCCGCAGATCTCTTGGATACACATGCAGCTCGGGCTGCGCATCAGACCGATTCGGTGTTGAAATCGCAATCCGACATTCTGGTGCAGACACTGGGCAGCTTTGGAATTGAAGGGAGTGTGACTGATGTGCATCCCGGGCCGGTGATTACGATGTATGAATTTGCGCCAGGACCAGGCATTAAAGTCGCGAGAATTGTGACCTTGGCGGACGATCTGGCAATGGCTTTGAAAGCGTTGAAGGTGCGGGTCGTGGCGCCGCTGCCTAACAAATCGACGGTAGGCATTGAGGTGCCCAATCCGCAGCGAGAAACCGTGGGCTTAAAAGATATGTTGACATCGGAAGCGTTTGCCAAAGCCCGGTCAAAATTGGCGCTCGCCCTCGGGAAGGATATTTATGGGAGGCCTGTTGTTACCGATTTGCGCACGATGCCTCATCTGCTGGTAGCCGGTGCAACCGGCTCAGGAAAAAGTGTGGGGTTAAATTGTCTCCTTTTAAATATTTTGTTTACGGCCCATCCCGATGAAGTGAAGCTCCTTTTAGTTGATCCCAAGGTGTTGGAGCTACAGGTGTATGATGGGATCCCCCATCTTATCCGGCCTGTGATTACGAACCCCAAGGAAGCGGCCAGGGGGCTCAGCTGGGTGGTGCAGGAAATGGAACGGCGTTATCGTGTGTTGGCCGAACTGGGTGTGAGGAATATTGATGCCTATAATCGGAAAGTGGTCGAGCTACAGAATGCCGGCTTCCCTGGTTCCAGAAAAAAAACGACGTTGACCAAAGGGCAGTCGATGGAAGTCGAAGAGTCTCCTGGGTTAGAGGCCCCGGTTGAGGAACGTACGACGTTACCCTATATCGTGGTGGTGATCGATGAATTTGCGGACTTGATGATGGTGGCACCTAAAGATATTGAGGATCGCATTGCCCGACTGGCGCAAATGGCGAGAGCTTCAGGGATTCATCTCATTTTAGCGACGCAGCGGCCTTCCGTAGATGTGGTGACGGGGATTATTAAGGCCAATTTCCCAGCGCGTATTGCCTATCAAGTGTCCTCGAAAACTGATTCGCGGACCATTTTAGATGCCAATGGCGCAGAGAGTTTATTGGGGAAAGGTGATATGCTGTTTTTAGCCTCAGGGACAGGTCGCATCGTTCGTTTGCATGGGCCATTTGTGTCAGATGATGAAGTCCGGAATGTGGTGGAGTGGGTCAAAGCGCAGGCGACTCCGGTTTACGATCAAACTGCCTTGGCGTCAGTCCAAGAATCCCCAACCGACGATCAAGCGGAAGATGAAACGTATGAACGAGCTCGAGAATTAATCATGACGACGGGGCAAGCCTCAGCTTCCTTCATCCAGCGTCGTCTTCGGGTGGGGTACCCTCGTGCGGCTCGCATGATTGAGCAAATGGAAGAAGAAGGCCTTGTGAGTGCGCCAGGGCGTGATGGGCGACGGGAAGTGCTGGCTCGAGGGGCCACAGCAGAGATTGTATGAAGGGATTAAAAGTGTTGAGACTCAGCGTTCTTGGAGCCTGCTTTTTCCTGTCTAGTGGAGTCATTGCTTCGGGTTCCAATGTGGATGATGTGGTTGGTCGTGTGGATGATCGTTATGCCAAGACTCAGGATTTACAGGGGGATTTCATCCAGGAAACGATTATCGAGGGATTTGAAACAGGCTTTCAATCGACAGGCAAGTTTTATTTGAAAAAGCCCGGACTTTTACGTTGGGATTATCTTGAACCGTCAAAAGAACATATATATGTGGATGGCGATACCGTGATGATGTATGTGCCTGAGCATCAACAAGTCGTGAAAGGCACGTTGACGCAAATCGCGGCGTCCAAAGGTCCGTTAGCCCTCCTCCTGGGTGTGGGCAAGCTTGCCCAACAATTCACGGTAGTCCAGCCATCGGACGCTTCCAACTCCTCTAAAAAATCGGCGGATTTGACCTTAATCCCTAAGCCAGATGGGGATACTGCCCCTACGATCAAAAAAATCGAATTGCAATTATATCCTGATACCTATCTCATCCAGACCATCACGATCTTTGAAGCCAGCGGGAATATTTCCCGAGTGCGCTTTGATCATCTTCAAGCTAATCAAGGGCTCTCTGCTAACTTGCTGAAGTTTAAGCTCCCACCGGATGTTGTGGTGGTGGATTTCCCTACATTCTAAAGAACAAGGTGTGACCAGTGCGGAGTCTCAGTGAATTTCCAAGAAAGGTAAACCCTCATGGCTGAACGTATCTTAGTCGTGGATGATGATACTGGGGTCCGGGAAGCGTTGTCAGAATTCTTACTCTCGCTTGGGTATATTGTGGTGGCAGTGGATAATGGTGAGGACGCCTTAATCGAATATGGGAAGGGTGATTTTGATGTGGTAATGGCCGATTTGATTATGCCCAATATGGATGGCATGGAGTTGTTACGGCGCATTCGAGAAATAAAAAATAACGAAGTAATCTTTCTGATGATTACAGGTCATCCCTCAATAGGAACGGCGGTGGAAGCCATCAATCGTGGGGCGGATGATTACATTACCAAACCGTTCCATTTGGAAGATGTCAGGTTGCGCATCTCGAAAGCATTGGAAAAACAAACGCTGAAAGGCCGACTGAAAACTGCACAAGGTCTGGCCTGGGGTCTCATGTTGTCCATACCTCTCTGGCTGCTGCTTGGGATTATTCTGGTGATCCTTTTTAAAGGGTAAGAGCAGCTCCTCCCTTGCTGGTGTTCTCCCGTGATGTTTGTTCTGTTAGGGTCTATTGGGGATGATGATGAACTGTGTACCAAGGGTGCTCAAAATTATATTATCAATTGCGCTAGGAATGATGGTTGGGAGTGCCACTTCCTTAGACGCCTTCAATCAACACATTACTGAAGACCCCACAAAAACGTTAGACAAGTATTTGTCCTTGGATAAAAAAGGTGCCAGGCTTGAGACCTCTTCCTGGCAAGTGATTGAGCCCTACGTTGAGTGGAAGGAGGATGTGGCATGGGGACAAGTCGTCGTTATTTCGAACTTTCACATTGAGCAGGATGTGACAAAATGGGACATTGCGAATGGCCTTGAGGCTAAAATTCCTGTGGTGTTTGATGTACTCGGAACAATGCATTGGGAAAGTGTGACATTTGTCCCTGATCCTCACCAGGAGTCGCATATGTTTCATATCAAAGCCGTATATGACCGATGGCAAATTTTTCAGCCGCAACTTCCCCCTCATGTAGGTCGGCAACGCTTGATTGATTTTGTGCGTTGGACGGAATTGAGTGAACCTGAGGAAGCACGAAAGGCCATGTTTGCCTCGTTACATCAACAACTGAAAGCGAAATAGGCAAAATTTCAGCAATGACAAAATGGCGTGCGGAGGTGTTACTTTTTGATTTTGATGGCACCTTAATTGATTCCAAAGTAGACATTGCGACTGCGGTGAATCTTACGCTGGGAGAATTGGGTCTACCCCTTCGTTCCGTTGAGGAGATTTTTGGTTTTGTGGGCGATGGTGTAAAGCGACTACTCCGCCTCTCCGTAGGGGAGGACAATCCTGATCAATATGATAGAGCTTTAGAGGTGTTTCGAGGTCATTACCTGGAGCATTGTGTTCAGACGACGAGATGGTATCCGGGGATTTGGGAGGTCCTTCAGCATTATAAGGATCGCACGAAAGTGATCGTGACCAATAAATCACTTGAATATACCCTGGCTATCGTTGATGGCCTGCAGGCTCGTGATCTGTTTCAGCACGTAGAGGCTCCGCGAGATACGGCTGAACTGAAGCCAGAACCTGTGATGTTAGAACGAGCCCTTGCCGTATTGGGCGCCGACACCACGCACACCGTCATGATTGGCGACAGCACCAATGATGTTCGAGCGGCTCAAGCTGCTGGCATTCGAGCCTGCGCTGTGGGTTATGGCTACGGCAACCGCGAACGAGTCTCTGCGCTGCAACCTGACTTTTATTGCGAGACTCCGCACGATCTTATTAAACTGTGGTAACGCACCCTGATCCATCCCGAAAATTTTTCTGAGAGTTGTGACGCAGACCGGAATTCTTTTATGATCACCGCGATTTTTTTTGTTTTGCCCCCAATAGAGATTACTGAAACATCTGACGAGGATTGAATTGGCGCAACCGGTTATCACATGTCTCGATATGGAGGGGGTCTTATTCCCTGAAATTTGGCTGGGATTGGCTGAGAAGGTTGGTTTGCCGGAATTGCGGCTGACGACTCGTGATATTTCTGATTACGATGTCTTGATGAAAAAACGGCTGGATGTGCTGCGAACCCACCGTATTACCATTCACGATATTCATGAAGTGGTTCGAACGATTACCCCTCTTCCAGGTGTGCTTGAATTTATGGCCTGGTTGCGACCACGTTCGCAAGTGGTCATTCTGTCAGATACCTTTTATGAGTTTGTGCAGCCTCTCATGGAGCAGCTTCAATTTCCCACTATTTTTTGCCATAGTCTGGGTATTGATGCTGATGGCATGATTATGGATTATTTTCTTCGTCAGAAGGATCAAAAGCGACAGGCAGTCATTGGTTTGAAGAATCTTCGGTTTCGAGTGTTAGCTGGAGGCGATTCCTATAATGATGTCTCCATGTTACAGGAAGCCGATGCGGGGTTTTTCTTCTGCCCTCCAGAATCTATTGTGCTGGAGTACCCGCAGTTTCCAGTGGCCAAAACCTATCCGGAATTTCAAGAGTATTTAGGCCAAGCTGGTGGATTTTCCCCTTGAGGTGTCGTGCCATGCAAGATAAATTGTGCTATGCTTTTCCTTCTTGAAGAGATCTTTCTGATTTCTGGTTCTTTTTTATCCCCCATGAAATGACTCCCTTGCCAAAACCCCCGAGCGATAGGGGAATGGATGGAGCTCAATACCACAAATCAACAAAGGAGTAGTAAGTATGCCTGTTTCCTTCACGCGGCTGGTTCTCTGCACGGTACTAATGGTTGGATGCCTGTCTTTAACGGGTTGTCTGGGTAATCGAAATTGGCAATATCCTCCCTCAGAATCTGGGACATATTTGAATGCAAAAGCAGATGCGGTTGTGCCAGCCAAAGCCATTGTCCTTCCGTTGGAAGACTTACGGGGAAAGGGTGTCAAAGAAGAATATTGGAAAGCGACGATTCCTCTTGTGCCTTATGGGGATACGATATATCAGCGTCCCGAAGCGGCTGAACATCCAGAACAAGTGGATGTCGTCCGTTTTGATCCGGCGCAGGATTTTGCTAAAGCCATCGCCGGAGAGCTGAATCAGGCAGGAATTTATTCATCTGTCAAATATGCGAACGATGTGCAACAGGAGCCCGCTGAGGTCGCGTTCCGTGGACGGTTGCGTTCGACGGAGTGGAAACGGCGCTTATATACCTATTTACTTGGACCCGTCGGCGTGGTTTTTTGGATGTTGGGATTGCCCATGAGTGAAACAACGACTGATCTTGAATTGGACCTCCGTCTCACTCCCGTCAATGAACCCAATAAGGTTCTCTGGAGTATGAGAATGGATTTTGAAGGAAAACAGTTTGATAGCCCCTATTATGGTCTTGAAGATGCGGTGGTCAGTTATCCTATGGCCCTGCAAGAGGCTCTTAAGCCTGCTGTTGCGGATTTGGTGGGTTTGGCCAACCAAGATCCCAAAAGGTTATTGCCGCGCTAAGTTGTTGGAATTATTGAAGACTAATAAAAAGGTATGGTCGCGGGTTGATCTTTCGTTCTAAGAAGATTATTTTTAGACTTTAGACAATCAAAAAAACAACCGATAATGATAAAGAATGAGGGGTATCCGATAGAGACCTTCTTTGTGGCTATGACATAAAGAGAGTCCATGGTCCCGGCTCCCTGAAATTTGGATTATACTTCCCCTGGTTATGGACGAAATTGTCGTATTAATAACCACGGGATCTGAAGCCGAGGCAAAAGGCATTGCGCGAGAATTAGTCACGCGAGAATTAGTGGCTTGTGTGAATGTAATTCCGGGAGTTCGATCAATTTTTCGATGGGAAGGTCAGGTCGTAGAAGAACAAGAGGTCTTATTGGTGGCCAAAACAGTGAGTCAGGCATTTGAGCGAGTAGCGACTTTGGTAAAATCGATGCATAGCTATAGTCTTCCAGAGGTGATCGCGCTTCCGATTCAGCAGGGGCTGCCTGAATATCTGAGCTGGGTTCAAGATTCCATTAAGCAGACTGGGCACATGACATAAATTAAGTTGTGAAAAAACGTCAATCGCAAATCTAAATAATTTCCTACAACCTCAATCGGTGAACGAATGAAAGAATCCGAAGAATCCCTAACTGTTATCGTTTTTCGCGGGGCACGCGCCAACCCTTGGCGTTTAAAGATCCGCAAAGCATTTGTAAAGCATGGATTGATCTGGGGTGTGGCGTTGCTACTCATTCAGGTTGGAATTGTGACGCATTATGTTTACCAATGGAGTCAACTGAGTGAGTTGGAGGACGTAAAGAAGGAGTTAAATTTTTCTCGAGCCAAAACAGGCACCTTTTCAATGGAAGTTGATGGCATGAAAAAGCGGATGGTGGTATTAGAATCCCTCAATCGCAAATTGCAAACGATGTTTGGGTTAGAGCCTGATGATAGTCAGGGTTCGCCTTCCGGGATTCCTGGTCAGGGGGGTGAAGAAATCCCGTTTGATGCACTTCCAGAGGAAGCGGCTGAGGCCACTGATGGGTTGGCGCCAAAAGCTGGTGTGGATCAGCCAGCCTCTCAGGGACCTTTATCCACGGACCAACAAATTAAGGAAATTAAAGCCGGGCTAGAATGGTTAGGCGAACAGACTAAGTCAGAGACCAAAATTCTTGATGAACTTTCTGCTGTAGCCGAGAAAAAAGCTGTTCAATGGGCTTCGACTCCCTCAATCTGGCCGGTAAAGGGGTCGATAACGTCACGTTTTGGCCCAAGGGTTTCCCCCTTTACGGGCAAAAAGGCCCTCCACGCAGGAATTGATATCGGCGCACGAAGGGGCACGGAGATTCGATCTCCAGCCTCAGGAAAAGTGGTTGTGGCAGCCTATGACGGTCGAATGGGGAAATTCATTCGCATTGATCATGGGTATGGCATGGAGACAACCTATGGCCACTTGTCTAAAATTCATGTGAAGTATGGTGATCGAGTGCAGAGAGGGGACCTAATTGGGTTAGTAGGAAGCACGGGCAAGTTCTCTACAGGCCCCCATTTGCATTATCAGGTTGCGGTCAATGACAAAGTTGTTGACCCCATCCATTACATCCTGGACTAATGCCTTTTCTTGGCTTAGCGATATAGTTAACTTTTCCTTATTCTTTTTCATCTCACCAATTTAGCTCCCACATTTTTGGTTTTCGGGTCGTCTGGGACAAAGGACCTAAGCGGTATGAAGCTCCCATGGGGCTTCTTTTTTCGATAGTGGGCCTTCTTTTGCGTTGAATTGTCAATCAAATTCACCTAGATTATTCCTTACTAAAGTTGTTAGAGTCTAAGCACTCTGTTAGCGAGTTAAATGATTAAGTAGTTTTAGTTATTTTTGTCATAGGCAAGATGAAGTTTATCACTTACATGAGCGGCTGCATCTCAGATCGTTTTTTTTAACAAGGAGGAGACAGGATATGAGTCTCGATTATGTGAAATTTACCCCAGGCTTTGGAAAGTTTATGCCCAAAGAATATCGCGATATGGTGGAGCATGGCCCCTTTGGCAAAAAAACAACTGTGTCCCAGGTCGGTACCTTTAAGGAAATTATGGAAGAACATCCCATGTGCGCTGGATGTGCGATGACCCTGTTTATTCGTTTAGCGTTTATTGCATTCCCCAATCCCGAAGATACGATTACGGTCGGAACGGCTGGGTGTGGACGGTTGGCGATCTCTCAGGCAGCTGTTCCTTTTGTCTATGGAAATTACGGGGACCAAAATGGAGTGGCGAGTGGGCTATCACGCGGACTTCGCTTGAGATTTGGCGATCGACCCAAAGATGTTGTCGTGATGGCGGGTGATGGGGGAATGGCAGACATTGGCTTTGCTCAAACTCTGCATTCTTGGTTCAGAAAAGAAAAATTTACTACCATCATGTTGGATAACGAAGTTTATGGAAATACGGGTGGTCAAGAAAGTGGAATGACCAACAAGGGCCAGGTTTTGAAAATGGCGCCTTTGGGGAAAAAATTTGAAAAGATGGATATGTTAGGAATGGCCAAGGTTGCTGGATGTGCATATGTGGCCACGGTGGTTCCCAACAACCCACGAAGAGTAGAAAGTGTTATTAAAAAAGCGATCTTAATTGCCAGAGAAGTGGGCCCAACGTATATCCAAGCCTACACTTCCTGTAATATTGAATATGCGATTCCGACAGATCAGGTCATGCAAGATGCGAAGGATGTTGAAAATGATCGTTATAAATTCCAAGAATATATAACAGACGAAGCAAAAGAGCATTTGGCTGGCCTTTATGGATATAAAGAATATCTTCCGAAGCCAGCTGCTGCGCTACCAAAAGGGTAGTTTCCTACCCCTAACGGGGATCGTTGGTTTTCTGATGTTCAAGATTATGATCATGGAGGTTGGATATGGCTATTCGTTATAACATTCGTATGGCAGGCGTTGGTGGACAGGGCGTGGTGACCGCATCCCATATATTTAGCACTGCGGTCATTAATGCAGGAGGTGAAAGTACCATCGTTCCTTTTTACGGATCTGAAAAGCGGATGGCTCCCGTAGAAAGCTATGTGAGGGTTTCGAATGAGCCTATTTATGAAATTGGAGAAATTACATTTCCCCACATCCTTATGGTCTTTCATCCGCAGTGCATCACTCACGGGAAGAGCTACACGAATCCTTTTTACTATGGGTTAAAACAGGATGGAGTTGTTCTGATCAATAGCAATAAACCTATGACTCTTGAGCCGGATCAAGCTGCGGAATTGAAAGACTTAAATGCCAAAATTTATTACCTCCCGGCGACCCAGATGTCGCTAGATGTGGCGGGAATCGATCTGGCCACGAATATGGCGATGGTTGGGGCAATCGGCGCAATTACGGGACTTACAACTTTAGAGGCCTGCGGCACGGCTGTGAAAGATCGATTTCTCGGAAAAGGTTTCGTGGTATCTGGAGGAACGGCTGCCCTGGATAGTGTGGTGGAAAGAAAGTTCAAGAAAAAAGCTGAATTGATTGAGAAAAACTTAGCGGTGGTAAAGGCTGGTTGGGATTACGCCGTTGATAATGGATGGACTCTCGGGGCCTCCTCAATGGCTGACCAAACAGGTGCAGCAGCATCTGCAGCAGCAGCATCTGCAGCAGCAAAGGCTTCGGCCTAAAAAGAGAAAAATGAAAGGGGAACAACATGTATCTTGTAGCGAATATTGATCAGGAAATATGTGCCGCGACCAGTTGTAAGTTGTGTACGCAATATTGCCCAGAAGCTAATACCATTCAATATGATACAGAAGCAGGCAAAGATAAGGGGTTGAAATATGGTTCGGCCTATGTGGCAGTAGACCGTTGTAAAGGTTGTGCGCAATGTGTCTGGGTATGCGATAACATGGCGAAACATAAGGCCATTAAGATGGAAATGATTGACCAGATTGGCGATGCGGCACTTACCCAAAACATTACTTACCATGAAAAAAACACAGTACCGGTTTTAGCAAGTCCTTGGCAGTCTTGAGCTTGATCGCATACTTGCTGATTTCGAATTTAATGTGAATCGGAGTCCAACGTGGAATTAACGAAAGAACTAGAAGACGCAATCGTGGCTCCAGGGCCACAAGGTTTCCATCCACCATCGGCTGCGGAACTTGGTGTGCTGACGCCTGATACAGGATATGGTCTGAAGTTTGGCCATGTTGTTGCGGAAGAGCTGGCAATGGAAGCCATGGCCCGTACGATGTTAACGCGCAAGAATGCAACCATTTTCCCGGGTCCATTAGTGTTGTGGAATTGGAACGATCATGCTGCGGATAAGGCTAAAGCTGTATTAGAGCTAGCAGCCCAATTACCCGAGGTGCTCGTCATTCCCATGCCGGATTATCGGCCCAAGTATCCTAAGGTTGAACCGGAAGAAGTCATCAATCCGAACCATCCCAATCTGACGATATGGGGGAATAAGATTGAAGCCTGTATTTTTATCGGGGTGCATTGTCATTATGCCAATTTGACCCTCAAAATGATTCGAGCAGGAACCAACTGCTGGACTTCGGCCATCTGTGCGGAACAGGGCCATGAAGATGCTATGTTCACAGTAAGAGATTCTGATGCCGCGAAGATTCGAAGAGTTGTAGCTGTCTTCAAACGGGTACGGGAGGAAATGGGCATTAAATTGCCAGAAAATGGGGAGAATGTGCGTTTTACCGGGCTACAGTCTAGGGTTCATGATGGAAAAACACATACCAATCCATTGAATTTTGTATTGTCGGATGATCCTGCAAGTGGAAATGCGGCGGCTTTTGGTCATAAAGCCGAACACATGCAAAAAGAAGCATAGGGATATGTTGAAATTTTACTTTAGCAATAGGGGAATAAAGCCATGAGTGAAGGTTTAGAAACAGAAGTCAAAACCAATCCCCAAGGCGATCCAATTACGAGTGCGTCGGAAGCACCAAAGGCCGAAAGTGGAAAAGGAAGAAAAGATCCTCATGGCGATGCCAAAAGCCAAGTGGAAGTTTCCGCGGAATATATGTTTTTTGAGGCTCCGCGTGAACGGGAATTTATTACGGGGAGTGAATGTGCAAAAGAAGCGGTGAGGCGATCAAATGTCGATATGTCCGTGGCCTATCCCATTACCCCACAAAGTGAAACATTGCAATTAATTGGGGTCTTATATGGAGAAGGGTATGTAAAGGAATTCTATCGGGGAGAAGAAGAATATGGAGTGATGTCGGCCATTGCGGGGGCCTCGCGGGCAGGTGTTCGCGCCTTTACCGCCACAGCTGGTCCGGGAACATTACGCGGTCTTGAGCCTATCGTATCCTGGGCTGGCCATCGTCTTCCTGCCGTTTGCATGTTTACATGCAGAGTGGTCAATGCCCCCTTGGCTATCCAACCGGATAATATTGAAATTGCCTATCTTTTGAACAGCGGAATGTTGGTCTTTCATGCGGAA
Source organism: Nitrospirales bacterium (assembly GCA_040904705.1). Taxonomy (GTDB): domain Bacteria; phylum Nitrospirota; class Nitrospiria; order Nitrospirales; family UBA8639; genus Nitrospira_E. The sequence goes on along the minus strand of JBBDSY010000068.1, from coordinate 26,983 downwards.
AATCAACAGGACTTGTTTGATTTTATTATGAAGGGCTTTGTTATCAGCGAAAAAAATGATGTCACGCTCCCGGTAGGTGTCTGTTGTGATGGTTTTTTTGTGACGCATGCTCGAGGATATTGTTCGATGCCAGATAAAGGGTACAAGTTAGCAGGTCGGGATCCTTACCGCGGATCTGTACCAGTTTTAGATGCTGAAAATCCTCCAGCTCGATTGTCTCGTGATGCTCCGGTCCAAAAATCTAATTTTATGGCCTACAACATCCATGCTGTGTGGCAGCAGGAAGTCTGGGCTGGCGTTGAGCGGTCAAGAAAATATATTGAGAAGTATATGGATGGATTACTCGAAGCCCAGGATGTGGACGGAGCAGATGTTCTCCTTATTGCTTCGGGAAGTGCAGCAGCCCAATCCCGTGAAGCGGTCCGTCAATGTAAGGAGAGAGGCATTAAAGCAGGATTGATCAAGATTCGTTCATTGCGGCCTTTCCCAACAAACGAACTGAGGAAGCTTTGTACTGAAGCCAAGCTCATTGTGATTCCCGAGTTCAATTATGTCGGTTGGTTGGCAAAGGATGTTGCGACGGCAATTTATGGATTCTCTAATGCAAAAATTGTGGCTGGCCCACATGTATATGGGGGAATGTCCATGCCGGTTGAAATGATTACGGATGAAGTGGAATGTGGCCTGACCGGGAAAAAATCCAATACTGTTCCTCCTTCAGCAATTATGGGAGTGGCAGATCCGGCGGCCGTGGCAGAATTCATGAAAAGCATATAACTTAATTGTCCAGCAATTGAGTAGATTTAAAGGCCCGCCCAAAGAAATTTTGGCGGGCCTTTCTGTATCTTCTGCAAACTCCCAATCCTTATGCCTTCTGCCAAAATAAGACGAATTCTTGTTACCAATGATGATGGCATTGATGCTCCAGGCATCCGTGCTCTGGCTAAAGCCATCGCAGCGTTGGGAGAAGTGTGGGTTGTTGCTCCAGAGAAGACACAAAATGCGGTAGGGCGAGCGATGACTCTTCATAAACCATTGCGTCTTCGGCAAATTCGACCTCGATGGTATGCCGTAAATGGGACACCAGCAGATTGTGTCACCTTGGCGATTTGTAAGCTTCTAGAAATGAACGTACCCGCGCTTGTGGTCTCTGGAATTAATAAGGGGTGGAATCTAGGAGATGATGTCACCAACTCCGGCACGGTGGCAGGCGCGCTTGAAGGCATGCTCCATGGAATACCCTCCCTGGCAGTATCCTTAGAAGATAGTTCCAAATCGTCCTATGCCGTTGCTGCGTATTATGCTCTACAACTGTCGGAGCGGATAATGAAATCTGGTTTGCCGGATGGAACGATTCTGAATGTGAATGTACCTGGTTTGAAAAAAGAAGCCATTGCTGGCATGCAGTTCACGAGTTTGAGCCAACGTCGATATCATAACCCGGTGGTGGAAAAAATTGATCCCCGGGGAGGGTCCTATTTCTGGATTGCTGGAGAACGACAATCGTGGGCTCGAAAAAAACCTTCAGACCATGATGCGGTGGCAAAAAATTTGGTTTCAGTCACTCCTCTGCATTTAGATTTAACTGATTACAAGGCATTCGATTCCCTTGCAAATTGGGGGATATCCCTTCCTCCAAAAAAAACAACCCCTGTTTCATCCGTTCGAAAAGGGGCGAGAGTAAAAAAGGGTATGAAAATCCACTAGATTTCTTTGGCAATCATTCTCTATAAATTTCTTGTTCCATCGGCATGGACTTGGTTAAACAATTATATGACTGGATGCTATCCTGGGCCGATTCGCCTTACGGAGTCCCTGCCCTCTTTGGCTTGGCCCTAGCGGAATCTTCCTTCTTTCCCCTACCGCCAGATGTGTTGCTCATTGCCATGACCCTTGGCAATCCTGGGAATGCCTGGTGGTATGCGACGGTGGCCACCGTCGGGTCAGTTCTAGGAGGGGCATTGGGCTATGGCATTGGTTGGTATGGGGGGCGACCCGTATTGAAAAAATTTATGGGACAAGATCGCATGGATCTTGTGCATCAGTATTTTCAACGCTATGAAGGCTGGGCGATCCTGATTGCCGGATTCACCCCGATTCCTTATAAAATCTTCACGATAGGGGCCGGAGCCTTTTATGTAGATTTTAAAACCTTTATGGTGGCCTCGATTGTCAGTCGAGGCGGGCGTTTTTTTCTGGTGGCGGGCGCTATTCATTTCTTTGGCCCATGGATGAAAGACCTCATCGAAAAATATTTCAACCTCTTTTCTGTCGTGTTTATTGTTCTTTTGGTCTTAGGTTTTTTGATCGTCAAACATCAGGGGCAGAAACTCGCACAAAAAACTTCTTCTCGAGAGTTATAACTCATGTCGATTGTTCTCTATAATTCAAAAACCAAAAAAAAAGAGCCATTTGTTCCGTTGATATCCGACCATGTCAGCATGTATGTCTGCGGGGTGACGGTCTACGATGATTGCCATCTCGGTCATGCTCGAAGTGCTCTGACGTTCGACATGATCCGACGCTATTTAGAATTTTCTGGTTACCAAGTGACCTACGTCAGGAACTTCACCGATATCGACGACAAAATCTTGAATCGCGCGAAGCAAGAAAATGTACCGTGGCATGAAATCAGCGAACGGTATATTCACAATTTTTCCAGAGACATGGACGCAATAGGAATTGCGAGGCCCTCAGCGGAACCTCGGGCCACCGAACATATGCAGCATATTCTTCGCATGGTTGAAGGTTTGGTAAGCAAGGGGATGGCCTATCCGATAGAAGGGGATGTGTATTTTTCAGTCAAGAATTTTCCTGCCTATGGGCAACTATCTGGAAAAAATTTGGAAGAACTCCAGGCTGGTGCGAGGGTGGAAGTTGATACAAGAAAGCAAGATCCCATGGACTTTGCGTTATGGAAAACGGCAAAGCCAGGTGAACCGGGATGGGATAGTCCATGGGGAAAAGGCCGTCCAGGTTGGCATATTGAATGTTCAGCCATGTCGGTGGCGCACCTGGGTCCGACGTTTGACATTCATGGGGGCGGAAAAGATCTCATTTTCCCGCATCATGAAAACGAAGTGGCTCAATCCTGTGCCTACACGGGAAAAGAGTTTGCCCGGTATTGGGTCCATAATGGGTTTGTGACCGTGGATCAAGAAAAAATGTCTAAGTCGCTTGGAAATTTTTTCACTATCCGAGAGATCTTCGAGAAATCTCCCGTTTCAGATTCGGAAGCCATAACGGGAGAATGCTTGCGCTATTATCTTTTGTCGACTCATTATCGAAGTGATCTGAATTTCTCTGAGCAATCCCTTCCTGAAGCCAAAGCCGCCATGGATTCTATTTATGGAATCATCCAACGCTTAGAAGAATCTGATCTTCAAGAGACTCCTGAAGGGAACGACGAGTGGGAACGAGTTTTGAAGGAGTTTGCCAAAAGATTTCAAGAAGGTATGGATGATGATTTTAATACGCCCAAAGTGCTTGGGGCCTTTCACAAACTTCGAGGAGACGTGAATAAATTATTGGTGAAAGGGTTGTCGAAAAAGGCAAAAGAAAATACACGAGAAAGTCTCAAGAAATATGGTAAATCTTTAGGGATTTTTCAGATTTCACCAGAAGATTGGTTTAGAGTTGTAGCTAAAATCAAAATCCCTTTTGAGTCATTGCAGGGGATTAAATCTGGGCAGGAAATTCAGGTAGAGTCGCGAAACAATATGGAATGGATCGAAGAACAAATATGCATCAGAAATGAAGCCCGCGGTAATAAAGATTTTGCTGCCGCTGATACCATCCGAAAAGAATTAGCCAAACAAGGCATTATTCTCGAAGACCGACCCGATGGCACCACACGCTGGAAACGGTGAACCCACAAGTGTGTTGTATGGGTTTCATGCGGTCATTGAGGCCCTACAATCGCCCTCCCGTGTGATTGAACGGCTTTGGTTGGCCAAATCGGATGGCCGATTTTTCCCGCTCACCCGACTAGCCAAAGATCGACATATTCCATTTTCAGTCGAATCTCGTGAGCGGTTGGATCGCTTAGCCGGTGATCGCCATCATCAAGGGGTCGTCGCCAATGTGGCGGCGAAGCAGTATTTGGATGAGGAAGAATTGTTAGATGAGGTGGAGCAACGCAACGTTCCTTCGCTCCTTGTCGTCTTAGACCAGATCCAAGATCCACATAATCTGGGCGCCATTGCACGATCGGTAGACGCAGCAGGAGGACATGGTATTGTCATTCCAAAACATCGCGCCGTGGGCTTAACGGCTGGAGTGGCAAAGGCTTCTGCCGGGGCTTTAGAGCATGTGCCTATAGCCCGAGTCGCGAATACTGGAAAATTTGTCGAACAATGCCAGAAGCGGCACATCACCTCCATTGCGCTGGATGCTGAAGCCAAGACGTCGTATGCCGACCTGGATCTGAGGGAATCCTTGGCTCTGGTCTTTGGCAGTGAAGGGGAAGGTATTCGGCCTATTGTGCTCAAAAAATGCGACGTTCGTGTGCGGATTCCCATGTTAGGAAAGATCAACTCGTTGAATGTGTCCGTCGCAGTGGCTGTAACGCTCTTTGAAGTGGCTCGGCAACGGGCGGGAAAGACGTAAAACGGCAGACAGGGGTTATTTGATTTGAATGAGCCCTTCTTGAATCGCTGCGTTAAGCAGTTGGGCTGCATTCGACACACGCACTTTTTTCATCATATTGGCACGGTGGGCTTCCACCGTTTTCACGCTGATTTTAAGCCGCTGCGCAATTTCCTTATTTTTCAGCCCAGACCAGATGAGTTGAAGTATTTCCTGCTCCCGCTGGGTCAGGGCCTCTGGGCGTTTGCGCTTAATCGGCGCCTCGTCTGATTCTTTGGGTTTTGGTCGAATAGTCATGGATCCCTCGGCATCCTTTGCTAGGCGAAATATCTAAGGGAGAATATCAGGTCATTTTTTGAAAGTAAACTGAAAATATACGTAAACTCACCCTAGTCGAATTAACTACGGAATATGTGGCATTTATGTCTCACTGGATTGTTTGGCTCAGCGTCTTTATTCTTGGAATCATCATCGGCAGCTTCCTGACGGTGTGCATTTTTCGGGTTCCGAAAGGGCAGTCAATCGTGGCCCCACGGTCTGCCTGTCCAGCTTGTAGAAAGCAAATCCGTTGGTACGACAATGTGCCGCTCCTTAGCTTTCTCTGGCTCAAAGGCCGTTGCCGAGAGTGTCGAGTGGCTATTGCTACGCGATATCCCATCATTGAACTGGTCAACGGGCTGGGTTATCTCTTGGTGGTCTGGCGGTTCGGGTTAACCTGGTCAACCATCGTGTATGCCGGGTTGTTCTCGGTGTTTTGGGTGGTGACGTGGATTGATTGGGATCACAAGATCATCCCGGATGTGATCACCCTGCCGGGAATTATTATTGGGTTTCTGAGTAGTTCGTTGGTGTTGCCCACTGGGTGGCTCAACTCGCTTCTCGGTATTCTTGTTGGTGGAGGCATTTTGTTGGCCTTGGCCTGGATTAGCCCCTATGTATTTGGCAAAGAAGGGATGGGTGGGGGAGATATCAAATTTTTGGCCATGGTAGGAGCATTTTTAGGCTGGCAGCAGGCTCTCATTACGCTCATGGTGGCGTCGGTGTTCGGTGCGGCGATCGGAATCGGCCTCTTGGCTTTGAAGGTCATGAAAAAAGGCCAATACATTCCTTTTGGCCCGTATTTGGCGTTGGGTGCACTCATTGCCATGATTTGGGGTACAGACATCTGGCAGTGGTATTTTCGCGGGCTGGTCTGAATCGATTGAAGTTGGAATCACGAATGATAGGCGCAAGAAATGAACGGCAAGTTTTCAACAGCATCGAAAGCCTTCACCTTGATCGAACTCCTGATCGTGCTTGGCATCATGAGCATCACGTTAATGCTGACGAACATGTGGCTATCAACTCAGTTGCCTCATTGGCGCCTAAATGGCGCAGTGCGTCAGGTGATGTCCGATCTGGTCGCGGCCAAGATGAAGGCTGTAGTGGAACGAAATCGGCAGCGGATCTTTTTTCAAGACAATCGGCATTACCTCATTTTGGACGATAAGAACAATAATGGAAAAATTGATGACGGCGAACATCAAGAAATTCGAGATATCCAAGTCGACTATCAAGACGTCACCCTGACCGCCTCAAATAATCCTTCGTTTTTACCTCGTGGAACCGCCTCAAATCTGGCCTCCATCATCTTGGCGAATTCGGCTGGGTCAAAAAAAATTACCATAAGTATCACGGGCCGAGTGAAGGTGCAATCTTAAATGGTAATTCCAACCAAATATTTTTCGGTATGTCCCAAAGTGCTAAAGAACCAAGACGCATTGTCGTTGCTAGAGGTTATGATCGCCATGGCCGTGGTCTTTCTTGCGATGTTGGGATTTGCGGGATTTTCTGTGGTGGCACATACCGGAATGACGGTCAGTGAAAAAATGACGCGGGCCGTCACATTAACGCAGGAAAAAATGGAAGATGTGAAGCGGGAAGGTGTGCCATCCGGATTAACGAGTGTGTTGAGGATTGCCGAATCGTATGGGTCAATCGCCGGAGCTCCACATCATCAACGCGTCCTCATTATCACGCCTGATGACCCACTGCCGGGTTTGCATACGGTCATCGTCAACGTGCAATGGGATAATGGTGCCCATGCTACCTCACTCAAAACCTATCTGACACAGGAGTAGGAAGTTGGTGATGTTGCGCTGGCAATCGGTCTCCCGTGAAGGCTTTACCCTCATCGAAATGGTGGTGGCCCTTGGGCTGAGTCTTGTGACGGTGAGTGCAGTCTATTCTTTGTACCTGAGTGAGCTGCGCGGTCAATTGGTGCGTGAGGACATGTTGGAGATGCAGCAACAAGCACGGGTTGTCATGGATGTAGTCAGCCGTGAAATTTTGATGGCCGGGTACGATCCGAGGGGCGTGAACAACGATGTGGATCTGAGTAACGATTTTTTGGGGATTACCTATGATTCTGGTCGATTGATAATCAAGGCAGATTTAAACGGCAATGGCCTTGTCACAGACTCCAACGAATCCATTACCTTCATCTATGATTCCCTGACGCATACTCTGCGGCGCAACACAGGAGGTGGAAATCAACCCTTCGGAGAAAACATTGAATCATTCCTTGTGGGGTATTTCGATCAAGGAGGAAATCCAACCGTCGACTCCACAAAGATTCGGCAGGTGAAAATCACTGTGACTGCCCGAACAGGGGTTCCCGATCTCAAATACGTGCCGAACGGAGGGTATCGTACGGTGACCCTTCAGTCCCGGCTCACGCCAAGGAATCTCTAAGCATGAATATCTGGGCAGGATGGGTACGACAGAAAGTCTTGCTGGACAACGCAAAAGGTAGTGCCCTCATCGCTGCACTCCTGCTGGTAGCTGTGTCCGGCATCATGGGAGCCACGATTTTGTTTGCCACCTCCACAGACTTGCAAATCAGTGGGAACTATCGAAGAGCTATCCAAACCTTTTATGCGGCAGAAGCCGGGTTGGCTGAAACGCAAAGACGATTAAGTGGATCGCCAGTTTCGAATATAGTTTTTTTGGGGGATCTGGCCACACCTCACCAACCGAATTGGTCAGCCTATGTTTTCTCCCAATCAGGGTGGAAGTCGGCAGATGATCAAACCTACAATGCCTTACTCACCAACTACGTTCCGCTCTCAGGCAACGCCACGAATACCACTGTCTTGCCAAACAGTGTGCAAAGTGATGTTGCCTATTGGACCAAGGTGTATCACAAGACCGAGTATGATGCCGAAGAGGCTGGCCATCGCCTATCTACGCCGCATTATATGGATGGAGATGGTTTTACTACGTTGCATTCTGCAGGTCATCGCGGGGAACTCATTCGGTTTGGTTACCCATTGCCCATTTCGGTGAAACCAGAACAATTCACGACCAGTCTTCCGAGCGTGTATCCACCGGTTGAAGTGGTCACAAGCTATGGACAGGTCGAAGGTGCCGATTCCATTCTTCAGGCCGATGTGAGGCATCCTTCCGGTCCCCCGGTGTGGGCTCCAATCTATGCGGGCAATGAAATCGTGCTTTCAGGTAGCATGATCACCATTCAAGGGATGGACGCCTGTGGGCTTTTCCCTTCAGGCCTTCCGCCTATTTCACTCGCACCATCGGCTTCATTGGTAGGAACAGCTGTTCTGACCGGTAATCCTGTCACACCTCAAGTCAGCCCCCTTTCTTTGGATTTGAATGAACAGATCGAGGATCTGAAGAAAGGTGCCGCACCTATCATGACCGATTTGCTCGGCGTGACGCTGGGTTCAGCCACCTCTCCAGCTCTCTATTATGCAGAGTTCTTAAGTGGGGCGTTGAACGTCTCTCAGGTCACTGGATATGGCATCTTGCTTGTCAAAGGCAACGTCCAAATCGTCTCACCTTTTGAATGGGAAGGCCTCATCCTGGTGTCCGGTCAAGTAACGTTTGTCGGAGGATTCGGATCGAGCGTACTCCACGGTGCCCTCCATGCTGAAAACATCCAAGTGTTTCATAACGACGTCATCATTACCCTCGATACCTGTCCCATTGCTTTGACCCTTCGTAGCCTTCCCGTCCAAGTCCTGAACTGGCGACAATTGCTCTAAAATCTTCTTCCAAATTTTTCTTAAACAGGCCTAATATCAACCATTTGCGGTTCATTGGTTTCGCGATGAGTCTTAGTAATGAGGTGAATATTGCAAGCCATTGAATTTCAATAATTTTTTGGGTCCTAATGAATCTGTCACAATAACGAATGAACAACTTCCCTCGTCTGGGTCTTTAGTCTCTCTCCCTTATCTGGGCCTTTCGATTGATTGTTGTTTCAGCCCAATCTTATTAGAATCACAAGCCTTGAAACTTTAGTCCAGAGTTCTCTGTTTCTTGAAATAGAGATTATTCAGTCATCTTTTTCTTGGAGGCCAATCTTATGTCAGCACAACCCGATATTATTTACACAAAAGTGGACGAGGCGCCTGAACTGGCAAGTGGATCATTGCTGCCGATAATCCAATCCTTTGCCAAGACCGCAGGGGTAAACGTTGGCACGAAAGATATTTCGCTGGCCGGACGGATCATTGCGCAATTCTCGGACAGACTTAAGCCTGAACAACAGCAACCGGATGATCTGGCCTTGCTGGGCGAAATTGTGATGACACCGGAATCCAATGTCATCAAGCTCCCCAATATCAGTGCCTCTCTCCCTCAAATTAAGGGTGCCATTAAAGAATTGCAATCCCAGGGGTATGCGATTCCAGACTACCCGGAAGATCCACAAAATGATGAGGAAAAAGCGATTAAAGCCAAGTTCGATAAAGTAAAAGGCAGTGCTGTGAATCCGGTGTTGCGACAAGGCAATTCCGATCGTCGAGCCTCTGGTTCGGTGAAGCAATATGCGCAAAAGAATCCGCACCGAATGGGTAAGTGGACGAAGGATTCAAAAACCCATGTGGCACATATGACAGGTGGCGACTTCTTCGGCAACGAAAAATCCGCAACGATTACGGAACAGGCTGCGGGAAAGGGTCGTATTGAATTTGTTAGCGCTGACGGCAGCACGAAGGTGTTGAAAGATAAATTGACCTTCGACACCGGAGATGTGGTTGATGCGACGAAGATGAGTGTCAGTGCGTTACGGCAATTTTTTAGAGATCAAGTGGCAGATGCCAAGAAAGATCCGGATGTGGTCTTCTCGTTACACATGAAGGCCACAATGATGAAGGTCTCCGATCCTATCATCTTCGGACATTGCGTGACGGTGTTCTTTGAGGATGTCTTTAAAAAACATGAGAAGACGTTTGCTGAGCTGGGCGTCAATGTTAATAATGGGTTGGGCGATGTGTACGCGAAGATTGGCCAATTGCCCGCTGCGAGGCAAGAGGAAATTAAGTCGGATATTGATTCGGCCATTAAAAATGGACCGAATTTAGCCATGGTGGATTCGGATAAAGGGATCACCAACTTGCATGTCCCGAGTGACATTATTATTGACGCCTCAATGGCGGCGGCGCTTCGTACTTCAGGTAAAATGTGGGGTCCCGATGGTAAGGAACATGATATGAAGGCCACTATTCCGGACAGAAGTTATGCAGGCATCTATCAAGCCGTGGTCGATTTCTGTCGAGAGAATGGAGAATTTAATCCGGCGACGATGGGGAGTGTGCCCAATGTCGGTCTGATGGCACAAGCGGCGGAAGAGTACGGGTCGCATGACAAAACGTTTGAGGCTTCAGATAAAGGCGTGATCCGAGTCATCGATGGGGCAGGGAAAGAGTTGCTTCAGCACGATGTGGAAAAAGGAGATATTTGGCGGAGTTGTCGTACCACGGATATCGCGATTAAAGACTGGGTGAAGTTGGCGGTGAACCGGGCGAGACTGTCTTCAACGCCAGTCGTATTCTGGCTGAACAAGGACCGGGCCCACGACGCCCAGATTCTTGCGAAGGTGAATCGATATTTAAAAGATCATGATACCAAGGGTTTGGATATTCAGATATTGCCTCCGGTTGAGGCGATGAAGCACTCGCTGAAACGGGCAAAAGACGGCAAAGACACCATTTCTGCAACGGGAAATGTGCTTCGGGATTATCTCACCGACCTCTTCCCAATCTTGGAATTGGGAACCAGCGCCAAAATGCTGTCTATTGTTCCGTTAATTAATGGTGGTGGACTGTTTGAGACCGGAGCTGGCGGATCGGCCCCCAAGCATGTGCAACAGTTTGTCAAAGAAGGACATTTACGATGGGATTCCCTAGGGGAGTTTCTTGCCTTGGCCGAATCATTTGCGCATCTGAGCCGAGCCAAAAACAATAAAAAGGCGCAAGTCCTCGCAGATACGCTGGACCGTGCAACCGGTCAACTTATGGATAATCGAAAAGCGCCAGGTCGAGAATTAGGGGAATTGGATAATGCGGGCTCCCATGTGTATGAGGCCATGTATTGGGCCAAAGAACTGGCTGCTCAAAACGATGATCCGGATTTGAAAGCCAAGTTTACTCCTGTGGCGAAGGAGCTGGAGGCCAATATCGAGAAAATTCTTGAAGAATTCAAAGGCATTAAAGGCAAACAAGTGGATATCGGTGGATATTATCACCTCTGCCCAGACAAAGTAAAAGCCGGGATGCGTCCGAGCGCCACCTTCAACAAAATTTTAGCGAACTTGAATTAAAAAAGGAGAACGACCAATAGACCTTGTGCGGTCTGAATGCTGGGCCGGGTTCCATAAGAACCCGGCCCAGTTTGTTTATAGGCTAAAGTCTACGGGATATTCCCAAAAATTCGGTGCAACCTTTCACTTTTCGACGGGAGTCACCCGAGGTCGGTTTTCACCTTACTTCGCCTGAACCTCGTTTCCATACTCCTGCAGTACATACTCCAAGACCTTTGGCGCATGTTTCACTAAGGTTTCTCGCGCAATTTGATCATGACATTGCCCCGCGAGAATCCATCCCAAGGCCTCTTCATGATCACCTTTTCGATATGATTCAATGGAATGTGTAAGACAGGTACGGCCGGACACATTCCCTCGAAAAATCTTGATGGGATAGGCCTTGACGGTATATTTCATACATGCCGGGCCCTGTCTGGCGGTAGATTTCACATCATTCCATATCCAATCAACTACTTCTTGAAACGCGAAGGCGCTCTGGACGCCCAAAGTGGTTATCGAACTCATGAAGATAAGGGATCTTAAGAATCGGCTCATGAGTTCCACTAAAATTTCTTCACCGGTACGACCTGGGCGGTATAGAATACTACCAGTCTCGTGTGCGTTGAACACCCAGAAAAACGAAAGGAGATTTGTTGTGCCTTAATTCCAAAGAGTGATTCCCGTAATCCTGTACGGGCTTCATGTTCTCTCAACAGGGTTTGTCAGGGCAACAGGTTGATGTGCATGATGGGTCGGCGATTTCGATTACGTCTCCCCAGAATGGTGCCACCGTCGAGAGTTCTTTTGATTAGTGTATGTCTTGAGGAAGGGCGTGATGGCCGACCTCGTCCATGTTTTTCTGGATGGAAACTATCAGAAGGGGTTTAAAGGAAAATTCAGTGACGTACCAGGGGGCCAACATACGATTACCGTAAAAGTCGCCATGGATGACCATGATATGGTGACCGTCTCTGACTCGATTACCATAGTTGTGAAATAATAATGGATGAGAGAGCAAAAATTGAGATGTGAGAGAGGAAGGTGGGAGGGCTTTCAATAGATTTTCTGAACATGAATGAATCGTGAGGCGTGGGTCATGCGTGAGACCATCCAAATAAAGAGCACTCGGAGGGAGGAATTGATTGATATTACTGAAGGTGTCCGTGCGATTGTTGACCGAAACTCTATTCAGAATGGAATCATGCATGTGTATGCACAGGGTGCGACGGCTGCCGTCATGGTTCAAGAAAATTGGGATGATAGTGTTCAGCTGGATGTGGTCAATTTTCTTCGGAAGCTCATTCCTCCCGGTGTGTGGTTGCATGATGCGCAAGATGACAACGGAGATTCCCATTTGAAGGCCGGTCTTGTCGGCCCATCAGAAACAATTCCGATTGTTGATGGACAATTGGGTTTGTCTCAATGGCAGAACATATTTTTCTGCGAGTTCGATGGCCCTCGTGCTGAGCGTCGAGTGGTCTGTACGCTTATTCGCGATCCTGATGAGGAAGGTTGAGCCTCTTTTATGGGCTAGATCTGCTAAAGTCTCACCCGTGTGTCTTCTGAGAGTAAGGCTACATGTTCGGGGGGATCGTGCGTGAGTCGAGTGCAGGTGGTAACCCTTTCCAAGATTGGTGATGTCTCCATTGTTTGTATGACCAAACGAGACATCTCCGTTGAAACCCCTTTACATAAAAGAGATGACGAATCGTTGGGGTGGGGGTATTGGGACAGGATCTGGCCGTCAGAAGTCGCCTTAGCGGAAGATCTCGTTCACCGATTTTTCCCTGCAAAACTGACAGGGGCCAAGGTTCTGGAAATTGGATGTGGGACAGGGGTGGCCGGCGTGGTTATGGCACACCTTGGGGCATTTACCATGTTCTCAGATCTGGTTCCGGTTACATTAGAAGCGGTGAAGGAGACCTGCCGATTGAATCACATCACTAACTTTGACACATGTACACTGGATTGGTCTGAAAAGATTGAATTAAAAGACGCCTATGATTATGTGATTGGCAGTGAGGTCTTTTATGATGAGACCATCCTAGCCGATATTTCTTACGTTCTTGAGCAGGTCCTTGCTCCAGGGGGAACAGGTATTTTTTGCGATCCCAATAGATTGGGGCTGGACACAATTGAATTCGGATTTCAAAAAAACTTTAATCTGTCCGTCGAACAAATCCCCCTCAATTGGCCTCCACGAAAAGGAACCGGAATAGATAAAATGGTGTATCGGTATGAACTCACCGCCAGGGCCCAGACGACATCATGACGGAACTATTATCCACATGCCGATGCGCTCAGATGCCCCTGAATTAAATTGACGGGTACTAAGGAGCCAGATACAATTTTCTCCATGTTTAAAACACTTGGGGAATATTCAGCCTCGTCTTGGAAGGGATCTAAGGAATACGATGGTTTAGACGCTGTTGTGGCTGGGATTGCGGAGGGAGCCCAACAAATTCAAGCTAAAGTGCGTGCGGCCGTGCTTGCCCATGCGGTGGGAGTCACGGGCGAAACCAATGTCCAAGGAGAAGTCGTCCAAATTCTGGATACCTTTTCCTCTGATACCTTAGTTGATACTTTGAGGAAGTGTGGGCGAGTGGCAGCCATTGGTTCGGAAGAAATTGACGAGACGGTTATTGTTGGCGACAGTCCTGCGCACCAGTATCTGGTGCAAATGGATCCGTTAGATGGGTCCTCCAATATCGACGTGGCCGTGAGTGTTGGCTCGATTTTGGGAATTTGGAAACGTCAGGCCGATGAAAAAATTACGGATGCCACGCTGTTGAAAAAAGGCAATGAACAGGTGGCGGCGGTGTATACCGTTTATGGGTCCTGTACCATGATGGTCGTGGGAACTCGTGAGAACGTTCAAGGGTTTACTCTGGATCCCGCTGATGACACCTTTCGTCTCACCTACCCCGATATTCGCATTCCAGGCAAAAATTCCTGCTATAGCACCAACGAAGGCAATTTCAAGGGGATGGATGGGGGAACTCAAAAAGCGGTAGAAGAGCTGCGGAACACCTATCCTCTTCGGTATGCAGGGTCTCTTGTGGCCGACTTTCACCGGAATTTGCTGAAAGGGGGAATCTTCTTGTACCCCAGCACGGCAAAAAATCCAGACGGGAAGCTGCGTCTCATGTATGAAGCGAACCCCCTGGCCTTCATAGCCGAACAGGCCGGCGGGGCAGCTTCTTCAGGCAAGGAACGAATTTTAGAGATCCAACCCCAGAAATTACACCAGCGCACAGCCCTCATCATCGGGAACAAAGACGTCGTCGAACGAACGGTAGCAGTCATCAATAATAAATGACCTTATTCATTAAATAGGGGTCAGGCCAGAAATAAAGAATGATTTTTGTCATTGTAATTAATCGCCTAATTGTATGGCGCGATGATCAGATTGACGCCGAGTGGGGATAGAAAATCGTGCTCCTTGCCGGTTGGCCCAGCAGGCCCGTTCTGACCGCCTTTGGTTTCATCCAAATTCTGAGATTTTTAAGAGTATCGGTCAACTCGTGCTGGCAAAAACCGGTCCCAGGGAGGTAGGCCTCAAACTCGGGCTTGCCCAGGTCGGCCATCAGCGCTGTATGGATCCCTCCTTCGAAATTCTTAATAGCGTTTGTCGTTCTTGAGCTTGGATAACGCTGCATGGCGAACTGAGTATTCCCGAGTGGCGACGCTGTTGACAAAGAGGCGTTGGTCAGTCACAACACGGATGATGTCAGTTTTAGTCATGGGAGGGTTTTGTATTGTGGGAATTCCTTTTGCGTGGAGATTCAGCTCCTGGAGCCAAGCAACTCGTCATCCTAAAGCTGCCAGACAGGGCCATTCAAACTCCCGTACTGTCCACTAAGACATAGTTCTAACCGGGGCATCGTCACAACACAGTTCTAAGCCTATGATTATGTGGGATATTTAGTTTTATTTTTCTGAAACCTTTAGGGAACCTAACTGTGGAAAACTCTCTGGGACTTTTGTGGCCAAGCTAATGGGCCTTTTGGTTGATTGCAGACACTGGGGGCTGTTCGTACAATGCACGGTCTCACGAGCGAGTGGGAAAGGCTGGTTGTGTCTTCACATTTTAGTCCCTGACGGAAGGGTAGGATTATGGCAAAAGTCCTTGAGGGCCCAGGAATGGGCCTGCTGCGGAAATGGGGAGTTTCAACTCCCAACTATGTCGTGGTGACATCAAATGAAGAGTTTGAAGAACTCTCCAAAGTGAATGATTGGTTGAAAAAGAGCAAGCTGGTCGTCAAAGCGCATGAAGCTCTGGGTTCTCGTTTCAAATTAGGTTTGGTCAAAGTGGGATTAGATTTGCAGGCTGCCAAATCGGCTGTGAAGGAGATGTTAGGGAAACAGGTGGAGTCCGTCACGATTCGTCAAGTCATTATCTCTGAAGCCATCGACCACAAAGACGAGTATTATGCCTCAGTGAAATCTACCCGTGAGGGGGTGGATGTGATGGTGACGACTTACGGTGGCGTGGAAGTCGAAGCCAATTGGGAAAATGTGAAAAAATTAGCCGTCGAAATTGGGGAATCTCCAACGGACGCGCAATTGGCGGCGTTATCCAAAGACGCTGGATTCTCCGGGGATACGGCCAACAAAATGGCCGAGTTTTTGAAAAAATTGTATACCTGTTTTGATAACGAAGATGCGCAATATCTAGAAATCAATCCCGTCGTCCAAAATTCAAGCGGAGACCTGGTGGCCCTTGATGCGGTGACCTTGTTGGATGGCGATGCCAAGTTTCGTCATAAAGATTGGAGCTTCCCTTTTGCGGCTGAGTTTGGCCGTGCCTATACCAAGAACGAAGAAGAAGTGATGGCGGTGGATGCCAAGGTTAAAGGGTCTGTGAAATTGATTGAAATCCCCGGGGGCAATATCGCCATGTTGCCAGCTGGTGGTGGGGCGAGTGTGTACTACTCGGATGCGGTTGTAGCGCGTGGTGGAAAATTAGCCAACTACGCTGAATATTCTGGCGATCCGCCCGATTGGGCTGTGGAAGTACTCACCGAAAAAGTCTGTTCCTTGCCTAATATCAAGCATATTATCGTCGGGGGCGCCATTGCCAATTTCACGGATGTCAAAAAGACCTTTGGGGGCATCATCAATGCGTTTCGAAAGGCGAAAGGCGAAGGCAAGCTGAAGGGAGTCAAGATTTGGGTGCGACGCGGCGGTCCTAATGAGTTGCAAGGGTTGGCGGCCATGCGTGCCTTACAGGATGAGGGCTTTGATATTCATGTGTTTGACCGCACGACGCCATTAACGGACATCGTCGATATGGCGATGGCGGCAAAATAATTTTTTGAACTTGAGGAATAATTAGGAGATCGTCTCAATGAGTATTCTTGCCACGAAAGACACGCATGTTGTTATTCAGGGAGGCCTGGCTGGTGTCAATGCTGCCCGACGTATGGCGGAATTCCGCTACATGATCAAACAACCGTTGAATGTATCTGCATTTGTGTATCCTCCAGATGCCGGAAAAACAAATGAATTTGTGTGTGGAACGGAGCTTGTGGCGATCCCCATCTATAAGACGGTGGCCGACGCCACCGCCAATCACCCTGAAATTAATACGAGTTTGGTTTATATCGGTGCGAATCGGGCCTATGAAGGTACGATGGAAGCCCTAGATGATCCGAAAATTCACACGGTCTCTATGATAACCGAGGGTGTGCCAGAAAAAGACGCCAAACTTCTGGGAAAACATGCTAGAAAGTTAGGAAAAACGTTTAACGGTCCCTCTTCTATTGGTGTGGTGTCTGCCGGGGAATGTCGGTTGGGTGTCATCGGTGGAGCGTTTGATAACTTAGTGGCCTGTAAGTTGTATCGGCCAGGTTCATTTGGCGTCATTACCAAATCGGGGGGATTGTCCAACGAAATTATTTGGATTTGTTCTCAATTTGCTGACGGAATCACCACGGCCATTGGAATTGGCGGGGATGCCTATCCAGGGACAGACTACGTCAGTTATTTGGAAATGTTTGAAAACGACCTGCAAACAAAAGCGGTGGTCATCGTCGGGGAAATGGGCGGTGATTTGGAGGAAAGTGCGGCTGAATGGTATGGCGCCAAGAAACGGCGTATCAAGCTATTGGCGGTCGTGTCTGGTTTTTGCCAAGAAAGTCTGCCGAAGGGCATGAAATTCGGCCATGCTGGCGCCAAAGAAGGATTAAAAGGCGAAGGGTCGGCTCGGGCAAAATCCGATGCTTTGAAAAAGGCGGGCGCAATTGTGCCAGAAACCTTTGGAGCGTTGGGCCCGGCCATTAAGGCCACGCATGAAGAATTGCTCAAGAGCGGAGAGATCAAAGCTATTCCGGATCTGGCGCCTGCTGATGTGCCCCGGCTTCCTAAGTCCGTGGCCCAAGCGAAGAAAGATGGAGAAGTCTTGGTGGAGCCGCTCATTCGTTCCACCATCAGTGATGATCGGGGTGATGAGCCGCTGTATCAAGGCTATCCGGCTTCCGAGCTCATCAATGCAGGCTATGATATTCCCCATATTATTGGATTATTATGGGACAACCGGTTAGTTTCCAAACAGGAAGCCGAAATTATAAAACGAATTATCATGCTGTCGGCCGACCATGGTCCATGTGTCAGCGGTGCGTTGACGACGGTCATTGCCGCTTGTGCCGGGATTGGTTTATCGCAAGCAGTAGCAGCCGGCATGATTATGATTGGACCACGATTTGGAGGCGCAGTGACGGATGCTGGCCGGTGGTTTAAATATGCGATTGATAACAAGCTGGCGGTTGATGATTTTCTAGCCTATATGAAGCAAAATGTCGGCCCCGTTCCAGGAATCGGTCACCGGGTTAAAAGTTTGAAGAATCCCGATAAACGTGTGAAAGAACTTGTAGGCTATGTCAAAAGTTTGGGCATGAAGACCCCGCATTTAGACTTTGCCCTGGAAGTTGAAAAAATTACGGCGGTGAAAAAAGATAATCTGATTCTTAATGTGGACGGTACGATGGCGGCCGTCTTGGTCGATATCGGGTTCCCGGTCGACAGCTTGAACGGCTTTTTCATTCTGGCTCGAACAATTGGGATGATCGGCCATTGGACGGATCAAAAGCGGCAGGGCAGCCGGCTGATCCGATTGTTTGATTACTTGGTCAATTATGCTTCACCCAAACGCCGAGAAGTGCCCAAATTAAAATAAGCGTGGAATTGAGATTTTTGTCTTGTATGGCTGTCATTTAACAATGAACTGAAACCAGGAGAACGTCTTATGTCAGTAGATATGGTCAAAAAACTTTATGCCTCAATGGGGCCGATTGTGGATAAAGCCCGTAAACAATTCGGGCGCCCATTAACGTTGTCAGAAAAAATTCTCGTGAGCCATGCCGATGATTTTGATACCCAAACATGGGATCGTGGAAAAGCCATGTTGGCGCTTCGTCCCGATAGAGTGGCCATGCAAGATGCCACCGCGCAGATGGCCATGTTGCAATTTATTCAAGCGGGGAAAGCTAAAGTCGCGGTACCCAGCACCATTCATTGTGATCATTTAATTCGAGCTGAAATGGGCTCGGAAAAAGATCTCATGACTGCCAATACTGAAAATCGAGAGGTCTATAATTTCCTCGCATCTGCGGCCAAAAAGTATGGGATTGGCTTTTGGAAGCCAGGAGCCGGGATCATTCATCAAGTGGTGCTGGAAAATTATGCCTTCCCGGGTGGGTTGATCATTGGGACCGATTCCCATACGCCAAATGGTGGGGGATTGGGGATGCTCGCCATCGGTGTTGGTGGAGCCGATGCCGGTGAAGTGATGGCAGGGTTGCCGTGGGAAGTGCTGCATCCCAAGCTAATTGGCATCAAGCTT
Organism: Nitrospirales bacterium; assembly: GCA_040904705.1. Lineage (GTDB taxonomy): Bacteria > Nitrospirota > Nitrospiria > Nitrospirales > UBA8639 > Nitrospira_E. The sequence continues at coordinate 7,964 of JBBDSY010000068.1, read as the reverse complement.
ACGGGAAAACTTAGTGGCTGGGCGTCGCCAAAAGATGTCATTCTCTATATTTGCGGAAAACTGACAGTGAAGGGTGGCACCAATAAAATTGTGGAGTACTTTGGCCCGGGTGCTGAAACCATTAGTGCGACGGGGAAAGGCACCATCACCAATATGGGAGCCGAATTGGGTGCCACCACTTCTGTCTTCCCGTTTGATCAAAAGATGGTGGCCTATTTAAATATCACGGAACGAGCTGATATCGCCAAATTGGCCGAAGCGAATAAATCCTTACTGGTGGCTGATCCTGAAGTTTTTCAATCGCCCGAGAAGTATTATGATGAGATTGTCGAGATTGATCTGTCCAAGATTGAACCCCATGTGGTCGGGCCGCATACTCCTGATTTAGCGCGTCCGATCTCCAAGCTGGCGGCGGAAGCGAAGGAGAAGGGCTATCCCGTCCAATTAAAGGCCACGTTGTTAGGTAGTTGCACTAATTCTTCCTATGAAGATATTGGTCGCTCCGCGCATATTGCCCAACAAGGGTTAAAGGCAGGACTCAAGGCCAAGACGGCGTTTTTGGTTTCGCCGGGCTCTGAACGAATATTCGCAACCATGAAGCGCGATGGGTTTATGAAAACTTTTGAAGATATGGGTGCTACCGTGTTGGCGAATGCCTGTGGGCCCTGTATCGGACAATGGAAGCGAGCTGATGGTGTGAAGGGTAAAGCTGATTCCATCGTCAGTACGTTTAATCGCAACTTCCCGGGTCGAAATGATGGCATTGCCGAAACGTTGTCGTTTCTGGCCAGCCCGGAAGTCGTCACTGCGTATGCACTAACAGGAGATTTGGGCTTTGATCCCGTCAATGATACGATCAAGACGGCAGATGGAAGAGAAATCAAATTAGAAGCGCCACAAGGTGATGAACTACCGAGTTTAGGCTTTGCCAAAGGGGAAGAAGGATTTGTGGCTCCGGCGGAAAATGGCGAGGGATTAAAAGTTGATCTTCCGCCCACCAGTGAGCGATTGCAATTGCTTCAATCATTTCCTCGTTGGGATGGTAAAGATTTTGAGAAGCTGCCTATCCTGATTAAAACGAAAGGTAAGACCACGACGGACCATATTTCTCCGGCAGGTCCCTGGCTCAAATTCCGTGGCCACTTGGACAAAATTAGCGACAATATGTTCCTTGGGGCCAATAATGCGTTTACGGGTGAAGCAGGAAAGGCCAATAATGTCCTGACGGGCGAAACGAATCTGACTCCTGCGGCGATCGCGCGTGATTATAAATCCAAAAATGTCGGGTCCTTTGTGGTGGGCGATGAAAACTATGGCGAAGGCAGTAGCCGGGAACATGCAGCCATGTGTCCACGATTTCTTGGAGTCCTGGCCGTGCTCACCAAAAGTTTTGCGCGGATTCATGAAACCAATTTAAAAAAGCAAGGCATCCTTCCGATGACCTTTGCGAATCCGGCAGACTATGATCAAATTGAACAAGAAGATCGAGTGAGTGTCACGGGCCTAAAGGAGTTGGCCCCAGGAAAACCCGTTTCGATGACGATTCATAAAAAAGATGGAAAGGACATCACGATTCAAGGGAATCATAGTATGACTGAGCCACAAATTTCATGGTTTAAAGCCGGCTCGGCGCTCAACGCGTTAAATTAAGCATCATTCCGTTAAGCCTCTGGGTAAACAGACCTCACTCTCTCCTTCCTTGCCTTTCCCGAGAGGTGAGGGAATGAACGGCAGTCTCGTTTTGTAGGGGATCTATTTATGGCGAACGAATCTAATAAGCCAAAGCAATTCACTGAGCAGGCCAGCGAAATCAAGCCGCAAATGGTGACGGTTGAAATCGAAGGAAAGCCGTTCCAGGTTCCGGCTGGCGTGACCCTGATGAAGGCGATGTGGTATGCGGGCAAGGACGTGTTGCGGGGAGCGGGGTGTTTGGGTGGATTTTGTGGCGCTTGTGCGACCTATTACCGCACCCCAAATGACCCAAAAGTGAAAACCTGTTTAGCCTGTTCAATGGCCGTGGAAGATGGCATGTCCTTTTCCTTCATGCCGGCCTTCCCAGCCAGAAAAGCCATTTATAACCTTCCGGAACTCAAAGATCCGAAACAGGATTTATTTGAACTCTATCCCGAAGCGCCGCTGTGCCGAAATTGCAATGCCTGCACCGAGGCCTGTCCGCAGCACATCGATGTCAGGGAAGGTGTGTGGAAAGCGGTGTTTGGCGATTTCAAGACGGTGTCGGACATGTTTATGGACTGTGTCATGTGTGGAATGTGTGCTCCGGTCTGTATCGCGGATATTGCGCCAAATCTGGTTGCCGTGTATGCCAGCCGTGCCCAGGGCGTGCATTTCACGGAAAAACCTGAAGGTCTGGCCACACGGATTAAAAAGATTGCTGATGGGGAGTATCAAGCAGAATGGGACCGAATTCTGCAATTGTCTGATGAAGAATTGCAAAACACGACGGCTGTTATTACATAAGGATTTTCTTTCTTTTTTTCTCATGGACATCGTTGCGCAACAAAATCTCGTTCATCAAACCCGTGATGCTCGTCGAGCCATAGATTTTCCCAAGCTCTCTCCTGAAGAACGCGATAATCTCATCAAGAAATATCATCCTGACCATAGGGCGCATGCCTACCGATCCATCAAATTTGGACCGAATGCAGGCGAATCAACGGTCACCGAAGTCGCGACCCTTCTCGAAGGAGAAAGTCCGATCCCGGCTGACTTTGACCTGACTCCTGAATATTCGGTGGATGTGCTCGTCGTAGGGGGAGGGGGTGCAGGCTGTGCATCGGCTCTTCATGCGCATGCTCAAGGCGCGAAAGTCTTATTAGCCACGAAGCTCCGGTTGGGCGATTCCAATTCCGTGATGGCACAGGGCGGAATGCAAATTGCTGTTGGGCCAGATGATTCCCCCGTCCAGCATTTTCTGGATACCCTCAAAGGGGGGCATATGAAAAATGACCACGACCTCTTAAAGGTCATGGTTGAAGAAGGGCCTTCCATTGGACAATGGCTGTTGGAATTGGGCGTGCTGTTTGATCGCCAGGCCGATGGCAATTTACATGTCAAAAAAGGTGGAGGCAGCTCCAAAGCGCGATTGCTGACATGTTCGGACTATACCGGCCTCGAAATTATGCGCGTGCTGAAGGACGAAGTCTTGAACCAAAAAATTCCGCTCTTGGAATTTGGCGCGGTGGTCGAACTTCTGAGTGATGGAAAGGGCGCGTGCACCGGGGCGATCTTGCAAGACTTAGATAATAAACGTTACGTCGTGGTGGCGGCGAAAACCGTCATTCTGGCCACTGGTGGAATTGGGCGGCTGCATATACAAGGATTTCCCACGAGTAACCATTATGGGGCGACCGGTGATGCGTTGGTGCTGGCCTATCGCATGGGGGTGCCACTCGTGCAGATCGACACCTTTCAATATCATCCCTCAGGCGGGGTCTATCCCGAACAATTGGTTGGCGCATTGGTGACCGAAGGTATTCGTTCTGAAGGTGGCCACTTGGTCAATGCCAAAGGCGAACGCTTTGTGAATGAGTTGGATACGCGTGATGTGGTTTCCTCTTCGATTATCAAAGAATGCGAAGAAGGTCGGGGCGTCAGAACCGCGGCTGGTCGGGTAGGCGTGTGGTTGGATACTCCCTTATTGGATGTGGCCCATGGGCCAGGTACGTTAGATAAGCACTTTCCTGCCATGGTACGGCAATATGAGCGGTATCAGGTCGATATCCGGAAAGATCCGGTTTTGATTTACCCGACGCTGCATTATCAAAATGGGGGAGTGAAGATCGATATCCAGGGCGAAACACCGGCTCCCAATTTATTTGTGGCCGGTGAAGCCTCCGGTGGATTGCATGGTCGTAATCGACTGATGGGGAATTCCCTCTTGGACTTAATGGTGTTTGGGAAACGCGCAGGGCAGACCGCCGCCGGGCGAGCGAAATCACTGAAGCAAGGGAAGCTCACCCTTGATCATCTGAGCCAGTTTCGAGCAGAAGCCAAGCGTCATCATGTGTCATCCGGGCTGACCTCACCCATGGTCCTGCCAGCCTATACGCGACACAAATAGATCAAGGGTCTTTTGGGAAAAGGAAGATTATGAATATTCATGAATTTCAAGCAAAACAATTATTTGCCCAGTTTGGCCTTCCCGTGCCCAAAGGGAAAGAAATTAAAAATGCCCGGGCCGCGGAAAAATGGGCGGCGGCACTTGAGACATCGGTGTATGTCGTCAAGGCACAAATTCATGCCGGAGGGAGAGGGAAAGCCGGTGGAGTTAAGCTCACCAAGAATCGTGAGGAAGTTCCAGGACTCGCGCAGGAACTGATTGGCAAAACCTTAGTCACTCATCAAACCGGTCCCAAGGGTCGAAAAGTCCGGCGGCTGCTCATTGAAGAAGGAGCGGGTATCGCGAAGGAATTGTATCTGAGTCTGTTGGTCGATCGAGATTCCGGGTTTCCCACATTTATCGCCAGCACCGAAGGTGGGATGGAAATTGAGGAAGTGGCGGAGCATACGCCGGAAAAACTTCTCAAAGAATCCATTGATCCGGCTGTAGGATTTCAAGGGTACAACGGGCGCAACTTGGCTTATGGCTTAGGCCTCCCTGATCTTGAGCCTGCGGTGGTGAAGCCCTTCCTGCAAATGTTGGATGACTTGTACCGCCTGTTTATGGAGAAGAATGCGGCATTGGTCGAAATCAATCCGTTGGTGATCACCACCGATAAGCGCCTCGTGGCGTTGGATGGCAAAGTGTCGTTTGATGAAAGTGCCCTCTATAAACATCCTGATATTCAAAAGTTTCGAGATATTCATGAAGAAGAGCCCATGGAAATCGAAGCCGGAAAACATAATCTCAATTACGTCAAGTTGGATGGCGATATTGGCTGCATGGTGAACGGTGCCGGATTGGCCATGGCCACGATGGATGTGATTAAGCTCGCCGGTTCCGAGCCCGCGAATTTTTTGGATGTCGGCGGAGGCGCCACAAAAGAAACCGTGGCAGCCGGATTCCGCATTCTGCTCAAAGATAAAAAGGTGAAAGGCATCTTCATCAATATTTTTGGCGGGATTGTCCGTTGTGAACGTATCGCCCATGGCGTGATCGAAGCAGCGAAAGAAGTGGGTATCAAACTACCCGTCGTGGTTCGACTCCAAGGCACCAATGCGGAAGAAGGCCGAAAACTTCTGGCCGAATCAGGTTTGAAGGTCGAAGGAGTCGCCGATCTTTGGGAAGCGGCCCAACGCATTGTGGCACTACGCAAAAAGAAAAAATAAAATCTTGATGGAAACATTCTCCTCGATTGGTGAAAGGTGACGTGGCATGAGCATTTTGGTCAATCAGAATACACGAGTTGTGGTTCAAGGGATCACCGGAAAAGAAGGATCGTTTCACGCAACACAATGTAAAGCCTATGGCACGCAAATGGTGGCCGGCGTGACGCCAGGTAAAGCCGGCCAAGAGGTGGAAGGGATCCCGGTGTTCAATACCGTGCGGGAAGCCGTCAAACAAACAGAAGCCACAACCTCGTTGATTTTTGTGCCGCCCCCGTTTGCAGCGGATGCGATTCTGGAAGCGGCTGACGCCGGGATCTGGCTGATCATCTGCATCACCGAAGGCATTCCGGTTAATGACATGCTCCGAGTCAAACGGGCGCTGTATGGCAGGCAAACTCGTCTCATTGGCCCTAATTGTCCTGGGATCATCACAGCCGACGAATGCAAAATTGGGATCATGCCGGGCTTCATCCATAAAAAGGGACGTGTCGGGGTCATTTCACGCAGCGGGACGCTCACCTATGAAGCCGTGAATCAGCTCACGCAGTTAGGGCTCGGGGAAACCACCTGCGTGGGAATCGGTGGCGACCCTATTATTGGAACGGGCTATATCGATTTATTGCACATGTTCCAAGAAGACGATGAAACCGAAGCCGTCGTCATGATCGGTGAAATCGGTGGGGATGCTGAGGAAAAAGCGGCGGCATTCATTAAGCGAGAAATGACCAAGCCGGTGGTCAGCTTCATTGCCGGTATCACGGCCCCTCCTGGCCGTCGTATGGGTCATGCGGGCGCGATCATCACCGGTGGCAAAGGAACTGCCGCAGATAAAATGGCAGCCTTAGAAGCGGCGGGCGTGACCGTCGTGAAAAATCCAGCGGAGATTGGCGAGGCCGTACAATCGGTTTTGGGTTAAGGTTTCTCTCTTTCTTGGGCTCTGTCCGGTGCCCATGTCCTCTGAAGCAATGCGCCCTTGTCCTGGCTGAACAATCAGCTGTCCCCACTTAGCTTTCCCAAAAAATTATTGAATCCTGATGGCTCCAAATTTTCCTGATTCCTGTGAAACTGTTAAGTTACCTCCTATTCATCCAATCGTAAGGAGGGTAAGCCCATGTCCCGTAAGTATGTGGCCTTTGATATAGAAACAGCCAAAATCCTGCCGGAAAATTTCGGTGAACTACATGATCACCGGCCCTTAGGCATTACCTGTATGGCCACATGGTGCAGCGATGAACCTTCGGCCAGGACATTTTATTCCAAAAATGCAGATGGCTCTCCCGCACCTCAAATGACCAAGGAAGATGTTGCGGCCTTTGTCGAACATCTTGCAGCCAAATTACAAGAAGGGTATACCATCATTACGCACAATGGGTTGGGCTTCGATTTTGTGATTGTGGCAGAAGAATCGGGGAAAACGGATGAGTGCCGGGAATTGGCCATGAGCCATGTGGACATGATGTTTCACTTCTTCTGTGGAAAAGGGTTCCCTATTAAGCTCAATGCGGCGGCGAAGGCCATCGGCGTGAGTAAACCCGCCAATGTGGATGGGTCTGTGGCTCCGAAGCTGTGGAAAGAGGGCGAATGCCAAACCGTGCTGGATTATGTGGCCCAGGATTGCCGGTTAACGTTGGATGTCGCCTTGGCTAGCGAGCAAGCCAAGAAAGTGAGCTGGATAACCGGACGGGGAACCACATCCCATTTTGAAATACCTGGGGGATGGTTGACCGTTCAAGAAGCCTCTACCTTACCGCTGCCGGACACGTCATGGATGGACAAGCCCTGGCCGCGATCAAAATTTACGGAGTGGTGGTGAGGAGACAGTGTGCGCAATTGCATCACAATTTTTTACATTTCAAATGCTCGATGAAAGGAAAAGAAGATCATGTCTTTAGTAATTAGTAAAAATTCGGTAGTCAGCGTCAATTATACACTCAAGGATGATGCTGGAAAGGTGTTGGATAGTTCCGATGGTTCGAAACCTATGATGTATTTACATGGTTCGGGAAATATTGTGCCAGGCTTAGAAAAAGCCTTAGAGGGAAAAGGAGAGGGCGATGCGTTGAAGGTCAGGGTTGAACCGGCCGAAGCCTATGGAGAGGTCATTCCGAACGGGGTGAAGACGATCGAACGCGCCGCCTTTGAGGGAGTCGATGTCGTAGAAGTGGGAATGGCGTTTGAAGCGCAGGCGCCGGACGGCAGTTCCCAGCATATTATAGTGACCAAAGTTGAGGGTGATAACGTCACGATCGATATCAATCATCCCCTAGCCGGTGTCGCGCTCAATTTTGATGTAAAAGTCGTGAGTGTGCGGGAAGCGACCAAAGAAGAACTGGATCATGGGCATACCCATGAAGGTGATGGCCATAGTCACTAGCAGGATTTTGAAAAAGGCCGCCAGCGGCGTTCTCGGTGATTTGTCGTGCTCACGTACTCAACGTATGCTCCGCGCGTCAAACCGCCTGCGGCCTTGCTGGACGACCATTTTTGAACATCCTGCAAGATTGTGTTTATGGAAGAACAGATGAAAAATCTTATGTTGAGAATTTTCACCTAGGTAGTCAGGAAAAGGTTAATACTAATTAGGGCTTGCTGAAAAAATCATTTTTCATGATCCACTCAGACTCCCGCAAGGAATTGAGGACTCCTTGCCCCTCTGACGTCGATACCATACACAC